>NZ_JARZAH010000002.1:0-528097 GCF_029892145.1 Kitasatospora sp. GP30
GGCTCCCAGTAGACGACTGGGTTGATAGGCCGGATGTGGAAGCCCTGTGAGGGGTGGAGCTGACCGGTACTAATAGGCCGAGGGCTTGTCCTCAGTTGCTCGCGTCCACTGTGTTGTTCTGAAACAACGACCCCATCGCATGAGGCGGTGGTGCGGTCGACAGTTTCATAGTGTTTCGGTGGTCATAGCGTGAGGGAAACGCCCGGTTACATTCCGAACCCGGAAGCTAAGCCTTACAGCGCCGATGGTACTGCAGGGGGGACCCTGTGGGAGAGTAGGACGCCGCCGAACAATTCTTCAGAAGAAGCCCCCACCGGGGCTGTGTTTAATCAAACACAGCGGTGGGGGCTTCTTTGCGTTGTGCTTTCGTGTCTTCCACGACCCTGTCCTCCACCGACACACCGGGGTTACCGTACTGGTCACACATGACGCGCCGGCCGCCACGTGGGCCTGGTGGGGCGTCAGGAGGGGGGACTGAGGAGTGACCCAGCAGGAGGGTGCGGCCGCTGCCGCCACCACGCTCGCACCGATGGTCGAGGTCCAGGACGTCTGGCGAAGCTTCGGCGCCGGTGCCACCGCCGTGCACGCGCTGCGCGGCGTCTCGTTCACCGCCCGGCGCGGCGAACTGACCGCGCTGCGCGGCCGATCGGGTTCCGGCAAGACCACATTGCTCAACCTGGTCGGCGGTCTGGACGCGCCGACCTCGGGCCGGATCATGCTGGACGGCACCGATCTGGCCGGCCTGGACGAGGCCGGCCGACTGACGATGCGCCGCGACCGGATCGGTTTCGTCTTCCAGTCCTTCGGCCTGATCCCGATCCTCAGCGCGGCGGAGAACGTCGGGGTGCCGATGCGGCTGCGCAAGGTGCCGGCCGCCCAGCGCGAGGAACGGGTGCAGACGCTGCTGGCCCTGGTGGGCCTGGCCGACCACGCCGAGCAGCGCCCCACCGAGCTGTCCGGCGGCCAGCAGCAGCGGGTGGCGATCGCCCGGGCGCTGGCCAACGAGCCGGCGCTGATCATCGCGGACGAGCCCACCGGTCAGCTGGACTCGGAGACCGGCCGCTCGGTGATGCAGTTGCTGCGCGCGGTGGTGCGCAGCGAGGGTGTGACGGTGCTGGTCGCCACCCACGACCCGCAGCTGATGGAACTCTCCGACCGGGTGGTCGAGCTGCGGGACGGTCAGATCGTGGACTGACGGTCCGTCGCAGGCTGACGATCGATCACGGTTAGGCCACTGTTCGGTGAAGCCCTGTCGGTCTGGCCGGTACTGGCTTTCGGCTGACGCTCCGCCACCGATAGGGTCGCGGCTTCGGCCGCGTTCGACGGCCGGCCCAGTTGACCGCACCTCGTTCGGGGGAATCGCTTGTCCACTCCGCCGCCACCCCAGGGGCAGTACCCGCCGCCGCAGGGCGGTGGGTACGGCCCGCCGCAGGGCGCCTACGGCGCTCCGCAGCCGCAGCCGGGCTACGGCAACCCGGCTCAGCAGGGCTATGCCCAGCCGCAGCCCGGTTATGCGCAGCCGCAGCAGCAGCCGTACGGCCAGCCCGCCCAGGGCTACGCCCAGCCGGGCTACGGGTACAACGTCCAGCCCACCCCGCCGCGCAAGGGCCGCAAGGTGCTGGTCGGCGTCTTCGTGGTGATCGTCCTCGCGGTGATCGCCGGGCTCGCCGCCTACGGCATGAAGACCGACCCGAAGTACGCCGCCGTCGGTGACTGCGTGCACAACAAGAACGGGAACGTGTCGGCCGGCGCGACCGACGACCACCCGGACGTCGTGACGATCGCCTGCACCGACCCCAGCGCCGACGCGAAGATCGTCGGCAAGGAGCCCGGCGCCTCCGACCCGGAGACCACCTGCAAGAAGTACCCGGACTCGGACGGCTACTACACGCAGAAGCAGGGCTCCGACGACTTCACGCTCTGCCTGAAGTTCCTGAAGTAGGCGCACCCGCGGGAGCGTCCACCGCTCAGCACCCGCTGCCGGGCCGTCCGATCGAGGCGGCCCGGCAGTCGTGTTTCCGCCTCCCCGGGGCGCGCCACAACCTGTCAAGATGCCGCTAAATCTGCCCTCTCACCAGCCTGATCGAAGGCGAACGGCGCCTCACCCCGTAGTCTCGGCAGCGCGAACAGATGTCCGGGGCTGGTCCCCGGGCGGGGCTCGATCAAGAATGGGACGCATGGCGCGCGGAAGGCTGCGGATCTACCTCGGGGCGGCCCCCGGGGTGGGGAAGACGTACGCGATGCTCTGCGAGGCCCATCGGCGGGCGTCCCGCGGCACCGATGTGGTGGTCGGGTTCGTCGAGACCCACGGCCGCACCAGGACCGCCGAGTTGCTGCACGGCCTGGAGGCGGTGCCCCGCCGGGTGATGGAGCACCGCGGCGCGGAGTTCACCGAGCTGGACCTGGACGCGCTGCTGGCCCGCCGCCCGCAGGTGGCCCTGGTCGACGAGCTGGCCCACACCAATGTGCCGGGCTGCCGCCACGGCAAGCGCTGGCAGGACGTCGAGGAGTTGCTGGCGGCCGGCATCGACGTGATCTCCACCGTCAACATCCAGCACCTGGAGTCGCTGGGCGACGTGGTGGAGGGCATCACCGGTGTGCGCCAGCGCGAGACGGTGCCGGACGAGGTGGTGCGCCGGGCCGACCAGATCGAGCTGGTCGACATGTCCCCGCAGGCGTTGCGGCGCCGGCTGGCGCACGGCAACGTCTACGCGCCGGAGAAGATCGACGCGGCGCTGTCCAACTACTTCCGTCCCGGGAACCTGACCGCGCTGCGCGAGCTGGCGCTGCTGTGGACCGCCGACCGGGTGGACGAGTACCTCCAGCGGTACCGGGCCGAGCAGGGCATAGACAGCACCTGGCAGGCCCGGGAGCGGATCGTGGTCGGCCTGACCGGCGGCCCGGAGGGCGCCACGCTGATCCGCCGCGCCGCCCGGATCGCCGCCAAGGGCTCCGGCAGCGAGCTGCTGGCGGTGCACATCTCGCGCTCCGACGGACTGGTCACGGGCGGCTCGCCGCAGGCCCTGATCGAGCAGCGGGCCCTGGTGGAGAGCCTGGGCGGCACCTTCCACGCGGTGCTGGGCGACGACCCGGCGGCCGCCCTGCTGGAGTTCGCCCGCGGCGTCAACGCCACCCAGATCGTGCTGGGCTCCAGCCGCCGCAAGCGCTGGCAGTACATCTACGGCCCCGGCGTGGGCTCCACGGTGGCCCGCGACTCGGGCGACATCGACGTGCACATCGTCACCCATGAGCACGCCGCACACGGGCGGGGCCGGATCCCGATCCGCAAGGTGACCGACCTGGGCCGGCCGCGGGCGGTGGCCGGCTGGCTGATCGGCGTGGTCGGGCCACCGCTGCTGGCGCTGCTGCTCACCCAGCTGAACGACACCGCGCTGCCCACCGACATGCTGCTGTTCTTCTCGGTGACCATCTGCGCGGCGCTGATCGGCGGGCTGTTCCCGGCGATCGCCTCGGCGCTGGTCAGCTCCACCGCGCTGAACTACTACTTCACGCCGCCGATCCACCGGTTGACCATCTCCGACCCGCAGAACATCCTGGCGGTCGCGATCTTCGCCGCGGTCAGCATCGCGGTGGCCACGGTCGTGGACATGGGCGCCCGGCGCACCCATGAGGCGGCCCGTGCCCAGGCCGAGGCGCAGACCTTGAGCACGCTGGCCGGCACGGTGCTGCGCGGCGGCTCGCCCACCGGGGACGGGTTGCTCAAGGCGCTGCTGGACCAGGTGCGGGAGACGTTCCAGGTGGACTCGGTCGCGCTGCTGGAACGACGCCATGAGTTCGATCCCTGGCACGCCGTCGCGGCGACCGGCCCGAAGCCGCCCGAGCACCCCGAGGACGGCGAGGTGGACGTCCCGGCGGGCAAGACCTTGACGCTGGTGCTCTGCGGCCGGGTGCTGCCGGCCTCGGACCGTCGGCTGCTCGGTGCGTTCGCCGCCCAGGCCGCAGTGCTCGCAGAACGGGAGCAACTGGCCCGGGAGGCCGCCGCCGCCCGCCGCCAGGCCGAGGGCAACCGGAT
Organism: Kitasatospora sp. GP30; assembly: GCF_029892145.1. Classification (NCBI taxonomy): domain Bacteria; kingdom Bacillati; phylum Actinomycetota; class Actinomycetes; order Kitasatosporales; family Streptomycetaceae; genus Kitasatospora; species Kitasatospora sp. GP30. The sequence continues at coordinate 4,034 of NZ_JARZAH010000002.1, forward strand.
CCGGACCGCCCTGCTGGCCGCCGTCTCGCACGATCTGCGCACCCCGCTGGCCGGGATCAAGGCCGCCGTCTCCTCGCTGCGCGCCGAGGACGTCGAGTGGAGCGAGGACGACGAGGCCGAGCTGCTGGCCGGGATAGAGGCAGGCGCCGACCGGCTGGACCACCTGATCAACAACCTGCTGGACATGAGCCGCCTGCAGACCGGCACGGTCACCCCGCTGATCCAGGAGGTGGACCTGGACGAGGTGGTGCCCTTCGCGCTCGGCGGGGTGCCGCCGGAGTCGGTGCAGTTGGAGGTGCCGGAGACGCTCCCGATGGTCTCGGCGGACGCCGGCCTGCTGGAGCGGGCGCTGGCCAATCTGATCGAGAACGCCGTGAAGTACAGCCCGCCGGACGTCAAGGTGCTGGTCCGGGCGGACGCCCTGGAGCCTGCCCGGACCACCGGCGGGACGGTCGAGCTGCGGGTGGTCGACCAAGGGCCCGGGGTGCCCGAGGAGGCCAAGGAGAAGATCTTCGCGCCGTTCCAGCGCTACGGGGACGCGCCGCGCGGTGCCGGGGTGGGCCTCGGGCTGGCGGTGGCCCGTGGCTTCGTCGAGTCGATGGGAGGCAGCATCACCGCCGAGGACACCCCCGGCGGCGGGCTCACCATGGTGGTCTCGCTGCCCGCCGTGGAGCGGCCGCCCGAGCCTCCCGCCCGTCGCCCGACCACCACCCCTGACGGAGCCGCTCCGCGGCGCACCTCTGGCGGCCCTGAACCCCTGACCTCCCTGGCCCCCCGAAAGGCGGAGCACGCATGACCCGGGTCCTCGTCGTGGACGACGAACCGCAGATCGTCCGCGCCCTGGTGATCAACCTGAAGGCCCGCAAGTACGAGGTCGACGCCGCCCACGACGGTGCCGGCGCGCTGGAGCTGGCGGCCGCCCGGCACCCCGACGTGGTGGTGCTCGACCTCGGCCTGCCGGACATGGACGGCGTCGAGGTGATCAAGGGCCTGCGCGGCTGGACCCGGGTGCCGATCATCGTGCTGTCGGCCCGGCACGCCTCCGACGAGAAGGTCGAGGCACTGGACGCGGGCGCCGACGACTACGTCACCAAGCCGTTCGGCATGGACGAGCTGCTGGCCCGGATGCGGGCCGCGGTGCGCCGCGCCGAGCCGGTCGCCGGCGAGGACGACTCGCTGGTCACCACCGAGGCCTTCACGGTCGACCTGGCCGCCAAGAAGGTGAACAAGGGGGGCACGGACATCCGGCTCACTCCCACCGAGTGGCACCTGCTGGAGGTGCTGGTGCGCAACGCCGGCCGACTGGTCAGCCAGACCCAGCTGCTCCAGGAGGTCTGGGGTCCGGCGTACCGCACCGAGACCAACTACCTGCGGGTCTACCTCGCCCAGCTGCGCCGCAAGCTGGAGGCCGACCCCTCGCACCCGCGCCACTTCATCACCGAGGCGGGCATGGGGTACCGGTTCGAACCCTGAGTTCCGAGCCGCTTCCGGGTGGTAGAAGGGGCCGTTCGACCGGTCCGTTCGAGGGGTTGTAGCCGGTACCCTTCCGGCATGACTGGTAACAGCGGCGACCAGCCGCGGGGCCGACTGCGCCGGATGTTCTCCCGGCTCACCACCAGCCCGGAGGAGCTCCAGGCCGAGGAGCTGCGCCAGGACGTGGCGGTGGCCGGCTGCACGCCGATCGCCGAGGTGGGCGACCGCGAGGTGGTCACCGTCTCCGGCACCCTGCGCACCGTCACGCTGCGCCCCCGGGCCGGCGTGCCCGCACTGGAGGCCGAGCTCTTCGACGGCACCGACGCGCTGGACGTGGTCTGGCTCGGACGTCGCTCGATCGCGGGGATAGAGCCGGGCCGTCGGCTCACCGCCAGCGGCCGGATCAGTCATGCACGCGGGCGCCGCGTGCTCTTCAACCCTCGCTACGAGCTTCGTCCGGTGGGACAGGGGAGCGAACACCAGTGACCAATCCGCCCGGCGGCGACCACGCCGCCTCGCCCGCCTTGATCGCTGAACAGCCGCAGGAGACCCCGGAGCAGATCGCCGCGCGCGAGCAGGCGCAGGCCAAGGAGGCGGCCGACACGGTCATCCAGGCCTTCGGCGGCGTCCGCGGCATGATCGACATGACCCTGCCGGGCCTGGCCTTCATCGTCACGTTCAACCTCACCCACCAGGTGGGCAACGCCGCCTACGCCGCGCTCGGCCTGAGCGCGGTCTTCGTGGTGGTCCGGCTGCTGCGCCGGGAGACCATCCAGCACGCCTTCAGCGGTGTCTTCGGGGTGGCCATCGGCGCCTGGATCGCGACCCACACCGGCAAGGCGCAGGACTTCTACCTGCCGGGGCTGCTCTGGAACGTCGCCTACTGCGCCGGCCTGGCGGTCTCGGCGCTGGTCCGCTGGCCGCTGATCGGGCTGACCCTGGGCCCGGTGACCGGTGAGATGTTCACCTGGCGGACCCAGAACCCGGGCCGGTTGAAGGCCTACACGAAGGCCACCTGGGCCTGGGTGGTGATCATGGGCCTCAAGCCGGTGATCCTCTTCCCGCTGTACTTCACCGGGGACGTCAACCTGCTCGGCTGGCTCAAGGTGGCGCTGGGCATCCCGCCGATGCTGCTGGCGATGTACGTCACCTGGCGGATCCTGCTGACCGCACCGCCGCCGATCAAGGCCGAGGTCCCGGACGAGGACTGAGCACGGCGGTGGGCCCGCCCCCTCACGAGGGGGCGGGCCCACCGCCGTTCCGGGAAGGACTACTGCGCGCCTGCCGAGAGCAGCCGACCCAGCTCGTCCTCGCGCTCCTGCGCGGCCACGAAGAGCAGCTCGTCGCCGCCCTCCAGGGTGTCGTCGCGGCCCGGCACCAGCACCCGGCCCTCCCGGATGATGGTCACCAGCGCGGTGTCGACCGGCCAGGAGACGTCACCCACCCGGGTGCCGACCAGTCCGGTGTCCTCCGCGAGGGTGAGTTCCACCAGGTTGGCGTTGCCCTGGCTGAACCGCATCAGCCGGACCAGGTCGCCGACGCTCACGGCCTCCTCGACCAGCGCCGACATCAGCCGCGGGGTGGAGACCGCGACGTCCACGCCCCAGGCCTCGTTGAAGAGCCACTCGTTCTTGGGGTTGTTGACCCGGGCGACCACCCGCGGCACCCCGTACTCGGTCTTCGCCAGCAGCGAGACCACCAGGTTGACCTTGTCGTCACCGGTGGCCGCGATCACCACGTTGCAGCGCTGCAGGGCCGCCTCGTCCAGCGAGGTGATCTCGCAGGCGTCGGCGAGCAGCCACTCCGCCGTCGGGACCCGCTCCACCGAGATGGCGTTCGGGTTCTTGTCCACGAGCAGCACCTCGTGGCCGTTCTCCAGCAGCTCGCCGGCGATCGAGCGACCGACCGCGCCGGCTCCCGCTATCGCTACCCGCATCACTGACCCTCCTTCGGGCCGCCCGCGAACACGGCCTCTACCGCGGCCAGTTCGGACTTGCGCACCATCACCTGCACCAGGTCGCCATCCTGCAGCACCATCTGCGGGGTGGGCAGCACGCCCTCGCCGAGCCGGGTGACGAACGCCACCCGGGCGCCGGCGGCCTCCTCCAGGGCGGTGACCTTCTGGCCGATCCAGGACTGCGCGAACGCCACCTCGGCCAGCTGCACGCTGCCGCTCGGGTCCTGCCAGAGCGGCTCGGCGCCGCTCGGCAGCAGCCGGCGCAGCATCTGGTCGGCGGTCCAGCGCACGGTGGCCACGGTCGGGATGCCGAGGCGCTGGTAGACCTCGGCCCGGCGGGGGTCGTAGATCCGGGCCGCGACGTGCTCCACGCCGAAGTTCTCCCGGGCCACCCGGGCGGCGATGATGTTGGAGTTGTCGCCGCTGCTGACCGCGGCGAAGGCACCGGCCTCCTCGATGCCGGCCTCCCGCAGGGTGTCCTGGTCGAAGCCGACGCCGGTGACCCGGCGGCCGTGGAACCCGGCACCCAGCCGGCGGAACGCGGTCGGGTCCTGGTCGACCACGGCGACCGAGTGGCCCTGCCGTTCGAGTGCTCTGGCGAGGGCCGACCCCACCCGTCCGCAGCCCATGATCACGATGTGCACGGCTCTTACCTCACCAGGCTCGTTGGGGTCTTGACCTGCGCAAACACCGTTCGATCTTCCTTCCGTACCCGGCTGGCGCGGGCGCCGTCCGGGCTGCTTTCCATATCTGACGGGCGGCTTGGCAACCGGAGTGTTGCCCGCGAGCTCGCCTTTCGACACTAGCCGGTCTGTAGAACAAGGTCTCGACGAGCCTACGCAGTGGTGGTAGCCGGGAAAGCAAGAGCCCTTACGATTCCTTAACGTGCCAAACCTGACCGACGTCCCCAAACGGATCCTGATCGGCCGCGCGCTGCGCAGCGACAAGCTGGGCGAGACGCTGCTACCCAAGCGGATCGCGCTGCCCGTCTTCGCCTCGGACGCCCTGTCCTCGGTGGCGTACGCGCCCGAGGAGATCCTGCTGACCCTGTCCCTCGCCGGTGTCTCGGCGATCCACTTCTCCTGGCAGATCGGCGTGGTCGTCGCCGTCGTGATGCTCGCGGTGGTCGCCTCGTACCGCCAGAACGTGCACGCCTACCCGAGCGGCGGCGGTGACTACGAGGTCGCCACCGTCAACCACGGGCCCAACTCGGGCCTGGTGGTGGCCAGCGCGCTGATGGTCGACTACGTGCTCACCGTGGCGGTCTCCACCACATCCGGTGTGGCCAACGTGGTCTCTGCCGTGCCGGCCCTGCACGGCCACGAGATGGCACTCAGCATCACCCTGGTGGTGCTGCTGATGGGCATGAACCTGCGCGGGGTGCGGGAGTCCGGCACGGCGTTCGCGATCCCCACCTACGCCTTCATGGCCGGTGTGATCGGCATGGTCGGCTACGGCCTGGCCCGCCACCTGCTGCTCGGCGACGCCATGCGGGCCGAGAGCGCCGGCTTCCACCTGGAGGCGACCCCGGGCAACGGCGCGCTGACCGGCTTCGCCCTGGTCTTCCTGCTGCTCCGGGCGTTCTCCTCGGGCTGCGCCGCGCTCACCGGCGTCGAGGCGATCAGCAACGGCGTGCCCGCCTTCCGCAAGCCCAAGAGCCGCAACGCCGCCACCACCCTGCTGATGATGGCCTGCATCGCGGTCACCATGTTCATGGGCATCATCTACCTGGCCCACCTCACCGGCACCCAGATGGCCGAGAACCCGGCGCAGCAGCTCGGCGGCACCCCGGCCGACTACCACCAGAAGACCGCGTTGGCCCAGATCAGCGCGGCGGTCTTCTCCAACTTCACCCCCGGCTTCTACTTCATCGCCGGAGTCACCGGGCTGATCCTGGTGCTCGCCGCCAACACCGCCTTCAACGGCTTCCCGGTGCTCGGCTCGATCCTGGCCCAGGACCGCTACCTGCCCCGCCAGCTGCACACCCGCGGCGACCGGCTGGCCTTCTCCAACGGCATCATCCTGCTGGCCGCCGTCGCGGTGGTCTTCATCGCCGCCTTCGACGCCGACCCCAACCGGCTGATCCAGCTCTACATCGTCGGCGTCTTCGTCTCCTTCAACATGAGCCAGTCCGGCATGATCCGGCACTGGACCCGGCTGCTGCGCACCGAGACCGATCCCAAGGAGCGGCGCCGGATGCAGCGCTCCCGGCTGATCAACGGCTTCGGCCTGGTGATGACGGCCGCGGTGCTGATCGTGGTGCTGGTCACCAAGATCGGCCACGCCTGGATCGCGATCGCCACCATGGTGACCCTGTTCGTGATGATGAAGGCGATCCGCAGGCACTACGACCGGGTGGCCACCGAGCTGACCCCGGCCGAGGACGACGAGCAGCCGGTGCTGCCCACCCGGATCCATGCCATCGTGCTGGTCTCCAAGCTGCACAAGCCGGCCCTGCGCGCGCTCGCCTACGCCGAGCTGGCCCGGCCGCACACCCTGGAGGCGGTCACCGTCAACGTCGACCCGGCGGACACCGACGAGCTGCGCGCCCAGTGGGCTGAGCAGCACATCCAGGTGCCGCTGAAGGCGCTGGACTCGCCGTACCGCGAGATAACCGCTCCGGTGCTGGACTACGTGCGCACGCTGCGCAGCTCCTCGCCGCGCGACGTGGTCAGCGTCTACATCCCCGAGTACGTGGTGGGGCACTGGTACGAGCACCTGCTGCACAACCAGAGCGCGCTGCGGCTCAAGGGACGGCTGCTGTTCAAGCCCGGGGTGATGGTCACCTCGGTCCCGTGGCAGCTGGAGTCCTCGGAGCGGCGCCGCACGGTGCGCAGCTACTCGGCGCCCGGCGACGTCCGGCGCGGCGAACCGCGGCGGCGCACGGTACCGTCGGGGGCTGCGGTGGAAATCCCCGCCGCCCCGGCCAGCCCCGACAAGGATCCCGTTACGTGAGTCGTCACACCCCCCGCTCCGCCTCCTCCGGCCAGCCCCGCAAGGGGGCCAAGGCCGCCCGGGTCGGGCAGGTCGCCCGGCCGCGCTGGTCGGCCAAGCCGGCCCGGCCGGCCGCCACCGACCGGGAGGGGCTGACGGCGCAGACCGCGCCGCTGGCGCCCGGGGAGCGGCGGCCGGAACCGGCCGCGCCGGTCGAGAAGCCGGCCGCCGCGCGCAAGAAGCCGGCCGCTGCCGCCGAGCGCAAGAAGTCGGCCGAGCGAAAGCAGCCCGCCGAGCGGAAGCAGCCCCGGGCGCAGCGCCCGGCCAAGCCGGCCCGGGCCCGCAAGCCCGAGGTGCCCAGCGGCGAGTCGCTGGTCGGCGAGCGCTACGAGCTGGAGGTCGGCCCGGTCGCGCACGGCGGCGGGCACTGCGTGGCCCGGCACGAGGGGCGGGTGCTCTTCGTCCGGCACACGCTGCCCGGCGAGCGGGTGGTGGCCGAGGTGACCGAGGGCACCACCACCTCGCGGTTCCTGCGGGCCGACGCGGTCGAGGTGCTGACCGCGGCCAAGGACCGGATCGAGGCGCCGTGCCAGTTCGCCGGCCCCGGCAAGTGCGGCGGCTGCGACTGGCAGCACGTCAGCCCGGGCGGGCAGCGCAAGCTCAAGGTTGCGGTGCTCACCGAGCAGCTCGCCAAGCTGGCCGGCCTGACCCCGGAGCAGGCGGGCTGGGACGGCAGCGTCGAGCCGGTCGGCGGCAAGGTGCCGGCCGGGCAGGTGCCGGCCTGGCGCACCCGGGTGCAGTACCGGGTCGACCAGGAGACCGGGCGGGTGGGCCTGCGCAAGCACCGCTCGCACGAGGTGCAGCTGATCGACCGCTGCCTGATCGCCGCCGAGGGCGTCACCGAGCTGGGTGTCGAGTCGCGGGACTGGACCGGCCTGGAGTCGGTGGAGGCGATCGCCGCCACCGGGTCGTCGGACCGCCAGCTGATCATGCGTCCGCTGCCGGGCGAGCAGCTGCCGCTGGTCGAGCTGGACAAGCCGGTCTCGCTGGGCCGGGTCGACGAGCAGGAGCTGTTCCACAAGGTGCACGGGCGCTCCTTCGTGCGGGAGCGGGCGGGCGAGCGCACCTGGCGGGTGAGCAACGGCGGCTTCTGGCAGATCCACCCCGAGGCGCCGGACACCCTGGTCGCCGCAGTGCTGGACGGACTGGACCCGCAGTGGGGCGAGAACGCGCTCGACCTGTACTGCGGGGTGGGCCTGTTCGCCGGCGCGCTGGCCGACCGGGTCGGCGAGGACGGCGCGGTGCTGGGCATCGAGTCGGGCAAGCAGGCGGTGGCCGACGCCCGGCACAACCTGGCCGCGCTGGAGCAGGTGCGGATCGAGTGCGACAAGGTGGAGACCCTGCTGCCGCGCACCGGGATCACCGCCACCGACCTGATCGTGCTGGACCCGCCGCGAGCGGGGGCCGGCCGGGCGACCGTGGCGCACCTGGCCTCGCTGGGCGCCCGCCGGATCGCCTACGTGGCCTGCGACCCGGCGGCGCTCGCCCGCGACCTGGCGTTCTTCGCCGAGGGCGGCTACCGGCCGGTCTCGCTGCGGGCCTTCGACCTGTTCCCGATGACCCATCACTTCGAGTGCGTGGCCATCCTCGAACCGACCGGCCCGGAGCCGGACGAGCGGCGTTCCTGACCGCAGGGCTTACCGCGCTGCGTAACCGCTAGGCGTACTGAAGCCGACAAGGGCGTGAACGAAAGCCTTCGTGCTTTCGTTCACGCCCTTGTCGTGCTAGCGGATGAGCGCTAGCTTCGAGGGCATGGGTAAGAAGCAGCTCAACGTGCGGGTGGACGCCACCACCGCTGAGATGGCCCGCGAGCGGGCGGAACAGCAGGGGATCAGCATGAACCAGTACATCGAGCGGCTCGTCCTGCAGGACATGGGCGAGACCGGGCTGCGCTTCGTGGACGCCGCCGCGCAGTTCATGAAGGAGTACGAGAGCGAGTTCCTCGCGGAGTTCGGCGACCCAGTCGCGCCCGGCGACCGGCAGGGCGGACGTCGTTGAACCTGGAGGTCGACCTCTCCTGGCTGCTCATGACCGCCGAGCAGTACACCCCGTCCGACCCGCAGGTCACCGACTACGGTTCGCTGCTCGCGGCGATCACCCGGCACCAGGCGTCGATCTTCGACATCGCGGTCTACCCCGAGCCGCAGGACCGCGCCGCCGCCCTGATGCACCAGCTGATCCGGGTGCCGGCGCTGGAACGGTCCAACGAGCTCTACGCCACCGCCGTCGCGTACGCCTACCTGGTGGCCAGCGGCTGCCACGTCGCCACCACCGCCCGCGAGGTGCGCAGCCTGGCCCGGGCGATCCGGGAGGGGCGGCTCGGGGTGGACGGCGTCGCCGAGCGGCTGCAGGGCTGGATCGTCGACGAGGCCGAGGGGGAGGGCGTGCCGGGGGAGGACGGGCCGGAGGACTCCGACACGGACTGACGGTCCGCGCTGCCATAAGGTTGGTCGGTGCTCCGCGACATCGAGCAGTACCTGACCTGCCCACACTGTGCGCTCGGCCTGGCCCTCGACCAGGCCGGGCGGACGCTGCGCTGCCCCGCCGGGCACAGCTTCGACGTCGCCCGGCAGGGCTATGTCAGCCTGCTGCCGGCCGGCGCGCACACCGGCACCGGCGACACCGCCGAAATGGTGGCCGCGCGGTCGGACTTCCTCGCGGCCGGGTACTACGAGCCGATCGCGGCCGCGCTCGCCGAGGCTGCGGTTGCACCGGGTACGCCGGGTGAGCCGGGTACACCGGCCGGTCTGGTGGCCGACCTGGGCGCCGGCACCGGCTACTACCTGGCCCGGGTGCTGGACGCCCTGCCCCGAGCGGCCGGCGCCGCCCTGGACATCTCCAAGTTCGCGCTGCGCCGGGCGGCCAAGGCCCACCCCCGGGCCGGCGCGGTGGTCTGCGACGCCTGGCGCCCGCTGCCGCTCGCCGACGGCTGCGCGGACCTGGTGCTCAATGTCTTCGCCCCGCGCAACGGCCCCGAGATCCAGCGGGTGCTGCGGCCCGGCGGGCGGCTGCTGGTGGTCTCCCCGACCACCCGGCACCTCCAGGAACTGGTGGGCGCGTTGGGGCTGCTGGCAGTGGACGAGGAGAAGGAGCGGCGGATCGCGGAGAAGCTCGGGCCGTGGCTGCGGCCCCTGGCGCAGCACCGGGTGGAGTTCGAACTGCGGCTCAGCCACCGGGATGCGGCTGCCGTCGTCGGCATGGGACCGAACGCCTGGCACACCGACCCGGCCGCGCTGGCCGCGGCGCTCATCGCGCTGCCGGAGCCGATCACGGTGACCGGATCCGTGCGCCTCGACATCTACCAGCGGTCAACCGACAGTTGACGAGGATGGCCGCTCTTTGGGATGAACTCCGTTGTGCCGTCACGTTTCTGCGGACCGCCGGGTGACGGGCTGTCAGTAGCGTCACCTCGGTGACCAGCCAAGTCGACCTGCGCCCTGACCCCATCGCCCCGCTTGCCGCAGCGGCGCCGCCCGAGCCCCGTCCGGCCGTCCGGCCCACCGTGGAGGAGCTGCGGCTCACCTCGTTCAAGTCCTACCGGCGCGCCACCTTGCCACTCGGCCCGCTCACCGTGCTGCACGGCCCATCCGGGGTCGGCAAGTCCAATGCGCTGGACGCCCTGGCGGTGCTGTCCCGGCTGGCCCTCGGCGAGGAGATCGGGCCCTCGCTGGACGGCATCGGCGGCAGCGGCGGACCGCTGGCCACCCCAGTGCGCGGCGGGCTGCTCGGGTGCGTGCCGCACGGGCGCAACGCGATCATCCTGGGCTGCTCCGTCCGCTCCTGCGCCGGACCGATCCGACTGGAGCTGGTGATCCGCACCGACGGCCGGGTCCGGGTGGCCCGCGAGTGGCTGGCACTCGACGGGCAGACCCTGGTGGAGACCGGGGAGCAGGACGTCGCCGGCGGCCGGATCAACGTCAGCTGGCACAACGACAGCCGGCAGGGCGACATCCGCGCGCCGTTCCCCAGCTCCGCCCTGATCACCACCCAGATCCCGCTGCGGGTGGCCGGCTCCTCGGCCGGGGAGCGCAAGGTGCTGGCCGCCGCCGAGCAACTGCTCACCGCGCTGCGCGAGGTCTTTCCGGTGCACCCGGTGCCCGCGTTGATGCGCGGCTGGGTGCCGGCCGATCCGCAGACCCGGCTGCTGTCCAACGCGGCCAACACCTCGGCGTTGCTGGCCCGGCTGCAGGGCGAGTGCTCGCGCCGCTACGGCCGGCTGCTCAAGGAGGTGCAGGCGGCCGCCCCGCATCCGCTGCTCGGGCTGGACGTGGACCGGCGCGGCATCGGGGCCCAGGAGCGGGTGCTCGCCGTCTTCGACGAAGGCGTGCTCGGGCGGACCCGGGCCGACCAGGCGTCCGACGGAATGCTGCGGCTGCTCGCCTTCGCGGCGGTGCTGCTCACCGGAGCCGGTGTGCTGAACGTCGACCCGGCCGCCGAAGTGCCATGGGCACGGCGGCAGTTGACGGTGCTGGCGGAGGACCTGGGGGCGGGCCTCGCGGCCGAGCAGACCACCGCACTGCTGCGGCTGGCCCAGGAGATGTGCGCGACGGAACACGTCCGGCTGCTCGCGGCGCTGCAGGATCCGGGCCCCGCACGGCAGTTGCCGGGCGTCGCGCTGGTGTCCTGCCGGCGCGATCCGATGAGCGGGCACAGCGTACTGGACAGCAGGGCGGACGGGGCGGCAGAGCCGAGAGTCCCGGAGCAGGGGACTGGTGATGCGGTAGATCTTTAGCAGTGAGGAATGCAGCGAGGGGTGCAGTGATTAGCACGGTGAGTAGCACGGTGAGTGACGTCTTGAGCGATGGCGGTGCTTTGAACGACGGCGACGGCAGTGGCAGCGGCAGCGGCAGCGGCTTGGGCGGTGGCAATGGCTTGGGCAATGGCAGCGGCTTGGGCAGTGGCAATGGCTTGGGCGCTGGCGGTGCCTTGAGCGACGGCGATGCTGTGGGCGGCGCGGGCAAGCAGGCGCTGAGCCTCGACGAGCTGACCCAGCGGCTGGCCCGGTTCGCCGCCGCCCGCCGCTGGCAGCCGTTCCACACGCCGAAGAACCTGGCGGCGGCGCTGACCGTGGAAGCCGGCGAGCTGCTGGAGATCTTCCAGTGGCTGACCCCGGACCAGGCCGCGGCGGTGATGGCCGACCCGGAGCAGGCGCACCGGGTGCGGGACGAAGTGGCCGATGTGCTGGCCTATTTGCTGCAGTTCTGTGCTGCGGTGCAGGTGGATCCGCTGGTGGCGCTGGCGGACAAGATCGACCGCAATGAGTTGCGGTTCCCGCCGGCGCCGCAGGAGTAGGTGCCGTAGGAGTAGGTAGCGGGCGGAGGAGTGGCGGGCCGGGCGGGCTCGGCGGCCTGCCTCAGGCGGTCGGCCTCAGGCCGGTCTGCCAGGGGTGGTCCGCCGAGGCGGGTCGACTCAGGCTGGCCTGCTGTGGTTGGCCTGCTGTGGTTGGTCTGCGGCGGTTCGTCTGCGTCGGTTGGGCGGCATCGGTTGGGCGGCCTCGGCCTGTGCGGAGTTGTCCACAGGCCCGGGGTTGTCCACAGGTTCGGCGATGGTGTTCGCGGTGCGGCGCCTGAGGGGCGCACGCTCGGTTTTGACGGTTCGGCAGACCGGCCGACCCGCAACCGAGCGACAGGAACCCGGACATGGACGCGGTGCGACTGATCAAGAACGCCCGGCGGGCACTCGCCGAGGCCCGGTCCCATGACCAGGCGCTGACCGAGGCCTGGCAGGCTGCCCGGCTCACCGAGGCGGTGGGTGGGCGGCTGAGCGACGATCAGGACGGCGAGCTGGCCGCCCTCGGTGAACTGCTGGCTGCGGCAGGCGGGCACGCCCGGTCCCGACTGGGGGCGGCGGTGGAGCCGGCGGCCTCGCAGGGGGCGCTGCCCGGCCGCGCGGACCGACTGACCGGCCTCGGTGAGCCGGTGGCGGCCCTGGAGGAGCTGTGCCGGCTGCTCGCCGAGGTCTCGCAGGTGCTGATCGCGGTCAGCCACGCCTCGCCCGGCCAGTGCGCCTACTGGGCGGCGGTGGACGGGGTGGACGCCGGCGACGAATGCCGGGAGCTGGTGGTCGAGCTGCTCCGGGTGTTGCGCCGGGCCGCCCGCGAGGTCGAGGGGGCGCCGCCGGAGGAGGCCGACCGGGAGCCGGCCCGGGGCCGGTCGCGGCGGTCTGCCGACGGCGCCGCGGTGATACCGCGCTACCGAGTGCCGGCGCTCTCCGCGGCCGGGTCGTCGGCGGGCTCGTCCACCGCGCGGGCACCGGCGGCCTCCAGATCCGAGCCCAGATCGGCCAGATCGGCGTTGACCGAGGCAAGCATGTCCTGCAACTGCTCCAGGAGGCTCTTGGCGGCGCCGGGTGTCTTGCCGTCGGGGGCGGGGCGCTGCGGGGTCTGGGGCCTGGGATCGGACATGCGCGGTGCCTTCCGGCTCGTGAGCGCGCGGCTGCGCTCGGGCGGCGGCGTCGCCTGTCCGGCCGACACCGCAGGGCGGTGGCCCCGCCGATCCAACGAACCCCGGTGGGTGCTGGTCACCGGTTCGGCGGCGGGCTCAGTCCACCGAGTGATGTCGCGTCATCGCAGGCCGCGAGCCCCGGCACGGGTGAACGTGGCCGGGGCTCGCGGGTGGTCGTCAGGTGGTGGATCGTCAGTTGTGCGCGTGCAGATCCGCGTTCAAGCCGCCCCAGGAGCCGGAGCGGACGATCACCTCGACGGCGCCGGACTGCGAGTTGCGGCGGAACAGCAGGTTGTCCTGCCCGGAGAGCTCCAGGGCCTTGGCCACCGTGCCGTCCGGGGCGGTGACCCGGGTACCGGCGGTGACGTACAGGCCGGCCTCGACCACGCAGTCGTTGCCCAGCGAGATGCCGATGCCCGCGTTGGCGCCGAGCAGGCAGCGCTCGCCCACCGAGACGACCTGCTTGCCGCCACCCGACAGGGTGCCCATGATCGAGGCGCCGCCGCCGACGTCGCTGTGGTCGCCGACCACCACACCGGCGCTGATCCGGCCCTCGACCATGGAGGTGCCCAGCGTGCCCGCGTTGAAGTTGACGAAGCCCTCGTGCATCACGGTGGTGCCGGCGGCCAGGTGCGCGCCGAGCCGGACTCGGTCCGCGTGCGCGATCCGCACACCGCTCGGGGCGACGTAGTCGGTCATCCGCGGGAACTTGTCGATCCCGTAGACGGCAAGCGCGCCGCCCTCGGCACGGACCGCCAGGCGGGCCTGCTCGACCAGGTCCACCGGCACCGGGCCGATGCTGGTCCAGGCCACGTTGGCCAGCAGCCCGAAGATGCCGTCCAGGTTCTGCCCGTGCGGCTGGACCAGCCGGTGGCTCAGCAGGTGCAGGCGCAGGTAGACGTCGTGCGCGTCCAGCGGCTTCTCGTCCAGCGAGGCGATGGTGGTGCGCACGGCGACCACCTCGACGCCGCGGCGGGCGTCGGTGCGCAGCGCCTGGGCGGCGCCGGCGCCGAGCTCGGCCGCGGCCTGCTCGGCGGTCAGTCGGACGGTGCCGGCCGGGCCTGGGGGCACCTCCCGGCCGCCAGGCTGGGGGCGCTCGGCGGACAGCACGGGGGCGGGGAACCAGGTGTCGAGCACGGTGCCATCGGCGGCGATGGTCGCCAGGCCGGCGGCCACCGCGCCGCGGGGAGCGGAGGAGGTCGTTTCAGCAGTCACATCGTGCACCGTAACCAATTCCGGTCCGGGCTGCCGAAACGGCTCGGGCGGTGGACCGGTGCGGCCGGGCCGCCGGGCAAATTCGGGTGCCGGGCCACCGGGCCGCCCGGGATACTCCGGTGGGTGTTCATCTCGATCTCCACCACAGGTACCGATGCCCAGCCCGCCACCGACCTGGGCTACCTGCTGCACAAACACCCGGAGAAGGTGCAGCAGTTCAGCACCGCGCAGGGCGAGGCGACGGTGTTCTACCCCGAAGTGGGCGCGCAGCGCTGCACCGCCGCACTGCTGCTGGAGGTGGACCCGATCGCCCTGGTCCGCCGGTCGCGCGGCCGGGCACCGACCAGCCGCTCCGGGTCGACCGGGGCGGCGGCACTGGCCCAGTACGTCAACGACCGCACGTACGCCGCCTCCTCGCTGCTCGCCGTCGCGCTGCGCACGGTCTTCCGCAGCGCGATGAAGGGCGCCTGCGCGCAGCGACCCGGCCTGGCCGACCAGCCGCGCCCGCTGACGGTGCTGCTGCCGGCGGTCGCGGCCCAGGGCGAGTCGTTCCGGCCCGATGAGCCGTCGCTGGTGGAGCGGCTCTTCGCTCCGCTGGGCTGGCAGGTCGACGCCGCGCCGATACCGCTGGACGAGTCCTTCCCGGAGTGGGGGTCCTCGCGCTATCTGCGCCTGGAGCTGACCGGCACGCTGCGGCTGGCCGACGCACTGCAGCACCTCTATGTGCTGCTGCCGGTGCTGGACGGCGCCAAGCACTACTGGGTCGCCCCGGACGAGGTGGACAAGCTGCTGGCCGCTGGTGCCGGCTGGCTCGCCGACCACCCCGAGCGCACCCTGATCGCCCGTCGGTATCTGCAGCGGCGCTGGTCGCTGGCGAACGAGGCACTGCGCCGACTGGAGCTGGTCCGGCTGGCCGAGGCCGAGGAGCGGGAGCCGGAGGAGCTGGACGACGCGGTCGCACTGACCGAGGGCGACGCCGCCGACGAGACCGGCATCGACTTCGACGCCGACGCGGGTACTCGTGCCGACACCGGCAGTGGCGTGGACGCGGATCGCGTCGGCACCGCGGACTCCGCCGGGGATACCGCTGCCGCCGAGCCTCCGCTGCCGCTGGCCTGGCAGCGTCGCGCGGCGATCCTCGACCTGCTGCGAGCCGAGGGCGCCGCTCGGGTGCTCGATCTCGGTTGCGGCCAGGGCGAGTTGGTCGGTGAGCTGCTGAAGGATCGGCAGTTCAGCGAGATCCTCGGGGTCGATGTCTCAGCCGGCGCGCTGGCGGTCGCCGCCCGGCGGCTGCGGCTGCACCGGCTGCCGGAGCGCCAGGCCGCCCGGGTCCGGCTGGTCCAGGGTGCGTTGACGTACACCGACGCGCGGCTGCGCGGGTATGACGCGGCCGTGCTCTGCGAGGTGATCGAGCACCTGGACGAGGACCGGCTGCTGGCCCTGGAGTATGCGGTTTTCGGTGCGGCCCACCCGGCCACCGTGCTGGTGACCACGCCGAACGCCGAGTACAACGTGCGCTGGGAGAGCCTGCCGGCCGGCCGGTTCCGGCACGGCGACCACCGCTTCGAGTGGGACCGGGCCACCTTCCGGGCCTGGGCCGAGCGGGTCGCGGCCCAGTACGGCTACCGCGTCTCCTTCCAGCCCGTCGGCCCCGACGACCCGGAGGTCGGCTCGCCCAGCCAGCTGGCCGCCTTCCGGCCGGCCGAGCAGACCGCCGCCGACCACCCCGTCACCCCTCCCACCACCCACCCCGCCGACAACCCGTCGCGAGCCGCCGAAGGGAGCGACCGATGACCGAGTCCACCGACCCCACCAGCACCGACCCGACCAGCACCGACCTCACCAGCACCGACCCCAGCACCGACTCCGAGCCCACCGCGTCCGCCCCGGCGGCGCCTCGCCGGCTGCCGGTCACCGACCTCGCCCTGGTGGTGCTGGTCGGCACCAGTGGCGCGGGCAAGTCCAGCTTCGCCCGAAGGCACTTCGCGGCCACCCAGGTGATCTCCTCCGACTTCTGCCGCGGGCTGGTCTCGGACGACGAGAACGACCAGTCCGCCTCGGCCGACGCCTTCGAGCTGCTGCACTACATCGTCGGCAAGCGGCTGGCGGCCGGCCGGCTCACCGTGGTGGACGCCACCAATGTGCAACCCGCGGCGCGCAAGCAGCTGATCGCACTGGCCCGGGAGCACGATGTGCTGCCGATCGCCATCGTGCTCGACGTGCCGCCCGGCGTCTGCATCGCACGCAACCGCACCCGGCCGGACCGGGACTTCGGGCCGCAGGTGGTCCAGCGCCAGCACCGCGAGCTGCGCCGCTCGCTGAACGGCCTGGAACGCGAGGGCTTCCGCCGGGTGCACCACCTGCGTGGCGAGGCCGAGGTGGCGGCCGCCGAGATCGTCGTCGAGCGGCGCTGGAACGATCTGCGGGAGCGCACCGGCCCGTTCGACATCGTCGGCGACATCCACGGCTGCCGTGCCGAGTTGGAGACCCTGCTCGACAAGCTCGGCTACCGGCTGGTCCGCGACGCGCAGGGCCGCCCGGTGGACGCGGTGCCGCCCGCCGGCCGCACCGCGGTCTTCGTCGGCGACCTGGTGGACCGCGGCCCGGACACCCCCGGGGTGCTGCGCCTGGTGATGGGCATGGTGGGCGCCGGCCACGCGCTCTGCGTGCCCGGCAACCACGAGAACAAGCTCGGCCGGGCGCTGAGCGGGCGGCAGGTGACCGTCTCGCACGGCCTGCAGGAGTCGCTCGACCAGCTCGCCGCCGAGCCGCCGGAGTTCGTTGCCGAGGTGCGGGCCTTCATCCGGGACCTGGTCAGTCACTACCTGCTGGACGAGGGCCGGTTGGTGGTCTGCCACGCCGGCCTGCCGGAGAAGTACCACGGCCGTACCTCCGGCCGGGTCCGCTCGCACGCGCTGTACGGCGACACCACGGGGGAGACCGACGAGTACGGCCTGCCGGTCCGCTACCCCTGGGCCGAGGAGTACCGGGGCAAGGCGCTGGTGGTGTACGGGCACACCCCGGTGCCGGTGCCGAGCTACCTCAACAACACCATCTGCCTGGACACCGGCGCCGTCTTCGGCGGCAGCCTGACCGCGCTGCGCTATCCGGAGCGCGAGCTGGTCAGCGTGCCCGCCGAGCAGGAGTGGTACGCCCCGGTCCGGCCGCTGGTGTCCGAGACGCCGGGAGGTCGGGAGGGGAGGCCGCTCGACCTGGCGGATGTGGCCGGGCGCCGGGTGGTGGAGACCGCCCTGCACGGCCGGATCGCCGTCCGGGAGGAGAACGCCGCCGCCGCGCTGGAGGTGATGAGCCGGTTCGCCCTGGATCCGCGGCTGCTCGCCTATCTGCCGCCGACCATGGCCCCGAGCCCCACCTCGCGGCGCGAGGGGTATCTGGAGCACCCCGAGGAGGCGTTCGGCGCCTATCTGGCGGCCGGCGTCCGGCAGGTGGTCTGCGAGGAGAAGCACATGGGCTCGCGGGCCGTGCTGCTGGTCGCGCGGGATGCGGTGGCGCTGGAGCAGCGGTTCGGCGTGACCGGTCCCGGGGCGATCTGGACAAGGACGGGCCGGGCGTTCCTGGACGACCGGGAGCTGACCGAGGCGGTGCTCGACCGGGTCCGGGCGGCCGCCGAATCGGCAGGCCTGTTCGACGAGTTGGCCACCGGCTGGCTGCTGCTCGACGCCGAGCTGCTGCCCTGGTCGCTCAAGGCGGTCGAGCTGCTGCGCCGGCAGTACGCCGCGGTCGGGGCGGCGGCCGGTGCGGTGCTGCCGGAGGTGCTCGACGCGCTGCGGCTCGCCACCGAACGGGGCATGGGCGGGCTGGCCGAGCTGACCGAGCGTCAGCGCCGCCGGGCCGCCGATGCCACCGCCTTCACCGCGGCCTACCGGCGCTACTGCTGGCCGACCGAGGGGCTGACCGGGATCCGGCTGGCGCCGTTCCAGGTGCTGGCCGCCGAGGGCGCCAACCTGGCGGCGCGGCCGCACGACCGGCACCTGGAGTGGTTGGACCGCCTGGTGGCGGCCGATGCGGCGGCGCATCCGGCCGAGCCGCTGCTGCGGAGCACCGGCCGGCGGCTGGTCGACACCGCTGACGAGGCGTCGATCGCGGCCGCCACTGCCTGGTGGGAGGAGCTCACCGCGGCGGGCGGCGAGGGCATGGTGGTCAAGCCGCTGGCCTCGGTGGTGCGCGGGGCGGCAGGCGAAGGGCGGCCCGGCAGGCTCATCCAGCCGGGGCTGAAGGTGCGCGGGCGGGAGTATCTGCGGATCATCTACGGTCCGGACTACACCGAGCACCTGGGGGTGCTGCGCGGGCGGGTACTGGGCCACAAGCAGTCGCTGGCGCTGCGTGAGTTCGCGCTGGGCATGGAGGCACTGGACCGGCTGGCGAGCGGTGAGCCGCTCTGGCGGGTCCACGAGCCGGTCTTCGCGGTCCTTGCCCTGGAGTCGGAGCCGGTGGACCCGCGGCTCTGAACGCCGGCCCGGCACCGGGGTGCCGCCGCCCGACGGCGGCACCCCGGTGCCGGGCCCGGGCCCGAGTCACCTCGGGCCCGGGCCCGGCCCCGGCCGCCCCGGCTACGCCGCCGACCGGCCCACCACGTGATCATCAATGCATAGTAATTCGGGTATTCGTATACTGTTGCCACGTTGATCCCGTCACCCCAGGAGCCCGGCATGGCCTTGAACCTCAGGAACCGGCATTTCCTCAAGGAGCTCGACTTCACGGCCGAGGAGTTCCGCTTCCTGCTGGAGCTTGCCGCCCAGCTCAAGGCCGCCAAGTACGCCGGCACCGAGCAGCCGCGGCTGCGGGGCAAGAACATCGCGCTGGTCTTCGAGAAGACCTCCACCCGCACCAGGTGCGCCTTCGAGGTGGCCGCGCACGACCAGGGCGCGGGCACCACCTATCTTGACCCGTCGGCGTCGCAGATCGGGCACAAGGAGTCGGTGAAGGACACCGCCCGGGTGCTCGGCCGGATGTACGACGGCATCCAGTACCGCGGCCACGGCCAGTCGGTGATCGAGGAGCTGGCCGAGCACGCCGGGGTGCCGGTGTGGAACGGGCTCACCGACGAGTGGCACCCCACCCAGATGCTCGCCGACATGCTGACCGTCCAGGAGCACAGCGACAAGCCGCTGTCCGAGGTCACCTTGGCCTATCTCGGCGATGCCCGGTACAACATGGGCAACTCGCTGCTGATCACCGGCGCCCTGCTGGGCCTGGACCTGCGGATCGTCGCACCCGCCCCGTACTGGCCCGCCGCGGAGATCCGCACCCGCGCCGAGCAGCTGGCGCAGGCCAGCGGCGCGCGGATCACCCTGACCGAGGACGTCGCCGCGGGCGTGGCCGGCGCCGACTTCCTCTACACCGACGTCTGGGTCTCGATGGGCGAGCCCAAGGAGGTCTGGGCCGAGCGGATCGCCGAGCTCAAGCCCTACCAGGTCTCCATGGACACCATCCGGGCCACCGGCAACCCCGGGGCGAAGTTCCTGCACTGCCTGCCGGCCTTCCACGACCTGGGCACCACGGTGGCCCGGCAGCTCTACGAGGCCACCGGGATGGCCGAGTTGGAGTGCACCGACGAGCTCTTCGAGTCCGAGCACTCGATCGTCTTCGAGCAGGCCGAGAACCGCTTGCACACCATCAAGGCAATCCTGGTCGCGACCCTCGGCGGCTGAGCCCGCGGCCGGGCGGAACAAGCGGGACGGGGGATCCGCACCTCCGTGTGTGCGGATCCCCCGATCGTCATCTGGTCACGACCTCCCCGATTGTCACCAGGTCAGTTGAGCCCACCGGAGGTGACGTTGGTGAACGACTGGAACGTCGTCGCGGCCCGGGCCGCGAAGTCCGGGGCCACCCATGCCTGTACTTCGGGGCTGCGAGCCGCCGCCGTCAGCTGGTCGGCGGTCAGTGTCGGGGCCTCGACCATGGGGTCGAGAGAGCTGGAATGGTGGATGAACCGCTCGGCGGCCACGGAGACGACCGTTCCGTCCGCCCGCTGACCGCTCCCGCCGGCCAGTTGCACCGCGCCGACGCCCACGGTCAGGGCCAGCACGGCCGCGACCGCGCCCGCTGCCCCGGCCCGCCGTCGCCGCAGCGAACGCCCCTGTGCCGCCGCGGCGGCGACCATCGGGCCGAGATCCGGTTCCACTCCGCCCACGGCCCGGTTGAGCGCCTCGGAGAGCCGCTCGCCGTCCCGCTCCCGTCCGTCTTCCACGTCCCATTCGTGCATGACTGCCCCTTCTCAGTGCATCACGATTCAACGAAATGTCAGTTGGAACCCCTGCGAACCCGCACATCCGGGTTCAGGTCAGCAGTAGGTCGGCCTGCGGCCCGAGCACCTTGCGCAGTCGCCCGAGCGCCCGCAGGCACTGGCTGCGCACCACACCCGGGCTGGTGCTCAGAGCGCGGCGGTCTCCTCGACGCTGCGGTCCTCCCAGTACCGCAGCACCAGTACCGCCCGGTCCCGGGGCGACAGCTTGCCCAGTGCCGCGAGCAGTGTGACCCGCAACGCGGCGCCGGCCTCGGCGTCGGGGGCCACCTCCTCCGGCAGTTCGCCGAAGGACGGCCGTTCGGCGGTGCGCTTCAGCCGCCGGTGGGACAGATAGCTGTGCACCAGCACCTCCCGGGCGTAGGCGGGGAGCGGTCGCGTTAGGGGTGGCTTCACAGACTTCGCCGAGGCGCGCCGGGGGGTGCCCGACGTCACTCTCAGTCGGTGCATGCACTATGGTTTATCTCGACATCGAGATAACTTGAGGCTATGATTTATCTCGACATCAAGATACTTGCCGAGAGGCGATCCCCGGGCTTCCTCGTGTGGTCCCCCGGACCCCCACGTGCTGCACGAAGTACCTAGAAGGAGTCAGTCGTGTCCGCGAACAGCTTCGACGCCCGCAGCTCGCTGCAGGTGGGCGACGAGTCATACGAGATCTTCAAGCTCTCCGCCGTCGAGGGTTCCGAGCGGCTGCCGTACAGCCTCAAGGTGCTGCTGGAGAACCTGCTCCGCACCGAGGACGGCGCCAACATCACCGCCGACCACATCCGGGCTCTCGGCGGCTGGGACCCGAACGCCGCGCCGAGCCAGGAGATCCAGTTCACGCCGGCCCGCGTGATCATGCAGGACTTCACCGGCGTGCCCTGCGTGGTGGACCTCGCCACCATGCGTGAGGCGGTCAAGGAGCTGGGCGGCGACCCGGCCAAGATCAACCCGCTGGCCCCGGCCGAGCTGGTCATCGACCACTCGGTGATCGCCGACAAGTTCGGCACCAAGGACGCGTTCACCCAGAACGTCGAGATCGAGTACGGCCGCAACAAGGAGCGCTACCAGTTCCTGCGCTGGGGCCAGACCGCCTTCGACGAGTTCAAGGTGGTCCCGCCCGGCACCGGCATCGTGCACCAGGTGAACATCGAGCACCTGGCCCGCACCATCATGGTCCGCGGCGGCCAGGCCTACCCCGACACCTGCGTCGGCACCGACTCGCACACCACCATGGTCAACGGCCTCGGTGTGCTCGGCTGGGGCGTCGGCGGCATCGAGGCCGAGGCCGCGATGCTCGGCCAGCCGGTATCGATGCTGATCCCGCGCGTGGTCGGCTTCAAGCTGAACGGCCAGCTGCCGGCCGGTGCCACCGCCACCGACCTGGTGCTCACCATCACCGAGATGCTCCGCGAGCACGGTGTGGTCGGCAAGTTCGTCGAGTTCTACGGTGCCGGCGTCAGCGCCATCCCGCTGGCCAACCGCGCCACCATCGGCAACATGTCGCCGGAGTTCGGCTCGACCTGCGCGATCTTCCCGATCGACAACGAGACCATCAACTACCTGAAGCTCACCGGCCGTGACGAGCAGCAGCTCGCCCTGGTCGAGGCGTACGCCAAGGAGCAGGGTCTCTGGCACGACGCGGCCAAGGAGCCGGTCTACTCCGAGTACCTGGAGCTGGACCTGGCCACCGTGGTCCCGTCGATCGCCGGCCCGAAGCGTCCGCAGGACCGCGTCGTGCTGGCCGAGGCCGCCGCCAAGTTCACCGAGGCGCTGCCGACCTACTCCGCCGAGGCCTCCAAGCCGACCACCGTCACCGCCCCCGACGGTTCGTCGTACCAGATCGACAACGGCGCCGTGGTGATCGCCTCGATCACCTCCTGCACCAACACCTCCAACCCCTCCGTCATGCTGGGCGCCGCCCTGCTGGCGAAGAAGGCCGTGGAGAAGGGCCTGCAGGTCAAGCCGTGGGTCAAGACCACCCTGGCCCCCGGGTCCAAGGTCGTCATGGGCTACTACGAGAAGGCCGGCCTGCTCCCGTACATGGAGAAGCTGGGCTTCAACCTGGTCGGCTACGGCTGCGTGACCTGCATCGGCAACTCGGGCCCGCTGCCCGAGGAGGTCTCCGCCGCGGTCAACGAGGCCGACCTCGCCGTGGTGTCGGTGCTCTCCGGCAACCGCAACTTCGAGGGCCGGATCAACCCGGACGTCAAGATGAACTACCTGGCCTCCCCGCCGCTGGTGGTCGCCTACGCCCTGGCCGGCAACATGAACGTCGACATCACCCGCGACGCGCTGGGCCAGGACGCCGACGGCAACGACGTCTTCCTCGCCGACATCTGGCCGACGGAGCAGGAGGTGGCCGAGGTGGTCGCCACCTCCATCGACCAGGACATGTTCACCCGGGACTACGCGGACGTCTTCGCCGGCGACCAGCGCTGGCAGTCGCTGCCGATCCCGACCGGCAACACCTTCGAGTGGGACGCCGAGTCCACCTACGTCCGCAAGCCCCCGTACTTCGAGGGCATGGCCAAGACCCCGAGCCCGGTGCAGGACATCGCCGGCGCCCGGGTGCTGGCCAAGCTGGGCGACTCGGTCACCACCGACCACATCTCCCCGGCGGGCAACATCAAGGCCGGCACCCCGGCCGCGCAGTACCTGACCGAGCACGGTGTGGAGAAGCGCGACTTCAACTCGTACGGCTCGCGCCGTGGCAACCACGAGGTGATGATCCGCGGCACCTTCGCCAACATCCGCCTGCGCAACCAGATCGCGCCGGGCACCGAGGGCGGCTACACCCGCGACTTCACCCAGACCGAGGGCCCGGTGTCGTTCATCTACGACGCCTCGCAGAACTACCAGGCCGCCGGCATCCCGCTGGTCGTCCTGGCCGGCAAGGAGTACGGCTCCGGCTCGTCCCGTGACTGGGCGGCCAAGGGCACCGCGCTGCTCGGCGTCAAGGCCGTCATCGCCGAGTCCTACGAGCGCATCCACCGCTCCAACCTGATCGGCATGGGCGTGCTGCCGCTGCAGTTCCCCGAGGGCCAGACCGCCGACAGCCTGGGCCTGACCGGCGAGGAGACCTTCTCCATCACCGGCGTGACCGAGCTGAACGAGGGGCGCACCCCGAAGACCGTCAAGGTCAAGGCGGGCGATGTCGAGTTCGACGCGGTGGTCCGCATCGACACCCCCGGTGAGGCGGATTACTACCGCAACGGCGGCATCCTGCAGTACGTGCTGCGCAGCCTGATCGGCTGAGCAGGCACCCCGTAGTACCCGCGGACCGCGCTCTCCCCAGGTGGGGGAGCGCGGTCTGTGCTATTCCGGACATATGGACGCCAGTTCCGAGGACCTCTGGCCGGTGATCCACGCCGAGCGGCGCGCGCTGCTCGAGGACGTGCGGCAGCTGGCCCCCGCGCAGTGGACGGTGATGTCGCTCTGCGCGGGCCGCACGGTGCGCGACGTGCTGGCACACCTGGCGGCCACCGCCCGGCTGACGCAGGCCGATTTCGTGCGCAAGGCGGTCAAGGCGCGGTTCAACTTCCAGCGGATGACCGACCGGGACATCCATGAGTTCACCCGAGGCCGGCCGTCCGCCACGGTGAAGGCGTTCGAGATGCTGGTCGACTCGGTGGAGCACCCGCGCGGACCGGACGCAACCTGGCTCGGCGAGACGGTGGTGCACGCCGAGGACATCCGGCGCCCGCTGGGCATCGTCCATGAGTACCCGATGGCGGCGCTGACCACCTGCGCCGACTTCTACCGCCGCTCCAACTTCCTGATCGGCGGCAAGAAGCGGGTGGCAGGCCTGAAGCTGACGGCGACCGACACCGACTGGTCGGCGGGCGAGGGGCCCGAGGTGCGCGGACCGATGCTGGACCTGCTGCTGGTGATCACCGGGCGTCCGGCCGGGCTGGCCGCGCTCAGCGGCGACGGGGTGGAGATCGTCACCGAGCGGATGCCCTCCCAGGAAGTCGCAGGTGACCGCCCGCACCGCCGGGGTATGTCCAAAGGCATCCAGGTCTGAGCGACCTTCGTCGTTGTCTGCACGAAACTGCGCATTTCTATGTTCGTTCAAGCAGTACCGCGCTAATCTCCCTCTCCGCGGGCATGATTCAGCTGGCCGGCTGAAATATGCAGGCTTCCTGAACATTGCACATGCTGCACCGCCGGCAACGCTTTGAGTGCCAGAAGGTGCTGCCGGTGGGGAGACTATTGCCGCCGGATGAACACTGGACTATACCTTTGCCCATCGACCGCACCCCCTCTGACCGGCGCCGTTGGCGATGGCCAACATGTCGATGAGGGGCGGGAGTTGATTGGCCATCAGATAACGGTTTCGGGGCGGACACCGGTTCACCTCCGCATCACCAGGACACTGAGGGGTTAGGGCACCCATGGGCTCTGCAACTGAGTACAACCGCCGCGACATCTTCAAGCGCGCGGCCGCGGTCACCGTCCTTGCGGCCGGCAGCAGTCCGCTGCTCGCCGCGTGTGCTGCCGGGGGTGGCGGCAGCAGCGACAACAAGGGCGCCGCGCCGAGCGGCAGTGGCAGCGCGACCAACCCGTTCGGGGTCAAGTCGAGCGACCCGCTGGACGTCGTGATCTTCAAGGGCGGCTACGGCGACGACTACGCCAGGGCCTTCGAGGACATGTACAAGAAGAGCTACAGCGGCGCCAGCGTCAGCCACCTGGGTACCCAGGACATCAGCCCCAAGCTGCAGCCCCGGTTCAACGCGGGCAACCCGCCGGACGTGGTCGACGACTCGGGCGCCCAGGCGATGCGGCTCGACGTGCTGGAGAAGGCCGGCCAGCTGACCGACCTGACCGTGCTGCTGGACGCGCCGTACCTGGACAACCCGAGCCAGAAGATCCGCGATGTGCTGCTGCCCGGCACCATCGACCAGGGCACCATCGACGGCAAGATGTACTCGCTCAACTACGTCTACACGGTCTACGGCCTCTGGTACTCCAACAAGCTGTTCAAGGACAAGGGCTGGACCCCGCCCAAGACCTGGGACGACTTCCTCACGCTCTGCGCCACCATCAAGGCGGCCGGCATCGCGCCCTTCTGCCACCAGGGCAAGTACCCGTACTACGCCAACTACCTGATCATGGACCTGGTCGCCAAGCAGGCCGGCCCGGACCTGGTGAAGCGGATCGACGCGCTGGACCCGACCGCGTTCGACGACCCGGCGGTGCTGGCCGGCGTCTCCGCGTTCTTCCAGATCATGCAGAAGGACTACCTGCTCCCGGGCACCAACGGGATGACCCACACGGAGTCGCAGACCGCCTGGTGCCAGGGCAAGGCCGCGTTCATCCCGTGCGGCTCCTGGCTGGAGAACGAGATGATCAAGGTCACCCCGGCCGACTTCGACATGGCGTTCCTGCCGGTCCCCTCGCTCGCGGGCGACAAGATGCCGCAGAACGCCGTGCGGGCCGGTGCCGGTGAGCCGTTCATCGTGCCGGCGAAGGCGAAGAACCAGGCCGGCGGCCTGGAGTTCCTGCGGCTCATGCTGACCAAGGAGGGCTCCGGCAAGTTCGCCGCCGCGGCCAACTCGCTGACCGTGCTGAAGGACGGCATCGGTCCCGACGTGGTGCTCAAGCCCGGCACCAAGTCCTCCGCACAGGCGGTCAGCGCGGCCGGCAGCAACACCTTCAACTACACCTACGCGGACCTGCAGACGGCGTTCGAGACCGAGATGGAGAACGCCACCACCGACCTGGTCAACAGCCGGATCACCCCGCAGCAGTGGGTGGCCCGATGCAAGGCCGCCACGTCCAAGAAGGTCTGACCGCAGTCGAGTTGAAGGCAGGCGGGACACCGGGACCGGCCGCACGGCCCCGGTGCCTGGCCGCGAACCGGTTGCCACGCCCTACCGAGCCTGTCTGGCACAGGCCGTGGCGGACAGGAGCAGTTGATGCGTCACCGGAAGTACCCCTTCATCGTGGGGTTCCTCATCGTCCCCGTCGCGCTCTACGTACTACTGGTCATCTGGCCGTATCTGCAGACCTTCGGGTACTCCCTGACCGACTGGTCCGGGGCCTCGCAGCAGATGAACTTCATCGGGCTGCGCAACTACGCCACGCTGTTCAGCGACAACGTGTTCGTCCTGGCACTGGAGCACAACCTGCTGCTGCTGGTGGTGCTGCCGCTCGCCACCATCCTGCTGGCGCTGTTCTTCGCCTTCATGCTCAACGTCGGCGGCCGGGGCGGCACCGGGGGCGTGCAGGGGGTGCGCGGGGCCGGCTTCTACAAGGTGGTCTTCTTCTTCCCGCAGGTGCTGTCGGTCGCCATCCTCTCGGTGCTCTTCCAGGGCGTCTACCGCACCGACCAGGGCGGCCTGTTGAACGGCGTGCTGGTCAAGCTGGGCGTGGAGGACCCGAACAAGCCCTGGCAGTGGCTCTCCGACCCCAACCTCGGCCTGTGGTGCGTGGTCGGGGTGCTGATCTGGTCCGGCGTCGGCTTCTATCTGGTGCTGTTCTCCGCCGCCATGCAGTCGGTGCCCAAGGACATCTACGAGGCCGCGCTGCTGGACGGCGCCAAGCGCGGGCAGACCTTCTTCAAGATCACCCTGCCGCTGCTCTGGGAGACCGTCCAGACCGCCTGGGTGTACCTGGCGATCGCGGCCATGGACTGCTTCGCGCTGGTCTCCACCATGACCCCGGGCAAGTTCTACGGCGGCGGCCCGGACTACCACAGCGAGGTCCTGTCGACCCTGCTGATGCGCAACTTCATCACCTACGGCAAGGCGGGCTACGCCTGTGCCATGGGTGTGGTGATCTTCTTCCTCACCCTCATCCTGTCCGTCGTCGCGCTCCGGGTGACCCGGCGCGAGAAGATCGAGTTCTGAGCGGGGCACGGCACATGACCATCCACTCCGAGGCGACCGGCACCGTTCCGGCCCAGCGCGGCACCGACCAGCCGCGCCGACCGAGCCAGGCGCAGCGCTTCGCGGACGGCGGCGGCGTCCTCAACGTCTTCTCGCACGGCTTCCTGGCCATCTGGGCGCTGATGATCATCGGTCCGCTGGTCTGGATCGTGCTCGGCTCCTTCAAGACCAACGCCCAGATCGGCGGCAGCGCCTGGACCTGGCCCAGCAGCTGGCACTTCGACGCGTTCGCCCGGGCCTGGGACAAGGGCATCGGCGGCTTCTTCGCCAACACCGTGATCGTGCTGGTCGGTTCGCTCACCCTGACGATGCTGCTCGGCGCGATGGCGGCCTATGTGCTGGCCCGCTACGAGTTCCCCGGCAACCGCGTCATCTACTACTTCTTCGTGGCCGGCGCGATGTTCCCGGTCTACCTCGCGCTGGTGCCGCTGTTCTTCATGGTGAAGAACCTCGGCCAGATCAGCCCGCTGCTCGGCCTCAACAGCTACCTCGGCCTGATCCTGGTCTACACGGCCTACTCGCTGCCGTTCACCGTGTTCTTCCTCTACGCCTTCTTCCGCTCGCTGCCGACCGCGGTGCACGAGGCGGCGATGATCGACGGCTGCTCGCACACCCGGGCGTTCTTCCAGGTGATGGTGCCGATGGCCAAGTCCGGTCTGATCAGCGTCTTCATCTTCAATGTGCTCGGGCAGTGGAACCAGTACCTGCTGCCGGTCACCCTGATGCAGCAGCAGAACAGCTCCGACCCGGACCACTCGATGCTCGCCCAGGGCCTGATGAACCTGGCCCTGCAGAGCGGCTACGCCAGCGACTTCCCCGGCCTGTTCGCCGGCATGACCATCGCCATGCTGCCGGTGCTGGTGGTCTACCTGTCCTTCCAGCGGCAGGTGCAGGCGGGGCTCACCTCGGCCACGCTCAAATAGCCCGGGCACCGGCAGACGCCGAAGCGCCTCCACCCGCGGCGGGTGGAGGCGCTTCGCGCTTGCGGAGGATCAGCCGCGGTCGGCCGCCTGCGCCCGCAGCGCCCGGGCCAGCTCGTCCCGGCACTCCAGCACCAGGCGGCGCAGCGCCGGCGCGGCCTGCTGGTGCTCCGTCAGCCATGCGTCGGTCGCGGCCAGCGTGGCCTCGTCGGTCTGCAGCCGCGGGAAGAACCCGCCGACGAACCGGATCGCGATCTCGATGCTGCGCTCGGCCCAGATGGACTCCAGCAGCTCGAAGTAGCGCGCGGTGTAGGGCGCGGTCAGCTCGCGCTGTCCGGCCTGCTGGAAGCCGGCGGTCTGCGCGCCGACCATGGCGTTGGGCAGCTGGTCCGAGTCGGCCACCGCCGACCAGGCCGCCGCCTTGGCCGCCGCGGTCGGCCGGGCGGCCAGCGCCTGGGTGGCCTTCTGGCTGCCGCTGGCGGTGTGGTCCCGCTTCAGCTCGGCGTCCAACTGCTCCACGGTGGCCCGACCGGCGGTGGCCAGCGCGATCCACAGCGACCAGCGCAGGTCCTGGTCCACCTCCAGGCCGTCGATCCGGGCGCTGCCGGCGAGCAGCCCCTCCAGCAGCTGGAACTCCGCCTCGCTCTGCGCGGTGGCGGCCAGGAACCGCGCCCAGGCCAGCTGCCGGTCGCTGCCCGGGGCCGCGTCGCGCAGCTCGCGCAGCGCGCTCTCGGCCAGCAGCCGGCCGCCCTCGGCCCGGTAGCCGGGGTCGGCGAAGACCTCCAGGGCGCTCTTGGCCTGGGCGTGCAGGGTCTGCAGCACGCCGATGTCCGACTCCGAACCGGCGAACCGCACCACCAGGTCGAGGTAGTCGCGGGCTGGCAGCAGCCCGTCCCGGGTCATGTTCCAGCTGGCGGACCAGGCCAGTGCCCGGGCCAGGGGTTCGCGGATGTCGCCGAGCGAGCTGCGCAGGGTGGCCAGCGAGTCGGCGTCGAAGCGGATCTTGCAGTACGTCAGGTCGTCGTCGTTGACCAGGATCAGCGCCGGGCGCGGGCGGCCGGCCGCCTCGGCGACCGCGCTGCGGGCCCCGGTGACGTCCAGTTCGAAGCGGGCGGTGCGCACCAGGGCGCCGTCCGCCTCGCGGTCGTACAGGCCGACCGCGATCCGGTGCGGGCGCAGTACCTCGCCGCCCTGCTCGATCGCCAGCTCGGTGATCCGGCCCTCGGCGTCCACCGTGACCTGCGGGGTCAGCGAGTTGACGCCGGCGGTCTGCAGCCACGCCGCCGACCACTCGGCCATCGCCTGCTCACCGCGCCCGGAGGTGACGGCCAGCACCTCCAGCAGGTCGCCGAGCACGGTGTTGCCGAAGGCGTGCTGCTGGAAGTAGCGGCGGGCGCCCTCGAAGAAGGCGTCCCGGCCGGCGTAGGCGACCAGTTGCTTGAGCACCGCGGCGCCCTTGGCGTAGGTGATCCCGTCGAAGTTGAGCTTGGCGTCCTCGACGTCGCGGATGTCGGCGGTGATCGGGTGGGTGGTCGGGTACTGGTCCTGCCGGTACGCCCAGGCCTTGCGCTGGTTGGCGAAGGTCACCCAGGCGGCCTGGTACTTGGTGGCCTCCTGCTGCCCGAACGAGCCCATGAAGTCGGCGAACGACTCCTTGAGCCACAGGTCGTCCCACCACTTCATGGTGACCAGGTCGCCGAACCACATGTGCGCCATCTCGTGCAGGACGACGTTGGCCCGGTTCTCGTAGGCGGCCTCGGTGACCCGGGAGCGGAAGACGAAGTCCTCCTTGAAGGTCACGCAGCCCGGGTTCTCCATCGCCCCGATGTTGTACTCCGGCACGAAGCACTGGTCGTACTTGCCGAACGGGTACGGGTACTGGAACTCCTCGTGGAAGAAGTCCAGGCCCTGCTTGGTGACTTCGAAGATCTCCTCGGCGTCGAAGTGCGGCGCCAGCGACTTGCGGCAGGTGGCGGCCAGCGGGATCTCCAGCGTGGAGCCGTCCGGCAGTTCGCGGCTCCAGTGGTCCCGGGCCACGTGGTACGGGCCGGCCACCACGGCGGTCAGATAGGTGGAGATCGGCTTGGTCTCCAGGAACCGCCAGACCTTGGCGCCGTCCTGCTCGGCGACCGACTCCTCGGCCGCGTTGCTGTAGACGTCCCAGGCCGCCGGCGCGGTCACGGTGAACCGGTAGGGCGCCTTGAGGTCGGGCTGCTCGAAGTTGGCGAACACCCGGCGGGCCTCGGCCGGCTCGTAGTGGGTGTAGAGGTAGGTCTCCCCGTCGGCCGGGTCGGTGAAGCGGTGCAGGCCCTCACCGGTCCGGCTGTACGCGCAGTCGGCGTCCACCACCAGGACGTTCTCGGCCTCCAGCCCCTCCAGCGCCACCCGGGCGCCGTCGAACACGGCGGCCGGGTCGAGCCGGCGCCCGTTCAGGGTGGCGGCCCGCACGCTCGGCGCCAGCAGGTCGGCGAAGCTGCCGGCGCCCGGCGTGGTGCAGCTGAAGCGGATGGTGGTGGTGGAGCGGAAGGTCGCCGCGTCGGCGTCCGGTGCGCTGGTCACATCGAGGTGGACCTCGTAACCGTGCACACTGAGGAGGCTCGCACGCTGCTGAGCTTCGTCGCGACTGAGGTTCTTGCCCGGCACTGCGGTACTCCTTTGTCCGACTCGCACGGTGCTGTGCAGAAGGTGTGGAGGAGCAGGTCCTGCCCCCTCCCGCATCTTTTCACGCGCTCTGGGCGCGCCGCTGGCGCCAGTATCCGACCGCGCTCAGCCCGGCCACCAGCACGCCGGCGGCGTAGAGCTGGTCGCGGTTGCCGGCCGTCGTCGTCATCAGGCCGAGCAGGGTGACCACGCCGGCGATCGCCAGCCAGGTCAGGTACGGGTAGCCCCACATCTTCACGGTCAGCAGCTCGGGCACCTCGCGCTCCAGGCGGCGGCGCATCCGCAGCTGGGTGACGCCGATGAAGAGCCAGACCACCAGGATGGCCACGCCGGTGGTGTTCATCAGCCAGGTGAACACGGTGTCGGGCCACCAGTAGCCGGCCAGCACGGCGGCGAAGCCGAAGCCGCAGGAGGCCAGCACCGCCAGGCGCGGCACGCCGCCGCTCACCTTCGCCAGCGCCTTGGGGCCCTGGCCGCGGGCGACCAGCGAGAAGGCCATCCGGGAGGAGCCGTAGATGTTGGCGTTCATCGCGCTCAGCAGGGCGATCAGGACCACGGCCTTCATGACGACGGCCGCGCCGGGGACGTTCAGCAGCTGGAGGACCGTCACATACGGGCCCAGCTTGACCACGTCGGGGTTGTTCCACGGCACCAGGGTGACCACCAGGGCCATCGAGCCGATGTAGAAGAGGGCGATCCGCCAGACCGCCGTGCGCACTGCGTTGGCCACGTTGCGGCGCGGGTCGTCGGACTCCGCCGCCGCGATGGTCACGGTCTCCAGGCCGCCGTAGGCGAACACCGAGGCGAGCAGGCCGGTGATCAGGCCGCTCGCGCCGTGCGGCAGGAACCCGCCGTGCCCGGTCAGGTTGGCCGCACCCGGTGCGCCGTGGCCGATGACGCCGGTGACGCCCAGCACGCCGAGCACCAGGAAGGCGACGATCGCGGTGATCTTGACGGCCGCGAACCAGAACTCGAACTCGCCGAAGTTCTTCACCGCGGTCAGGTTGCTGGCGCAGAAGAACGTCATGAAGACCGCGACCCAGGCCCAGCCGGCCACGTCGGGGATCCAGGAGTTCATGATCGAGCCGGCCGCCGTGGCCTCCGCCGCGACGCCGCAGCAGAGCATCACCCAGTACATCCACCCGGCGGTCACGCCCGCCCAGGGGCCGATCTCACGCTCGGCGTGCACCGAGAAGGAGCCGGAGGCCGGATGGGCGGCGGACATCTCGCCCAGCATCCGCATGACCAGCATGACCAGCAGGCCGGCCGCCGTGAAGGCCAGGATGATGCCGGGGCCGGCCGCCGCGATGCCCGCGCCCGAGCCGACGAAGAGGCCGGCGCCGATGACGCCGCCGAGGGCGATCATCGAGAGGTGACGCTGCTTCAGGCCATGGCTCAGCTGTGGGGCGCCCGAGGCCGCAGGGGCCTTCGGCGGTGCGGTGACAGTGCTCATCGCGGGTATCCAGACGCTCGTATAGCGGACGACCCGTCCCAATATGCGGGAGTGTCGACGGCATCGCGAAGCTCCGCCCAGAATCCGGACCACCACACTGCGGAGCGTAGGTGGCCGTGTCTGGATAGTGAAACGGCCGGTATGAACCTCACAAGCGAAGGCGGATCGGCTTTGTCGATAGTGGTATCGAAACTCAAGATCGGGAAGCGTAAGTTCGCGAACGTTTACTGATTCAACCGTTTGGAGGCTCCGATGGCCCTTGCCGCCGCCCCGCTCACGTCCCGCCCGGTGCTGGCCGACCTGCTGCCCGCCGCCGACAGCCGGCTCGGCGCAGCTCTGCGCGAGCTGGCCCTGGTCGGCGGCGGTGCCGCGCTCACCGGCCTGGCCGCGCAGCTCTCCGTCCCCGTCCCCGGCTCGCCGGTCCCCGTCACCGGGCAGACCTTCGCCGCGCTGCTGGTCGGCACCGCCCTCGGGGCCCGCCGGGGCGCCGCCGCGCTCGCCGTCTACCTGCTGGCCGGCGTGGCGGGCCTGCCGTGGTTCGCCGAGGGCAGCTCGGGCTGGGCGATGCCCTCCTTCGGCTACGTGCTGGGCTTCGTGCTGGCCGCCGCGCTCACCGGCCTGCTGGCCCGCCGCGGCGCCGACCGCGGCCCGCTGCGCACCGCCGGCGTGATGGTGCTCGGCAACCTGGCCATCTACGCGGTCGGCGTGCCCTACCTGGCCGCCTCGCTGCACCTCTCGCCGGCCAGGGCGGCCGACCTGGGCCTGTACCCGTACCTGGTGGGCGACGCGCTGAAGACGGCGGTCGCGATGGGCGCGCTGCCGCTGGCCTGGAAGCTGCTGGGGAAGCGGGCCTGACCTGACGTGGTGCCGGGGGCTTCGGCGGCACCGGGCCCGGGGCGTGCCAGACTCATGGCCATGCGCGTTTACCTGGGTTCCGACCACGCCGGATACGAACTGAAGAACCACCTCGTCGAGTGGCTGACCAAGGCCGGCCACGAGCCGATCGACTGCGGCCCGCACATCTACGACGCCGAGGACGACTACCCGCCGTTCTGCCTGCGGGCCGCCGAGCGCACCGCGGCCGACCCGGAGGCGCTGGGCATCGTGATCGGCGGCTCGGGCAACGGCGAGCAGATCGCCGCCAACAAGGTCAAGGGCGTGCGGGCCGCCCTCGCCTGGAGCGAGCAGACCGCCGCCCTCGGCCGCGAGCACAACAACGCCAATGTGATCAGCATCGGCGGCCGGATGCACACGGTCGAGGAGGCGACCAAGTTCGTCGAGATCTTCCTCGCCACCCCGTACAGCAACGAGCCCCGGCACACCCGCCGGATCGAGATGCTCAACGCCTACGAGGCCACCGGTGAGCTGCCGCCCATCCCGGCCCACCACCCGCAGCAGGGCTGAGGCACCCGGGGCCCTGGCTGTCAGAAGTCGAGTGGCAGCCAGGGCCCGTCAGAAGTTGTGCGGCAGCCAGGGCGCCACCGGCCAGCCGAACGCCGCCGAGGCCTCGGCCAGGGCCCCCGGGCGCAGCTCCCGGACCAGCCCGGCCGCCGCCAGCGCGGCCAGTGAGACGCCGCCCAGGTACGCCGAGCCCAGCTCGCGCACCGGGAGCGCCAGGTCGGCCGGCGCCTCGGTCGGCTCGCAGGCGGCCGGCTTCTCGGGCCCGGCGGCATGCAGGTGCCAGCGCCCGGTGTTCCACGGGCAGAACTCGTCCGCCACCTCCAGCACCAGGTCCACCGGCGCCGCGTAGTGCCGGGAGCGCAGCGCGTCGCCGACCTCCACCAGCCGCACGAAGAGCGCGTCCGACAGCTGCGAGCGCAGCCGCCGCGGGTCGGAGACCAGGTGCAGCAGCGGATCGTCGACCGGCAGGTTGGCCGCCACCACCGTGTCGGTGAGGTCCAGGTCGAGCAGATAGGCCCAGAGCGCCGAGCGCGCCTCGGGGGCGGACGCCAGCACCTCGCGCACCCGCACGTCGCCGGACGGGCCGGCGTGCTCCCAGCTCATCCGGGTCGAGTAGCGGGCGAAGCCGAGCAGGGTGCCGTCCGCGCCGTCCTCGGCCAGCACGCACTGCAGCGGGGTGTGGCCCTCCCGCTCGCCCGGCGGGTCCAGCAGCGGCATCCGCTCCCAGCCGGGGGGCCGGGCCAGCATCCCCGGACGCAGCGGCACCAGCTCGCCGTAGAGCCGCTCGCAGGCCGGTGAGGCCGCCGCCGGGTCGGTCAGCCGCAGGCGGATCCGGTCGTCCTCGGGCCGCTCCACCCGGACCCGGGAGCGTTCCACCGTGACCCCGAGCTTCCAGGTGGCCAGGCCGTAGCCGTAGCGGCCGTAGATGGCCGGCTCGGAGGCGGTCAGCACCGCCAGCGACTCGCCGCGCTCGTGCACCTCGTCCAGCTGATGGCGCATCAGCGCGGTGAGCACCCCGCGCCGCCGGTGGGTGGGCAGCACCCCGACCATGGTCACCCCGGCGGCGGGCAGCAGCGCGCCGCCCGGCACCGCCATCCGGAACGAGTAGGCGCCGGCGCCGCCGACCGGCATGTCGCCGTCCCACACCCCCAGCGAGCGGTCGACCTCGGTCAGCGCCTGCCACAGGCCGCGGCGCTCCGGGCTCTCGTCGGCGCCGAAGGCCACCTCCAGCGCGTCGTACCAGGCGTCCCACTCGGCGGCCTTGAGCGTCCGCAGGGCCAGCGCGTCATGTGCTTCCGTGGAGCGGGCTTCCGAGGACTGTGTCATATGACACAGCTATCACTCGCACACGCGTGCCGCGAGCCCTTCAGGTCATGCGGCGCGCGGGCGCGGGCCCGCAACCCCCGGCGCGCCCGGGACCGTGGGCGCCCCAACTTGCCTCCCAAGGGCGCCTGGTGAGCCTTTGGCGGCCCGGTACGCCCGGCCGAAACCGTGCGCCCCGGCGGCGCTCAGGTGAACGGCCGTCGACGCGACCGGCTCCCGCTGGATAAGGTCGGGGCCCATGGCTGGCAGCACACCGGGCTCCAGGCCCCAGACGAGTGCGAACGGGGCGGCCCCCGCGGACCCCCTGACGGCCCGGTTGCGCAAGCGCCTCTACCGGGCCCGCCGCACCATGCGCCGGACCGGGGTGGACTACTTCCGCGGCGACGGCGCCGACTGGCTGGCCTTCACCGTGCTGCTGCTCCTGGTGCCGCTGCTGGTGACCCTCAACGTCTGGCTGCCGGCCTGGGTGCCGCCCACCGCGCTGGTGCTGCCGATCCTGGCCGGCGCGCTGCTGCTGCGCCCGGTCTCGCTGGTGCTGCTCTACGCCACCGCGGCGCTCGGCCTGTCCACCGAGTCGGTGATCCACACCGGTGAGCGGGCCGCCAGCGACCGCCCGGAGGCCTATGTCTTCGGGGTCACGCCCGGTGCCGCCCTGGTGGTCGGCGCGGTCGGGGTGGCCGGGCTGCTGCTCGCCCAGTTCCGCAGCCGGGTCGGGGTGCCCTGGCGCAGCGGCGGCTCGATGCTCTTCGACCTGCGCGAGCGGCTCAAGGTGCAGAGCAAGGTGCCCGACCTGCCCACCGGTTGGCACGCCGACATGTCGCTGCGCCCGGCCGGTGGCCAGTCCTTCTCCGGCGACTTCGTGGTGGCGGCCCGCACCGGGCCGGGGCGGCGGATGCTGGAAGTCGTGCTGGCCGACGTCTCGGGCAAGGGCATGGACGCCGGCTCCCGGGCGCTGCTGCTCTCCGGGGCCTTCGGCGGGCTGCTCGGCTCGCTGCCGCCGCACGACTTCCTGCCGGCGGCCAACGGCTACCTGCTGCGCCAGGACTGGGAGGAGGGCTTCGCGAGCGCTGTCCACCTGGCCCTGGACCTGGACTCGGGGGAGTACGAGCTGCTCTCGGCCGGCCATCTGCCGGGCATGCAGCGCCTCGCCGGAGCCGGGCGCTGGGAGAGCAAGGAGGCCACCGAGGGTCCGCTGCTGGGCCTCTACGACGGGGCCAAGTTCGAAGGCGTGCGCGGCCGCCTGGGCCCCGGTGACGTGCTGATGCTCTGCACCGACGGGATGGTCGAGGCGCCGGGCCGGGACCTGGCCGAGGGCATGGACCGGCTGATGGGCGAGGCCGACCGGCTGGTGGCCGGTGGCCAGTTGGGGCAGCACAGCGGCGGTGCGGCGGGCCGGCTGATCGAGACGGTGGCCAAGGACATCAACGACGACCGCGCGGTGCTGCTGCTCTGGCGCCGCTGAGGCCCGCCCGCGCCGGGCCCGTTGACGCTCAAGCGGTCGCGCAAGTGAATGT
Source organism: Kitasatospora sp. GP30 (assembly GCF_029892145.1). Classification (NCBI taxonomy): domain Bacteria; kingdom Bacillati; phylum Actinomycetota; class Actinomycetes; order Kitasatosporales; family Streptomycetaceae; genus Kitasatospora; species Kitasatospora sp. GP30. The sequence continues at coordinate 40,531 of NZ_JARZAH010000002.1, forward strand.
CAATGGCCAGTGGTGATCTTCGGCCAATCTCCCCAGCGGTCGCGAACCGGCGGTGGGTCTACGAACGGCCCGGTTGGGCACCCCCGGCCGACGGACCGTCAGGTTCCGTCGGCTATCGTCTCGGTCGGCGGAAACTCGTCCCACATCGCAGGACTTTTGGCACGCGTCACTGGCAAGTCCTTTACGCAGTCGGCACGGTCGACCACACTGAGTCCGGGCGGGACTGGCCGGAACTCGGGGGCGATCGGGTGTGCTTGGGGCCGACGGGTGCCGCCGCGGGGACCTTCGGGCAGGCCGTGGTCCGTTCCGCCACGACATGTGAGGAAGTGAGTCCGGGTGGCACTCTCCGTCTCTGCGCTGGTCCTGTTCGGCGTGATGATGATCATCTTCATCCGCTCCGGGTCCATCAAGTGGCCGCACGCCATCGTGGCCACGCTCTTCGGCTTCATGCTCAACCAGTCGACCCAGCTGTCGAAGCCGATCCAGGACTTCCTGACCTCGGTCGCCAACACGCTCGGCAAGATGACCAACTGACGCAGCGGCGGGGCGGCCTACTGCCCCGCCCGTCTGGCCTGCCACCAGCGGCTCAGCCGGCCGCGGCGGGCGGTCCGCGCATCGACCTCGGCCCGGACCGGCTCGGCGGTGGCGACGGGCGGCGGCTCGGCCTCGGCGGTCCGCACCGCCGCCAGGGTGTCGCCCTCGGCGGCCAGTAGCACGAACAGCCGCGCCCAGCAGAAGCGTTCGGCGCGCGGCCAGTCCAGTGCGCCCAGCGCCCGGGAGGCGGCGGGGCAGACCGTGCCGTTCACCCTGACCTCGGCCACCTCGTCGCCGTCCCGGCCGCCGAAGAAGAGCTTCACGCCGTTCAGCCGCGGGTCGGTCAGCTCCGCTGCCAGCGCCGGGGCCAGGGCGGGCAGCAGCTCGCGCTCGCCCAGCCAGCCGGTCAACCGCTCGCTCTGGAACCCGAAGACGGTGGCCGGCCCCTGCACCGCGTGCCAGCCGGGCAGTTCGGCGACGCGGCGGTGGTCGCCGTAGCGGCCCCGGTGGTCCAGCAGTTCGACCACGGCGGCCGCGGTGGTGTCGGCCCACATCCGCACCGCGCTGTCCAGCTTCTCGGTCTCGGTGGTGCCCAGCCCCGCCGCGCAGTCCCAGACCACAGGTGCGTCGGCGCTGCCCAGCCGGAGCACGAACCCGAGGTCCACATGGCCGCTGCCGCCGCCCTCCCCGGCGTGCTCGCGGATCGCCACCGCGGTGGTCCCGGGGCCGCGCACCACGGCGCCGTCGATGGCGAACTCCCGGTCGTAGCGGGCCATTTCGCGCACCACACCGCGCTGTATGACCGCCAGCCGCTGCTCGGCGTCCACCGGCCCGCCCTCCCTCACCGCAATCGAACGTCTGTCGAGGCTAGCGGGGTCGAGCCGCCATGTTCCAGTTGTGAAGGCCTGGTGGTCGACGGGCCGGAAACGCCGACGGCCCCGGCTCGCTGGGAGCCGGGGCCGTCGGTGCTGCGAGAGCGGGTGACGAGAATCGAACTCGCGTGACTAGTTTGGAAGACTAGGGCTCTACCATTGAGCTACACCCGCCGGTCCGTGTGGACGGGGAACAGCGTACCCGATCCGGTGGGCTGTCGAATATCTGCGAACCGACGATCGACGCCGTGTACGCTCTCTCTCGCGTGAATGCGGGGTGTGGCGCAGTTTGGTAGCGCGTCCGCTTTGGGAGCGGAAGGCCGTCGGTTCGAATCCGGTCACCCCGACCAGCCAGTTTCGTGGTACCCGGTAGGATGGTTCGCTGGTGGTCCCGGCCCTCGGGCCGACCGCCCAGGGTGACAGAGTCCCCAAGCAGCCCCTAGCCGGGGCCGGGTCGCTCGCCGTCCACCCCGTACGGGAGATGCCGCACCAGGTGGCTCATCACCCGTCTGCCCGGCCCGCGGCCCCGCGAGGGGACTCGGTCCGGACCAGACAAGCCGACCGCAAGCCCCATAGGAGACCTAACCGTGAAGAGCGCCGTCGAGACTCTGAACCCGACCCGGGTTCGACTCACCGTCGAGGTGCCCTTCGAGGAGCTCAAGCCCAGCCTCGACGCGGCGTACAAGAAGATCAACCAGCAGGTCACGGTTCCCGGCTTCCGGAAGGGCAAGATCCCGAACCGGGTCATCGACCAGCGGTTCGGCCGCGCTGCCGTGCTGGAGGAGACCGTCAACGACGCCCTCCCGCGCTTCTACACGCAGGCCGTCGACGACAACAAGGTCGAGGTCCTCGGTCAGCCCGACATCACGGACATCAAGGGCGTCGAGGACCTCGACGCCAACGGCCTGACCTTCACCGCCGAGGTGGACGTCCGTCCGGAGATCACCCTGCCCGACTTCGCCGAGATCTCGGTCGAGGTCGACGCCGTCGCGGTGTCCGACGAGGACATCGAGAAGTCGCTCGAGCAGCTGCGCGAGCGTTTCTCCTCGGTCAAGGACGTCGAGCGCGCCGCCGCCGCCGGTGACATCGTCGTGGTGGACCTGGAGGCCAAGGTCGACGGTGAGGTGCCGGAGGACGGCACCGCCACCGGCGTGAGCTACGAGATCGGCTCCGGCCGCCTGCTGGACGGCATCGACGAGGCCGTCATCGGCCTGTCGGCCGGCGAGGCGAAGACCTTCACCACCGAGCTCAAGGGCGGCTCCCAGGCCGGCAACAGCTCTGAGGTGACCGTCACCGTCACCGCGGTCCAGGAGAAGGAGCTGCCCGAGCTGGACGACGAGTTCGCCCAGCTGGCCAGCGAGTTCGACACCCTGGAGGAGCTGCGCGCCGACTCGGTCAAGCGACTGGGCCGGATGAAGGAGTTCGACCAGGCCACCCAGGCCCAGGAGAAGGTCCTCGACGCCCTGCTGGCGAAGATCGAGATCGAGTTCCCGGAGAAGCTCCTCAAGGACGAGGTCGAGACCCGCAAGCACAACCTGGAGCACCACCAGCTGCAGCCGATGGGCCAGACGCTGGAGAGCTACCTCGCCGCTCAGGGCAAGACCGTCGAGGAGTTCGACGCGGACACCGAGGAGCAGGCCAAGAAGGGCATCAAGACCCAGTTCGTGCTGGACGAGATCGTGGCCAAGGAGGAGGTGGGCGTCGACCAGCAGGAGCTCACCGAGCACCTGATCCGCCGCGCCGCCGGCTCCGGCCTGACCCCGGACCAGTTCGCCCAGCAGATCGTCTCCAACCAGCAGGTCCCGCTGCTGGTCGGCGAGGTCGCCCGGGGCAAGGCGCTGGCCCTGGTGGTCGAGGCCGCCACGGTGACCGACAGCAACGGTGAGGTCGTCAACTTCGACGAGGATGACGAGGCGGCCGAGGACACTGCTGCCGAGGCCACCACCGAGGCCGCCGCCGAGGAGAGCACCGAGTCGACCGAGGCCTGAGCCTGGTCGCCACGCGACGCCTGAACGGGCCCGGACGCTGCACGCGTCCGGGCCCGTTCCCGTACCACGGCACCTGCGCTGACAGCGAACAGTTCTGTGTGAGGGATTCCCGGGCTCCGGCTGAGCGTTAGGGTCGACGAAAGCAAGCTAAACCGACTGAGCAGGTGGCTAAGTGACGTTCCCGCAGATTCAGATGCCTGGCCTGATGACGCCGCGCGCGGCCGGTGGTGACGTGCTCGGCGGCCTGGGCGACCAGGTCTACAACCGGCTGCTCGGCGAGCGCATCATCTTCCTCGGCCAGCAGGTCGACGACGACATCGCCAACAAGATCACCGCCCAGCTCCTCCTCCTGGCCGCCGAGCCGGAGAAGGACATCTACCTGTACATCAACTCCCCGGGCGGCTCGATCACGGCCGGCATGGCGATCTACGACACCATGCAGTACATCAAGAACGACGTGGTCACCATCGCCATGGGCATGGCCGCCTCGATGGGCCAGTTCCTGCTGACCGCGGGCACCCCGGGCAAGCGCTTCGCGCTGCCGAACGCCGAGATCCTGATGCACCAGCCGTCGGCGGGCCTGGGCGGCTCCGCGACCGACATCCGGATCCAGGCGGAGCAGCTGCTCCGGATGAAGCGCCGGATGTCCGAGCTGATCGCGCACCACAGCGGTCAGACCTTCGACCAGATCACCAAGGACTCCGACCGCGACCGCTGGTTCACCGCCGAAGAGGCGAAGGCCTACGGTCTGATCGACGACATCATGCACAGCGCCGCGGATGTTCCCGGCGGCGGCGGCACCGGCGCCTGACCGCCCTGGCCGAGCACCCCACCACGTCGGAAACGCATCCGGAGGACCAACCCGCCATGACCTTCCCCAACACTCCCGCCGGCGAGTACCTCGGCGCTCGTGCCGAGGGCCGGTACATCGTTCCGCGCTTCGTCGAGCGCACCTCGCAGGGCATCCGCGAGTACGACCCGTACGCCAAGCTGTTCGAGGAGCGCATCATCTTCCTCGGCTCGCAGGTGGACGACGTCTCGGCCAACGACATCATGGCCCAGCTGCTCTGCCTGGAGTCGATGGACCCGGATCGCGAGATCCAGATGTACATCAACTCGCCCGGCGGCTCCTTCACCGCGCTGACCGCGATCTACGACACCATGCAGTACGTCAAGCCGGACATCCAGACCGTCTGCATGGGCCAGGCCGCCTCGGCCGCCGCCGTGCTGCTGGCGGCCGGCACCCCCGGCAAGCGGCTCGCGCTGCCGAACGCCCGGATCCTGATCCACCAGCCGTACACCGAGACCGGCCGCGGCCAGGTCTCCGACCTGGAGATCCAGGCCAAGGAGATCTTCCGGATGCGCGAGCAGCTGGAGGAGATGCTCTCCAAGCACTCCAACCAGCCGATCGAGAAGGTCCGCGACGACATCGAGCGCGACAAGATCCTCACGGCCGAGGAGGCCCTGGAGTACGGCCTGATCGACCAGATCGTCTCCACCCGCAAGGCCTCGCTCGGCGACTGAGCCGAGTGGCACCACCCGAGTTCCACCCGGGCGGGGCGTACCAGCCGGTACGCCCCGCCTGCCGGGCTCCGGCCCCGACACGACGGCATCTGTTCGGTATCAATTCGCCGAGGGCGTAGGGCAGAGCAGTCGAAGACGGCCGATTCCGTGAGTTGGCAGAGTACCGTCGGATACCGAGACCTGAGCGCCCCGGCTGGGGGTGGCCGTCGGGTCCACAGCACCAGGCCCCGGAACCCCCGCGGGGCCCCTGGCGAAGGGGAAGCACCTCGTGGCACGCATCGGAGACGGTGGCGACCTGCTCAAGTGCTCGTTCTGCGGCAAGTCGCAGAAGCAGGTGAAGAAGCTGATCGCCGGCCCAGGCGTGTACATCTGCGACGAATGCATCGATCTCTGCAACGAGATCATCGAGGAGGAGCTCGCCGAGTCCTCCGAGGTGCGTTTCGAGGAGCTCCCGAAGCCGCGCGAGATCTACGAGTTCCTCGACCAGTACGTGGTCGGCCAGGACCTCGCCAAGAAGGCCCTCTCGGTGGCCGTCTACAACCACTACAAGCGGGTGCAGGCCGGCGAGGCCGGGCGCAGCGGTGGCAACCGCGACGACGCCATCGAGCTCGCCAAGTCCAACATCCTGCTGCTCGGCCCGACCGGCTCCGGCAAGACGCTGCTGGCGCAGACCCTGGCCCGGATGCTGAACGTGCCGTTCGCGATCGCCGACGCCACCGCGCTGACCGAGGCCGGGTACGTCGGCGAGGACGTCGAGAACATCCTGCTGAAGCTGATCCAGGCGGCCGACTACGACGTCAAGAAGGCCGAGACCGGGATCATCTACATCGACGAGATCGACAAGGTGGCCCGCAAGAGCGAGAATCCGTCGATCACCCGGGACGTCTCCGGCGAGGGCGTCCAGCAGGCGCTGCTGAAGATCCTGGAGGGCACCACCGCCTCGGTGCCGCCGCAGGGCGGGCGCAAGCACCCGCACCAGGAGTTCATCCAGATCGACACCACCAATGTGCTCTTCATCGTCGGCGGTGCGTTCGCCGGTCTGGAGCGGATCATCGAGGGCCGCTCGGGTGCCAAGGGCATCGGCTTCGGCGCCACCATCCGGTCCAAGCGGGAGAGCGACGCCAGCGACCACTTCCGCCAGGTGATGCCGGAGGACTTGGTCAAGTTCGGCATGATCCCGGAGTTCGTCGGCCGCCTCCCCGTGATCACCAGCGTGCACAACCTGGACCGCGAGGCGCTGCTGCAGATCCTCACCGAGCCGAAGAACGCGCTGGTCAAGCAGTACCGCAAGCTCTTCGAGCTGGACGGCGTGGAGCTGGAGTTCAGCCGGGACGCGCTGGAGGCGATCGCCGACCAGGCGATCCTGCGCGGCACCGGCGCGCGCGGCCTGCGGGCGATCATGGAGGAGGTGCTGATGTCGGTGATGTACGAGGTGCCGTCGCGTCAGGACGTCGCCCGGGTCGTCGTCACCGGTGACGTCGTCTCCAAGCACGCCATCCCGACCCTGGTGCCGCGCGACATGATCAAGCGCGAGCGGCGCGACAAGAGCGCCTGACGCTCCGTCGGTCGCCGGATGCGAAAGGGGCCCCGCGGATCCGCGGGGCCCCTTCGTGCTGCTCGGGCTACTTCGGCACCTCGGCGACCGCGCGGAACGCGCGCAGGTCGGAGGCGGCCTTGTCGAGCGTCGGCGGGCCGCTCTTGAGGGTGGTCTGCTGCATCGCCACCAGCGAGCTGTTGTCCACCCAGATGCAGACCGCGTCGGTCTCCTTGGAGCTGGTGGTGAGGTCCTCACAGCTCATCCTGCCGCCCTTGGGGCCGGGGTCGGGGTGGGTGCGCGGGCCGGTCGTGCCGCCCTTGCCGATGGCAGCCAGCTCGAAGCTGCTCCAGAAGCTGGTCTCCTCGGCGCTCGGTGAGGAGATCTTGCCGTAGCCGCCGTAGACCACCACGGCGCGGTCCGAGAGGAGCTTGTTGTAGACGGTGGCGACCTCGCCGTCCAGGTTCTGGTTCGACTGGCCGCTGGTGAAGGCGTCCTTCAGCTTCTGGGCCAGCGGGTTGCCGTCCTCCTTGGTCAGGCCCTGGAACGACTGCGGCAGCACCACCTTCTGGGTGCCCTCCTTGGCGGCCTTGTCGGCCACCGCCGACATCAGCACCGCCGACGCCACGCCGATGGCGACGACCACGGCGGCCAGGGTGATGGCGAGGCCCTTGCGGCTCTTCTTGGGCGCCGGCGCCGGCGGGAGGTAGCCGCCCGCGGCGGGCCAGCCGGTGGCCGGCTGGGGCTGCGGCTGGGGCGGCACCGGACCGTAGGCCGGGGGCTGGCCGTAGCCGCCCGGCTGCTGGTACGCCGGCGGCTGCCCGAACCCGCCGGACTGCCCGTAGTTTGGGGCGGGGTGGCCGTAGCCGCCCTGGCCGTAGCCGGAGGCGGGCGGTGGCGGCGCACCGAACGGGTTCTGCTCGGACATCGGCGTTCCCTCCCAGAAATCACTCGCCGGTGCGGTCCGCCCGCCGGGCTGATCCGGCGACCCGGATCCCCGGTCGAGGCACGGCACGCTACCGTACGGCACCGACGTGCTCGGGGGCCCGCGCGGTTCCGTAAACTGTGTGTCGTGACCGACATGACGAACCAGCGCCCCGCCGACCACCCGTCCGGGGACAACGCAGCCACCCTTCCGACGACCTACGCCCCCGGCGAGGTAGAGGGCGAGCTGTACGAGCGCTGGGTAGCCCGCGGTTACTTCGAGGCCGACGCCAAGAGCGACAAGCCCCCGTACACCATCGTCATCCCGCCGCCGAACGTCACCGGTGCCCTGCACCTGGGCCACGCCTTCCAGCACACCCTGATGGACGCCCTGACCCGCCGTAAGCGGATGCAGGGTTACGAGGCGCTCTGGCTGCCGGGCATGGACCACGCCGGCATCGCCACCCAGAACAAGGTGGAGCAGCAGCTCGCCGAGTCCGGCCTGTCCCGGCACGACCTGGGCCGCGAGGCCTTCGTCGAGAAGGTCTGGGAGTGGAAGGAGAACTACGGCGGCAAGATCCTCGGCCAGATGCGCCGCCTCGGCGACGGCGTGGACTGGAGCCGGGAGCGCTTCACCATGGACGAGGGCCTGTCCAAGGCCGTCCAGACCATCTTCAAGAAGCTCTTCGACGACGGCCTGATCTACCGTGCCGAGCGCATCATCAACTGGTGCCCGCGCTGCCTGACCGCGCTCTCCGACATCGAGGTGGAGCACGAGGACAGCCCCGGCGAGCTGGTCTCGATCCGCTACGGCGACATCGAGGGGGCGGAGCGAAGCGACTCGGAAGAGGGTGGCGGTGGGCGACGGGGGGGCGACTCCATCGTGGTCGCCACCACCCGGGCCGAGACGATGCTGGGCGACACCGCGGTCGCCGTCCACCCGGACGACGAGCGCTACCAGCACCTGATCGGCCGCACCATCAAGCTGCCGCTGACGGACCGTGAGATCCCGGTGGTCGCCGACACCCACGTCGACCCGGAGTTCGGCACCGGCGCCGTCAAGGTGACCCCGGCGCACGACCCCAACGACTTCGCCATCGGCCAGCGCCACGACCTGCCCAGCCTGACCGTGATGGACGAGCACGGCGCGATCACCGTGCACGGCCCGTTCCTCGGCCTGGACCGGTTGGAGGCCCGCTCGGCCGTGGTCGGCGCGCTGCGCGAGCAGGGCCGGATCGTCGCCGAGAAGCGCCCCTACATGCACGCGGTGGGCCACTGCTCGCGCTGCCACACCGTCGTCGAGCCGCGCCTGTCGCTGCAGTGGTGGGTCAAGGTCGAGCCGCTGGCCCAGGCGGCCGGCGACGCGGTCCGGGACGGCCGGGTGCAGATCCACCCGAAGGAGCTGGAGCGCCGCTACTTCGACTGGGTCGACAACATGTACGACTGGTGCATCTCCCGCCAGCTCTGGTGGGGCCACCGGATCCCGGTCTTCTACGGCCCGAACGGCGAGGTCGTCTGCGTCGGACCGGACGACGCGGCGCCCACCGGCGAGGGCTGGACCCAGGACCCGGACGTCCTGGACACCTGGTTCTCCAGCGGCCTGTGGCCGTTCTCCACCCTCGGCTGGCCCGAGCAGACCCCGGACCTGGAGAAGTTCTACGCCACCGACGTGCTGCTCACCGGCCACGACATCATCTTCTTCTGGGTCGCCCGGATGATGATGTTCGGCCTGTACGCGATGGACGGCGAGGCGCCGTTCCACACCGTGGCGCTGACCGGTCTGGTCCGCGACGAGTTCGGCAAGAAGATGTCCAAGTCCAACCCGAACGCGGTCGACCCGCTGGACTGGATGGACGCCTACGGTGCCGACGCGGTCCGGTTCACCCTGGCCAGCGGTGCCAACCCGGGCGCCGACGTGCCGATCGGCGAGGACTGGGTCAAGGGCTCGCGCAACTTCTGCAACAAGATCTGGAACGCCACCCGGTTCGCGCTGATGAACGGCGCCACCCTCGAGGGACCGCTGCCGGCCCCCGAGGAGATGACCGCGGCCGACCGCTGGATCCTGTCCCGCCTCAACGAGACCGTGGCCCAGGTCGACGCGCTCTACGACGACTACCAGTTCGCCAAGCTCTCCGACGCGCTGTTCCACTTCGCCTGGGACGAGGTCTTCGACTGGTACCTCGAGCTCTCCAAGACCACCCTGGCCAAGGGCGGCCCGCAGGCCGACGCGGCCCGCCGGGTGCTCGGCGAGGTGCTGGACGTGATGCTGCGGCTGCTGCACCCGGTGGTGCCGTTCGTCACCGACGCCCTCTGGACGGCGCTGACCGGCGCCGAGTCGGTGGTGGTCGCCGCCTGGCCGAAGGACAGCGGCTACCGCGACCAGGAGGCTTCGGCCGAGATCGCCACCGTGCAGCAGGTGGTCACCGAGGTCCGCCGCTTCCGCTCCGACCAGGGCCTGAAGCCGGGCCAGAAGGTCCCGGCCGCCCTGGATCTGACGGGCACCCGGCTGGCCGCCCACGAGGAGGCGATCCGCTCGCTGCTGCGCCTCACCGAGCCGGCCGAGGGCTTCGCGCCGACCGCCTCGCTGGTGGTGGCCGGTGCCACGGTTTCGCTGGACCTGTCCGGCACCATCGACGTGGCCGCCGAGCGCAAGCGCCTCGCGAAGGACCTCGCGGCCGCCCAGAAGGAGCTGGCCCAGACCAGCGGCAAGCTCGGCAACGAGGGCTTCCTGGCCAAGGCTCCGGAGGACGTGGTGGTGAAGATCCGGGCCCGGCAGACCGCCGCCGAGGTGGACATCACCCGGATCACCGCGCAGCTCGCCGCGCTGCCCGAGGCCTGACCGGCCCCGATCGCGCGTCCCGAGGCCGCACCCGCTCCGGCGGGTGCGGCCTCGGCCGTTTCCGGAGGCTTCTCAGACCGATTAGCAGCCGAATTCCACCGACCGCCAGAAAATGATCGGATTCGCATTCTCGGGGAACAACACTCGGCCATGTTTCGGTGTTCTTGGAAGGTTCGCCGTATACGGTGAGCTGCAGTTGCGATCGGCGGTGACCGCGCTCAATGGCGGTCCCGATCAACGGCGGCGACGGGAAGACAAGGCATGACGCGAACGCAGACAATGGCCGGCGAACTCCCCGCTCAGCGGGTCGAGGAGGCCAGGGGCCGGGCCGCGACCCTGCTGCTGGCCTTCCGGCACGGCAACCAGCTCGCCTTCGACCAGGAACTGGACGAGCTGCTCGCCGAGGAGGACGAGCGCGCGGTGGTCACCCTGCTCACCTGGATCGCCGCCGAGGCGGTGCGCAAGGCCTATGCCCCCGAGGTCGGCGACCGGGTGCTGCGCGGGCTGGCCCGCCGGGCGCCGCAGGGTGAGGTCGGGGTCGCGGTGGACGAGGAGTCGGTGGACGCGGCCCGGCTGATCGAGGCGGTGCGCGGGGGCGACGCGGCCGTCGTGCGTGCGCTGGTGGCCGGCACCGCCGACACCACGTTCCTGCTCGGCGGCCTGCTGCAAGGCGTGGCGATGATGCTGCCGCTGGTGCCCGAGGCCGAGGTCGACGCCGTGGTGGACGAGCTGAGGGCGCGTCACGCCGCGGTCCCGGTCGGAGTCTGAGCCGCAGGCTTTGCCGATTCTTTGCCCATGTGTGGCCGGAGCTTGGGGGAGGGGTCCGGGTGCCGCCGCCCCGGCGCGTCGCGGCGCCGGGCGCACTCCGTAGACTGGGCCGCGTGAGCAGCAGCGCGGAGCCGAACCCGTACACCATCCGCCCCGAGGGCGCGGACCCCGCCGAGCCGGTGACCGGTCTGCGGGAGATCGAGATCGAGCTGGCCAAGCGCTGGCCTGAGAACAAGATCGAGCCCAGTCTGGACCGGATCCGGGCGCTGATGGACATTTTGGGTGAGCCCCAGCGTGCCTATCCGACCATCCACATCACCGGGACCAACGGCAAGACCTCCACCGCCCGGATGATCGAGCAGCTGCTGAACACCTTCGAGCTGCGCACCGGTCGGTACACCAGCCCGCACGTGGAGTCCGTGACCGAGCGGATCAGCCTGGACGGGCGGCCGATCAGCGAGGACAAGTTCGCCGAGACCTACCGGGACATCGAGCCCTACATCCGGATGGTCGACGAGCAGCAGCCGGTCGCGCTCTCCTTCTTCGAGGTGCTCACCGGCATGGCCTACGCCGCGTTCGCCGACGCCCCGGTCGACGTGGCCGTGATCGAGGTCGGCATGGGCGGCAGCTGGGATGCCACCAATGTGATCGACGCGGCGGTCTCGGTGATCACCCCGATCTCGCTGGACCACACCGACAAGCTCGGCAGCACCACCGGTGAGATCGCCGTGGAGAAGTCCGGGATCATCAAGCCCGGCGCCCTCGCCGTGGTCTCCCAGCAGCCGCTGGACGCAGCCCAGACGATCCTCAAGCGGGCCGTCGAGGTGGACGCCACGGTGGCCCGCGAGGGCATGGAGTTCGGCGTGCTGCACCGCGAGGTCGCGGTCGGCGGGCAGCTGCTGACGCTGCGCGGCCTGGGCGGCGCCGAGTACGAGGACATCTTCATCCCGCTGCACGGCGAGCACCAGGCGCACAACGCGGCCCTGGCGCTGGCCGCCGTGGAGGGCTTCTTCGGCGTCGGTGCGGCCCGCCAGGGCCGGTTGGACATCGACAAGGTCCGCCAGGCCTTCACCGGGGTCTCCTCGCCCGGCCGCCTGGAGGTGGTGCGGCGCAGCCCCACCATCCTGCTGGACGCCGCCCACAACCCCGAGGGCGCCCGGGTCACCGCGGCCGCGGTCAGCGAGGCCTTCGGCTTCACCCGGCTGATCGGCGTGATCGGCACCAGCGGCGACAAGGACGTGACCGGCGTGCTGGAGGCCTTCGAGCCGATCCTGGCCGAGGTGGTGGTCACCCAGAACTCCACCCACCGGGCGATGGCCGTGGACAGCCTGGCCGCCCAGGCGGTCGAGGTGTTCGGTGAGGACCGGGTGGTCGTCGAGCCGCGGTTGGACGACGCGATCGACGCCGCCGTGACGCTCGCCGAGGAGGAAGGCGACCTGGGCGGGGCCGGAGTCCTGGTCACCGGGTCTGTGATCACGGTGGGCGAGGCCCGCCTGCTGCTCGGGAAGAAGTGAGATGCGCACCCTCTGCTCCTCCACGCTGATCGGCGAGGTCTTCGTGATCCTCTTCGCGGCCTGTGTCGCGATGCGGATGACGGACGTCTCCACCGGGCTGATCTGGACCGTCAGCGGCATCGCCATGCTGCTCTGCGTGCTGCTCTGCGGGGTGATCACCCGGCCGGGCGCGGTGGCGATCGGCTGGGCGCTGCAGCTGGCCCTGATCGCCGGCGGGCTGCTGCTCCCCACCATGTACGGGCTGGGCGTGATCTTCGCCGGACTGTGGTGGTGCTCGGTGCACTACGGGCGCAAGATCGACGCCATCAAGGAACAGCGCAGCCAGGCGGCCCGGGCGGCCGCCACCGCCGACGCCTGAGTGTTCGCTCACGCAAGGTAGCCTCTGGGCGGCAGTACCCGGGTGGTACCCGCCCCCGATTTCTCGTTCCCCCGATCCTCACTGGAGCCGCACCGTGTCCCAGCGCACCCTCGTCCTGCTCAAGCCCGACGCCGTCCGCCGCGGCCTGGCCGGCGAGATCATCAGCCGGATCGAGCGCAAGGCCGGCTGGCAGCTGACCGCGATGGAGCTGCGCACCTTCGACCGGGCCACCCTGGAGGTCCACTACGCGGAGCACGTCGGCCGCCCGTTCTACGAGCCGCTGCTGGAGTTCATGACCTCCGGCCCGTCGATCGCGCTGATCGTCGAGGGCGAGAACGTGATCCCCGGCATCCGCGGCCTGGCCGGAGCCACCGACCCGCTGCAGGCCGGCCCCGGCACCATCCGCGGCGACTACGCGACCATCACCCGCGAGAACCTGATCCACGCGTCCGACTCGCCCGAGTCGGCCGAGCGCGAGATCAAGATTTTCTTCCCCGCGCACGCCTGAGCCTTTCGCAGCGCGGATGGCCCCTCGGGCTTTCCGCTGACGGCCCGTCAGAATGGCTGAGCCGGATCGAGTCAGGGCGACCCGGCTCAGCCAACAGTGGGATTCCGATCGTCATATATGGAACTGGATGTCCCGACACGGCGTCCCAATGCCGTGAGAAGCGGTTCGGCAACGGAGAATGGACACCATGCCCACCCCGCCGACGAGTTCGCCGGGCCTGGCTACGATGGAGGCGACTCGCGGTCCACGTGTCCGCCGGCGCACCTCACGCCGTTCGCCGCTGTCCGCGTGAGGCACAATCCCCTGCCCAAGACGTTTACTTCGGGAAGGCGTTCCATACCCCATGGCCAACAACCTGTCGTTCATCGGCCGTGATCTGGCGATCGACCTCGGCACTGCCAACACGCTGGTGTACGTCAGGGGCAAGGGCATCGTCCTGAACGAGCCGTCAGTCGTGGCGGTCAACACCAACACCGGTGGCATCCTCGCGGTCGGCTCCGAGGCCAAGAAGATGATCGGGCGCACGCCCGGCAACATCATCGCCATCCGCCCTCTCAAGGACGGCGTGATCGCCGACTTCGAGATCACCCAGCGGATGCTGCGCTACTTCATCCAGAAGATCCACCGCCGTCGCTACCTGGCCCGCCCGCGCGTGGTGGTCTGCGTGCCCAGCGGCATCACCGGCGTCGAGCGCCGGGCCGTGGTCGAGGCCAGCCACCTGGCCGGCGCCCGCCAGGTGCACATCATCGAGGAACCGATGGCCGCCGCCATCGGCGCCGGCCTGCCGGTCCACGAGGCCACCGGCAACATGGTGGTCGACATCGGCGGCGGCACCACCGAGGTCGCCGTGATCTCCCTCGGCGGCATCGTCACCGCCCAGTCCATCCGGGTGGCCGGCGACGAGCTGGACAACGCCATCGTCCAGCACATCAAGAAGGAGTACTCGCTGCTGCTCGGCGAGCGCAGCGCCGAGCAGATCAAGATGAGCATCGGCTCGGCCCACGGCGGCGAGGACGAGAAGGACGAGCACGCCGAGATCCGCGGCCGCGACCTGGTCAGCGGACTCCCGAAGACCGTGGTGATCTCCGCCGCCGAGGTCCGCGCGGCGATCGACGAGCCGGTCAACTCGATCATCGACGCCGTGAAGACCACCCTCGACCAGTGCCCTCCGGAGCTGGCGGGCGACGTGATGGACCGCGGCGTGGTGCTCACCGGCGGCGGCGCCCTGCTGCGCGGCCTGGACGAGCGGCTGCGCCGCGAGACCGGCATGCCGATCCACATCGCCGAGAACCCGCTGGACTCGGTGGTGCTCGGCTCCGGCCGCTGCGTCGAGGAGTTCGAGGCGCTGCAGCAGGTACTGGACGCCCAGCCGCGTCGTTAAGACCACGAACGAAGCACCTACTCAAGAAGAGGGGCAGCCCCAGCGCCGTGAGGGACACACGAGAGAGCCGACTGCTGCTCATCCTGCTGGTGGCCGTCGCCTTCGCCCTGATCACCGTCGACATCAAGGGCGGTGAGAGCTCCCCGCTGAACGGCGCCCGCAAGACCGCCGCCGGCCTGCTCGGCCCGGCGGAGCGCGGCGCGGCGGGGGCCGTCGACCCGATAGCCCGCACCATCCGGGCGATCCGAGACTCGGGCACCATGCAGCAGCGCCTCGACCAGGTCGGCAACGAGAACACCGAGCTGCGCCAGCGGCTCGCCTCCTCCGACATGGCCGCCGGCCGCACCAAGCAGCTGGACGACCTGCTGCGCACCGCCGGCACCGGCGGATACACCATCAAGGCCGCCCAGGTGATCGCCATCGGTGCCGCCCAGGGCTTCTCCTGGACCATCACCATCGACGCCGGCAGCGACGACGGCGTGCAGCGCGACATGACGGTGATCAACGGCGAGGGCCTGGTCGGCCGGGTCACCACGGTGGCCCGCACCACCGCCACCGTGCTGCTCGCCACCGACCCCGGCTTCACCGCCGGCACCCGGATGGAGGGCAGCGGCGAGATCGGCTTCGCGGCCGGCCAGGGCGCCAGCCCCATGAAGGTCGAACTGCTCAACGGCAAGGCCCAGGTCAAGCCGGGCGACCGGCTGGTCACCTTCGGCTCGCAGAGCGGCCGCCCGTTCGTGCCCGGGGTGCCGGTCGGCAAGGTGCTGCAGGTCCAGGCCACCCCCGACGCGCTCACCAAGACCGTGCTGGTCCAGCCGTTCGTCTCGTTCACCCGGCTGGACCTGGTCGGCGTGGTGGTGGTCCCGCCGCGCACCGACCCGCGTGACTCGGTGCTGCCGCCGGTGCCCAGCAACACCCCGAGCCCGGCGGCCCAGGCCCAGCCGCCGGCCTCGCCCGCCGGTTCCGCCTCGCCCGCCGGTTCAGCATCGCCCGCCCAGCCGAGCTCCGTCCCCGGGGGGAACTGACCGATGGTCATCAAGCGAACCGTGCTGGCCGCCGTCCTGCTGCTGGTCGCCCTGGTGGTCCAGGTCAGCGTGCTAGGGCGGCTGCAACTGCCCGGCGCCACCCCGGACCTGCTGCTGCTCGTGGTGGTCGGCCTGGCGCTGGTCTTCGGACCGATGGGCGGCAGCCTGACCGGCTTCTTCGGCGGCCTGCTGGCCGACCTGGCGCCGCCCTCCGACCACGCGATCGGCCGCTACGCACTGGTGCTCTGCCTGATGGGCTACGCGGCCGGCCTGCTGCGCGCCGAGCCCGGGCGGCAGCGCTCGGTGCTGGGCCCGCTGCTGGTGGTGGCCGGCTCGGCGGTGGTCTCCACCGTGCTCTACGCGCTGGTCGGCGCCCTGGTGGGGGACACCGCGGCGCGCCATGTCGGGCTCCCCGGGCTGGTGTTCAGCGCGCTGCTGTACGACGTGCTGCTGGCGCCCTTCGCGGTGCCGGCCGTGATGCTGCTGGGCCGCCGGTTCGGCGGTGTCGGGCTCGACGGCGAGGTGACCGGGCCGGGCCTGGGCACCATCGCCCGCTACCGCACCACCCGGCACGCCTCCTCGGTGGGGCCGTCCATCCGCAAGAAGCTCGGCGTCAAGTCCTGATCCGATCCGCCCGTTCGACCCTGGGGAGTCCTCAGCCGTGAGCAACATCCCGGAGACCGGCCGCACCCGCCGGCTGACGATCCGTCTGGTGGTGCTGCAGATCCTGGTGCTGTCGCTGCTCGCCACCCTGGGCGGGCGGCTCTGGTACCTGCAGATCCGCAACGGCAGCGAGTACACGGCGAAGGCCTCCAGCAACCAGATCCGCGAGGTGGTCGACCCGGCGGTGCGCGGCGAGATCCTGGACGCCAACGGCAAGGTGCTCGCGGGCAACCAGACCAAGCTGGTGGTCTCGGTCTCGCGCACCTCGCTGCTGGAGCAGAAGGACCGCGGCAAGGCGGTGCTGGGCCGGCTGGCCCAGGTGCTCGGGATGAGCACCAAGGACGTCTCCGACAAGGTGCGGCTCTGCGACTCCAAGACCCCGCAGCCCTGCTGGAACGGTTCGCCTTACCAGCCGATCCCGGTGACCGACCAGGCCACCACCCAGCAGGCGATGCAGATAATGGAGCGCCGCGAGGACTTCCCCGGGATCACCGCGCAGCCCACCGCGCTGCGCCAGTACCCGGGCCCGGACGGGGCCAATGCCGCCCAGGTGCTCGGCTACCTCTCGCCGGTCACCGACGACGAGGTCAGCAAGACCGCGGACAAGACCGGCAAGGACAAGTACCTGCCGTCCGACCAGATCGGCCGGGCCGGCCTGGAGGCGGTGTACGACAGCGATCTGCGCGGCACCACCGGCGTGGACCGGCTGCAGGTGGACAACCTCGGCCGGGTGATCGGCAGTGCCGGCACCACCCCGGCCCAGCCCGGCAACAACGTGGTCACCTCGATCGACTCCCGGGTGCAGAAGGTCGTCGAGGACAACCTGGTGCAGGCCATGAACGACGCCCGCAAGCAGTTCGACACCGAGACCAACAAGAACTTCGAGGCCGACTCCGGCGCGGCCCTGGTGATGGACGTGCACACCGGCCGGATCATCGCGATGGCCAGCGCGCCGACCTACGACCCCAACATCTGGGTCGGCGGCATCTCGGCCAAGGACTACGCCAACCTGACCAGCCAGGACTCCAACTACCCGCTGCTGAACCGGGCCATACAGGGTCAGTGGGCACCCGGCTCCACCTTCAAGGTGGTCTCCACCTCGGCCGCCGTCGCGGCCGGCTACTCGCTCGACGGGCACTACGGCTGCCCGCCGAGCATGACCATCGGCGGTCGCGAGTTCAAGAACTTCGAGGGCGAGAGCTTCGGTGACATCTCGCTGGAGAAGGCGCTGGAGATCTCCTGCGACACCGTCTTCTACGGCCTGTCCTACGACCAGTGGATGAAGGACGGCGGGATCCACCCGAAGAACCCCGCCGACTGGTTCTACAAGACCGCGCACCAGTTCGGCCTGGGTGCCAAGACCGGCATCGACCTGCCCGCCGAGGTGCCCGGCCGGGTGCCGGACCGCCAGTGGAAGCAGGACTTCTACGACGCCAACAAGGACGCCTGGTGCAAGCAGGCGCAGAGCGGCGCGACCGACTTCGCCACCCAGATCGCCAGGGAGAACTGCGTCGACGGCAACGTGATGCGCGCCGGTGACTCGGTCAACTACGCGATCGGCCAGGGCGACACCCTGGTCACCCCGCTGCAGATGGCCCGGATCTACTCGGCGCTCTCCAACGGCGGCACGCTCTACCAGCCGTCGGTGGCCAAGGCGATCGTGACCCCGAGCGGCCAGCTGGTCCGCAACATCGCTCCGGTGGTGTCCGGCAAGCTGCCGGACGACCAGAAGACCCTGCAGTACATCAACCAGGCCACCGCCGGCGTCATCACCGAGGGCACCGCGGCCTGGAAGTTCGCCGGCTGGCCGCAGGACAAGATCCAGCTGCACGCCAAGACCGGTACCGCCGAGGTCTACGGCAAGCAGACCACCTCCTGGCTGGCCACCTACAGCAACGACTACGCCGTGGTGATGACGATCAGTCAGGCCGGTACCGGTTCCGGCGGTGCCGGTGACGCGGTCCGCAAGATCTACCAGGCGCTCTACGGCGTGGACGACAAGGGCGGCATCGACAACACCAAGGCGCTGCTGCCGACCCCGCAGACCCAGCTGCCCAAGTTCAACCCGGACGGCACCGCGATCCTCAACCAGGCCGCGTACGCCACCGGTTCCTTCGACTACCCGCCGCTGCCGCAGCCCGCCCAGCCGGCGTTCGCCGCCGACCTGGCCGCCACCGAGCCCACCGGCAACGGCTACGGCAACGGCAACGGCTACGGAAGGAGCCGGGCGTGACCTCCTCCTACAGCTCCTACCGCCCGCTGCGGTTCAGCCCCCAGCGCGGCCGACTGGGCCGGGCGCTGGCCAAGGACGCCCCGCTGCGGCGGATCGACTGGATCATAGTGCTGGCCGCGCTGGCGCTGTCGCTGGGCAGCTCGCTGCTGGTCTGGTCGGCCACCCGGGGACGCGACTCGCTGACCCACGGCGACCCGCAGTACTTCCTCTACCGCCACCTGACCAACCTGCTGATCGGCCTGGTGCTCTTCGGTGCCGTGGTCGCGATAGGGCACCACCGGATCCGCGCCGCCGTGCCGATCCTGTACCTGTCCACCATCGTCCTGCTGCTCGCCACCCTCAGCCCGCTCGGCTCCACCGTCAACGGCGCGCACTCCTGGATCCAGTTCGGCGGCGGCTTCTCCGTCCAGCCCGCCGAGTTCGCCAAGCTCGGCATCGTGCTCGGGATGGCGATGATCCTCTCCTCCCGGATCGACTCCGGCGAGCGTGAACTGCCCAACGACAAGAGCGTGCTGCAGGCACTGGTGCTGGCCGGAGTGCCGATGGGCATCGTGCTGCTCTACCCCGACCTGGGGTCCGTGATGGTGATGGTGGTGACCATCCTGGGCATCCTGCTGGCCGCCGGCGTGCCCAACCGCTGGCTCTTCGGGCTGCTCGCCGCGGGTGGCCTCGGGGCGACCGCGGTCTGGAAGCTCGGGATCCTGAGCAAGTACCAGATCGACCGGTTCGCCGCCTTCGCCAACCCCAAGCTGGACCCGGCCGGCGTCGGCTACAACACCGCCCAGGCCCGGATCGCGATCGGCTCCGGCGGTCTGACCGGCAAGGGCTTGTTCCACGGCAGCCAGACCATAGGGCAGTTCGTCCCCGAGCAGCAGACCGACTTCGTCTTCACGGTGGTCGGCGAGGAGCTCGGTTTCGTCGGCGGCCTGGCGCTGGTCCTGCTGATCGGGGTGATCCTCTGGCGCGGCTGCCGGATCGCCCGGCAGGCCACCGACGTCTTCAGCACCGTGGTGGCCTGCGGCGTGATCACCTGGTTCGCCTTCCAGTCCTTCGAGAACATCGGCATGACGCTCGGCATCATGCCGGTCGCCGGCGTCCCACTACCGTTCGTCAGCTACGGCGGTTCGTCGATGTTCGCCGGCTGGATCGCGATCGGGCTGCTCCAGGCCGTCCGCACCCAGCGGCCGATCGCGGGCTGATCGGTTCGGCCGAGCCGGTACCCTTGAGGGTCATCCCCTGCTCCTCTCACTTAAGGGTTCACCGCATGCCAGTCGAATCGGTCTTCCCACGCCTGGAGGCCCTCCTCCCGCACGTTCAGAAGCCGATCCAGTACGTCGGCGGCGAGCTGAACTCGACCGTCAAGGAGTGGGACGCCTGCGACGTGCACTGGGCACTGATGTACCCGGACGCGTACGAGGTCGGGCTGCCCAACCAGGGCGTCATGATCCTGTACGAGGTGCTGAACGAGCAGGACGGGGTGCTCGCCGAGCGGACCTACAGCGTCTGGCCGGACCTGGAGGCGCTGATGCGCGAGCACGGCGTGCCCCAGTTCACGGTGGACGCGCACCGCCCGGTGAAGGCCTTCGACGTCTTCGGGCTCTCCTTCTCCACCGAGCTCGGCTACACCAACATGCTGACCGCGCTCGACCTGGCCGGCATCCCGCTGAACGCCGCCGACCGGACCGACGAGGACCCGATCGTGCTGGCCGGCGGCCACGCCGCGTTCAACCCCGAGCCGATCGCCGACTTCCTGGATGCCGCCGTGGTCGGCGACGGCGAGCAGGCCGTGCTCGACATCACGAGGATCATCAAGGCCTGGAAGGCCGAGGGCCGCCCCGGCGGCCGCGACGAGCTGCTGCTCCGGCTGGCCCGCACCGGCGGCGTCTACGTGCCGAAGTTCTACGACGTCGAGTACCTGTCGGACGGTCGGATCGGCCGCGTGGTGCCCAACGCCCCCGGCGTGCCGTGGCGGGTCTCCAAGCACACCGTGATGGACCTCGACGAGTGGCCCTACCCCAAGCAGCCGCTGGTCCCGCTCGCCGAGACCGTGCACGAGCGGATGTCCGTGGAGATCTTCCGAGGTTGCACCCGCGGCTGCCGGTTCTGCCAGGCCGGCATGATCACCCGCCCGGTCCGGGAGCGCAGCATCACCGGCATCGGCGAGATGGTCGAGCGCGGCCTCAAGGCCACCGGCTTCGAGGAGGTGGGCCTGCTCTCGCTCTCCAGCGCCGACCACACCGAGATCGGCGACATCGCCAAGGGCCTGGCCGACCGCTACACCGAGGACAAGATCGGCCTCTCGCTGCCCTCCACCCGGGTCGACGCGTTCAACATCGACCTGGCCAACGAGCTGAGCCGCAACGGCCGCCGGTCCGGCCTCACCTTCGCCCCCGAGGGCGGCTCGGAGCGGATTCGCAAGGTGATCAACAAGATGGTGTCCGAGGAGGACCTCATCAACACCGTCGCCACCGCCTACGGCAACGGCTGGCGCCAGGTGAAGCTCTACTTCATGTGCGGTCTGCCCACCGAGACCGACGACGACGTGCTGCAGATCGCCGAGATGGCCAAGAACGTGATCCAGAAGGGTCGCGAGGTCACCGGCCAGAACGACATCCGCTGCACCGTCTCCATCGGCGGTTTCGTCCCCAAGCCGCACACCCCGTTCCAGTGGGCCCCCCAGCTCGGCGCCGCGGAGACCGACGCCCGCCTGGCCAAGCTGCGCGAGGCGATCCGCGGCGACCGCAAGTACGGCAAGAACATCGGCTTCCGCTACCACGACGGCAAGCCCGGCATCGTCGAGGGCCTGCTCTCCCGCGGCGACCGCCGGCTCGGCGCCGTGATCCGCGCCGTCTACGAGGACGGCGGCCGCTTCGACGGCTGGCGCGAGCACTTCTCCTACGACCGCTGGATGGCCTGCGCCGACAAGGCCCTCGCCCCCACCGGCGTCGACGTCGCCTGGTACACCACCCGCGAGCGCTCCTACGAGGAGGTCCTCCCCTGGGACCACCTGGACAGCGGCCTCGACAAGGACTGGCTCTGGGAGGACTGGCAGGACGCCCTCGAGGAGGTCGAGGTCGACGACTGCCGCTGGACGCCCTGCTTCGACTGCGGGGTGTGCCCGCAGATGGACACGAGCATTCAGATCGGCCCCACCGGCAAGAAGCTGCTGCCGCTGACCGTGGTCAACGGGAGCACCGGCCAGGCGTAGCCGACTGGGGGGAATAGAGAAGCGAAACGGCCCGTCGGAGATGGCGAATTCGACGGGCCGGTTCGGTGGGGTGAGGAGGCTCAGCCGCAGTGGTTCGGGCCCTCGCTGTAGTGGCCCCAGTAGTCGCCGCCACCCCAGTAGATGCACTGCCCCGGGGCGTACACCTTGACCGGGCCGGCGTAGTACGAGTAGTCGCCAGAGTCCGACTGCGAGGCCGGCGGGTTGGGCGTGGTGTCCACCCAGGCGCTGGTCTCGGGGGTCGGGTCGCCCCAGGTGCCGCTGTTGTGCATGGTGACCACGCAGTCCCAGGCGCCGTTGTACGAGAGGTAGACGGTCGACGAGTTGAGGACGGTGATCGCGTCGAGCGGCTGGTAGCCGGAGCCGCAGAGCGCGGCGGCGCCGTACTTGTCGTCGGACACGGCGTTGGCGGGGGTGGTGAGGAACGCGGCCGTGACCAGCGAGGTGGCACCGAGCGTGACGGCCGCCCGCTTGATGATGGACTTGCCCTTGAGTATGAGTCTCTCCCACATAAGTTCTGTGTAAAGCCAGGGAGAGGAGACCAAGCCGCCGTATCGCCGCCGTATCGCCGGGGCTTTAGGTGGGCAGACCAGTAGCGCGTACCCTGTGACATTGACGTACGTTCCGAGCGGCCGCGGCAACCGTGCCCAGCTGGTCGGGACCAGGCTTCTCACGAAGGACTGAACGACCCTGGCACGCCGCACCCCAGACGGTCCGCCGCCCGCGCCGACGGTGCAGCGCATCCGTCTGCGCTACACGAAGCGGGGCCGTCTGCGCTTCACAAGCCACCGTGACTTCCAGCGCGCGTTCGAGCGGGCGCTGCGCCGCTCGGCCGTGCCCATGGCGTATTCGGCAGGCTTCACTCCGCACCCCAAGGTCTCCTACGCCAACGCCGCGCCGACCGGGGTGGCCAGCGAGGCCGAGTACCTGGAGATCGGCCTGGCCGAGGTCCGGGACCCGGAGGCGCTCCGGGCGCAGCTGGACGATTCGCTGCCGATCGGCCTGGACATCGTGGACGCGGTCGAGGTCCGCACCCCGAACTTCGCGGAGCGGCTGGAGGCCTCACTCTGGGAGCTGCGGCTGCCGGAGGTCTCCGAGGAGGCGGCCGGGCGGGCGATCGAGCTGTTCCTGGGCGCGGAGAGCGTCGAGGTCGAACGGAAGACCAAGAACGGTGTGCGGGTTTTCGACGCGCGCGGTGCCGTGGCCGGGCTGGAACTGGTCCCGGCGCAGGTCGGACTTGGTCCGGCCGGGGAATCCGCAGTCACCTCCGATGTTCGTACCGGCCGACCCTGTGCGATACTGCGCCTGGTAGTACGACACGCCACACCCGCCGTACGACCAGACGACGTCTTGTCCGGTCTCCGTGCGACGGCCGACCTGGCGCTGCCGGTCCCCGCTGAGGTGACCAGGCTGGCGCAGGGGCCGCTCGATGAGGAGACCGGCACGGTGACCGACCCGCTGGCGCTCGACCGCGCTGCGGCCCCGGCCGTCCCATCGGAGGCGGCCGTCGAGCCGCAGGCCGCAGCGTCCGCCTAGCGGGCGGAGCCGGGGGCCGGAGTAACCAACCGGCCCCGCGCGCTCCGGGCCCCCGCGGCTCCCCAGGGGAGCGAGCGTCGTCGCGCACTGGCCGCTCCTGCGGTGGCCGCTCGACCCAACCACCGGGTCGGAGGCCCCAGGAGAACCACGCCGCCCTCGGGCCGGCGAGGCCCGCCCCGGGAGCCACCCTGGGTTGTGGGGCCGCGCAGCTTGGGAAAACCTGAGAACGCTGGTCGGACCAGAAGACTTTCGACACCCCGCATCGTGCGGGGCGCCGAGCGAGACTACGAGCCCCTGTGCGGCTTCGCGTCCGCATGTCGGCGCCGTGGAGAGTCGGCCCGGGCGCCGAGCGCCCGCGGCCGGCCACCGGTGCCCGTGCCCGGATGTGGAGCCCGGGGGCCTGACGGGAGATCCACCCGCATGCCTGAGAACGAGAACACTGACGCGCAGACTCCGACCGGTGAACCGGTCGGCGATGCCGCTCCGCCGCGCCGGCGCCGCCGCGCGGTGTCCCGCCCGGCCGGCGCCCCGCAGGGCGCGGCCGAGACCGCCGAGACCGTGATTCCGGTCGAGGCTGCCGCCCCGGCCGAGCGCCCCCAGCCTGACGGCCGGGAGGTGCCCCCGGTGGCCGAGGAGAAGCCGGTCCGGGCGCGCCGCACCCGCAAGCGTGCCGAGGCGCCCACCGGTGCTCCGGCTGCCGCTGAGGTTGTCGCCGAGCCCGCTGCCGAGCGCCCCCAGCCTGACGGCCGGGAGGTGCCCCCGGTGGCCGAGGAGAAGCCGGTCCGGGCGCGCCGCACCCGCAAGCGTGCCGAGGCGCCCACCGGTGCTCCGGCTGCCGCTGAGGTTGTCGCCGAGCCCGCCGCCGAGCCCGTTGCCGAGCGCCCCCAGCCTGACGACCGGGAGGTGCCCCCGGTGGCCGAGGAGAAGCCGGTCCGGGCGCGCCGCACCCGCAAGCGTGCCGAGGCACCGCAGACCGCCACCGCGCCGGTCGTGGAGGTCGTCGTCGAGGAGCCCGAGACCGAGGAGCCCGAGGAGGCCGCCGCCGAGGAGGCCGCGCCGGCACCCGCCGCCGAGGCCGCCCCGGCGCAGCCCGCCGCCGAGCCCGAGCAGCCTGCCGCCGAGCCCCACCGCACCCGCCGCCGCGCCGTCCGCCCGGCCACCGCGATCTTCCAGGCCCCGGTCTTCCAGGAGCCCGCCGCCGCCCCCGCCGAGCCGAAGGCCGCTGCCGAGGAGGCCCCGGCCCCGAAGAAGCGCGCCGCCGAGCCGAAGGCCGCCCGCTCGGAGGAGGACGAGTACGAGTACAGCGGTGTCGGCCGCCGTCGCCGGGTCCGCTCCGCGGTCCGGGTGAGCCGTGGGGCCGCTGCCCCGGCGGCCCCGGCCCCGGCCCCGGCGGCCCCGGCCCCGGCCCCGGTCGTCGAAGCGCCGGCCGCCGAGGCGCCCGCCGCTGTCGAGGAGGCGCCCGCCGCCGGCCCCGAGCAGGAGGCCGGCTGGGAGGAGGACCGTCCGTCCTCCCGCCGTCGTCGTCGTGGTGGCCGCCGCCGTCGCCGTGGCGAGGCCGAGGAGATCGAGGCCGAGGCCCCGGTGAGCGAGTCCGCCGAAGCCGAGGCCGAGGCCGAGGAGCTGGCGGAGGACGAGGAGGGCGACGACCTGGCCGGTGGCCTGGCCTCGTCGCGCCGCCGTCGCCGCCGTCGCCGCCGCAGTGGTGAGGCCGTCGCCGAGCCGGCGGAGGGCAGCGAGGACGGTGTCCGCACGGTCGTGAAGGTGCGCGAGCCGCGCCGCCGCTCCACCGAGCCGGCCTTCGACCCGGACGAGGTGCAGTCGATCAAGGGCTCGACCCGCCTGGAGGCCAAGAAGCAGCGCCGCCGCGAGGGCCGCGAGTTGGGCCGCCGCCGGGTGCCGATCATCACCGAGGCTGAGTTCCTGGCCCGCCGGGAGTCGGTCGAGCGGGTCATGGTGGTCCGTCAGAACGGCCAGCGCACCCAGATCGGTGTGCTGGAGGACGGCGTGCTGGTCGAGCACTACGTCAACAAGGAGCAGGCCACCTCGTACGTCGGCAACGTCTACCTGGGCAAGGTCCAGAACGTGCTGCCGTCGATGGAGGCCGCCTTCGTCGACATCGGCAAGGGCCGCAACGCGGTGCTCTACGCCGGTGAGGTGAACTTCGGTCAGCTCGGGCACAGCGGTCCGCGCCGGATCGAGTCGGTGCTGAAGTCGGGCCAGTCCGTGCTGGTGCAGGTCTCCAAGGACCCGATCGGCCACAAGGGCGCTCGCCTGACCAGCCAGATCTCGCTGCCCGGCCGCTACCTGGTCTACGTGCCCGAGGGCTCGATGACCGGCATCAGCCGCAAGCTGCCCGAGAACGAGCGGGCCCGGCTGAAGCAGATCCTCAAGAAGATCGTGCCGGATGACGCGGGCGTGATCGTGCGCACCGCCGCCGAGGGCGCCAGCGAGGAGGAGCTCACCCGCGACGTGCAGCGGCTGCAGTCGCAGTGGGAGGAGATCCAGAAGAAGGCGGCCTCCGGCAACGCGCCGACCCTGCTGTACGGCGAGCCGGACATGACCGTCCGGGTGGTCCGCGACATCTTCAACGAGGACTTCACCAAGGTCATCGTCTCCGGTGCCGAGGCGTGGAACACCATCCACGAGTACGTCAGCTCGGTGGCGCCGGACCTGGCCGAGCGGCTGCAGCGCTGGACCAGCGACGTGGACGTGTTCGCCACCTACCGGATCGACGAGCAGCTGATGAAGGCGCTGGACCGCAAGGTCTGGCTGCCCAGCGGCGGTTCGCTGGTGATCGACCGGACCGAGGCGATGGTCGTCGTCGACGTGAACACCGGCAAGTTCGTCGGCCAGGGCGGCAACCTCGAGGAGACCGTCACCCGCAACAACATCGAGGCGGCCGAGGAGATCGTCCGCCAGCTGCGGCTGCGCGACCTCGGCGGCATCATCGTGATCGACTTCATCGACATGGTGCTGGAGTCCAACCGCGACCTGGTGCTGCGCCGGCTCCTCGAGTGCCTGGGCCGGGACCGCACCAAGCACCAGGTGGCCGAGGTCACCTCGCTGGGCCTGGTGCAGATGACCCGCAAGCGGGTCGGCCAGGGCCTGCTGGAGTCGTTCTCCGAGGCGTGCGTGCACTGCAACGGTCGCGGTGTGATCGTGCACATGGAGCAGCCGACCTCGGTCGGCGGCGGTGGCGGTGCGGTCGGCACCGCGGGCGAGGCCGGTTCCGGCAAGCGCCGCCGCCGTGGCAAGGGCGGGGCCGCCCACGAGGAGGCCGCTGCCGCGGTCGAGCCGATGGTCGAGCACGAGCACGAGGAGCTGGAGATCGTCACCCGCGAGGAGGCTCCGCAGGAGCAGCCCGAGGCCGAGGCCGAGGCGCCCGTGGTCGAGGCGCCCGCCGCAGAGCAGGCCCAGGAGCCCGAGGCCGCCGAGCAGCCCAGCCTGGTCGAGATCGCGCCGGCCCCGGCACCGGCCGGCCGCACCCGCCGCCGCGCGGTGCGCAAGGCCACCGCGCCGGCCGGGGCGCCGTCCAGCGGCGAGATCGTGGTGCTGCAGTCGCGGGCCGAGGCCGTGGTGGAGGCAGCCCTGGCCGCCGCCGCCCCGGTGGTGACCGAGGAGCTGGAGCAGGCCGCCGAGGCCGTCTCCGCCGAGGCTCAGGCTGCCGAGGCTCCGGCCGAGGAGGCCGCTGCCGAGGAGGCTCCGGCCCCGAAGAAGCGCGCCGCCCGCAAGACGGCTGCCAAGAAGACGGTCGCCAAGAAGACCACCGCCGCCAAGAAGACGACGGCAGCGGCGACGAAGAAGACCACCGCCCGCAAGACCGCCACCAAGCGGACCAGCGCGGCGGCCAAGAAGGCGGCCGCCGCCGAAGGTGAGTCGGCGGCCGAGTGACGCCCGTGACCGGGGCGGGCCCGCTGCCCGCCCCGGTTCGCGGACGGTCCGGCGCCCGGTTTGCCCCGGGGGCGGCTGGTCCGTATTCTTGACCCTCGGCGTGTCTACGCCACGCTCCCGAGCATCTCACCTCCCGTTCGTCCGATCGGAAGTGCGGGGGAGGCCCCTGTGTCCGTACCCAGGCGGCTGGCATCGGAGAGTTCCGAACCGAGTATGGAAAGCAGGTACCGCATGTACGCGATCGTTCGCGCCGGCGGCCGCCAGCACAAGGTCGCCGTGGGCGACGTGCTGGAGATCGACCGTGTTGACGTCAAGCCGGGTGACTCGGTGGAGCTCTCGACCATCCTGATCGTGGACGGTGAGGCCGTCACCTCCGACCCGTGGGTCCTCGCCGGCATCAAGGTCCACGCCGAGGTCGTCGACCACACCAAGGGCGAGAAGATCACGATCCTCCGCTACAAGAACAAGACCGGCTACCGTCGGCGCCAGGGTCACCGCCAGCGCCACACCGCCGTCCGCATCACGAGCATCGACTCCGCGAAGTAAGTAAGGGGATAGCGAGATGGCACACAAGAAGGGCGCAAGCTCTACCCGTAACGGCCGCGACTCGAACGCCCAGCGCCTCGGCGTCAAGCGTTTCGGCGGCCAGGTCGTCAGCGCCGGCGAGATCCTGGTCCGCCAGCGTGGCACCCACTTCCACCCGGGCGCGGGCGTCGGTCGCGGTGGCGACGACACCCTGTTCGCGCTGACCGCCGGCGCGGTTCAGTTCGGCAACCGTCGCGGCCGCAAGGTCGTCAACATCGTGGCCGTCGAGGCCTGATCCAGCTCTTCCGCTGGATCCCATGCAGGGTGGATCGGGTTCTCCGGTCCACCCTGCGTGCTTTTTCTCCCACAGTCTGTTCCACAGCCTGTTCGTCAACTGGAGGCACCGCTCATGACCACCTTCGTGGACCGCGTCGAACTGCACGTCGCCGCGGGTAACGGAGGCCACGGCTGCGCCTCCGTGCACCGGGAGAAGTTCAAGCCGCTCGGCGGACCGGACGGCGGCAACGGCGGTGAGGGCGGCAGCGTCACCCTGGTGGTGGACTCCCAGATCACCACGCTGCTGGACTACCACCACTCGCGTTCCCGCAAGGCCGGCAACGGCAAGCCGGGCGCGGGCGCCAACCGGGCCGGCGCCAACGGCGAGGACCTGGTGCTGCCGGTGCCGGACGGCACGGTGGTGCTGGACCGCAAGGGCAACGTGCTGGCCGACCTGGTCGGCCACGGCACCTCCTTCGTCGCCGCGGCGGGCGGCCGCGGCGGCCTGGGCAACGCGGCGCTGGCCTCGGCCCGCCGCAAGGCCCCCGGCTTCGCGCTGCTCGGCGAGCCGGGCGAGGTCAGCGACATCGTCATGGAGCTCAAGTCGGTCGCCGACGTGGCCCTGGTGGGCTACCCCAGCGCCGGCAAGTCCTCGCTGATCTCGGTGCTCTCGGCCGCCAAGCCGAAGATCGCCGACTACCCGTTCACCACCCTGGTCCCGAACCTGGGCGTGGTCACCGCCGGCGAGACCGTCTACACCGTCGCCGACGTGCCGGGCCTGATCCCGGGCGCCAGCCAGGGCAAGGGCCTGGGCCTGGAGTTCCTGCGCCACGTGGAGCGCTGCAGCGTGCTGGTGCACGTGCTGGACTGCGCCACCCTGGAGCCGGGCCGCGACCCGCTCTCCGACCTGGAGACCATCGAGGCCGAGCTGGCCCAGTACGGCGGCCTGGAGGACCGGCCGCGGCTGGTCGCGCTCAACAAGGTGGACGTGCCGGACGGCCAGGACATCGCCGATCTGACCCGAGCCTCGCTGGAGGAGCGCGGCTACCGGGTGTTCGAGGTCTCCGCCGCCTCCCGCAAGGGCCTGCGCGAGCTGAGCTTCGCGATGGCCGGGATCGTCGCCGAGGCGCGCGCCGCCAAGCCGGTGCAGGAGTCCACCCGGATCGTGCTGCGTCCGGTGGCGGTGGACGACGCGGGCTTCACCGTCACCGAGGAGGACGGCGCCTACCGGGTGCGCGGTGTCAAGCCGGAGCGCTGGGTGCGGCAGACCGACTTCAGCAACGACGAGGCGGTCGGCTACCTCGCCGACCGGCTGGCCCGGCTCGGTGTCGAAGAGGGCCTGTGGAAGGTCGGCGCCCACGAGGGTGACACGGTCATCATCGGCCCCGACGAGAGTGCCGTGGTCTTCGACTGGGAGCCGACCATGGCCGCCGGTGCCGAGATGCTCGGCCGCCGCGGCGAGGACCACCGCCTCGAGAGCCAGCGTCCGGCTGTGGACCGCCGCCGCGACCGGCAGAAGGGCCGGGACGCCGCCGAGGCCGAGTACCTCGCCTTCGAGGCGCTCTCCTCCGGCCGCCCGGCCGAGCTCGACGACGACGAGGACTGAAAGTCCCACCCGCTGAAACGCTGTACGGCTCCGCTGGGGTTTTCGCGTAGATTGCCCGCAAACAGCGGAGCCGATCAGTAGCAGCGAGGTAGGGCGATGAGCGAGCAGACACTGCGTCAAGACGTGCTGACGGCCCGTCGGATCGTGGTCAAGGTCGGCTCCTCCTCGCTCACCACCGCGGCCGGCGGCCTGGACGCCGACCGGGTCGACGCGCTGGTCGACGCGCTGGCCCGGCGCCTCGGCGAGCCGGACGCCCCGGAGATCGTGCTGGTCTCCTCCGGGGCGATCGCGGCCGGCCTGGCACCGCTCGGCCTGGCCAAGCGCCCCTCGGACCTGGCCCGCCAGCAGGCCGCCGCCAGCGTCGGCCAGGGCCTGCTGGTGGCCCGCTACACCGCCTCGTTCGCCCGCTACGGCCGCCGGGTCGGCCAGGTGCTGCTGACCGCCGAGGACGCCAGCCGCCGCGCGCACTACCGCAACGCCTACCGCACCCTGGACCAGCTGCTCGCGATGGGCGCGGTGCCGATCGTCAACGAGAACGACACGGTGGCCACCGCCGAGATCAAGTTCGGCGACAACGACCGGCTCGCCGCGCTGGTCGCCCACCTGGTCCGGGCCGACCTGCTGATCCTGCTCTCCGACGTGGACGGCCTCTACGACGGCGACCCGAGCCGCCCCGGCACCCGGCGGCTCGCCGAGGTGCACGGCCCGCAGGACCTGGCGGGCATCGAGATCGGCAGCGCCGGCAAGGCGGGAGTCGGCACCGGCGGCATGGTGACCAAGGTGGAGGCGGCCCGGATCGCCACCGGCGCGGGCATCCCGGTGGTGCTCACCGCCGCCCGGCACGCCGCCGACGCGCTGGTCGGCCGCCCCACCGGGACCCTGTTCACCCGCACCGGCTCGCGCAGTGCCGACCGGCTGCTCTGGCTGGCCCACGCCAGCACCCCGCGCGGCGCGCTGCACCTGGACGAGGGCGCGGTGCGGGCCGTGGTGGAGGGTGGCAAGTCGCTGCTGCCGGCCGGGGTGACCAAGGTGGACGGAGACTTCGCCGCCGGGGATCCGGTGGACCTTCTTGCCGAAAACGGCCACATCGTGGCCCGTGGCCTGGTCAACTTTGATGCGAGGGAGCTGCCGCGCCTGCTCGGACGGTCGACCCGGGACCTGGCTCAGGAGTTGGGCGCCGCCTATGAGCGCGAGGTCATCCACCGGGACGACTTGGTGGTGCTGCGCGGCTGACGGTCCGTCGGCTGACGGCCCGTCCGGGCCGCCGCCGGTCCGGTCCCGGACCAGCGTCGAACAGGAGGCCGCGGTGAGACTCAGGCGCGACCAGGCGCGTGCGCAGGTGCCGGGCGGCATCGTCCGGCAACTGCACCCGCACCACGAGGTGCCGGACCAACCGGAGGCCGGGCGGCTGTGGCACGTGGTGCTGAGTCTTGCCGGTGCCGTGACCCCGCTGACGGAGCTGAAGGCCGGGCTGGAACGGTTGGCGCACGACCACTCGTTCTTCCTGACGGCCCGTTACGCGGCCGACCACGCGGAGATCCGCTACTGGGAGGAGGCCCGCGACCTGCATGACGCGGCGGCCATCGCGCTGCGGCTGTGGGGCGAGCACCGGACCAGTGCCAGGCTGCCGGCCTGGGAGATCGTCGGCCTGGAGGTGGTCGACCGGGCCACCTACCACCAGCGGATCGCCGAGGGCTTCGGTGAGCCCATGCCGCAGCTCGGCGGGGTGCACCCGTACTGACCGGTCGTCTCAACGAGTGGAAAGGCTCCCGGGCGGCCGCGCGGCAGTCGTTAGGCTTCGGGCATGAGCATCGACAGCCCCGTCCTCGCCGCCGCGCGCCGCGCCCGGACCGCCGCGGCCGCACTCGCCCCGCTGCCGCGTTCGGCCAAGGACGCCGCGCTGCTGGCGGTCGCCGAGGCACTCCAGGCGCGCGGCGCGGAGATCACCGCCGCCAACGCCGAGGACGTCGCCCGGGCCCGGGAGGCCGGCACCGCCGAGTCGGTGGTCGACCGGCTCACCCTGACCGAGGAGCGGATCGCCGCGATCGCCGCCGATGTGCGCAGGGTCGCCGGGCTGCCCGATCCGGTCGGCGAGGTGGTGCGCGGCTACACCCTGCCGAACGGGCTGGACGTGCGCCAGGTCCGGGTGCCGCTGGGCGTGGTCGGCATCATCTACGAGGCCCGGCCCAATGTCACCGTGGACGCGGCCGCGCTCTGCCTGAAGTCGGGCAACGCGGTGCTGCTGCGCGGCTCGGCCTCCGCCTACCGCTCCAACACCGCCCTGGTCGCCGTGGTCCGCGAGGCCGTCGAGGCGGCCGGGCTGCCGGCCGACGCGGTGCAGCTGGTGCCGGGGGAGAGCCGGGACTCGGTGACCGAGCTGATGCGGGCCCGCGGCCTGGTGGACGTGCTGATCCCGCGCGGCGGCGCCTCGCTGATCAGGACGGTGGTGGAGGGCTCCACCGTGCCGGTGATCGAGACCGGCACCGGCAACTGCCACGTCTACGTGGACGCGCGGACCGACCTGGCGATGGCGGTCGGCATCCTGCTCAACTCCAAGGCGCAGCGGGTGAGCGTCTGCAACGCCGCCGAGACGCTGCTGGTGCACCAGGACGTGGCCCAGGAGTTCCTGCCGCTCGCGCTGGCCGCGCTGGCCGAGGCCGGGGTGACGGTGCACGGCGACGACGCGGTGCTCAAGCTGGCCGCCGGCTCGCCCGCCACCGTGGTGCCGGCCACCGACGAGGACTGGGGCGCCGAGTACCTCTCCCTGGACCTGGCCGCTGCCGTGGTGCCCTCGCTGGAGGCCGCGGTGGAGCACATCCGCCGGTGGTCCTCCGGGCACACCGAGGCGATCGTCACCACCTCGCAGGCGGCCGCCCGCCGCTTCACCCAGCTGGTGGACTCGACCACCGTCGCGGTCAACGCCTCCACCCGGTTCACCGACGGGGGTGAGTTCGGCTTCGGCGCGGAGATCGGCATCTCCACCCAGAAGCTGCACGCCCGCGGCCCGATGGGGCTGCCGGAGCTGACCTCGACCAAGTACATCGTCACTGGTGACGGACACGTCCGCGGCGAGGCCCGGCAGACCGTCGGCGGCTGACCGGCGGTCCTTGACGAAGCCCAAGTGCCGGGAGCCACAGACAAATCACGCGCCCGGTAATACGCTGAGTCCGTGGCTGAGGACTTGGGGGGCTCGCCGTACTCCGACGGCGCTGACCACGGTGACGCGGACGACGAGTTCGCCACCGTGGTCCTTGACGAGGCTTTCATCCGTTCCGCCGCCGTGCACGAGCCGAGTGCCAGAGAGCGGCAGCTGGCCGCCGCCGAGACCCGCAACGAGGAGCCCGCGGGTGCCGGCCGGGTCCGCGAGCCGGGCGGCGAGCTCTTCGACGGCATGCCGCTGGAGCTGCGCCCGCACCCCGGCAGCGAGGACGACCGGATCTACACCGATCCCTGGGTCGGTTCCGGCCTGCGCCTGGGCCGCCGCCGAGCGGTCCGCTGGCCCGGCTACGGGGCGCGTTCGGCCAGCCGCGGCCAGATAGCCCAGCAGCGCTGGCACCGCCCGCTGGCCTGGGTGCTGGTGATCGTCATGGGGGTCAGCCTGGTGGCGGTCGCGGTGGCCGCCGTGTACCGCGGCGCCGGCAACTCCCCGGGGCGCAGGCCGCTGATCGGCACCAGCGGCCCGGCCACGCCGGCACCGACCGCGGCCCGGGCCGACCCGGTCGGCTCGGCCGCTCCGCAGCCGGCCGGGTGACCAGGCCGATCGACTGCGAAAGGTGCCGCCGGGGCCTCGTTCCGGGGCCGTCGCGCGCTCTACCCTGGATTCATGGGTGACCCGGGTGAGCCTCCGGAGGGTGTGCCCGAGGGCGGTTCCGGAAGCGATGACGAATACCGATCCGTCGTCTTCGACGAGTCGTTCGTCCGGGCTGCCCGGATCACCGAGCTGTCCGCCATGGAGCGCCTGGGCGGCGCCCCGCGCGGGATCCGGCACAAGACGGGATTCGGGCGGCTCGGTTCGCTGCCCCGGCAGGCGCTGATCCTGCTGCTGCTCATCGTGGTGGCCTTCGGAGCGGCCGTGTACTTCGGGCTCACCGCCCCGCACCGCGACACCGCCGGCGCCGGCGGCAGCCAGCTCACCAATCAGCTGACCGCGCTCACCCCGGCCTCCGGCGGCGTGCCGACCGTCGACCCGAGCAGCCCGTTCGCCAACCTCGCGGCCGCGGCGGGCTACGCGGACGGCAGCGCGGGCTTCGGCCTGCCTGCCGCCCGCACCAGCACGGCGGACTTCACCCAGGCCCAGGTGGGCACCGCGGTGGACACCGTGCGCCGCTACCTGGTGGCCTCCGAGCTCTCCCCGGCGGTGCTGGCCCAGGGCGCGACGGCGCCGGTGCGGGCCCTGGTGGCGCCGGGTGAGCAGAGCCAGTTCGACCAGAGCACCGCGAACCCCGGCGACGACCAGCACCACACGCTGACCGGTTGGATGGTCCGGTTCGACCCGATGAAGGTGTCGCTGGCCAGCGACACGGTCAAGGTGGCCGGTACCGTGACGGTGCGTGAGCTGGACGCCTCGACCCTGGAGCTGACCGCCGACCACACCCTGGTCTACGCGCTCCGCCCGGCCGGGGTGACGGTGAACGGCCCGGTGACCCTCTACTCGATCCGCCGCGAGGTCCGCTTCGACCTGGCCCGCACCGATCTGGTGAACGGCCAGCTGCGGGTGGTCGACACGGTCCAGCAGGCCGGCCCGAGTGCCTGCGACGCCGCGCAGTTCGAGTACTTCCAGCCGCTGGCCGCCGGCGGCACCGGCCCGCTCACCGCCCACCCCGGCACGATCGATCCGGGCGACCGCTCGCATCCCGCCTGGCAGAGCTGCGCGGTCATGGGCGGCCCGCTGGGTTGATGCCGGAACCACCCGAATACCGGCTCGCCGTGCGGCCGGGGTGATTCGTCAACGATCTTCGGGCGCGAAGAACGCCGGTTCCGCCGCCTGAAGGAATTGATCCGCAAGGGGCGGAACCGGCATCGGCGCGGCTAGGACTCGTCGGACTTCTGGCCGTTGCCCTTGGCGCCGGTGAAGGTGTCCTTCAGCTTGCTGCCCACCGAGCCCGCGCCGTCGGCGAAGTCGCGGATCAGGGTGAAGAGCGGGTCCTTGCTGTCCTTGAGGGACTTGCCGTAGGAGTCGGCCGCGGCCTTCCACTGGTCGCTGACCTTGGCCTGCGGGTCGTCGGTGCGGCGCGGGTAGGCGCCGGCGAGTATCGAGCGGTACTCGTCGCTGTCCGACCACTGCTTCAGCTTGGCCACCCGGACCACCGCGAACGGGTGGGACTGCGGCAGCACCTGGAGCAGCTTCAGCACGCCGTCGCGCAGGTCGCCGGCCTTCTCGTACTCCTCGGCCTGCTCCAGGAAGGCGTCCACGTTCATCTCGCCCAGGTTGTGGCCGCCGGCCAGCTTCATCAGCCCGCGCATCGAGGCCTGCGGGTCCTGGCCGGCTAGCAAACCGGCCCGGTCGCAAGAGAGTTCGGCCTTGCGGAACCACTCCTTGAGGGCCGTCACCAGGGCCATGATCGCCAGGTTGCCGAGCGGGACCCAGCCGACCCGGGTGGCCAGGTTGGTGAGGATCAGCAGCATGGTCCGGTAGACCGCGTGGCCGGACATCGCGTGCCCGACCTCGTGGCCGATCACGGCCCGCAGCTCCTCCTCGTCCAGCAGCTCCACCAGGCCGGTGGTCACCACGATCACCGGGGCGTCCATCCCGATGCACATCGCGTTGACCTTGGGGTCCTGGGTCACGTAGAGCTCGGGGACCTGCTCCAGGTCCAGCACGTAGGCCGCGTCCCGGACCATGTTGTACAGCTCGGGGTACTGCCGCTCGGAGGTCTTCACCGCGGTGGCCAGGAACATCAGCCGCACGCTGCGCTCGGAGACCAGGCCGGCCAGCTTCTTCAGCACATCGTCGAACCCGGTCAGCTTGCGCAGCGCGACCAGTGCGGACCGGTCGGCGGGGTGTTCCCAGGCGCGGGTGGAGATGCCGGCGAACCGCTGGCGGCGGCGCCCCGGCACGTTGTCGGCCGGGCCCGCGGTTCGGGTGGAATCGGTCATGACTGCTGTGTCCCTCTCGACTCGACTGTGACAACTCTCAACGTCCGACCGTCCGCACTCGTCCCCCATGGGGGTGGTGCGGGCCGCTGGGCGTAAGGCGGCCTAAGCTGGCTTACGAGTCACCATCGTCTCCAAGGAGCCCGCCGATGTCCCCCGCAGCCCTGGCCCACCTGGCCGCGCCGATCTCCAGCGGCCCCGGTCCGGGCCTCTTCCTGCGCCTGATCGTGATCGGCTCGATCGTCGGCGTGCTGGCGCTGGTCTGGATCCTGGCCCGAGCCAACAGCAACAACTGACAGCTCACCTGTAGTCAGACGCGGGGAGGCGCCGCGCGGTTGCGCGAGCACGCCCCGTACGATGAGCGCGCGGGCCGCCCCGGTTGCCGGGACCCGCGTCCTGGCCCCCACCGAGTCGAGAAGGCCCTGCCGATCATGACCTCCAGCGCCCTGCCCGCCCTGACAGCCCTGGCCGAGGGCAGCAACCACAGCACCCTGAACCCGCTGCTGACCGGTGGCAGCGCGCTGTTCATCCTGCTGCTGCTGCTCTTCATCACCACCCGGTTCAACCGGGACCGCTGAGCCGCCGGCCCGCTCGGGAGCACTCCGGCACTCGGGGTGTCCCCGAGCGGTCAGGTGTTCGTTCCACACGTCGCGTAAGGTGTGGCGGCATGACGGGAGAGAGCACGCCGATGCGGCGCAGGCGGCTCGGGGTGATGGGCGGCACTTTCGACCCGATCCACCACGGCCACCTGGTCGCGGCCAGCGAGGTCGCCAGCGCCTTCCACCTGGACGAGGTGATCTTCGTCCCGACCGGGCAGCCCTGGCAGAAGACCGGGCGGCGGTCGGTGTCCGCCGCCGAGGACCGCTACCTGATGACGGTGATCGCCACCGCCGAGAACCCGCAGTTCTCGGTCAGCCGGATCGACATCGACCGCAGTGGCCCCACCTACACCGTCGACACGCTCCGCGAGCTCAGAGAGCTGAACCCGGACGCCGACCTGTTCTTCATCACCGGCGCGGACGCGCTCGCCCAGATCATCTCCTGGCAGGACGCCGAGGAACTCTTCGCGCTGGCCCACTTCATCGGCTGCACCCGCCCGGGCCACACACTCACCGACCCGGGTCTGCCGGTCGGCGGTGTCTCGCTGGTCGAGGTGCCGGCTCTGGCGATCTCCTCCACCGACTGCCGGATGCGGGTGGCCAAGGGCCAGCCGATCTGGTATCTCGTCCCGGACGGGGTGGTGCGCTACATCGACAAGCGCGCGCTCTACCTGGACGCCGGCTGAGCCGGCCGACCGGCTGATCAGGACACCACGGAAGAGCTTGAGGTACGGCGTGACCGGAACGGCAGACCGCACTGGGCCCGAGAACGGCGACTGGAACACGGGGGCTTACCCGCACGGCTACCAGGAGCAGCAGCCCTACGGGCAGCAGTACGAGCAGCCGTACCAGGGTTACCAGGAGCAACTGCCGTACCAGGAACAGCAGTACGCCCAGTACGAGCAGCAGCCCTACCAGGGTTACCAGGAGCAGCAGCCGTACCAGCAGCAGCCGTACGGCTACCAGGAGCAGCAGCCGTACGGGCAGCAGTACGCGCAGCAGCCGTACCAGGGCTACCAGGAGCAGCAGCCCTACCAGCCGCACTACGGGCAGCCCTACCAGCAGCAGCCCTACTACCCGGCCGAGCCCGCCGTCCCGCAGGCGCCCGTGGCCGCAGCGCCCGTCGTCCCGCAGCCGGCGCCGGTCGCCCCGCAGCCGGCGCCCGTCGCCCGTCCCGCGCCCCCGGTGCCGCCGCGCCCGCGCACCGCGCCCGACGAGCCGGCCGGCGCGGTCGGCGAGCCCTCCGAGCA
Source organism: Kitasatospora sp. GP30 (assembly GCF_029892145.1). NCBI lineage: Bacteria > Bacillati > Actinomycetota > Actinomycetes > Kitasatosporales > Streptomycetaceae > Kitasatospora > Kitasatospora sp. GP30. Next base: position 78,198 of record NZ_JARZAH010000002.1, read on the forward strand.
GGTCGGCGGCCGGCGCGCCGTGCCCAAGCCGCGCAGCGACCAGGACCCTTATCCGACCGACGAGTTCACCTTCGTCGACGAGGAGTCGGAGCAGTCCGAGGACGTCATCGACTGGCTGAAGTTCGCCGAGTCGCGCACCGAGCGCCGTGACGAGCGCCGCCGCCGGCTGCGCACCCGGCTGATCGCCGGCGCGGTGGCGCTGCTGCTGGCGGGCGGCGGCACGGTCGGCTACCTCTGGGCCACCGGTGCCCTCGGCGGCACCACCTCGGCGGCCGCGGCCACCGGCGGGCGCAATGTGGTCGTGGTCCACATGCGCGACCTCAACGGCAAGGTGAGCAGCGCGCTGCTGGTCAACGACACCGGCGGCCACAAGGCCTCGGTGTTCCTGCTGCCGGGCACCCTGCAGCTCCCGGCGGCCGGCGACTCCGGCATGACGCAGCTGAGCGGCGCGATGGACTCGATGGGCCCGGCCGCCACCCGGGACGCGCTGGGCACCATGCTCGGCGCCCCGGTGGCCGGCACCTGGCGGTTGGACACCCCCTACCTGCGGCTGCTGGTCTCCCAGATCGGCGGGATCAAGGTCGACACCGACAGCCAGATCACCGGTCCGGACGGCAAGGTGCTGGTGGAGAAGGGCAGCGGGCGGACGCTGATCGGCGACGCGGCCGTCGCCTACGCCACCTACCAGGCGCCGGGCGAGAGCCCGGACGCCCAGCTGCACCGGTTCGGCCAGGTGATGGCCGCGCTGATCACCGCCATGCCCACCACCCTCTCCGACGCCACCGACGACGTGCACCGGATGGGCGCGGTGCTGGACCCCTCGCTGCCCGAGCAGGCGCTGGCCGGCCTGCTGGCGCAGCTCAGCGGGCAGGCCGGGGCCGGGCACCTGCAGACCAGCGAGCTGCCGGTCGCCGCCGACGGCACGGTGGACCAGGCCAAGGCCGCCCCGGTGGTCAAGGACGTGCTCGGCGGCACCCTGCACAGCGCGGCGGCCACCGGCGGCCCGGCCCGGGTCAGTGTGGTCGACGCCACCGGCAGCAGCAGCGACACCACGGCCCAGGCTGCCCAGGCCCAGGTGATCAACTCCGGCCTGACCTTCGTGCCGGGCGGCGGCAAGGCCGCGGCGCAGCCGACCACCGTGATCCGCTACACCGACGACTCCCGGGCCCAGGCCGCCAAGTCGCTGGCCACCAGCCTGGGCCTGCCGGACGGTGCGGCGCAGAAGAGCACCGATGCGCAGACCGCCGACCTGGTGGTGGTGCTGGGCAAGGACTACCAGGCTCCCAAGGGGCAGTAAGGGGCGATAAGCGGCGGTGGGGCGACGCGGCGGCGTGAGATCCTGGAGGCGAAACCCCTCTCCGAGCCTGACGGCCGGGAGGCGCCCCCAGCCGCAGAGCCGAAAGAGCATCGTGACCGCAACCGAATACTCGCAGGAACTCATCACCGTCGCCGCCCAGGCGGCGGCCGACAAGCTGGCGCACAACGTCGTCGCCTTCGACGTCAGCGATGTGCTGTCGATCACCGACGCCTTCCTGATCGCCTCGGCGGCCAACGACCGCCAGGTGAAGTCGATCGCGGAGGAGATCGAGGACCAGCTGCGCGAGAAGCTGGACGTCAAGCCGGTGCGCCGGGAGGGCGAGCGCGAGGGTCGCTGGATCCTGCTCGACTACCTGGACATCGTGGTGCACATCCAGCACTCCGAGGAGCGCTCCTTCTACTCGCTGGACCGGCTCTGGAAGGACTGCCCGGAGCTGCCGCTGCCCGAGGACGCGATGGCCACCCGCAACCGTCCCGAGGACGCCGTCGTGGACGACGCAGGCAATGCCGTCGGCTATCTGCAGGACCTCAGCTGAACGGCCGCGCGGGGGGACCGCGGATCGTCTTCTGGCGGCACGGCCAGACCTCCTGGAACCTGGAATCCCGGTTCCAGGGCACCACGGACATCCCGCTGACCGCCGCCGGCCTGGAGCAGGCCCGGCGGGCCGCCCGGCTGCTCGCGGGGCTGAAGCCCGACCTGCTGATCTCGTCGGACCTGGAACGGGCCGCCGACACCGCCGCCCAGCTGGCCCGGCTGACCGGCCTGGACGTGCAGCACCACGCCGGCCTGCGGGAGACCTACGCGGGCAGCTGGCAGGGCCTGACCCACGCCGAGATCCGCGAGCGCCACCCCGAGGACTACGCGGCCTTCGGGCGCGGTGAGCCGGTCCGGCGCGGCGGCGGCGAGTTGGCCGGCGAGGTGGCCGACCGCGCCGTCCCGGTGGTGCTGGAGGCCGTCGAGAAGCTCCCCGAGGACGGCACCCTGGTGGTGGTCAGCCACGGCGGCACCATCCGCACCGTGCTCGGCCGGATGCTCGGCCTGGCCCCCGAGGTGTGGGAGTGCCTCGGCGGGCTCTCCAACTGCTGCTGGTCGGTGCTCGGCCCGCGGCGGTCCCACGGTTGGCGGCTGCTGGAGCACAACGCGGGCACCCTGCCCGAGCCGGTGATCGGCGACGAGTCCTGAGTTCGCGGGGCCCCGGTTGCCCGGATTTCGTCATTCGGGGCCTGACCAGCTAGAGTCTTCCTCGTTCGCAGGAAAGAACGCGGCCCGCCAGGGCGGCGGATTCCTCGGCCGCGGGGCTATAGCTCAGTTGGTAGAGCGCTTGCATGGCATGCAAGAGGTCTGGGGTTCAATTCCCCATAGCTCCACTCCGCACCAGCGGTTCTCTCGGAGCCGCGCGGTCTGCGGGGCTATAGCTCAGTTGGTAGAGCGCTTGCATGGCATGCAAGAGGTCTGGGGTTCAATTCCCCATAGCTCCACCGAAGGTCGAAGGGCCGCCTCCCAATCGGGGGGCGGCCCTTCGGCGTTACCGGTGCGTGTGGTCGACGACCGGGGCCTGGGGGTTCGCGGTGATCCACTCCAGCCGCTCCCGGTCCTGCTGGGCCGTCGGCGTGTAGACCACCATGTAGAGCTCGGGCCAGCCGGACATGGTCAGGTAGGACGCCTGGCACTGGATCGCGCCCACCGCGGCGTGCCGGAACACCTTGCGGACCGTCACCGACGGCGCCACCAGCTGGCTCTCCCAGAGCTCCCGGAACCGGTCGCTGACCGCGCACAGCGCCCGCACGTACTCCTCCCAGGCCGGCTCGCCGACGTGCGAGGCGTAGGAGGCGCGCAGCACCCCGACCATCCGCGGCAGCTCCTCCTCGCGGTTGACGAACGGGTTGCAGCAGTCCGGCACGGTCACGGCGCACCAGAGCGAGTTGCGCCGGCCGTTGGGGGCGGTGGCGCGGGTGGCACCGGGGAAGAGCGCGTCATAGGCCGCGTTGAAGCCCAGCACGTCGTAGCGGCGGTTGCAGATGGCGGCGGGCAGCGGGGCCAGGCCGTCCAGGATCACCTGCATCACCGGGTCCACGGTGGGGCAGAGCAGGTCGCCCGCTTCGACGGCGGGCAGGCCGGCCAGCCGGAACAGATGGGCCCGCTCGACCTCGTCCAGCAGCAGCGCCCGGGCCACCGCCGCCATCACCTGGTCGCTGGCGTTGATCGGGCGGCCCTGCTCCAGCCAGGTGTACCAGGTGACCCCGACCCCGGCGAGCTGCGCCACCTCCTCGCGGCGCAGCCCCGGGGTGCGCCGGCGCAGGCCGGGCGGCAGGCCCACGTCCTGCGGGGTGACCCGGGCCCGGCAGGCTTTGAGGAAGGCGGCCAGCTCGGTGCGGCGGGTGGGCTCCGGGCCCTTGGCGGGTGCGGTGGCGCGGGACTCCAGCAGGGTCATGCGACCATCCTGACGCACGGCCGCCACGGCTGACAGGTAGTGCCGGTACCAGGATCAGCAGGCTCTAACCACCAGTATCGAAGTCACGGCAGATTGACTGCCATGACGGACCTTCAGATTCGCCGGCCGCACTCGGTGGCCGACTCCAGCGCGGCGGCGCGGCCCGCTCGCACCGGCCGCTCCGGCCTGGTGCTCGGGGTGATCCTGACCGGCCAGTTCATGGCCATCCTGGACGTCGCCGTGGTCAATGTCGCGGCGCCGACCATCCGCACCGACCTGCACGCCGACGGCGCCGGCCTGCAGCTGGTGATCGCCGGCTACACCATCGCCTACGCGGTGCTGCTGATCACAGGGGCCCGGTTGGGCGCCCGGTTCGGCCACCGCCCGCTCTTCCAGTTCGGCCTGGCCGCCTTCACCGCCGCCTCGCTGGCCTGCGGCCTGGCTCCGACCACCGGCAGCCTGATCGGCTTCCGGCTGCTGCAGGGGGTCGCCTCGGCGCTGATGGTGCCGCAGGTGATGAGCCTGATCCAGAAGACCTTCACCGGCGCCTCCCGGGCCAAGGCGCTGGGCACCTACACGGCGGTGCTGGCCGGCGGCAGCGTGGCCGGGCAGGTGCTCGGCGGGGTGCTGGTCAGCGCCGACCTGTTCGGCAGCGGATGGCGTCCGGTCTTCCTGATCAACGTGCCGATCGGGGTGCTGCTGCTGGCGGCGGGGCACCGGGTGCTGCCGCACCTGCCGGTGGACCGGGAACGCCGCTTCGACCTGGTCGGGCTGCTGGTGCTGGCGCTGGCGATCGGCCTGCTGGTGGTGCCGCTGGTGCTCGGGCACGACCTGCACTGGCCGGTCTGGGGCTGGGTGATGCTGGCCGGCTCGGTGCTGGCCTTCGCGGTCTTCGTGGTGGTGGAGCGGCGGATCGCCGAGCGCGGCGGGCAGCCGCTGATCCACGTCCGGGTGCTGCGCTCCCCGGGCCTGCTGCCGGGGGCGGTCGCGCTCTTCCTGGTGATGCTGGCCTTCTCCGGCTTCCTGTTCGCCTTCGCGCTGCACCTGCAGGCGGGGCTGGGCGAATCGCCGCTCTGGGCCGGCCTGAGCTTCGCGCCGATGGCGGTCGGCTTCGGGCTCTCCGGCCTGCACTGGCAGCGGCTGCCGAAGCGGCTGCACCTGCCGCTGCCGATGGTCGCGCTGGCGGTGGCCGGCGCCGGCTACCTGGTGCTCGGCCAGCTGATGCGCGGCGGTGAGCGGCTGAGCGTGGGCACCGAGGCGCTGCTGCTGGTGATCGGGGCGGCCTCCGGCTCCGCCTACAGCCCGCTGTTCGCCCGGGCGCTGAGCCGGGTCGCCCCGGCCGACGCGGCGGACGCCAGCGGGGTGACGGTGACCATGGTGCAGCTCGGCCAGGTGGTCGGGGTCTCGCTGCTCGGCACCGTGTTCCTCAGCTCGGTGAGCTATCCGGCGGGCCCGGCCGCCTCCGGCCACGCGGTCGAGGTGACCTCGTTCTGCCTGCTGGCCGCCGCCTTGCTGGCCGCCGTCTTCGCGTTCCGCACCCGGCACGCGGCGCGGCTCACCTGATCGCCCGAGGTCCGCAGGGCCCGGTGCCGCCGGATCGAAGGGCGGCACCGGGAACGGATTCGTGAACCACCTCCAGGACCGTGTAAAGTAAGACGTGTCGCCGAGGGAAACCACAAGGCGGCAAAAAAATGCACTCGGTGCGATGCGGGGCTATAGCTCAGTTGGTAGAGCGCTTGCATGGCATGCAAGAGGTCTGGGGTTCAATTCCCCATAGCTCCACCGGAAGTGCTCGGGCCGCCTCCCAACAGGGAGGCGGCCCGGCTGCGTTGGCGCCCCGTCAGGCCGGCTGCGACTGCGGCCGCTCGGCCAGCCGGGGCAGCAGTGCCGCCGCCAGCGTGATCGCGCCCAGCTCCAGGAAGGCCGCCGAGTAGGAGTGGTGGGCCGCCACCTGGGAGATCGTCAGCGGCCCGAGCAGCCCGGCCATGCCCCAGCCGATTAGCATCAGCCCGTAGACCGCCCCGGCGTGGGCCGCCCCGAAGAACTCCGACACCACCGCCGGCATGGTGGCGAAACCGCCGCCGAAGCAGAGGCAGACCAGCGCCGCCAGCGGCAGGAAGAGCCCGGCCGAGCTGGTCTGGGAGAGCGCCACCAGGCCGAGGCCCTGCACCAGCAGCATCACCACGAAGGCCCGCAGCAGCCCGGTGCGGCCGGACAGCCAGCCCCAGAGCGGACGGCCCACCGTGTTGAACACCCCGAGCACCCCGGTGAGCACGGCGGCCAGGGCCGGGCTCAGCCCGGTGAGGCTGGTGGCGGCCGGGGCCACCACGGCGAGCATGCTGATCCCGGCCAGGGTGTTGTAGAAGAGCACCAGGGTCAGCAGGTACCACTGCCGGCTGCGCAGCGCCTGCCTCGGCCGGTGGCCGGCGCCGGTGGCGGGCTGCGCGGGGCGGACCGGCGGGTTGTCGAAGAAGGCGGCACCGGTCAGCGTGGTGGCCAGGAAGAGGGTGCCGAGCACCAGCAGCGCCCGGGCCGGGTCGACGCTGAAGTGCGCCACCAGCAGCCGGCAGAGCGGTGCGCTGAGCACCGAGCCGAGGCCGAAGCCCCCGGTGGCGGCGCCGGCGGCCAGTGCCCGGTGCCCGGGGAACCAGCGCTGCAGCATGGTGGTCGGCACGATGTAGCCCAGGCCCAGGCCGATTCCGCTGATCCCGCCGTAGCCGAGCAGCACCAGCCAGAAGTCCTGGCGCCCGTGCGCGCAGCCGGCCACCAGGTAGCCGCCCGCGTAGAGCAGCCCGGCCAGCAGCGCGATGACCCGCGGCGAGCGCCGGGACATCAGCAGGCCGCCGAGCACGGTGCCGAGGAAGACCACGGAGTGCGCGGCGGCGAACGGCAGCCCGGCCTGGTCGCGGCCGAGCGCGAAGGCGCTGTGCGGCGACTGCAGCCCGGCGGAGACGATGCTCCAGGAGTAGATCGCGCCGTAGGCCAGCTGGTTGAGCACCACCGCGGTGAGCAGCACGGCGCGGCGGTGGCCGATCCGCCGGGCCAGTCGGCGGCGCGGGGTTGGCAGCGGCCCGGTGCGGGGTAGGACGGGACGGGGGAGCAGAGCAGTTAGGGACACGGAGGTGACCGCTTTCGGACGGGGGATGGCTCCCTGTCTGACGTTCAGTGAACGCGCTGGTTACGCCGGCGGGCCGTTGCGCGTCAGACCGGGTGAAACCGCTGGTCCGTCCGGGGGTATCGGGAGCTTTTCGCGCCCTGATGCGTGATATGCGGTGTGACTTCGCGTCGAGCGGTCCCGGAACCGGCCGGCGCCAGCTACGGTCGGGCCATGGCCGATCTCGCGCGCATCCGCAACGAAGAGCTCGCCCGGATCCTGCACCAGCTCGCCTGGAGCCCGGAACGGTTGGCCCGCGAGGTCAATCTGGTGCTGGCCCCCGGGCTGGCGATCAGTCAGACCGCGCCGTACAAGTGGCGCGACCGCGGCATGGTGCCCAGGTCTCCGCACGACCAGGCGGTCTGCGAGGTGCTCAGCCGCGCGGTGGGCATCGCCGTCACCTATGAGCAGCTGTGGGGCCGGATGGGCAGCCACCGCGGTGCCAAGGCGCTGTCGGCCCGGCTGCTGACCGACCCGTGGACCGCCGACACCGCGCAGATCGCGCTGCACGAGGCCGGCCTCCAGGTGGCCCCGGTGCGGCTGACCGACCTGTTCCGCGGCGACGAACTGGCCCGCGCCGCCCAGCACTGGTCCGCCCCGCCGCCCCCGCTGACCGGTGGCAGCGGCGCGCTGCTGGTGACGGCGGACCAGCTGAACGACCTGCAGGCCAGCTGTGTCGGCAAGCGGCGGCTCGGGCGGGCCTGCGGCGGCGGTCTGGTGCTGGAGTCGGCCCGCGCCGAACTGGCCATGGTGGGCAAGCTGTTGGAGCTGGGCGGCTATGCCGAGGACGAGCCGCTGGGCCGGGCGCTCTACGGCGCGGCCGGGCGGCTGGCCCGGCTGGTCGGCTGGGCGGGTGCCGATCTGGGCCAGGAGGCGGCGGCCCAGCGCGCCTACGTGGCGGCGCTGCGGGCCGCGCACGTGGCGGGGGAGCCGCAGCTGGCGGTCAGCGTGGTGGGCAGCCTGGCGGTGCAGCTCACCTACTACGGCGCCGGCCGCGGCCTGGACCCGGCCCAGCTGCTGGGCTCGGCGCTGGCCGCCGCCGGGGCGACCCTGGCACCGCAGCAACGGGCGCGCCAGCTGGGCCGGTTGGCGCTGGCGCACGGTCGCAACGGTGATCGGGAGGCTGCCGAGGCGACCGCCGACCAGGCCTGGACGGTGCTGCCCCGGGACGCCGCCCGAGCCGAACTGGCCGGCCTGGTCGGCTGCGCCTACCTGTTCCTGGACGACCACAAGCGGGCCCGACCGCTGCTCACCGACGCGGTGGCCGGGCTGACCGCGGCCCGGGCCCGGGCGCTGCTGCTGGTCCGGCTGGCCGACTCCTACCGCCGCACCGGCGACACCGGGCGGGCCGCCGCCGCGGCCGACCAGGCGCGCGGGCTCGCCGCGGGGATGCAGTCGGGCCTGGTCGCCCGGGTGCTGCGGGAGTTCGACGGGCCGCGGACCGGGGGCGGAATGCAGGATTCCTGATCGTCATACCGTGTGCGAAACACGGTATGACGATCATGCAGGAGTGCGGAGGGTGGGCGTGGACTCCAAGTGGGTCAAGATCGCCGACCAGATACCCGGCCTGGACGTGCTGGCCGCGACGGTCGGCACCTACGCCCAGGCCAAGTACGACCACGACCGCGGCTGGGGCTGGACCCACGCCGTGGTCGCCGACGGCGGTGCCAACGTGGCGGGCATCGGCGTCGAGGTGCTGACCACCGAGACCAGGCCGTTCGCACCGGTGCTCGGCTACGCTGCCTCCTCGCTGGTCAACGAGTACACGCACAACGTGCACTGGTCGCAGAAACATCCACAACGACGGAGTGATCCTCGGCGTCGGCAAGAGCGTCTTCGTGGACGGTCCGGAGGACCGCTGGAAGAACGACATCAAGGGCATGGCCGACAAGGGCGTGCAGGCCGCCGAGCATCCGGTGACCACCGCCAAGAAGCTGTGGCACGGGATCTTCGGCTGACCGGCCGCCCCGGCGACAGCCACCCGCAGGAAAGCACGGAACGATGATCAGACACACCACTCCCAGCCTCACCCACCCGGAGCCGCTGCCGGTCGCTCCGTACGACAGCAGCGAGCCGTTCGGCTGGCGGGACCGCTGGGAGTGGCTGCTCTTCGAGCTGCGCGGGGGCGGGCAGCAGGTCCGCTACCGGGAGGCGGTGCGGGCCCGGGCCGTGCGGCTCCAGGCGGGCGACTTCGGGCTGGCGGCCGGTGGCAGGGGCTGGCGGAGCCGCGGGCCGAAGTACTGGTTCGGGCGGCTGTGCTGGATACCGTTCCAGTTCATCCCGTTCGGCGCGCTGGCCGTCTTCTTCGGTTTCGCGCTGGTCGCCCCGTTCGCCTTCCACTGGCCGGTGGCGGTCGGCGTGCTCAATGCGGTGCTCCAACTGGCCGCTGCCGCACCGCCGTTCGTGGTGATGTGGCGGCGGCTGGAGTGGGCCGAGGTGCGGATCGAGCGGTACCAGAGCAACGGCTCGTTCTCGCTGATGGCCTGGCTGGGCCCGCTGGTGGTGCCGCTGGCCGCGGCGATCGCCTTCGGCGCCCAGGCCGCGGTGTTCCTGTCGTTCTTCCGCCGGTACCTGCCGGCCGAGCGGGCCGCCCGCGACGCGCTGCGCGAGTACCGGGCGGCGGCCGCGCAATCCAAGAACAGCGCCGCGCGGCCGAAGAGCAGCAAGGCCGCGCAACCGAAGACCGGCGAGAAGGCGTCCGGAAAGGCGGGCCGTCGGCGTTAGGCTGCCCGGCACAACGAACGGAAGGCTCATCGCAGCTCATGAAGGTTCTGATCTCCGGCGGCGCCGGCTACATCGGCAGCACCGTCGCCTCCGCCTGCCTCGAGGCCGGGCACATCCCCGTGATCCTGGACAGCCTGGTCACCGGCCGGCGCGAGTTCACCGAGGGCCGGGAGTTCTACCAGGGCGACATCGCCGACGGCGCGCTGGTGGACCGGATCTTCGCCGAGCACCCGGAGATCGAGGCCGTGGTGCACTGCGCCGCGCTGATCGTGGTGCCGGACTCGGTGGCCGACCCGGTCGGCTACTACCGGGCCAACGTCGCCAAGGGCCTGGACTTCGTGGGCCACCTGCTGCGCAACGGCTGCGAGAAGATGATCTTCTCCTCCTCGGCCTCGATCTACCAGGCCAGCGAGGACTTCAGCGTCGACGAGCACGCCGGCCTCGACCCGCAGAGCCCGTACGCCCGCACCAAGGCGGTCTGCGAGGGCATGTTCGCCGACATCGCCGCGACCCAGCCGATCCGGATCCTGTCGCTGCGCTACTTCAACCCGATCGGCGCCGACCCCGAGCTGCGCACCGGCCTGCAGGTGCGTCACCCGAGCCATGCGCTCGGCAAGCTGATCGAGGCTCACGAGGCCGGCCGGCCGTTCATGATCACCGGCACCCACTGGCCGACCCGGGACGGCTCCGGCATCCGCGACTACATCCACGTGTGGGACCTGGCCGCCGCGCACGTGGCCGCGCTGGAGAACTTCGACCAGGCAGTGGAGGGCGGCCGGGCCTCGGCGATCAACATCGGCACCGGCACCGGCACCACGGTGCGCGAGCTGGTCGAGGCCTTCAACGGCGTGGTCGACGAGCCGGTCGCCGTGGTCGAGACCGAGACCCGCCCGGGCGACGTGGCCGGCGCCTACACCCGCAGCGACCGCGCCGAGCGGCTCCTCCACTGGGCGCCCAAGCACGGCATCGCCGACGGCATCCGGGACTCGCTGCGCTGGGCCGAGGTCCGGGACTCCCGGCTGAGCTGAGGCAGCCGCTGCGGGGCGTGGCGACCGGTCGCCACGCCCCGCAGCCTCCTGCGGTACCCTGAGCCCATGCGAACCGTGCGCCTGCTCCTTAGCCGGCCGCGCTGACCAGGACCGGCCACCCCGAGCGGGGGTAGCGCCGGAGTCAGCGTGGCGTCCCCTCCTGCGAGGGGCTTTTTTGTTTCCGGAGCTCTTCTTCGGGACCCAAGCCCCGCGTCCGGCCGCTCAGCTGACGATTCGCAATCTGACCCGATGGAGCTTGAAGGACCATGAGCGAGACGACCCCTGCCTCCGGCGCGGCCGAGGCCACCACCGAGCCGTTCCGGTACACGGCAGCCCTGGCCGCCGACATCGAGTCCCGCTGGCAGGACACCTGGGAGAAGGAGGGCACCTTCAACGCCCCCAACCCGGTCGGTCCTCTGGCTCCGCACACCGCCGCCGGCGACACGGTCACCGAGAAGCCGCACAGCTTCATCATGGACATGTTCCCCTACCCGTCCGGCGTCGGCCTGCACGTCGGCCACCCGCTGGGGTACATCGCCACCGACGTCTACGCCCGCTACCAGCGGATGACCGGCCACAACGTGCTGCACACCCTGGGCTACGACGCCTTCGGCCTGCCGGCCGAGCAGCACGCGGTGGCCACCGGCGTGCACCCCCGGGTCTCCACCGAGGCCGCCATCGCCAACATGCGCGGCCAGCTGCGCCGCCTGGGCCTGGGCCACGACTCCCGCCGGTCGATCTCCACCATCGACCCGGAGTACTACCGCTGGACCCAGTGGATCTTCCTGCAGATCTTCAACTCCTGGTACGACACCGAGGCCGACAAGGCCCGCCCGATCGCCGAGCTGGTCGCGCAGTTCGCCGCCGGCGAGCGGGCCGTCCCGGGCGGCCGCGCCTGGTCCGAGCTGTCCGCCGCCGAGCGCGAGGAGGTGCTGGGCGAGTACCGGCTGGCCTACAGCAAGGAGGTGCCGGTCAACTGGTGCCCCGGCCTGGGCACCGTGCTGTCCAACGAGGAGGTCACCGCCGACGGCCGCTCCGAGCGCGGCAACTTCCCGGTCTTCAAGTCCAAGCTGCGCCAGTGGATGATGCGGATCACCGCCTACGGCGACCGGCTGATCAGCGACCTGGACCTGCTGGACTGGCCCGAGGCGATCAAGCTGCAGCAGCGCAACTGGATCGGCCGCTCCGAGGGCGCCCGCGTCGCCTTCCCGGTCGATGTGAGCAGCAAGGTCGGCTCGGACGACACCATCACCGTCTTCACCACCCGCCCGGACACCCTGTTCGGCGCCACCTACATGGTGCTGGCCCCCGAGCACGAGCTGGTCGACGCCATCGTCCCGGCCGCCTGGCCGAGCGAGACCCTGAACGACTGGAAGGGCGAGGCACACACCCCCGCCGAGGCCGTCGCCGCCTACCGCGCCGCCGCTGCCGCCAAGTCGGACGTCGAGCGCCAGATGGACGCCAAGGTCAAGACCGGCGTCTTCACCGGCGCCTACGCGACCAACCCGGTCACCGGCAAGCCGGTCCCGGTCTTCATCGCCGACTACGTGCTGATGGGCTACGGCACCGGCGCGATCATGGCCGTGCCGGCGCACGACCACCGCGACTTCGCCTTCGCCCGGGCCTTCAACCTGCCGATGCAGTGCGTGGTCGAGCCCACCGACGGCCGCGGCACCGACCCGCACGAGTGGGACGACGCCTTCGACACCTACGACTCGGTGCTGGTCAACTCGGTGGGCGAGGGGATCTCACTGGACGGCCTGACCGTCCCCGACGCCAAGCGCGCCGTCACCGAGTGGCTGACCGGCCGCGGCATCGGCGAAGGCACCGTCAACTACCGCCTGCGCGACTGGCTGTTCAGCCGCCAGCGGTACTGGGGCGAGCCGTTCCCGATCGTCTACGACGAGGACGGCGTGATGCACGCGCTGCCCGAGTCGATGCTGCCGGTCGAGGTCCCCGAGGTGGACGACTACTCGCCGATCACCTTCGACGCGCACGACGCCGCCAGCAGCCCGCGCACCCCGCTGTCCCGCAACGAGGACTGGGTCAACGTCGAGCTGGACCTGGGCGACGGCGTCAAGGCGTACCGCCGCGAGACCAACACCATGCCCAACTGGGCCGGTTCCTGCTGGTACGAGCTGCGCTACGTCGACCCGGACAACCGCGCCGAGCTGGTCGACCCGGCCAACGAGGCCTACTGGCTGGGCCCCAACGCCGAGAAGAAGGCCGGCGGCGTCGACCTGTACGTCGGCGGCCAGGAGCACGCGGTGCTGCACCTGCTGTACGCCCGCTTCTGGCACAAGGTGCTGCACGACCTGGGCCACGTCTCCTCGGTCGAGCCGTTCCACCGGCTGTTCAACCAGGGCATGATCACCGCCTACGTCTACCGCGACGAGCGCGGCTTCCCGGTCCCGGCCGCCGAGGTCGAGGAGGTCGACGGCGGCTACGTCTGGCAGGGGCAGCCGGTCACCCGCGAGGCGGGCAAGATGGGCAAGTCGCTGAAGAACGCGGTCTCGCCCGACAGCATCTGCGAGGAGTACGGCGCGGACACCCTGCGCCTGTACGAGATGTCGATGGGTCCGCTGGATGTCTCCCGTCCCTGGGAGCCGCGCGCCGTGGTCGGCTCGTTCCGCTTCCTGCAGCGGCTGTGGCGCAACATCGTCTCGGAGGAGACCGGCGAGGTCGTCGTCACCGACGAGCCGGCCGACGAGCCGACCCTGCGGGCGCTGCACAAGGCGATCGACGGGATCCGCGGCGACCTGGCCGGGCTGCGCTTCAACACCGCGGTGGCCAAGGCGATCGAGCTGAACAACCACCTGGTCAAGCGCGGCAGCACGCCCCGCGAGGTGGCCGAGCCGCTGGTGCTGATGGTCGCGCCGCTGGCTCCGCACGTCGCCGAGGAGCTGTGGCGCAAGCTGGGCCACACCGACTCGCTGACCTACGCCGACTTCCCGGTCGCCGACCCGGCGCTGGTCGTTGACGAGGCCGTCACCTGCGTCGTCCAGATCAAGGGCAAGGTCAAGGCCCGCCTGGAGGTGCCGCCGACCATCAGCGACGCGGAGCTGGAGCAGCTGGCGCTGGCCGACCCGGCGGTGGTCGCGGCGATCGGCGACGCTCCGGTGCGCAAGGTGATCGTGCGGGCGCCGAAGCTGGTGAACATCGTCACCGGCTGACGGGCCGGGTTGGTTCGGGCGGTGGCCCGGTCGCGGTGGCGGCCGGGCTGCCGGCGTTTCGGGGGGATGCGCTGGGGCGCTGGGGGGTGCTCTCCGGGTGCGTTCTCGGGGCTGCTTCTCGGGGTATCCCTGAGCGGTCCCTGATCCGTCCCGTGAATGCCCCTGGGGCGCTCCTCTGCCGGGTGGCAAACGGGCTACGGTGTGGGGGAAGCCCGGGGACTCCCACGGGCGGAACTCGGTGAGGGCGGGAAGGCGGCTGTCTGATGTTCCACGGGATCGGGATCCTGATCGGGGTGGTGGCGCTCATCGCGCTGGCACTGACCGTCCTGGTGGTGGTCGGCGTCGTCAAGGCGGCCAAGGCCGTGGCCCGCAAGGTCGACCAGACCGAGGCGCAGGCCCGGCGGGCCGTGGAGAACGTCACGCTGAAGGCCAAGACCTTTGCGAAGCCCGGGGCGCACGGCGAGGTCGCGGCCGTGCGGCTGGCACTGCGCACCTCGCTGAGCCGCACCCGAGAGGTGCTGGAGGGCGGCCTGGCCGGCGACGGCCAGCTCACCGAGGCACTCGGCCTGCTGGCCCGGCTGGACGGCCACGGCGCCGAGCTGGACGCCGAGCTACGGCTGCTGGAGCGCGAGCCGGACGCCTCACGGGTGGCGGCCAAGCTGTCGGAACTGCGGGTGCGGGCCGACCAGATCACGCAGTCCGCCGAGTCGCTGCGGTGGGCGGCGCAGGACCGGATGCACCGGTTCGCGGCCGACGACCTGGGGCGGCTGAGCGAGGAGATCGCGAGCGAGGCGGGGGCGCTGCGGCACTGGGAGACGGGGGCGGCGGGCTCTGGGGGTGCTGCAGGTGCGGCGGGGGCGGCTGCGGGGGGTGGCGCCGGGGCTGGTGGCGCTGCTGCGGCTGGTAGTGCGGGTAGTGCTGGTGGTGCTGGTGGTGCTGGTGGGGCGGGGGCGTCGGGCCGGCTGGGGTTGGGGAGCGGTAAGTGGCCTTCGGCGGAGGAGATGCTTGGGCTGGGGGAGCAGGTCATGAACGCCGCGCAGCGGCTGCGGAAGTCGGCACCCGGGTCCTCGGGGAACTGACGGCCGGGCGGGACGGCCGGGCGGAGGCGCCCTCACCTGGTGATCGGCTCGGATGTGCCGGTCGACCACGGGAGGAGTAACCTCCGGCTCATGTCCGCCCAGCTCGCCATCGTCACCGACTCCACGGCCTATCTGCCCCAGCAGGCCGTTGACGCGCACCAGGTCTCGGTGGTCCCGCTGAGCGTCGTGGTCGGGAACACCGCGTTCACGGAGGGCGTGGAGATCGCGCCCAAGGACGTCGCCGAGGCCCTGCGGGCCAAGCAGCGGCTCACCACCTCGCGCCCCAACCCGGAGACCTTCGCCGCCGCCTACCGCGCCGCCGCCGAGGCCGGCGCCACCGGCGTGGTCTCGATCCACCTCTCCACCGAGCTCTCCGGCACCGGCGACGCCGCCCGCCTGGCGGCCGCCGAAGCCCCGATACCCGTGCGGGTGGTGGACAGCCGGCTGGTCGGCATGGCGCTCGGCTACGCGGTGCTGGCGGCGGCCGACGCCCGGGACGCGGGGCTCGACCTGGACGGTGTGGCGGCGGCGGCCGAACGGCGTGCCGCGGACACCCGCGGCTTCTTCTACGTGGACACCCTGGAACACCTTCGCCGAGGCGGCCGGATCGGCACCGCCAGGGCGCTGCTCGGCTCCGCCCTGGCCGTCAAGCCGCTGCTCCACCTCGACGCGGGCCGGATCGAGCCCCTGGAGAAGGTGCGCACCGCCTCCCGCGCCATCGCCCGCCTTGAGGAGATCGCCGTGGAGTACGCGGGCGAGCGGGAGGTGGACATCACCGTGCACCACCTCGCCGCCGAGGACCGCGCCGAGCCGCTCGCCGCCCGCCTGCGCGAGCGGGTGCCGGGCCTGCGCGAGCTGTACCTCGGGGAGGTCGGCGCGGTGATCGGCGCCCATGTGGGGCCGGGCCTGCTGGCGGTGGTGGTCGCGCCGGTGTGACGGTGCGACAGTGTGATGGTGGTGCTGATGCTGCGTCAGTTATCCACAGGGGCAGGGTTGTCCACAGGTTTGCGGGCGTTCCTGGTGGGGGGTAGGGGCCCGGCCTAGCGTCGGCGCCATGACCGTTCTCCGCGCCCTTCGCACTCCAGCCGCCCGCCGCCGGGACACCGCCGCCCTCACCCGCGCCCGCCTGGCCCACCTGCTGCCTGCCCTTGGCACTGCGTCAGCGGAGGCGCCTGCCCTCGGCGAGGCGGGCGGCTCCGGCCTCGGCTTGGTGGGTGCGGCTGAGCCGTCGGACTCGGTGGCTGGCCGTTCTGTTGGTCGGGAGCCGCACGATCCGGCGCATCGGGCTGCGGGCTTCCCGCTCTCGGGCGCGCCCATGCGTGGCGGCTCCGGAGTCGCCTTGGCGGATTTGGTCGATTCGTCAGGGCCTGAGCCTGGCCGCTCCGCTGCTCCCGGCTCGCGTGACTCGGGGCCTCCTCGGGTTGAGGGGCTCTCGGTCTCGGGCGCTCCTGGTTATGGCGGCTCCGGAGTCGCCCTGCGGGACGCGGTCGATCTGTCAGGGCCTGAGCCTGGTCGTTCGGCTGCTTCTGGCTCGCGTGATTCGGCGCCTCCCCGGGCCGCAGGTTCCCCGGTCTCGGGTGCTCCCGCACATGGCAGCCCCAGCTCTGCCGTGACGGACGCGATCGACCAGCTCGACTCGGAGCCCATCTGGGCCCGTACTCCTGACGCCGGCTCCATTTCCCCTGCCGCCCCTGCTTCGCCCGCTCGCAGGACCGGAAGCGTCCCCGTGCTCCCGGACGACTGGCCCTACGGCTATGGCAAGCGCAGGGGATCCCGGCGCGGTCCGCGGTCCCGCCCTCGCCCGCTGGACACCGGACTGGTCCCGTCGGCCGCGACCAGTGCAGCTCCGCCTGTCGCAGGTCCTGCGGGAGCCCCCGCATCCGCTGCCCCGCTGTCCGCGCCCACGTCGTCGGCTGGCCCGCCCCCGCCCTCTGCCCCGCCCACACTGACCTCCGCCGTCTCGTCCGCCACCAGCAGTGTGCCCGCGTCGCCCGCGCTCCTCACCGCCTCGCTGCCCCCGCCTCCGTCCGGTGCCCTGCCTTTTGCGTCCCCCGGCCTCTCGGGCGCCTTCGCCCGGCTCGCTTCCGTCGCTTCGCCCGCTTCCTCCGCGCTCCCCGCCGCCTCGCTGCCCGCGTCCGTGTTCCCTGTCGACTCGCCGCCGTCCTGTGCCCTGCCTTCCGCATCCTCGGCCTCCTCGGGTGCCTCCGCCCGGTCCGCTTCCGCCGCCTCGCCCGCCACCTCAGCCCTGAGTACCCCGTCTTCCCTCGCGTCCCCGCCCTTGTCCAGGGCAGTCCCGGCTCCCGCCCCGTCCCACCCGCCCAGGCGGCGGCTGTGCCTGCCGAGTGCGCTCCACCCGTTGTTGTGGGCGGACCGAAAAGCGGTGCTCGGTCTCGGAGTTCTGCTTCTGCTCGCCGTCGCCTACGCCATCCAGCACTTCTGGCTAGGCCGACCGCAGCCCGTAGCCGTTCCCACCGCCACGGCCAAGGCTGCACCCAGCGCCACCGCAGCCGCCGGCGACACCGAGGGCCCAGCCCAGCCCGTCGCTCCAGGGGGCGAATCGGCGGACACCGGGGCAGGTCCCGAACCCTCCGGCAGTGCTCAACTCCCGCTGGTCATCGATGTGGCGGGCCGAGTCGTGCACCCAGGTGTCCTCAGTCTGCCGGCGGGATCCAGAGTCGCCGACGCGCTGCGGGCGGCCGGTGGCGCGCAGCCGGGCGTGGAGACGGACGGCCTCAACCTCGCCCGGGTGCTGGTTGACGGCGAGCAGGTGCTGGTCGGCTCGCCCGCCCCGGCCGCCGGGAACGCCGTCGAACCCGCAGCGCCCAAGGCGCCGGTGAGCATCAACAGAGCCACCCAGGAGCAGCTCGATGCGCTCCCCGGCATCGGTCCCGCTCTGGCCCGTCGCATCCTCGACTTCCGCACCCAGCACGGCCCGTTCCGCTCGCTGGAGCAGCTCCGCCAGATCAGCGGGATCGGCGGCCGCAAGTTCGCCGAGCTGAGACCGCTGCTGGTTCTCTGACCTGACATCACCTATCTGCCGCCTGCTGGAGGCGCTTCCGCCACCACCGCACAGTCCCCGTTCCAACCCGCCCCATCGCTCCCACGTCAACTGCCCGTCCTCCCGCGCCGGTCCGCTGGATCACGGCCAATCGCCCGCAACCGTCGGCTCGTTCGCGTCAGCGCCTCATTCCCACCGCGATCCCTCCCGGTTGCTTCCAGGTTCGCCGCCTATCACCACAAGTCCGTTCGCTCTTGCGTCAACTGCCCACTACCAACCGCGCGTCCCTTGCGCACCCACTGCCCACTGCCCGCTCACCCGCCTGCTTTCGCGTCAACCACCCACGATCACCCGCCCGTTCGCCCGTAGTGCCAAGCGCTCGTTCCCCATGCGCCCGCCACCCACTGCCAAACCACCTCCTCCCACCCCGACCGTCCACCACCACCCCAGCCACAGCCCATGCCATCTCCGCGTACAACCACCAATCACGCCGAACCCTCGCAGGCACCCGATCTGCGGCTCGTGCTGCCGACCGTCGCCGCCTGGGGTGTCACGGTGCTGTTGCTCAGCAGCGACTTGCGTGCCACCACACCGCTGTTCTGCGGGGCCGCGGTGTCCGCCGTTGCGGCGGTGGCCCTGCTGCTGCTCTCGCGTGGCGGCGATCGGTCACGCCGAGCTACCGCGCTCGGAGCCGCTGTCCTGCTCACTGCAGCAGCGGCTACCACCTGCACCGTGCTGCGGACCGCCGACCTGTATCGCGGGCCGATTCCCGCCCTTGCCCGAGCCGCGGCTGCGGCCAGCGACGCACCACCGAGCGGCACCGACACCGCCACCGACACCCGCACCGACACCGGCAACGACCCCGCCATCCCGACCACGGCCACAGCCACCCCCGACGCCCACCCTGGGCCCGTCGCCAAGCCACCGCCTGACACTGTGGTCACCGTCGAGCTGACCATCACCGGTGACCCGCGCCCCCGTACCTCGCGCGCCCATGGGGCTGACGCCGGCCGCCAACTCCTGCTTGTGGACGCCACCGTGGATCGCGTCACCACGGGGACCGGAACCGGCACCGGAACCGGCGCGAACACCATGCGGACCAGCACCCCGATCACGCTGATCGTCCAGGAGCGTGACGCGGCCTCCTGGCAGGGGCTGCTGCCGTCCGCCCGGGTGGTGGCGCTTGCGCGGGTGCTGCCGGCGAGCGACGAAGGCGCCGGTGACACGGCGGCCGCCCTGGTGGCCAAGGGGCCGCCCCGGCTGCTGGCGCCGCCGAACTGGACGCAGCGCCTGGCGGGTCGGCTGCGCGCGGGGCTGCGGCGGGCGTGTGCGGAGCTGGCGCCGGATGCTCGCACCCTGCTGCCGGGCTTGGTGGTGGGCGACACCGAGGCGATGCCGGCCGACCTCGCCCAGGCGTTCCAGAGCACCGACCTGGTCCACATCACCGCGGTAAGCGGCGCCAACCTCTCCATCGTGCTTGCTCTGCTGCTGGGCGCACCGACACGGTCGGGCACGACGGAGCGCGGCGGGTTGGCCGCCTTCCTGGGGATTCCGCTCCGGGTGGCCGCCCTGGTCGGGGTGGGCCTCACCGTTGCCTTCGTCATCCTCTGCCGACCGGAGCCGAGTGTTCTGCGCGCGGCGGCGACGGGACTGCTGAGCTTGCTCGCACTGGCGTTGGGCCGGCCGCGCCAGGCGCTCTCCGCACTCGCCGCGGGCGTACTCACGCTGCTGCTGGTCGACCCGTTCCTGGCCCGGTCGTACGGGTTCCTGCTCTCGGTGCTCGCCACCGCCGGGCTGCTCACCCTCGGGCGCCGCTGGGCGAAGGCCCTGCACCAGCGCGGCTGGCCGCACGGCGTGGCGGAGGCGGTGGCCTGTACGGCGTCGGCGCAGGCGCTCTGCGCGCCGGCTGCCGTGCTGCTCGCACCGCGGATCAGCCTGGTCGGGATCCCCTGCAACCTGCTTGCCGAACTGGCGGTGATGCCGGCCACGTTGCTGGGCTTCGCGGCTCTCGCGGTGGCACCGCTGTCCGGCGGGGTGGCCGCCTTCCTGGCGGGCATGGCCGGCTATCCGACGCAGTGGCTGGCCGCCGTCGCACGGGCCGGTGCGGCGCTACCGGGGGCCGAGCTCGCCTGGACGCCGGGCTGGCGAGGCACGGTCACCCTGGCCCTGGGCGTCCTCGCGGCTTGCTACGCGGGCCGGTTGTTCTTCTCAGCGGACCCCGACCCTGGTACCACCGCACCCATCACCACCGCACCCATCACCACTGCACCCATCACCACCGCACCCATCACCCCCGCCCCCGCCCCCGGCGAACCCCCGCGCGCCCTCCCACCTCCGCGCTCCCTCCTCTCGCCGCCCACCGCCCCGCGTCCGCGTCGCAGGCTCCGCCTGGCGGTGGCCGTCGTGCTGACGCTCGGTCTGGTGGTCCTGCTGCTGCGGCCGCCCGTGCTGGTGCGGATCGCGACGGGCTGGCCGCCGACGGGGGCCCGGCTGGTGATGTGCTCGGTGGGGCAAGGGGACCTGCTGGTGCTGCCGTTGGTCGGTCAGCCCGACACCGCCGTGGTGGTGGACGCGGGGCCGGATCCGACCGCCGCGGACGACTGCCTGCGGGACCTCGGAGTCACCCGGATCCCGCTGGTCCTGCTCACCCACTTCCACGCCGACCACAGCGCCGGCCTGCCCGGGGTGCTGCGCGGTCGTGCGGTCGGCGCGATCGAGACCACCACCCTGGCCGCGCCCGCCGCCGAGGCGGCCAAGGTCACCGCGCTGGCCGCGAGTGCCAACGTCCCGTTGCTGCGGGCGGCGTCGGGGGAGCGGCGCACGGCCGCGCCCGAGCTCTCCTGGCAGGTGCTGTGGCCCAACGCCGCCTTCGATCCGGCGAGTTCGGGGCCCAATGACGCCAGCGTCAGCCTGCTGGTCACCGCCGGCGGGCTGCGGTTCGCCCTGCTCGGCGACCTCGAACCCACCGCCCAGGCGGAGCTGCTGCGCACCGCTCGCCCGGGGCCGGTGGACGTCCTGAAGGTGGCCCACCACGGCTCAGCCCACCAGGATTGGGCGCTCGCCAGGGCCCTGCACCCCCGCCTCGCCCTGATCAGTGTGGGCGCCGGCAATTCCTATGGCCATCCGTCACCGCGCACGGTCGACCGCCTGCGCGCCCTGGGGGCCACCGTGCTGCGCACCGACCGCACCGGCGACATCGCCGTGCTGGGCAGCACCCCGGCGACCCTGCACGCGGTGATCCATCCGCGCCTGACGGGAGAGTAGCCCCCGCCGCTACCCGCTACCCGCTACCCGCTACCCGCTACCCGTTACCCGATCGCCGCTCGCTGGTAGCTGCTGCCGTCCCTGTCCCGGGTCAGCAGCTTGGCCTCCACCAGGTAGCGGCGCAGCGCGGAGTAGTCGTCGTGCACCGTCAGCAGTGCCTCGTTGACTTCGCGTTCGCTGTAGGGGCGGTCGGCGTCGAAGAGGGTCCGGGCCAGGTGGCGCAGCAACTGCTCGCGTCGGGCGGGCTTGCGCGGCACGGTGGTGAGTCGCCCGTCGGTGAAGAACGCGGTCAGACCGGCGGCCGGGTCGGTGGAATCGTCGATGGACATGCTCGGCAGCGTCCCCCGCCAACCGGCTCACCGGCAAAGGGTTTTCCATGCCGTGATCGACTCGGCGCCGGGCACCTCGGCACTCCGACACACAGTCAACTTCGGACCCGCCCACCCGACACCCTGCCCCTCCCCGTAGCCGCCCGCACCCCCGCACACTGGCCGGGCCGCGCGCCCTCCACGCAACCCGACCTGCCGAAGGGACCCCGCCATGGCCCGTTCCCCCCTCGCCCGCCGCCTGCGCGAGCTGGCCGCCGATCACGCAACCGCCGCCCGACTCGGGCTGCCCGCCGACGAGTACACCGAGCTGCGCGACGAGGCGGCGGCCGACCTTGACGGTCCCTCGCGGCGCCAACTGCTCGGCCGGGCCGCCGCGCTCGGTCTGGCCGTGGCCGCCGGGGGCTTGGCCGCCGCCCGTCCGGCCCGGGCGGCCGACCCGCGGGCCACCGCCCTGCCGAGCCCGCGGCCCACCGCGCGGGCGACCGGCGAGGCGCCGCGGATCGCCGTCATCGGCGCCGGCATCTCCGGTCTGAACGCCGCACTCACCCTGGCCGACAAGGGTGTTGCCGCCACCGTCTACGAGGCCAACCCGTCCCGGATCGGGGGCCGGATGTTCTCCGGTGGCAGCCCCTGGCACCCGGGCCTGTGGGAGCAGGGCCAGGTCTCCGAGTACGGCGGCGAGTTGCTCGACACCGGCCACCACACGATGCTCCAGCTGTGCCAGCGGTTCGGCCTCGGCACCACCTCGGTGCGCCATGTCTACGGCGCCCAGGCGGACCAGGTCCTCTGGTTCCAGGGCGGCTACTACCCGCGCGCCCAGGCCGACCTCGACTTCAAGCCGGTCTGGCAGGCGATCCGGTCGGACATCCAGGCCGGCGGGTCGGCGCCCACCTGGGACAGCCACAACGCCGCCGCCGTCGCGCTGGACGGCATGACCGTCCGGGACTGGATCAACTCCCGTGTCCCGGGCGGCTGTGCGAGCCTGCTCGGGGCGTTCCTGGACGTGGCGTACAACGTGGAGTACGGCGCCGACACCACCGCGCAGTCCAGCTACGACCTGCTCACGCTGCTGAGCTCGCAGGCCAACCCGGGCAGCTTCAACATCTGGGGCGGCAGCGACGAGCGCTACCACATCACCGGCGGCAACGACCAGGTGCCGCACGCCATCGCCGCCGCGCTGCCGGCCGGCACGGTGCAGCAGGGCTGGACCCTGACCGCCGTCACCCGCAACGCCGACGGCACCCAGACCCTGGCGTTCGACCTGGACGGCGGCGGCACCCGCACCGTCACCGCCGACCACACCATCCTGGCCGTGCCGCTGCCCGTCCTGCAGCAGGACATCGACCTCTCCGGCGCCGGCCTGGACGCCATGATGCGCGGGGTGCTGACCCATATGACGATGGGCGCCTGCACCAAGCTCAACATGCAGTTCGGCTCGCGCCCGTGGGCTGGCAGCGGCCCCTGGCCGGGGATCTCCAACGGCGAGTGCTTCAGCGACCAGGACTTCCAGCAGGCCTGGGACGTCACCCGCGGCCAGGCCGGCAGCGACGGCATCCTGGTGCAGTACGGCGGTGGCAGCCTGGCACGGTCACTGACCCCGCCGACGGCCTTCACCGACGCGAGCACCCCGTACACGGCCGCCCTGGTGACCCGCTATCTCGCCCAGATCGAGCGGCTCTTCCCCGGCACCGGCGCCGCCTGGAACGGCCGGGCCACGCTCTCCGCCTGGCATCTGAACCCGTACTCCCACGGCGCCTACTCGTACTGGCCGACCGGCTATCTGACCAGCTACGCCGGCTACGAGGGCACCGCCCAGGGCAATCTGCACTTCGCGGGCGAGCACACCTCGTACAACTTCCAGGGGTACATGGAGGGAGGAGCCCAGGAGGGAGCCAGGGCGGCCCAGGAGGTGCTCACGGCGATCGGTGCCTGACCCGCACCCTCAGCACCGCGCACCCCACCGCCCCCTCAGCACCGCGCCCCCTCAGCACCGCACACCCCCTCAGCACCGCGAACCCCACCCGGGCGCGAGGCGGCTCAGCCGTCCTCGCGCCAGCCCTCGTGCTCGCCCGCCAACGCGTCCACGGCCGCCACGGTCGCCGCGTCCCAGCCCTCGGCGGGTTCCTCCAGCACCACCAGCCACTGGGCGTCCTCGGCGTCGTCCTCGCCGGCCAGCGCGTCGCGGACCAGCTCGAACGGGCCGAGCGCCGGCCACCGCTCGGCCAGCGCCTCGGCCGCGTCGCGGTCGGCGAGCACCAGCAGCTGGCGGCCGGCGGGAGTGGTGGTTCGGTCATCGCGCGAGCTCATGGGGCCATTCTGGCGTCCGGACGCGCCAGGGCTGTCGGCGGCCCGTGGGATGCTGGTAGGCGATGGCCAGGAAGAGTGCACCCGATGACCTGCTCGCCCCGCTGACCCTCGCGGTCGGTCAGGAGGAACTGCTGCTCGACCGCGCGGTCGCCCAGGTGGTGGCGGCGGCCAGGGCCGCCGACCCGGACACGGACGTGCGGGATCTCGCCCCCGGGGCCCTGCAACCGGGCAGCCTGGCCGAGTTGACGACCCCGTCGCTGTTCGCCGAGCGCAAGGTGATCGTGGTCCGGGCCGCGCAGGATCTGGCGGCCGACTCGGTCAAGGAGCTCAAGGCCTACCTCGCGGCGCCGGCCGACGAGGTGATCGTGGTGCTGGTGCACGCCGGCGGCGCCAAGGGCAAGGGCCTGCTGGACGCGGCGCGCAAGGCGGGGGCCCGCGAGGCGCAGTGCGCCAAGCTGACCAAGGCGGGGGAGCGGGTCGCGTTCGTGCGCGGCGAGTTCAAGGCGCTCGGCCGCTCGGCCAGCCCGGAGGCCTGCCAGGCGCTGCTGGACGCGCTCGGTGGCGACCTGCGTGAGCTGGCGGCCGCCGCCAGCCAGTTGACCTCCGATGTCGAGGGTCCGATCGACGAGCGGGTGGTGGCCCGCTACTACAGCGGCCGGGCCGAGGCGACCGGCTTCGAGGTGGCCGACCTGGCGGTCACGGGCCGCGCGGCGGACGCACTGGAGCGGCTGCGCTGGGCGCTGGCGGTCGGCCAGCCGCCGACCGGCATCACCTACGCGCTGGCCTCGGGGGTGCGCAGCATCGGCCGGCTGGCCACCGCGGACCGCTCGATGCGCGCGGGCGACCTGGCCCGCGAGCTCGGCATGCCGCCGTGGAAGGTGGACCGGGTCCGCCAGCAGATGCGCGGCTGGACGGGCGACGGGGTGGCCGTCGCGCTGACCGCCATCGCCGAGGCCGACGCAGCCGTCAAGGGCGGTTCGGACGACCCCGCCTACGCCCTGGAGCGGGCCGTGGTCACCGTGGCCCGAGCCGCCCGCTCGGGCGCCCGCCCGTACTGACCGCGCCGGGAACCGTACCGGACCGACCGCGCCGAGATCCGTACTGAGCGCACTGACCGCGCCGAGAACCGTACCGGACCGACCGCGCCGAGATCCGTACTGAGCGCACTGACCGCGCCGAGATCCGTACTGAGCGCACTGACCGCGCCGAGAACCGTACTGAGCGCACTGACCGCGCCGGGAACACCTCGGAACGCCGAGAGGCGCCGCGGTCCGTCCCGGGGAAGGGAGCGAACCGCGGCGCCTCTCGCTGAAGCATGTGCACCGCACCCGCGTGGCGAACGCAGGCCGCGTGCGGTGCGTGGTCGTGCGCGTCTCGGGAGCCCGGGTAGAGGGCCGGAGTCATCCCGCGACGGGGGTACCGAGAACGGTACTCAGCAGTCGTGCTGCTGCCGGGAGCGCGAAGCTCAGGCGGCGACCTGCTTGGTGATGGCCGACTTCTTGTTGGCGGCCTGGTTCTTGTGGATGACGCCCTTGCTCACGGCCTTGTCGAGCTTCTTCGAGGCGACGCGAGCGAGCTCAGCGGCCTTCTCGGTCTCGCCGGCGACAGAGGCCTCGCGGGCCTTGCGGAGCGCGGTCTTCAGCTCCGACTTGACGGCCTTGTTGCGCAGGCGCGCCTTCTCGTTGGTCTTGTTGCGCTTGATCTGGGACTTGATGTTCGCCACGAAAGTGCCTCAGTCTTGTCAGTCATCAGTGGAACAGGGTGTGCACCATCGCAGCGGGTCAGCTGAGAGGGCATGCCGAAGCGCGGTGCAGCCGCCAACGCTACCAGGGCCCACCCACGGCCCCCAAACCGGCACCGAGTGCCGCCCGCGTGGGAAGATGGAGCAAGCCCTGGTTTCCTCATTGCCCAACAGGGCCCCTCGGGCAGGCGACAAAGTCGGCCCCGGACGACCACGGAGAATCGGACCAAGGTGCCCGCGACCCCTACCAACGTGCCAGAGCCCAGCCGTACCGACCCGGCGCTGATCCGCAACTTCTGCATCATCGCCCACATCGACCACGGCAAGTCGACGCTCGCCGACCGGATGCTGCAGATCACCGGCGTCGTCGACCCGCGGCAGATGCGTGCCCAGTACCTCGACCGCATGGACATCGAGCGTGAGCGCGGTATCACCATCAAGTCGCAGGCAGTCCGGTTGCCCTGGGCGCCGAACACCGGTGAGCACGCGGGTACCACGCACATCCTGAACATGATCGACACCCCCGGGCACGTCGACTTCACCTACGAGGTGTCCCGCTCCCTGGCGGCCTGCGAGGGCACCGTCCTGGTGGTCGACGCGGCCCAGGGCATCGAGGCGCAGACCCTGGCCAACCTCTACCTGGCCCTGGAGAACGACCTCACGATCATCCCGGTGCTCAACAAGATCGACCTGCCGGCCGCCCAGCCCGAGAAGTACGCGGCCGAGATCGCGCACATCATCGGCTGCGACCCGGATGACGTGCTCAAGGTCAGCGCCAAGACCGGCCTGGGCGTCGAGGACCTGCTGGACCACATCGTCCACAACATCCCGGCCCCGGTCGGCGTCAAGGACGCCCCGGCCCGCGCGATGATCTTCGACTCGGTCTACGACTCCTACCGCGGCGTGGTCACCTACGTCCGTGTCGTCGACGGTCAGCTGACCAAGCGCGAGCGGATCGCCATGATGTCCACCGGCGCGACCCACGAGCTGCTGGAGATCGGCGTCATCTCGCCCGAGCCCAAGGTGGCCGAGGGCCTGGGCGTCGGCGAGGTCGGCTACATCATCACCGGTGTGAAGGACGTCCGGCAGTCCAAGGTCGGTGACACCATCACCTCGATGCACAAGGGTGCGACCGAGGCGCTGGGCGGCTACAAGGACCCGCGCCCGATGGTCTTCTCCGGCCTCTACCCGCTGGACGGCTCGGACTACCCGCTGCTCCGCGACGCGCTGGACAAGCTGCGGCTGAACGACGCCGCGCTGGTCTACGAGCCGGAGACCTCGGTGGCGCTGGGCTTCGGCTACCGCTGCGGCTTCCTCGGCCTGCTCCACCTGGAGATCATCCGGGAGCGCCTGGAGCGCGAGTTCAACCTGGACCTGATCTCCACCGCGCCGAACGTGATCTACCGGGTGGTGATGGAGGACGGCACCGAGCACACCGTCACCAACCCGAGCGAGTTCCCGACCGGCAAGATCGCCGAGGTCTTCGAGCCCGTGGTGCGCGGCACCATCCTGGCGCCCAACGAGTTCGTCGGCGCGATCATGGAGCTCTGCCAGTCCCGCCGCGGCGCCCTGCAGGGCATGGACTACCTCTCCGAGGACCGGGTGGAGCTGCGCTACACCCTGCCGCTGGCCGAGATCGTCTTCGACTTCTTCGACCAGCTGAAGTCCAAGACCCGCGGCTACGCCTCGCTGGACTACGAGCCCATCGGCGAGCAGAGCGCCCAACTGGTCAAGGTGGACATCCTGCTGCACGGTGACGCGGTGGACGCCTTCTCCGCCATCGTGCACAAGGACAAGGCTTACAACTACGGCGTCATGATGGCCGGCAAGCTGCAGAAGCTGATCCCGCGCCAGCAGTTCGAGGTGCCGATCCAGGCGGCCATCGGCTCCCGGGTGATCGCCCGTGAGACGGTCCGCGCGATCCGCAAGGACGTCCTCGCCAAGTGCTACGGCGGTGACATCTCGCGTAAGCGCAAGCTGCTGGAGAAGCAGAAGGAAGGCAAGAAGCGGATGAAGATGGTCGGCCGGGTGGAGGTCCCGCAGGAGGCCTTCATCGCCGCGCTGTCGACGGACGCCGAGGCTCCCAAGGACGCCAAGAAGTAACGCCGGCACGTAGCGCCGGCAGCAAACCAGCGGGGCCGTCGACCACCACCGTGGTCGACGGCCCCGCTGGCATGGGGAGTTACTCGGTCTCCGCCACCGCGTGCGCGAACTGCGCCTGGTAGAGCCGGGCGTAGGCGCCGCCCGCCTCGATCAGCTCGTCGTGCGAGCCCTGCTCGACGATCGAGCCGTTCTCCATCACCAGGATCACGTCGGCGTCGCGGATCGTGGAGAGCCGGTGCGCGATCACGAAGCTGGTGCGGCCGCTGCGCAGCCGGGCCATGGCGCGCTGGATCAGCACCTCGGTGCGGGTGTCCACCGAACTGGTCGCCTCGTCCAGCACCAGGATCGACGGCTGGGCCAGGAACGCCCGGGCGATGGTGATCAGCTGCTTCTCGCCGGCGCTGACCCCGGTGCCGTCGTCGATCACGGTGTCGTAGCCGTCCGGCAGGGTCCGCACGAAGCGGTCCACGTGCGCGGCCCTGGCCGCCTCGATCACCTGCTCGCGGCCGGCGCCGGTGGAGCCGTAGGCGATGTTCTCGGCGATGGTGCCGCCGAACAGCCAGGTGTCCTGCAGCACCATGCCGATGCCGGAGCGCAGTTCCTCGCGGGACATCGCGGCGATGTCCACCCCGTCCAGGGTGATCCGGCCGCCGCTCACCTCGTAGAACCGCATCAGCAGGTTGACCATGGTGGTCTTGCCGGCGCCGGTCGGGCCGACGATGGCCACCGTCTGGCCCGGCTCCACCTTCAGGGTGAGCCCCTCGATCAGCGGCTTGTCCACCTCGTAGCGGAACGCGACGTCCTCGAAGGAGACCAGGCCGCGCAGCTCCTCGGGCCGCTCGGGCCGCTGCGGGTCGGCGGACTGCTCCTCGGCGTCCAGCAGTTCGAAGACCCGCTCGGCCGAGGCGACGCCGGACTGCACCAGGTTCGCCATGCTGGCCACCTGGGTGAGCGGCTGGCTGAACTGCCGCGAGTACTGGATGAAGGCCTGCACGTCACCGATGGAGAGCGCGCCGCTGGCCACCCGCAGCCCGCCGACCACCGCGACCAGCACGTAGTTGAGGTTGCCGATGAAGAACATCGCGGGCTGGATGATCGAGGAGATGAACTGGGCCTTGAAGCTGGAGGCGTAGAGCGCCTCGTTCTCCCGTTCGAAGACCTCGGCGGCCTCCTTCTGCCGGCCGAAGACCTTGACCAGGGTGTGGCCGGAGTACATCTCCTCGATGTGCGCGTTCAGCTTGCCGGTGGTCGCCCACTGGGCGACGAACTGCGGCTGCGCCTTCTTGCCGACCCGGGCCGCGACGACCACCGAGAGCGGCACCGAGATCAGCGCGATCAGCGCCAGCAGCCAGGAGATCCAGAGCATCATCGCCAGCACACCGACCACGGTGAGCAGCGAGTTCACCAGCTGGCCCATGCTCTGCTGCATGGACTGGCCGATGTTGTCGATGTCGTTGGTGACCCGGCTGAGCACCTCGCCGCGCGGCTGCTTGTCGAAGTAGCTGAGCGGCAGCCGGGTGAGCTTGGCGTCCACCTCGGTGCGCAGCCGGTTGACGGTGCGGTTGATCACGCGGGCGGCGATCCGGCCCTGCACGATGCCGAAGACGGCGGAGGCGACGTAGATCAGCAGCACCCAGAGCAGCACGGTGCCGAGCGCGTTGTAGTCCATGCCCTGGCCGGGCGTCAGGTGCAGGGTGCGGAGCAGCGCGGCGGTCTTGGAGTTGCTGTGGGTCGCCTCGTCCAGCGCCTGCTGGGTGGGGAAGTGCGGGCCGAGCGCACCCTTGAGGATCAGGTTGGTGGCGTTGCCGAGCAGCTTGGGAGCGGCCACCGCGCAGGCCACGCTGAGCGCGCCGAGCAGCAGCATGCCGTAGATCGACACCCGCTCGGGGCGGAGCATGCCGAGCACCCGCTTGCTGCTGTTCTTGAAGTCGAGGGACTTCTCGGTGCCGGCGTTCATGAAGCGGCCGGGGCCGGGGCCGCCGCGCCGGGCCGCGGCCTCCTGGGAGCCGCTGGGCTTCTGCGTGGTGGTCACGCCGCCTCCTGCTCGGTGAGCTGGGAGAGCACGATCTCCCGGTACGTCGGATTGTCGGCCATCAGTTCGTGATGGGTACCGGTGCCGACCACGGCACCCTCGTCCAGCACGATGATCCGGTCGGCGTCACGGATGGTGCTCACCCGCTGCGCCACGATCACCACGGTGGCCTCGGCCGTCTCCAGGCTGAGCGCGGCGCGCAGCCGGGCGTCGGTGGCGTAGTCGAGGGCCGAGAAGGAATCGTCGAAGAGGTAGATCTCCGGCCTGCGGACCAGGGTGCGGGCGATCGCCAGGCGCTGCCGCTGGCCGCCGGAGAAGTTGCTGCCGCCCTGGGCGACGGACGCCTCCAGCCCGTCGTCCAGCTTCTCGACGAAGTCCTTGGCCTGTGCCGTCTCCAGTGCGGCCCAGAGCTCCTCGTCGGTGGCGTCGGGGCGGCCGTAGCGCAGGTTGCTGGCCACGGTGCCGCTGAACAGGTACGGCTTCTGCGGCACCAGTCCGACGGTGCGAGCGAGCAACTCGGGGGCGACCTCGCGGACGTCCACGCCGTTGACCAGCACCTGACCGCCGGTGGCGTCGAAGAGCCGGGGGACCAGGCCGAGCAGGGTGGTCTTGCCGCTGCCGGTGGATCCGATCACCGCGGTGGTCTCACCGGGGCGGGCGACCAGGTCGATGCCGTGCAGCACCGAGGCTTCGGCACCGGGGTAGCGGAAGTCGGCGGCGCGCAGCTCCAGATGGCCGTGCGAGCGCAGCTCGGTGACGGGCGCGGTCGGCGGGACCACGCTGGATTCGGTGTCCAGCACCTCGACGACGCGCTCGGCGCAGACCTCGGCACGCGGCACCATCATGAACATGAAGGTGGCCATCATGACGCTCATCAGGATCTGCATCAGATACGACTGAAACGCCATCAGAGCGCCGATCTGCATGTGGTTGCCGGCGATCCGCTGCGCGCCGAACCAGGAGACGGCGATCATCGACACGTTCACCACCAGCATCACGCTGGGGAACATGAAGGCGAGGATCCGGCCGGTGCGCAGCGAGACCGAGGTCAGGTCGTCGTTGGCGACGCCGAACCGCTCCTGCTCGTGGTCGTCCTTGACGAAGGCCCGGATCACCCGGATACCGGTGATCTGCTCGCGCAGGACCCGGTTCACCTTGTCGATCTTCTCCTGCATGCTGCGGAAGGCAGGACGCAGCATCCGGACCAGCAGGGTGACGATGGCGCCCAGCAGCGGCACCAGGATCACCAGCAGGCTGGAGAGCGGCACGTCCTGGTTGAGCGCCATGATGATGCCGCCCACGCACATGATCGGCGCCGCCACCACCAGGGTGAAGCCCATCAGCAGCACCGTCTGGACCTGCTGGACGTCGTTGGTGGTGCGGGTGATCAGCGAGGGGGCGCCGAACTGGCCCAGCTCCCGCGCGGAGAACCGCTGCACCTGGTCGAAGACCGAGGCGCGGATGTCGCGGCCGACCGCCATCGCGGTGCGGGCGCCGTAGTAGATCGCGCCGATGGAGCAGACGGCCTGGGCGACGGTGACGGCGAGCATGACGCCGCCGGTCTGCATGATGTAGCCGGTGTCCCCCTTCACCACGCCGTAGTTGATGATGTCGGCGTTGAGAGTGGGCAGATAGAGCGCGGCTATCGTGGAGGTCAGCTGGAGTAGCACCAGCAAGAGGACGGGTTGTTTGTAGGGCCCGAGATGGGCCTTTAGGAGTCGGATCAGCACTCGGACACTCTCGTTGTCGGCAGGAGGATTCGCACCCTCATTTTCGTATTTTTCTGGACCAGCTGGTGGGGCGTCTGTGCGATCCGCTGACAGCGCACGGCGGCTTCGGGTAATGCCGACTGCACTGCGTCCGCGCCGGAGTGCAAGACGGCTTGCCCTCTTAACAGCAGGGCAAGTTGGGCCTAGGCTGTCCGCAACCTTGTTACCCGCCAGTCAACTACTCGCCGGTTAACAAGCTGCCGGGCCGCCCACCCCCACCAGCGCCCGGCATCCCACCCTCGGCCACCAGGTCCCCCGGAGGTCTCGTTGAGTACCGCGCAGTCCGTCATCGGCTCCGACACGATCGCCGGGCGCCCAGCCTCAGTGGCCCATGTGTTCTTCAGTAGGGTAGAGGCCACTCCCAACGCCGAGGCATACCGCTACCCAGCTCCAGTTGACGATCATGCGGCGGATGGCGCACCGGGCGCCGAGCAGTGGCGCACCCTCACCTGGAAGCAGACCGCCGAGCGGGTGTTCGACATCGCCGCCGGCCTGCTGGACCTCGGGATCCAGGCCGAGGAGCGGGTGGCGCTGGCCTCCTCCACCCGGATCGAGTGGATCCTCGCCGACATGGGAGCGATGTGCGCCGGGGCCGCCGTCACCACCGTCTACCCGAGCACCAACGCCGACGAGACCGGCTACATCCTGGCAGACTCCGGCAGCCGGCTGCTGTTCGCCGAGAACGGCAAGCAGATGGACAAGGCGCTGGAGGAGCGGGCCAAGCTGCCCGACCTGGCCACCGTGGTCGTCTTCGACCTGCCGGACGAGCCGCCGGTTGTCGAGGGGCTGACCGTCATCTCGCTGGCCGAACTGGAGCAGCGCGGCGCGGCCCTGCGCAAGGGCGACCCGGAGGTGGTGCGGCGGGCGGTCGAGGCCATCACGCCGCAGCAGCTCGCCACCCTGGTCTACACCTCGGGCACCACCGGCCGCCCCAAGGGCGTCCGGCTGTCCCACGACACCTGGTCCTACCAGGCCGTCGCCCAGGCCGACAGCGGCCTGCTGCGCTCCGACGACGTGCAGTACATGTGGCTGCCGCTGGCCCACGTGTTCGGCAAGTCGCTGATCTCCGGCCAGATCCACACCGGCCATGTGATGGCGGTGGACGGCCGGGTGGACCGGATCATCCACAACCTGCCGGCGATCAGGCCGACCACCATGGCCTCGGTGCCGCGGATCTTCGAGAAGGTCTACAACGGCATCGCCGGGCGGGCCCGGGCCGAGGGCGGCGCCAAGTACAAGATCTTCATGTGGGCGGCCAAGACGGCCCGGCAGTACGCCCACGCCGTCCAGGACAGCCGGGTCGCCACCGGCCGGGAGAGCGCGCCGCTCGGCCTGCGGCTCCAGCACGCCCTGGCCGACAAGCTGGTCTACGCCAAGATCCGGGCCGCGTTCGGCGGCCGGCTGCGCGGCTCGGTCTCCGGCAGCGCCGCGCTGGCCCCCGAGATCGCCTACTTCTTCGCCGGCGTCGGGGTGCCGATCCTGGAGGGCTACGGCCTCACCGAAACCAGCGCCGGCATCACGGTCAACCACGAGGAGGACTTCCGGGTCGGCACCGTCGGCGTGCCGCTGCCCGGCAGCGAGGTGCGGATCGCCGAGGACGGCGAGATCCTGCTGCGCGGCCCCGGCGTGATGATCGGCTACCACAACCTGCCCGAGCAGACCGCCGAGGTGCTGGAGGCGGACGGCTGGTTCCACACCGGCGACATCGGCGAGCTGGCCCAGGGCGGCTACCTGCGGATCACCGACCGCAAGAAGGACATGTTCAAGACCTCGGGCGGCAAGTACGTCGCGCCCAGCGAGATCGAGGGCAAGTTCAAGGCGGTCTGCCCGTTCGTCAGCAACATCCTGGTGATCGGCAACGGCCGCAACTTCTGCACCGCGCTGATCACGCTCGACGAGACGGTGATCATGCCCTGGGCCGCCGAGCACGGCATGAAGGGCCGCGGCTACGCCGAGGTGGTCACCTCCGCTGAGGTGCACACCCTGATCGAGGGCTTCGTGAAGCGCCTCAACGGCGACGTGCAGCGCTGGCAGACGCTCAAGAAGTTCACCATCCTGCCGCGCGACCTGGACATCGAGCACGGCGAGCTCACCCCGAGCCTGAAGATCAAGCGCCCGGTGGTCGAGAAGGCCTACGCCGACGCGGTGAGCGAGATGTACGCGGGCGCCAACGAGGCCTGAGCCCCGGCGCCGGCGCGGATCCGGTACGGCTGTCGGGGTTCCGACGGCCGTACCGGACAATGGAGGCATGCCCTCCGCACTTCCCGACGGCGAACCCGTGCCGTCCGACGGTTCGCTGCCCGCCCACGCCCTCACCGGCCTGGGAGAGCGGCCGTTCGGCTTCTACCTGCACGTGCCGTACTGCGCCAGCCGCTGCGGCTACTGTGATTTCAACACCTACACCGCCACCGAGCTCCACGCCTCGGGCACGGTCGCCTCGCAGGAGACCTACGCGGCCAACCTGGTCGGCGAGGTCCGCCAGGCCCGCACCGTGCTCGGCGAGGTCGAGCTGCCGGTGCAGACCGTCTTCCTGGGCGGTGGCACCCCGACCCTGCTGCCCGCCCGCGACCTGGTCGCCATGCTGGCCGCGATCCGCGAGGAGTTCGGCCTGGCCCCGGGCGCCGAGGTGACCACCGAGGCCAACCCGGAGTCCGTCACCCCGGCCTACCTGGCCGAGCTGCGCGAGGGCGGCTTCAACCGGATCTCCTTCGGCATGCAGAGCGCCCGTCCGCACGTGCTCAAGGTGCTCGACCGCCACCACACCCCGGGCCGCCCCGAGGCCTGCGTCGCCGAGGCCCGCGCGGCCGGCTTCGAGCACGTCAACCTGGACCTGATCTACGGCACCCCGGGGGAGTCCGACGACGACTGGCGGGCCTCCCTGGACGCCGCCATCGGCGCCGGCCCCGACCACGTCTCCGCCTACTCGCTGATCGTCGAGGCGGGCACCCGGCTGGCCGGCCGGATCAAGCGCGGCGAACTGCCGATGGTGGACGACGACGTGCACGCCGACCGCTACCTGATCGCCGAGCAGGCGCTCAGCGCGGCCGGCTACTCCTGGTACGAGGTCTCCAACTGGGCCACCACCGAGGCCGCCCGCTGCCGCCACAACGAGCTCTACTGGACCGGCGCCGACTGGTGGGGCGCCGGCCCCGGCGCGCACAGCCACGTCGGCGGGGTGCGCTGGTGGAACGCCAAGCACCCGGCCGCCTACGCCCAGGCCATCGCCGAGGGCCGCACCCCCGGCCAGGGCCGCGAACTCCTGGCCGCCGAGGACCGCCGCGTGGAGCGGATCCTGCTGGAGCTGCGCCTGGTCGACGGCTGCCCGCTCGACCTGCTCACGGCCACTGGCCTGAAGGCCGCCGAACAGGCACTGGCCGACGGCCTGCTGGACCCCGGGCCGTTCGCGGCGGGCCGGGCGGCGCTGACCCTGCGCGGGCGGCTGCTGGCGGACGCGGTGGTGCGTGACCTGGTGGACTGATAGTCGTTGGGCCCATCATGGAAGACCGTGCGGTGAGGATCTTCGAAGGCTGGGAGCCTCCTGAGGGGTACAGGGCCGAGCTTCTTCGCGGGGAGGTACTGCTGACGCCTGGGCCTGACATCGTCCACAACCTCTTGGTCGCGTCCGTGAGAGATCAGGTCCCCTACGCCCGGTGGCATCGCTTGCACACCCAGGACGTGTCCATCCCCAGCGACGGCAGCGAGCCTCAGCCGGATCTGGTGGTGTTCGAGCGTGGGTCCGTCGAGGAGAACGGGCGTCTACTTGCAGCAGCGGATGTGACCCTGGTCGTCGAGGTGGTCTCCAAGACCAGCATCGACCGCGACTACCGCACCAAGCGCTACCTGTACGCGGAGGGGACGATCCCCGCTTACCTGATCGTCGACCCGATCAAGGGGGTCTGTGTCCTGCTCACCGAGCCGACTGCGGATGCGCCCGGGGGGACACCCGACTACCTCGCCAAGCGAATCGGCAAGTTCGGTGACTCCATGCCCGTTGACGTCCTCGACCTCACCCTCGACACCAGCGAGTTCCGGACCTACTTCTGACCCGTCCTCACCCCGCCGTCACGAAGTCGATCAGCTCCTCCACCTTGCCCAGGAGCGCCGGCTCCAGGTCCTTGTAGGAGTTGACCGAGGCCAGGATCCGCTTCCAGGCCGCTGGGGTGTCCACCGGCCAGCCCAGGCGGCGGCAGATGCCCTGCTTCCACTCCTCCTCGTACGGCACGTCGGGCCAGCCCGGGATCCCCACGCTGGACGGCTTGACGGCCTGCCAGATGTCGATGAACGGGTGGCCGACCACCAGGACGTCGGCACCCGTCACCCGCTGGGCGATCCGGTGCTCCTTGGTGCCCGGCAGCAGGTGGTCCACCAGCACGCCGAGGCGCCGGCCGGCGCCGGGGGCGAACTCGGCCACGATCGCGGGCAGGTCGTCGATGCCCTCCAGGTACTCGACGACCACGCCCTCGATCCGCAGGTCATCGCCCCAGACCCGCTCGACCAGCTCGGCGTCGTGCCGGCCCTCCACGTAGATCCTCGACTCCCGCGCGACCCGGGCCCGGGCGCCGGGCACGGAGATCGAGCCGGAGGCGGTCCGGCCCGGCCCCTTCGCCGGGGCCGGGCCGGCCGGGCGGACCAGGGTCACCGCCTTGCCGTCCAGCAGGAAGCCGCGCGGGACCATCGGGAAGACCCGGCGCTTGCCGAACCGGTCCTCCAGGGTGACGGTCAGCCCCTCGGCGGTCTTCTCGCAGCGCACCACCGCACCGCAGAAGCCGGTCGCGGCCTCCTCCACCACCAGGTCCCGCTCGGCGGCCACCTCGGGCGCGGGTGCCTGCTTCTTCCATGGCGGGGTCAGATCAGGTCCGTAGTGCTTGCTGCGCATGCCGGAACTAAACCAGACGGCCCGTCAGCGCGCGGTCACAGCCCCGGCGCGCCCCAGACCGGGAACCAGCGGCTGAGGTCCTGCTCCACCCGCAGGTCGTTGGCCAGCATCCCCTTCATCTGCAGCTCCAGCGGGCTGTTGCGCCGCTCCCCGCCGCCGGGCATCGGCGCGAACGGGTAGAAGGTGCCCCGCTTGTAGAGGTAGACCAGGCCCAGCGACTGGCCCTCGTCGTTCTTGAAGGTCACGATCGAGCAGAGCAGCTGCGGCCCGAAGCCGTTGGCCTCCAGCTCGCTGTTGACCGCGTGCAGGTCGTTGACCAGCTCGGGCAGCTCCTCCGGGAGGTGCCGGGCGAGCAGCCAGGAGTAGCCGTACTCGTCCCGGCTGGCCTCCACCGGCACACCGCCATTGGACGTGTCGGCGTCCAGCAGGGCCCGCACCTGCGCCTCCACCTCATGGAAGGCGCCGCCCTCCACGGCGGCGAAGCAGACCGAGCCCAACCCGGTGGGGATGAACCCGGCGGCGGCCTCCAGGGTGAGCGCCGCGGACGGGATGCCGAAGAGCTGGTCGAGGTCCGGCTTGACCGGCTTGCTGCGGCCCAGCAGGGCGTCCAGGAATCCCACGGATCGTTGCCTTCCGTTCGTGCGGTGAGTTCGTGCGGGGAGGGGCTCAGCGCCCCAGCTCGCCGGAGATCTTCTCCAGCTGCGCCAGCCGCTGCTCCAGGCTCGGGTGGGTGGACAGCAGCTGGCTCGCCACCTCCTTGGTGCTCAGCGCGGGGGCGAAGAAGAAGGCGTTGTACGGCTGGGCCTTGCGCAGGTCCTGGGTCGGGATCGCGCCGATCTGCCCGGTCACCTTGGTCAGCGCCGAGGCCAGCGCGCTGGGCCGGCCGGTGAGCTGGGCGGCGGCCCGGTCGGCGGCCAGCTCCCGGTAGCGGGAGAGCAGCCGGGTGAGCAGGAAGCTGATCGCGTAGACCACCATGCTGACCAGCGAGACCAGCACGATCGCGATGGCGGCGTTGTCATTGTTGTTGTTGTTCCGGTTGCCGCCGCCGCCCCACATCCCGGTGTAGAGCGCGATCCGGGTGATCGCGCCGGCCAGCACGCCGAGGAACCCGGCGATGGTCATCACCGCGACGTCCCGGTGGGCGACGTGCGACAGCTCGTGCGCCAGCACGCCCTCCAGCTCCTCCGGCTCCAGCCGGCGCAGCAGGCCGGTGGTGACGCAGACCACCGCGTTGTTCGGGTTGCGGCCGGTGGCGAAGGCGTTGGGCATGTCGTTGTCGGCCACCGCGACCCGGGGCTTGGGCATGTCGGCCAGCGCGCAGAGCCGGTCAATGGTGCCGTGCAGCTGCGGGTACTGCTCGGGGGTGACCTCGTGGGCGCCCATCGCCCGCTGGGTGATCTTGTCGCTGAACCAGAACTGCGCGATGAACAGGCCGCCGGAGAGCAGCACGATCAGCGGCCACGCGCCCTTCAGCAGCACGATCAGGATTCCGGTGAAACCGACGTACAGCAGCCCGATGAAGAACATCGTGGTGACCATCCGACCGGTCAGACCCCGATCGGGAGCAAAGCGGGTGTGGGTGCCGGACGCCGACATTTCTGCTCCTAGGGTCCATCCGTCGTGACTGATATCGATGCTGCCACTTCGGGCGGCGGCGGGCACCCACCTGGCGGGACTTCCACACGTGATCCGTGCTTCATCCCCGCCACAGGGCGTTCCTGCCGTCGGACCCGGGCCTTACACTGGCAGGTACGGTTCTGGCACTCTTCAATGCAGAGTGCCAGCCGACCTACGGAGAGTGCAGGGCCTGGCACCAGGACAACGTGCGAAGAGGGAGGTGCGTGCCATGTTCGACGAACCGGAATCCGATCCGCGCGCAACCGGCGGCGAGCCGGTCGTTGGCAGCTCGTCGTCGTCCACCTCGTCCCGAGCCGCCAGGGCCAAGGCGCCGAACCGGCGTCCGGCCCGCACCCCGGCGACCCGCCCCGCCGCACCCGTCGAGCACCCCGGCACCCTGCCGCTGGACGACCGCAAGCTGGCCGTGCTGCGCGCCATCGTGCAGGACTACGTCGGCACCGAGGAGCCGGTCGGCTCCAAGGCCCTGGTCGAGCGCCACAACCTGGGCGTCTCCCCGGCGACCGTGCGCAACGACATGGCCACGCTGGAGGACGACGGCTACATCCAGCAGCCGCACACCAGCGCCGGCCGGATCCCGACCGACAAGGGCTACCGGCTGTTCGTCGACCGGCTGGCCGAGATCAAGCCGATGAGCGCGCCCGAGCGCCGTGCGATCCGCCATTTCCTGGACGGCGCGGTCGACCTGGACGACGTGGTGGCCCGCACCGTGCGGCTGCTGGCCCAGCTGACCAGGCAGGTCGCGGTGGTGCAGTACCCGTCGCTGATCCGCTCCTCGGTCCGTCACGTCGAGCTGGTGATGCTGGCCCCCACCAAGGTGCTGCTGGTCCTGATCACCAACACCGGCCGGGTCGAGCAGCGTATGGTGGACTGCCCCGCGCCGATCGGCGAGAACACGCTGGCCGAGCTGCGGGCCCGGTTGAACGCCAGGGCGGGCGGCTGCCGGTTCCCGGAGGTGCCGGCCCTGGTCGAGGACCTGCCGCTGTCCTTCGAGCCGGCCGAGCGCCCGATCGTCTCCACGGTGCTCTCCACCTTCTTCGAGTCCCTGGTCGAACAGAGCGAGGAGCGGATCATGCTGGCCGGCACCGCCAACCTCACCCGGTTCGGCCACGACTTCCCGCTCACCATCCAGCCGGTGCTGGAGGCGTTGGAGGAGCAGGTGGTCCTGCTCCGCCTGCTCGGCGAGACCAATGACGGCGGCATGACCGTCCGGATCGGACGTGAGAACGACTACGAGGGCCTGAATTCCACGTCGGTCGTCTCGGTCGGTTACGGTTCGGGCGATGAGAGCGTGGCCAAACTCGGAGTCATCGGGCCGACCCGGATGGACTACCCCGGCACCATGGGGGCGGTCCGGGCGGTGGCCCGGTACGTGGGGCAGATCCTCGCCGAGTCATAGCAACAACCCATAGCAGCCCAACCCTTAGCAATACTGTCTAGAGGCGGAACAAGCGGAGTCATTGGTGGCCACGGACTACTACGCGGTACTCGGCGTCCGACGCGACGCGGGGCAGGACGAGATCAAGAAGGCGTTCCGGCGCCTGGCACGTGAACTGCACCCGGACGTCAACCCGGACCCGAAGACGCAGGAGCGGTTCAAGGAGATCAACGCCGCCTACGAGGTGCTCTCCGACCCGCAGAAGCGCCAGGTCTACGACCTCGGCGGCGATCCGCTGTCGCCCAACGGCGGCGGCGCGGGCGGCTTCGGCGCCGGTGCGGCGGGCTTCGGCTTCTCCGACATCATGGACGCCTTCTTCGGCGCGGCGGCCGGCCAGCGCGGGCCCCGCTCGCGCACCCGGCGCGGCCAGGACGCGATGATCCGCCTGGAGATCACCCTGGAGGAGGCCGCCTTCGGCACCACCAAGGAACTCCAGGTCGACACCGCCGTCACCTGCACCACCTGCAGCGGCGAGGGCGCGGCCCCCGGCACCACCGCGCAGACCTGTGACATGTGCCGCGGCAAGGGCGAGGTCTCCCAGGTCACCCGGTCCTTCCTGGGCCAGGTCATGACCTCCCGCCCGTGCCCGCAGTGCCAGGGCTTCGGCACCGTGGTGCCGACCCCGTGCCCCGAGTGCGCCGGCGACGGCCGGGTCCGGGCCCGCCGCACCCTCACCGTCAAGATCCCTGCCGGTGTCGACAACGGCACCCGGATCCAGCTGGCCGGCGAGGGCGAGGTCGGCCCCGGCGGCGGCCCGGCCGGCGACCTCTACGTGGAGATCGCCGAGACCAGCCACCCCACCTTCCAGCGCCGCGGCGACGACCTGCACTGCACCGTCACCATCCCGATGACGGCGGCGGCGCTCGGCACCCAGGTGCCGCTGCAGACCCTGGACGGCCCGGAGGAGGTCGACATCCGGCCCGGCACCCAGTCCGGCCAGTCGATCCCGCTGCACGGCCGCGGTGTCACCCACCTGCGCGGGGGCGGCCGAGGCGACCTGATAGTGCATGTCGAGGTGCAGACGCCCACCAAGCTCGACCCCGAGCAGGAGGAGCTGCTGCGCCGGCTCTCGGCGCTGCGCGGCGAGGAGCGGCCGTCCGGCCATTTCGCGCCCGGTCAGCAGGGGCTG
This sequence comes from Kitasatospora sp. GP30, assembly GCF_029892145.1. NCBI lineage: Bacteria > Bacillati > Actinomycetota > Actinomycetes > Kitasatosporales > Streptomycetaceae > Kitasatospora > Kitasatospora sp. GP30. The sequence goes on from NZ_JARZAH010000002.1 coordinate 118,726, forward strand.
TTCTCGCGCCTGAAGGACGCCTTCAACGGCCGCTGAGCCGTCGTTACCCAGCACGTACCGCCGCAGCCCCGGGTCGTTTGACCCGGGGCTGCGCCCACCCCAGAAGGCTCCACTGATGACCGCACCCGTCTTCATCGTCGACACCGCCCGACTGGCCGCCGCCGCACCCGGCGCCGTGGTCCGGCTGGACGGCGCCGAGGGGCGGCACGCCGTCGCCGTGAAGCGGCTGGAGGCGGGCGAGGCGGTCACCCTGACCGACGGCCTGGGCCTGGGAGCCTTCGGCACCGTCGCCGCGGTGCACGGCAAGGACGCGCTCGACGTCACCGTGGCCGAGCTGCGCGCCGAGCCCGAGCCGAGCCCCCGGATCACCGTGGTGCAGGCGCTCCCCAAGGGCGACCGCGGCGAGCTCGCCGTGGAGACCATGACCGAGGTCGGGGTGGACGCGGTGATCCCCTGGTCGGCGTCCCGCTGCATCACCCAGTGGAAGGGCGATCGCGGCGCCAAGGCGCTGGCCAAGTGGCGGGCCACCGCCCGGGAGGCCGGCAAGCAGTCCCGCCGGCTGCGCTTCCCCGAGGTGGGCGAGCCGATGACGACCCGTCAACTGGCGCCGCTGCTGGCCCGGGCGGCGTTCGCGGCGGTGCTGCACGAGGAGGGCGCCGAGCCGCTGGCCGCCGCCGAGCTGCCGACCGCCGGGGAGATCGTGCTGGTGGTCGGCCCGGAGGGCGGGGTGAGCCCGGAGGAGCTCGCCGCCTTCGCCGAGGCCGGCGCCAAGCCGTACCGGTTGGGCCCCTCGGTGCTGCGCACCTCCACCGCCGGGGTGGCCGCCGGGGCGCTGCTGCTCGGGCGGACCGGCCGCTGGGCCTGACCGTTCGCCGACCGCCTGGACCGGCTCCCGGGAATCGGTGGTCCCGGGCCCCACGGGGTGCATAACCTGACCGGGTGACGGACACCGAGAGCACCTCCACCGGCGGCGCCTACCTGCGCCATCCCCATCTGCACGGCGACCTGGTGACCTTCGTCGCCGAGGACGACGTCTGGCTCGCACCGCTCGACGGCGGCCGCGCCTGGCGGCTGACCGCCGACCGCTCACCGGTCTCCCACCCGCGCTTCTCGCCCGACGGCCGCACCATCGCCTGGACCGCCAGCCGGGACGGCTCCGCCGAGATCCACGCGGCCTCGGTGGACGGCGGCGAGGCCCGCCGCCTGACCCACTGGGGCAGCACCAGCCGCACCCTGCTGCGCGGCTGGACCAAGGACGGCGAACCGGTCGCGATCACCTCCGCCGGCCAGCCGACCAGCCGTCAGGCCTGGGCCTTCGCCGTGCCGCTGGACGGCGGCAGCCCGCGCAAGCTGCCCTACGGCCCGATCGGCAACCTGGCCTTCGCCCCCGACTCGGACGGCGTCCTGCTGCTCTCCGCCTACTCGCTGGAGCCGGCCCGCTGGAAGCGCTACCGGGGCGGCACCGCGGGCAAGTTGTGGATCGGCAGCACTGGGGGCACCTCCCGGCCGGAGGCTGGGGGAGGAGAGTTCCACCGGATCCACCAGGAGCTGGACGGCAACATCGAGTCCCCGCTCTGGGTAGGCGACCGCATCGCCTTCCTCAGCGACCACGAGGGCTGCGGCCACCTCTACTCCAGCCGCCCCGACGGCACCGACCTGCGCCGCCACACCCCGGACGGCGACTTCTACGCCCGGGGTGCCGGCACCGACGGCACCCGGGTGGTCTGGCACAGCGCCGGCGACCTGTGGCTGCTGGACAGCCTGGACGCGGACGCCGCTCCGCGCCGGCTGGAGGTCACCCCGGCCGGCCCGCGCAGTGGCCGCCGCCGCTACCCGCTGTCCGCCGCCGGCCGGGTGGAGACCGCCGCCCCGGACGCCACCGCCAGGGCCGCCGCCGTGGTGGTGCGCGGCGGCGTGCACTGGCTGACCCACCGGGAGGGGCCGGCCCGGGTGCTGTCCGAGACGCCCGGCGTGCGGGCCCGGCTGGCCCGGGTGGTCCCGCCCGTCGACGAGGACGGCCCGCAGGGCGCGCTCTGGGTGACCGACGCGGAGGGTGACGACGCCCTGGAGTACGCCCCGGAGGTGCTCGGAGCGGAGCGCCGCCGACTGGCCGCAGGCCGGCTCGGCCGGGTGCTCTCCCTGGTGATCGCCCCGGACGGCCGTCGGGCTGCGGTGGCCGCGCACGACGGCCGGGTGCTGCTGGTGGGCCTGGGCGACGACACGGTGCGCGAGCTGGCGCACAGCCGGGACGGCGAGGTCAGCGGCCTGGTCTTCGCCCCGGAGTCGGACTGGCTGGCCTGGTCGCAGCCGGGCCTGGGCGGGTCGGTGCGGCAGATCATGCTCGCCGAGATCGCCACCGGCACCGTCGCCGAGGCCACTCCGCAGCGCTTCGTCGACACCTCCCCGGCCTTCACCGCGGACGGCAGGCACCTGGCCTTCCTGTCGGTGCGCAACTTCGACCCGGTCTACGACGCGCACAGCTTCGACCTGGGGTTCCCGACCGGCGCCCGCCCCTACCTGCTGACCCTGGCGGCCGACACGCCGTCGCCGTTCGGTCCGCAGCGGCTGGGCCGCCCGGTCGACGGTGAGGACGACAAGCCCGCTGCCAAGCCGGAGAAGGCCGGGGGCGACTCGACCGAGGAGGCCGCGGCGGAGCCCGCCGGCACCGTGGTCGACCTGGACGGGCTGGCCGACCGGATCGTGGCGTTCCCGGTCGAGGGCGGCCGGTTCGGCACCCTGCGGGCCGCCAAGGACGGCCTGCTGTGGACCAGGTACCCGGTGGTCGGCATGCTCGGCGACGACGCCGCCACCCCCGAGGACGAGCGCCCCGGCCCGGTGCTGGAGCGCTTCGACCTGCGCAAGCTGCGGGCCGAGCAGCTGGTGGACAGCCTGGACACCTTCCAGGTGAGCGGCGACGGCAGCCGGCTGGCGGTGCTGGACGGCGGCGAGCTGCGGATCGTCCCCGCCGACCGCAAGGCCGGCGAGGACGACGAGGCCGGGGTCGACCTGGCCCGGTTGCGGATCACCGTGGACCCGGCGGCCGAGTGGCGGCAGATGTTCGACGAGAACGGCCGCCTGATGCGCGACAACTACTGGCGGGCCGACCTGGGCGGCTTCGACTGGGCGGGCGCGCTGGCCAGGTACCGCCCGCTGGTGGAGCGGCTCGGTTCGCACGACGACCTGGTCGACCTGCTCTGGGAGGTGGTCGGCGAGCTGGGCACCTCGCACTCCTACGTCTCGCCGCCCGGCCGCGGCGGTTTCGGCTCGCGTCCGCAGGGCCTGCTCGGCGCCGACCTGGAGCGCGACGGCGACGTCTGGCGGATCGCCCGGATCCTGCCCGGGGAGTCCTCCGACCCGCGGGCCCGCTCCCCGCTGGCCCAGCCCGGGGTGGCGATCCGCCCGGGCGACGCGCTGCTCGCGGTGGACGGCCGACCGGTCGACCCGGTGACCGGACCGGCTCCGCTGCTGGCCGGAACGGCAGGCCAGCCGGTCGAGTTGACGGTCCGTCAGAAAGACGGCACGGTGCGCCACCCGGTGGCCGTGCCGGTCGCCAGTGACGAGGCGCTGCGCTACCACGACTGGGTGGCCGGGCGGCGGGCCGCGGTCCGTGAACTCTCCGGTGGCCGGCTCGGCTACCTGCACGTGCCGGACATGATGAGCGCCGGCTGGGCCCAACTCCACCGCGACCTGCGGGTGGAGGTGGCCAGGGAGGGCCTGCTGGTGGACCTGCGCGGCAACAGCGGCGGGCACACCTCGCAGCTGATCATCGAGAAGCTCGCCCGGCGGATCGTCGGCTGGGGGGTGGCCCGCGACATGGCCACCGCGGAGAGCTACCCGAACGACGCCCCGCGCGGCCCGGTGGTGGCGCTGGCCGACGAGCACTCCGGCTCGGACGGCGACATCGTCAACGCGGCGATCCAGGCGCTCGGCATCGGTCCGGTGGTCGGCACCCGCACCTGGGGCGGCGTGATCGGCATCGACAGCCGCTACAGCCTGGTCGACGGCACCGGGGTCACCCAGCCCAAGTACGCGATCTGGATCGAGGGTTACGGCTGGGGCCTGGAGAACCGCGGGGTCACCCCGGACGTCGAGGTGGAGATCGCCCCGCACCAGTGGGCGGCCGGCGAGGACCCGCAGCTGGCCGAGGCGGTGCGGATCGCGCTCGCCGGGCTCGCCGAGCAGCCGGCCAGGACCCCGCCGGCGCTGCCCTGATCGAAAGGTGCTTCCGGTAGGTTGGCGGATCGTCAGCAACCCATCGCCGACCTACCGGGAGCCCTCCCCATGGCCGACCAGCTCGACCCCGACTGCATCTTCTGCAAGATCGTCGCCGGTGCCATCCCGGCCAGCGTGGTCCGCGAGACCGAGCGCACCCTCGCCTTCCGGGACATCAACCCGCAGGCGCCCACCCATGTGCTGGTCGTCCCCAAGGACCACTACCCGAACGCCGCCACGCTGGCCGCCGGCGACCCGGAGCTCGCCGCCGCCCTGCTGACCGAGGCCGCCGGGGTGGCCGCCGACGAGAAGATCGCCGACCACGGCTACCGGATGATCTTCAACACCGGTGCGGGCGCCGGCCAGACCGTCTTCCACGCCCATGTGCACGTGCTCGGTGGCGCCGCATTCCACGAGGGCATGGTCTGACGGTGTCCAACCGCGAACTCGTCGTCCTCGGCACGGCCAGCCAGGTGCCCACCCGGCACCGCAACCACAACGGCTACCTGCTGCGCTGGGACGGCGAGGGCCTGCTCTTCGACCCGGGCGAGGGCACCCAGCGGCAGATGCTGCACGCCGGGGTCTCGGCCACCGACCTGACCCGGATCTGCGTCACGCACTTCCACGGCGACCACAGCCTTGGCCTGGCCGGGGTGATCCAGCGGATCAACCTGGACAAGGTGCCGCACCCGGTGCACGCCTACTACCCGGCGAGCGGCCAGGTCTACTTCGACCGGCTGCGGCAGGCCACCGCCTACCACCAGACCGCGGAGGTGCCCGAGCACCCGATCCGGTCGTCCGGCCCGGTCCCGGTGCCCGACGCCCCGTTCGTCATGGAGGCGGTGGCGCTCTCCCACCCGGTGGACTCGTACGGCTACCGGCTGATCGAGCCGGGCGGTCGGCGGCTGCTGCCCGAGAAGCTGGCCGAGTTCGGCCTGCGCGGCCCGATCGTCGGGAAGCTGCAGCGGCAGGCCGCCGTCGAGCTGGACGGTCGCACGATCACCCTGGACGAGGTCAGCGAGGTGTACCAGGGGCAGCGGTTCGCCTTCGTGATGGACACCCGGATGTGCGAGGGGGTCGAGCGGCTCGCCGACGGCGCCGACCTGCTGGTGATCGAAGCGACCTTCCTGAACGCCGACGCGCACCTCGCCGAGGAGCACGGCCACCTCACCGCCGCCCAGGCGGCCCGGGTGGCGGCCGCAGCCGGGGTCCGCACCCTGGTGCTCACCCACTTCTCGCAGCGCTACCCCGACCTGGCCGGCCATCTGGCCGAGGCCCGGGAGCACTTCGGCGGCGAGCTGGTGATCGCCGAGGACCTCGCCAGGGTGCCGGTGCCGCGCCGCCGCCGGTGACTGCGAGCGATCGGGGTGCGGCGCGGAAACGGGAAAACGACTGGCATCACTGCGGGCAGTGCCGCACCATCGATCGGGCCGTGCCACAACGAACACCTGCGCGGCGTACCCTGGTGACCCCGGAAGACCGAGCGGCACCCCGAGACCACGGATGGGATGAGGCAGGCCTCAGGGCCGACGTATGAGCGAACCGATGAGTGACACCGCACAGACCAGCGCCCAGGGCGGCGACGGCTTCAGCGCCCGGATCGTGATCCCCGAGAAGCACCCGATGGTCACCCTGCTCGGTGCCACCGACTCCCTCCTGCGGGTGATCGAGCGCTCCTTCCCCGACACCGACATCCACGTCCGCGGCAACGAGGTCACCGCCACCGGTGAGCGGGCCGACATCGCGCTGGTCAAGCAGCTGTTCAACGAGATGATGCTGGTGCTGCGCACCGGCCAGCCGCTGACCGAGGACTCGGTGGAGCGGTCCATCGCGATGCTCAAGAGCGGCGCGGCGGACCCGGGCGGCGCGGTCAGCCCGTCCGCCGTCTTCACCCAGAGCATCCTCTCCAACCGGGGCCGGACCATCCGTCCGAAGACCCTGAACCAGAAGTCCTACGTCGACGCGATCGACAAGCACACCATCACCTTCGGGATCGGCCCGGCCGGCACCGGCAAGACCTACCTGGCGATGGCCAAGGCCGTGCAGGCGCTGCAGGCCAAGGAGGTCAACCGGATCATCCTGACCCGCCCGGCGGTGGAGGCCGGCGAGCGGCTCGGGTTCCTGCCCGGCACCCTCTACGAGAAGATCGACCCGTATCTGCGCCCGCTCTACGACGCGCTGCACGACATGATGGACCCGGACTCGATCCCCCGGCTGATGGCCGCCGGGACCATCGAGGTGGCCCCGCTCGCCTACATGCGCGGCCGCACCCTGAACGACGCCTTCATCATCCTGGACGAGGCGCAGAACACCTCGCCCGAGCAGATCAAGATGTTCCTGACCCGCCTGGGCTTCAACTCCAAGGTCGTGGTCACCGGTGACACCACCCAGATCGACCTGCCGAGCGGCACCCGCAGCGGCCTCAAGGTGGTCCAGGAGATCCTCATGGACATCCCGGACATCCACTTCTCGATCCTGACCAGCACGGATGTGGTCCGCCACAAGCTGGTCGGCCGGATCGTCGACGCCTATGAGCGCTGGGATGCCCAGAACTCCGACGAGGCCGGCCCCGCGCCCCGCAAGGCCGCACCGCGCGGTCCGCGCAGTCGCACCCCCCGACAGCCCCATCGCACCGAAAGCTGAGCCACCCTCCGTCATGTCCATCGACATCGCCAACGAGTCGGGTTGGGAGGCCGACGAAGAGGCCATCCTCGACGTCGCCCGCTACGCCCTCGACAAGATGCGGATCCACCCGCTGTCCGAACTGTCCGTGATCCTGGTGGATGCCGAGGCGATGGAGCAGCTGCACATCCAGTGGATGGACCTGCCCGGTCCGACCGATGTGATGTCGTTCCCGATGGACGAGCTGCGTCCGGGCAAGGAGGACGAGGAGCTGCCGCAGGGCCTGCTCGGCGACATCGTGCTCTGCCCGGAGGTGGCCAAGGCCCAGGGTCTGGCCGCGCCCTCCAAGCACTCCATGGACGAGGAGCTGCAGCTGCTCACCGTCCACGGGGTGCTGCACGTGCTCGGCTACGACCATGAGGAGCCGGAGGAGGAACAGGTGATGTTCGGCCTCCAGAAGCGGATCCTCGACGACTGGCGGGCCGGTCGCGGGCTGTCGGGGATCTCCCCGGCCCCCACCACCCATTGATCTCTGATGAGTGGCGATAGTACGAGTTTTCTGGTCGGCGCGTTCCTGCTGGTCATGCTCGGCTGGCTGGCCGCCTGCGCGGAGGCCGGGATCTCCCGGGTCTCCCGCTTCCGGGCCGAGGAGGCGGTGCGCAGCGGCCGGCGCGGCGCGCAGCGGCTGCTCACCCTGGCCTCGGACCAGGTCCGCTACCTGAACCTGGCCACCCTGATCCGGGTGGCCAGCGAGGTGGCGGCGGCCGTGCTGGTCACCGTGGTCTGCGTGCGCAGCTTCAACGAGACCTGGCAGGGCGTGCTGGTGGCCTTCGGGGTGATGGTGCTGGTCTCCTTCGTGGCGGTCGGCGTCTCCCCGCGCACCATCGGCCGGCAGCACCCGCTGACCACCGCCACCGCGTCCTCCTACGTGCTGCTGCCGCTGGCCCGGATCCTCGGCCCGATCCCGCGGCTGCTGATCCTGCTGGGCAACGCGCTCACCCCGGGCAAGGGCTACCGCGAGGGCCCGTTCGCCTCCGAGGCGGAACTGCGGGCGCTGGTTGACCTGGCCGAGCAGGACGACCTGATCGAGGACGACGAGCGCCGGATGGTGCACTCGGTCTTCGAGCTGGGCGACACCATCGTGCGCGAGGTGATGGTGCCGCGCACCGACCTGGTGATGATCGAACGGCACAAGACGGTCCGTCAGGCGCTCACCCTGGCCCTGCGCTCCGGCTTCTCCCGGATACCGGTGGTCGGGGACAACGAGGACGACGTGGTCGGCATGGTCTACCTCAAGGACCTGGTCCGGCTCACCCACGTCAGCCGGGACGCCGAGGCGGACCTGGTGGACACCGTGATGCGCCCGGCGGTCTTCATCCCGGACAGCAAGCCGGCCGGCGACCTGCTGCGGGAGATGCAGCAGATGCGCTCGCACGTGGCGATCGTGATCGACGAGTACGGCGGCACCGCCGGCCTGGTCACCATCGAGGACATCCTGGAGGAGATCGTCGGGGAGATCACCGACGAGTACGACCGGGAGATCGCGCCGGTGGAGGAACTCGGCGACGGCACCTTCCGGATCACCGCCCGGCTGACGGTCGAGGACCTGGGCGAGCTGTTCGAGATCGGGCTGGAGGACGAGGACGTCGAGACCGTCGGCGGCCTGCTGGCCAAGCACCTGGGCCGGGTGCCGATCCCGGGCTCGTCCTGCGAGATCCCGGTGCCGGAGGACAACCCGGGCCACCTCGTGGCCATCGCCCTGACCGCCGAGAGCTCGGCCGGCCGCCGCAACCGGATCGGCACCGTGGTGGCCGCCCCGGTGCGGCGGGCGGCCGAGGTGGCGGACCCGGAGGACTGACGGACGGTCAGTTCCCCCGCCGCCAGGCGCGCAGCCCGAGGCCGACCGGCACGGCGGTGACCGCCACCACCGCGGCGTCGGCGGCCACGCCCAGCCGCACCCCGGCCAGGGTGGCGGCCGCGAAGGTGTGGCCGGCCGACTCCAGGCTGTCGATCCGGGCTGCGGCCAGGGCGCTGAGCAGCGGGATGCCGACGGTCAGGCCGATCTGCTGGGTGCTGGTGACCAGGCCGGTGGCCAGGCCCTGCTGCCCGGAGGGGCGCCGGATCACGCTGCGCCGGGTGCCGACGGCCGCCTATGCTCGGCCCCATGACTGAGCTTGATCCGGAAGACCAGAAGATCATCACGCTGGCTCGTTCGATCCGGGCCCGCAACGCGGTCGCGGAGGGCGCGGCGGTGCGCGACGAGACCGGGCGCACCTATGTGGCGGGCGCGGTGGTGCTGCCGTCGCTCACGCTGACCGCGGTGCAGACGGCGGTGGCGATGGCCAAGGCGAGCGGCGCCACCGGGCTGGAGGCGGCGGCCGTGGTGACCGAGGCGGGCGAGCCCAACCCGGTCGACCTCGCGGTGGTGCGGGACCTGGGCGGCAGCGGGACCCCGCTGCTGCTGGCCGGGCTGGACGGGGCGCTGCGGTCCCGGGTCGAGGCCTGACACGTGGTGGGGGAGCCCTCCTGTCGGTGAGATCGTCGGATAATCTCACTAGTCATGGGGGCTCTCTCGTTCTTCGCCGCGCTGCTGGCCTTCTTCATGGCCATGGGCCGCTGGCACGAGACCCACTCGGTGCTCTGGGCCAGCGTGTCCGGCGGCATCGCGCTGCTCACCCTGGTCGGCGTGCTGCTGCGCGGCAAGTGACCCGGCACCCGAGCGGCGGCGGTCGGCCGGCCGCGGCCGATCAGGGAGAATGGTGTCCATGAGCGACTCCTCCTTGACCCCGGCAACCCCGTACCGATCAGGCTTCGCGTGCTTCGTCGGCCGCCCCAACGCCGGCAAGTCGACCCTGACCAACGCCCTGGTCGGGACCAAGGTCGCGATCACCTCCGACCGCCCGCAGACCACCCGGCACACCGTGCGCGGCATCGTGCACCGCCCCGACTCCCAGCTCGTCCTGGTCGACACGCCCGGTCTGCACAAGCCCCGCACCCTGCTCGGCGAGCGGCTCAACGACCTGGTCCGCAGCACCTGGGCCGAGGTCGACGTGATCGGTTTCTGCCTCCCCGCCGACCAGAAGCTCGGCCCCGGCGACCGCTTCATCGCCAAGGAACTGGCCGAGATCAAGAAGACCCCCAAGGTCGCCATCGTCACCAAGACCGACCTGGTGGACTCCAAGCGGCTGGCCGAGCAGCTGATCGCGATCCAGCAGCTCGGCACCGACCTGGGCATCGAGTGGGCCGAGATCATCCCGGTGTCGGCCGTCGGTGACAAGCAGGTGGAGCTGGTCGCCGACCTGATCACCAAGCTGCTCCCCAAGGGCCAGCCGCTCTACCCGGACGGCGACCTGACCGACGAGCCCGAGCAGATCATGGTGGCCGAGCTGATCCGCGAGGCCGCGCTCGAAGGCGTCCGGGACGAGCTGCCGCACTCGCTGGCCGTGGTGGTCGAGGAGATGCTGCCGCGCGAGGACCGCCCCGCCGACCGTCCGCTGCTGGACATCCACGCCAACGTCTACATCGAGCGGCAGAGCCAGAAGGCCATCGTGATCGGGGCCAAGGGCGCCCGGCTGAAGCACGTCGGCACCACCGCCCGGAAGCACATCGAGGCCCTGCTCGGCACCCCGGTCTACCTCGATCTGCACGTCAAGGTCGCCAAGGACTGGCAGCGGGACCCCAAGCAGCTGCGCAAGCTGGGGTTCTGAGTCCGTTCCTGAACGCCCGTCAGCCCGCCAGCTCGACGCCCTGGTGCAGCACCAGCGAGATCAGCTCGCGCTGGGAGTCCGTCAGGTTCGGGTCGGCGCAGTACACCGTGCGGCTGTCCACCGTGATCATGTAGTGGTAGCCGTCCGGCACGCCGAAGCCGCGCAACCGTGAGGTGCCGACCACCGCCTCACGGGCCAGCGCGTGCACATGAGGGGCGTCGATCCGGGCCGCCGTGTCCAGCTCGGCCCGGGTGGTGCGTCCGGCGAACCCGCCGCTCCTGGTGACCGCAATGCGCATGGTTGCCAGTCTGCTACGGACAGCGGCGGCTTGCTGGATTTCTCCTGAGTGAACGTCAGGACTTTTCCGAGTGCGTTCACAGGGGCAGGCCGACCTCCTTCCAGGCGCCGGCGACGGCCTCCACCACCGGTCCGTCGCCGAACCGGGCCCGGGCCGCGGCGGCCGTCGCCCGGGCGAACTCGGCGAAGGAGGCGTCCGGGTGCAGCGAGCCGTTGGTGAGGGCGTCGTACCAGACCCGGCCGGCCCGCTCCCAGGCCGCGCCGCCCAGTGCCGCCGCGAGCAGGTGGAAGGCCCGGTTGGGGATGCCGGAGTTGATGTGCACGCCGCCGTCGTCCTCGGTGGTGTGCACGTAGTCGTCCATCGAGCCGGGCTGCGGGTCGCGGCCCAGCCGGGGGTCGTCATAGGCGGTGCCCGGCGCCTTCAGCGAGCGCAGCGCCCGGCCCCGCACGCCCGGCCCGAACAGCCCGGCGCCGATCAGCCAGTCCGCGTCCTCGGCCTGCTGGCCCAGCGCGTGCTGCTTGACCAGGCTGCCGAAGACGTCCGCCACCGATTCGTTGAGCGCCCCGGACTGGCCGTGGTACGCCAGGGCGGCGCTGTACTGCACCACGCCGTGCGTCAGTTCGTGGCCGATCACGTCCACGCAGCCGGTGAAGTCGCCGAACAGCACGCCGTCCCCGTCGCCGATGACCATCCGGGCGCCGTCCCAGAAGGCGTTGTCGTACTTCTCGCCGTAGTGCACGGTCGCCTGCAGCGGCAGCCCCGCGCCGTCCACCGAACGCCGCCCGTAGACCTCCAGCAGCAGGGCCAGGGTCGCGCCCAGGCCGTCGTAGGCCCGGTTGACCGCCGGGTCCGAGGTCGGCGGGCCGCCCTCGGTGCGCACCGTGTGGCCGGGCAGCCGCTCGGCGCGGCCCGCGTCGGCGATGGTGCGCCCGGGGCGGGCGGCGGGGGCGGCCGCGGCCAGGCCGCGGGCCCGGGCGGTGCGCAGGGTGGCGTCGAGGGCGCGGGAGCGCCGGGCGGCCTCGTCACCGAGGTCGGCCAGCCGGTCCAGCAGGTACGGCGGGATGATGGTGCAGAGCTGCGTCATGGCGCACAGCGTCACCGATCACTGACCTGCTGTCACGCACCCGGCCGTCTCAAGGAGTGGAAATGTCGCGGTCTCGGCTTCGGCCTCGCGAAGGGCTGGGTTAGTCTGGCGCCATCATGCACTACCGGCTGCTTCTTCTTAGCTGCCGCGGCGAGGGCCTGTAGGACCGTTCGGAGGCCGGCTCCCTCGCCGCGGGGTTCGTGCATGCGCACTTCGGTGACGTGTTGCGCTCGCACCAGTCGGCCCGTCGGGTGAGGTGTCCCCGACCAGCCAGCATCCGAAGAGAAGCCGAGAGTTCTTCCATGACCGATCAGTTCTCCGTGGCCCGCGCCTTCGTCGACCGTCCGACCCCGATCACCGCGGCCTCCGTGCGCCAGCGGCCCTCCGGGATGCCGTTCCAGCGCTACCTGCCGTTCGGCACCGTCGAGCTGCCGGATCGCACCTGGCCCGGCCAGGTGATCACGAAGGCGCCGCGCTGGCTCTCCACCGACCTGCGGGACGGCAACCAGGCGCTGATCGACCCGATGTCGCCGGCCCGCAAGCGCAAGATGTTCGACCTGCTGGTGTCGATGGGCTACAAGGAGATCGAGGTCGGCTTCCCGGCCTCCGGGGCCACCGACTTCGAGTTCGTCCGGTCGCTGATCGAGCAGGACGCGATCCCCGAGGACGTCACCATCTCGGTGCTGACCCAGGCCCGCGAGGACCTGATCGAGCGCACCGTCGCGTCGCTGGCCGGCGCCCCGCGCGCCACCGTGCACCTCTACAACGCGACCTCGCCGATCTTCCGCCGGGTGGTGTTCAAGGGCAGCCGCCAGGACGTCAAGGCGATCGCGGTGGACGGCACCCGGCTGGTGATGGAGTACGCCGAGAAGCTGCTGGGCGACGAGACCGTCTTCGGCTACCAGTACTCGCCGGAGATCTTCATCGACACCGAGCTGGACTTCGCGCTGGAGGTCTGCGAGGCGGTGATGGACGTCTGGCAGCCCGCCGAGGACCGCGAGATCATCCTCAACCTGCCCACCACGGTGGAGCGTTGCACCCCGAACGTGTACGCGGACATGATCGAGTGGATGTCCCGAAACCTGACCCGCCGTCAGTTCATCGCGCTGTCCACCCACCCGCACAACGACCGCGGCACCGGCGTGGCCTCCGCCGAGCTGGCCGTGATGGCCGGCGCCGACCGGGTCGAGGGCTGCCTGTTCGGACAGGGCGAGCGGACCGGCAACCTGGACCTGGTGAACGTCGGGATGAACCTGTTCTCGCAGGGCGTCGACCCGATGATCGACTTCTCCGACATCGACGAGATCCGGCGTACCTACGAGTACTGCAACCAGATGAACGTCCCGGAGCGCCACCCCTACGCCGGCGACCTGGTCTACACCTCGTTCTCCGGCTCGCACCAGGACGCCATCAAGAAGGGCTTCGACGCCCTGGAGGCGGACGCGGCGGCGGCCGGCGTGCCGGTCGGCGAGTACACCTGGGGCGTGCCCTACCTGCCGATCGACCCCAAGGACGTGGGCCGCAGCTACGAGGCGGTCATCCGGGTCAACTCGCAGTCCGGCAAGGGCGGCATCGCCTACGTGCTGAAGAACGACCACAAGCTGGACCTGCCGCGCCGGATGCAGATCGAGTTCTCGAAGATCATCCAGGCCAAGACCGACGCCGAGGGCGGCGAGGTCACGCCGGCCGACATCTGGGCGGTCTTCCAGGACGAGTACCTGCCCACCCCCGAGAACCCGTGGGGCCGGATCGCACTGCGCGAGCAGCAGGCGCTGACCACCGACGACGGGCGCGACGCGCTGACCGTGGCGGCGCTGGTGGACGGCGTGCAGACCGAGCTGACCGGTTCCGGCAACGGCCCGGTCTCCGCCTTCACCGACGCGCTGGCCGGGATCGGCGTGGACGTGCGAGTACTGGACTACGCCGAGCACGCGCTGAGCGAGGGCGGCGACGCCCAGGCCGCCGCGTACGTGGAGTGCGCGGTGGACGGGCGGGTGCTGTGGGGCGTGGGCATCGACGGCAACACCGTGCGCGCGTCGCTGAAGGCCATCATCAGCGCCGTCAACCGCACCGCGCGCCGGTGACTCGGCTGGGCCCGCTTCACAGGTAGGGCCCAGCTGTGGCCCAGGAAGTGTGTCCTGGGCCACACTTTTTTGCTTCGGCACCCGTTAGGGGTGCTGACACCCGCAGGCAACCGTGGCACCATCGGTGAACCGGAATCGGGGGTTGGTGGGACGGACCCCGGGGCCGGTCGCGAGACCTGCCCGTCGTCGTGCAGGCCGCCTGCCAAGTCTTGGGGAGTTGGCGCCGTGACACGGTTGTGGGGTGTTCGCCCGAAGTGGCGCACGGATGTGCTCGGTGACTTCTTCTGCCCAGGCTGTGGTGGAGACCGCAACTACCGTCGGCAGCACGGCCGGCGGTGGCTGCGGTTGCTGGAGCTCCCGGTGCTGCCGCTCGGCGGTGTGCTGGCCACCGTGCAGTGCGTCAACTGCCAAGGCAGGTACGGGCTGGAGAGCCTGGAGCAGCCCACCAGCGGGCGGCTGACCGGGATGCTCAGGGACGCCCAGTACACCATCGCGCTGGCCATGCTGGCGGCCGGCGGGGCCGGTTCGGCGGCGGCCCGCACCGAGGCCTGCGAACTGGTCCGGCTGGCGGGTTTCGAGGACTGCGGCGAGGCCCAGGTGCTGGCCGCGCTGGCGGCGCTCTCCGGGTACGGCGAGCCGGGCTTCTCGGCGGCGTCCGGGGCCGGGCTGGGCAGCGGGCTGGACGTCGAGCTGCATGCCGCGCTGGAGGCGCTGGCCCCGCACCTGGCCGAGCAGGGCCGGGAGCGGCTGGTGCTGCAGGGTGCCTGGATCGCGCTGGCCGACGGCCGCTACCAGCCCGCCGAGCGGGCCGTGCTGGCCGCCGTGGGCAGCTGCCTGCGGATTCCCGAGGACGTCGTCACCCAGCTGCTGGAGGCGGCCACCAGCACGCCGCACTGACGCCCGGCCGCTCGCGCACCCGCTGCCCCGCGCCCCCGCCGTGCGCCCGAGAGCCGCGCGCGGTGGGGGAGAATGGGCGCATGAGTCTGATCCGCGACGACGGCGTCGTGCTCCGCGCCCAGAAGCTCGGCGAGGCCGACCGGATCATCACGCTGCTGACCCGCCAGCACGGCAAGGTCCGGGCGGTGGCCCGCGGCGTCCGCAAGACCAAGTCCAAGTTCGGGGCCCGGCTGGAGCCGTTCTCCCATGTGGACGTGCAGTTCTTCAGCCGCGGCAGCGAACTGGTCGGCCGCTCGCTGCCGCTCTGCACCCAGGTGGAGACCATCGCCCCGTACGGCGGCGGGATCGTCGGCGACTACGGCCGCTACACCGCCGGCACCGCCATGCTGGAGACGGCGGAACGTTTCGCCGAGAACGAGGGCGAGCCCGCCGTCCAGCAGTACCTGCTGCTGGTCGGCGCCCTGCGCACGCTGGCCGCCGGCACCCATCAGTCGCACCTGGTGCTGGACGCCTTCCTGCTGCGGTCGCTCGCGGTCAACGGCTACGGCGCCAGCTTCACCGACTGCGCCAAATGCGGCATCGAAGGGCCGAACCGGTTCTTCTCGCTGCCGGCCGGCGGCGTGCTGTGTGCGGACTGCCGGGTACCGGGATGTGCCGTACCCTCCCCTGAGACACTGGTTCTGCTCGGCGCCCTGCTGTCCGGAGACTGGCAGACCGCGGACGCCTGCGAGCCGCGGTACTGGCGGGAGGGAAGCGGCCTGGTCGCCGCCTACCTCCAGTGGCACCTGGAGCGGGGTATCCGCTCGATGAGATACGTGGAGAAGTGAGCATGGCAGCGCGACGGCTCTTCGGCGCCAACAAGCAGCGCGAGTACCGCGCCCCGGACCCGCACCCGAGCGGTGCACAGCCGCCGAAGCTCCCCGGAGAGCTGATCCCCAAGCACGTCGCCATCGTGATGGACGGCAACGGCCGCTGGGCCAAGGAGCGCGGCCTGCCCCGCACCGAGGGCCACAAGGTCGGCGAGAGCGTGGTGCTCGACGTCATGAAGGGCGCCATCGAGCTGGGCGTCAAGAACATCTCGCTCTACGCCTTCTCCACCGAGAACTGGAAGCGCTCCCCTGACGAGGTGAAGTTCCTGATGAACTTCAACCGGGACGTGATCCGCCGCCGCCGCGACGAGCTGGACGCCATGGGCGTGCGGATCCGCTGGGCCGGCCGGATGCCCAAGCTCTGGAAGAGCGTGGTCCAGGAGCTCCAGGTGGCCGAGGAGCAGACCAAGGGCAACGACCTGGTCACCATGTACATGTGCGTCAACTACGGCGGCCGCGCCGAGGTCGCCGACGCCGCCGCCGCGATCGCCGCCGACGTGGCGGCCGGCAAGCTCGACCCGCGGAAGGTCAACGAGAAGACCATCGGCAAGTACATGTACCACCCGGACATGCCGGACGTGGACCTGTTCCTGCGCCCCAGCGGCGAGCAGCGCACCTCCAACTTCTGGCTCTGGCAGTCCGCTTACGCCGAGTTCGTGTTCCAGGACGTGCTCTGGCCGGACTTCGACCGCCGCGACCTCTGGCGCGCCTGCGAGCAGTACGCGAGGCGCGACCGCCGCTTCGGCGGCGCCCTCCCCAACGAGGTCGCCGCCCCCGCCGCTGCCGAGGTCCCCGCACAGCGCTGACGTTTTCTTCACACTCGGCCCGGAACTGACCTGGTTCCGGGCCGAGTTGTCGTTGTGACGGCTCGTAGGGGTACGGTTTTCCGCTATAACCGTACGCAACAACGGGGGAGCGGCAATGGTTGCTGACCATTTCCACATAGAGCCGGCCAAGGTCACCGCGGTGAGCGCCGACTTCAGCAGTAGCTCGAAGGGCATGGACGGGCAGCTGAGCACCTTCGCGACCAAGGCGGAGAACGTCAACGACGCCTTCGGGGTGCTGGCCGAGTCCACCGAGGCGCTGGGGAAGTACGTCCAGATGACCCAGGCCACGGTGACCAGCCTGCGCCAGCTGCAGAGCCAACTGGAGGGCTACTCCCTCGGGTTGGCGGCGGTGGTGAAGGCCTACAAGGCCACCGACCACGACAACGCCCAGAACCTGGCGGTCTGACGATGGCTCAGAACCCGGACAGCGGACAGACCCAGACACCGCCGCCGCCGAAGATCGAGCAGAGCTTCGACATCTTCAGCCCGGGCGGCGACCCGTCCGTGCTGCGCGACTGCGCCCTCGCCTGGCGCGGCATGGCCGCCGACCTCAAGACCACCAGGGACAGCCTGGACAAGGAGGTCAGCGGTCTCGGCGACGCCTGGACCGGCGCCGCGGCCACCGCCTTCCACCAGCACTGGCAGGGCACCCGCGGCCAGATCGACGGCGCGCTGCCCAACTTCGAGGCCGTCGCCAAGCAACTGGACGCCGCCGCCGACTCGATCGAGGAGGTCAACAAGCAGATCCAGGAGATCGTCGCGGAGATCGCGGCCACCGCCGCGATCGGCATCGGCCTCTCCATCGTCACCGCCGGCTTCTCCGACGCGGCCGCCGCGGCCTCGGCCTCCGTCGAGGCGGGCGAGGCGAGCGCGGCGGTGGCCCGGCTGGCCAAGATCCTCAAGGACATCGCCGACGTCCTCGAGGGCATCAAGAAGGCGATGGACACCAACAAGTTCCTGAAGTTCGGCGTCAAGTTCGCCGGCAACTTCGGGGCCAACCTCGGTGGCAACGTGCTCGGTCAGGCGCTGTCCGGCCAGCAGATCACCTGGGGCACCGACATCCAGAACGCGGGGGTGTCGGCGGTCGTGGGGACGGGGCTGGGCGAGCTCGGCTCGGCAGCCGCGCCCAAGGTCGCCCAGGCGCTCACCAGCTCCGGGGCACACGCGACCCAGTGGGCCGGCAAGGACGTGATCGACGGGATGCTCAAGGGGGACGGCCTGCTCGGCGGGGCGGTCAACAACTCCGTCACCAGCGCGGCCGGCACCGCGGCGGCGGACGGCGTGAACGAGGTGGAGAACCCCGGCAGCGTCAGCAGCTTCTGGGAGGACGTGGCCTTCTCGGGTCTGGGCGGTGCGGCAGGCGGCGCCGCGGTGCACAACGGTCGGAAGATCTACGCCCCCGGCAAGCACCGGGCGGGAGGCGACCCGATCCTGGGCGACGCCCTCAGCAACGCGGGTGCCTACGGCCTGGCCGGCGCCAGCGAGAACGACGACACCGGTGAGCCCGCACCGCAGGTGCCGTTCGACAAGGGCTCGCCACTGATCGACCCCAAGGGCGCGTACCACCAGTGACCTAGGCTGACGCGGGGCCGCGCACCACCGGCGGCCCCGCCGGCCGAAGGAGCAGCAGCAGTGTTCGAAGTCCGCAAGAGCATCAAGCGGTTCCGCGCGGATCCGGCGTGGGAGTACCACCGGCACCCGGATGACGCGTGGATCCCGTTCGACCGGCACGGCTACCCGTTCACGCTGGAGAGCGGGCGCAGTCATGTGCTCGATCTGCTGTGTGGGACGGCTGCCGGGTATCCGGTGGCCCTCATGCACATGGTCGTGCCGCCGCCCGGGGCGAACCGCGGCGGCACGCTCTACGACTTCTCACTGGCGGTGCTGGAGCTGCCGTTCGCTCTTCCCGACACCGTGCTGACCCCTCGTCGGCTGGCGGGCATGTGGCGCATCCACCTCCGGGACCCGTACTCCCGCGGTGCCGGTTCCGTCGACCCGCTACCCGGCAGCGGCCCGAACCCCGAGGTCCGCAGGGCCAGCGCCGTCCCGGAGTTCGGCATGGCGCTCATCACCGACGAGCTGCTGCGGCTGACGCTGGAGGCCGACTGCGGCTGGCGTCTGGCTGGCCGGCACCTGATCGGCTGGACCGACAAGCGCCGCACCTACGAGTACCTGATCACCATGGCCGAGCGGCTGGCCGGCATCGTCGCGGCGTTCCCGCCGGGCGTCCAGGAGTGGCGCGGCCGGCGCTGACGGGGCCGCGGTGACGGCCCGTCGGCTGGCGATCACCTACCGCACCCAGGAGCGGCCCCCGTACTTCCGGGGGCCGGGCGGTTCGACCCGCTGCCCGGTAGCTACCCGAGGTCCGCAGCGCACCAGGTCAGCGCCATCCCGGAGTTCGGCATGGCGTTGATCGCCGATGAGGTCGTGCGCCTGACGGTGGAGGCGGACTGCGGATGGCGGCTGGCGGGTCGTCATCTGATCGGTTGGACGGATGAACACCACACGTACGACCACCTGGTCGCACTGGCCGAGCGGCTGGCCGGGATCGTCGCGGCGTTCCCGCCCGCCGCCCGGGCGTGGGCCGCGCCGCTGTAGGGCCTACCCCTGCTGGGCCCGCTGCTTCGCCGCGCAGTCCGCGCAGGTGCCGAAGATCTCCAGGGTGTGCGCGATGTCGCTGAAGCCGTGCTCGGCGGCGACGGAGGTGGCCCAGCGCTCCACGGCGGGGCCCTCGACCTCGACGGTGCTGCCGCAGTGGCGGCAGACCAGGTGGTGGTGGTGACCGCTGCTGCAGCGGCGGTAGACCGCCTCGCCGTCGGCCGTGCGCAGCACGTCGACCTCACCGGCGTCGGCGAGCGACTGCAGGGTGCGGTAGACGGTGGTCAGGCCGACCGATTCGCCCCGGTGCTTGAGCAGATCGTGCAGTTCCTGCGCGCTGCGGAAGTCCTCGAGCTCATCCAGCGCGGCGGAGACCGCGGTGCGCTGACGAGTGGAACGGGCGCGTGGCGACGGGCCTGCGGTGGTCACCGGTGCTCCTCCTGGGCTTCGGGGCGGGTCACACCTCATTGTGCCAGCCCCGCGCCCTCGGTCGGCTGCTCCGCAGCCTTGCTGCCCTCCCGCTGCCCGGGCAGCCCGCGCTGCCGGTGCCGTCGCCTGGCCAGCGGCGCGGCCAGCGCGCTGAACACCGCGAAGCAGGCGATGGCGAGTAGCACGATCGCGGAGCCCGGCGGCACGTCAGCCTGGTAGGAGGTCACCACGCCGCCGAGCGAGACCAGCACCCCGATGACGATGGAGAGCGCCTGGGTGGCCCGGAACGAGCGGGTGAGCAACTGGGCCGCCGCCACCGGCACCACCATCAGCGCGCTCACCAGCAGCAGCCCGACCACCCGCATCGCGACGGTCACGGTGACCGCGGCCATCACCGCGAGCAGCAGGTTGAGCAGCCGCACCGGCACCCCGGTGACCTTGGCGAACTCCTCGTCCTGGCAGACCGCGAAGAGCTGGCGCCGCAGGCCGAGCGTGACCGCGATGACCACCGCGCCGAGCACGGCGATGGTGACCAGGTCGCCGGCGTCCACGGCCAGGATCGAGCCCCAGAGGTAGCTGTCCAGGCTGCCGCCGGTGCCGCTGGCGGCCGGCGACTTGCTGATCAGCAGCCGCCCGCAGGCCATGCCGCCGTAGAAGAGCATCGCCAGGGCGATGTCGCCGCGCTGGTTGCCGCGCGAGCGGACCAGCTCCATGATCACCGCGGCCAGTACGCAGACCAGCACGGCCATCCAGACCGGGCTGGTCTGGAACACCAGGCCGAGGCCGACACCGGTGAGCGCGACGTGGCCGATGCCGTCGCCCATCAGCGCCTGGCGCCGCTGCACCAGGTAGATGCCGACGGCGGGGGCGGTGATGCCGACCAGCAGGGCGGCGAGCAGTGCCCGCTGCATGAAGTCGTAGGAGAGCAGGTCGCTCATGTCAGCAGCCCCTGACGGATCTCGGTGTGGTGGTGGTCCTGGTGGTGGTCGCCGTCGTGTCCGTGGCCGGTGCCGGCCGGCGGGCCGTCCTGCACCACCAGGCCGTCGCGCAGCAGCACCGCGCGGTCGATCAGCGGCGCCAGCGGCCCGAGTTCGTGCAGCACCAGCAGCACCGCGGCGCCCCGCTCGACCTGCTCGCGCAGGGTATCGGCGAGCACCTGCTGGCTGGCAAGGTCGACCCCGGCCATCGGCTCGTCCATGATCAGCAGCTCGGGCGAGCCGACCAGCGCGCGGGCGATCAGCACCCGCTGCTGCTGGCCGCCGGAGAGGTCCGCGACCCCGTCGCCGGCGCGCTCCAGCATGCCGACTGCGGCCAGCGCGGCGTCCACCGCGACCCGGTCCTTGCGGCGGAACGGCAGCAGCCGGTGCTGCGCCAGCCGCCCGGTGGCGACCACCTCGCGCACCGTCGCGGGGACTCCGCCGGCCGCGGTGGTGCGCTGCGGCACGTAGCCGATCCGGTGCCAGTCGCGGAACCGCCGGCCCGGCACGCCGAAGAGCTCCCACTCACCGCCGGTCAGCGGGACGCTGCCGATCACCGTCTTGATGGTGGTGGACTTGCCGGAGCCGTTGGCGCCGAGCAGCGCGACCACCTCGCCGGGGGCGACGGTCAGGTCGATGCCGCGCAGCACCGGGCGGCCGCCCTGGGCGGCCTGGGCACAGCGGAGCCGGACGGCGGCCGGTATCGAGTCGTGGGGCGCGGAGTCCATGGTGGGGTCCCGTCAGCTCGCGCAGCCGAGAGCATCCCGCAGGTTGCTCAGGTTCTGCTGCATGATCGTGAGGTAGGTGTCCGGGGAGCCGGCCATGACGCCCTCGATGGGGTCGAGCACGGCCGTCTTCAGGTTGAGGTCCTTGGCGACGGTGTCGGCGAGCTTCGGGCTGACCAGGGCCTCGAAGAAGACGGTGGTCACGCCGCTGTCCTTGGCGGCCTGCTGGATCTGCGCGAGCCGGGCCGGGGTGGGCTCGGACTCCGGGTCGACGCCGTTGATGGCGATCTGCTGCAGGCCGTAGGTGTCGGCGAGGTAGCCGAAGGCGGCGTGGCTGGTCACGAAGGACTTGCGGGTGCAGCTCTTCAGGCCGGCCTGGAAGCTCTGGTTCAGGGTGCCGAGCTTGGCGACCAGGGCGTCCGTGTTCTTCTGGTACTCGGCGGCGTTCGCGGGGTCGGCCTTGGCCAGTTCCGCGCCGACGCCCTTGGCGACGGTGGCGTAGCGGGTCGGGTCGAGCCAGATGTGCGGGTCGCCGGTGTTGCCCTTGGCCGGGGTGCCGCCGTCGGTGCCCTCGTCCAGGTGGTGGTCGAGCAGCGGGGAGAGCGCGGCGGCGTCCACGACGTACTTGCTCTTGGACTGCGCGACGGCCTTGTCCACGGTGGGCTGCAGGCCCTTGAGGTAGAGCACGGCGCCGGCGTCCTGCACGGCGCCGACCTGCTTGGCGGTCAGCTCCAGGTCGTGCGGCTCGGTGCCGGGGGCGGTGAGGTCGGTGACCTTGACGTGGTCGCCGCCGATCTGCTCCGCCAGGTACTGCAGCGGGTAGAACGCCGCGACCACGTTGACCTTGCCGTCGGCGGTCTTGGCACCGGTGGTGCCGCTGCCGCAGGCGGAGAGCGCCAGCGCGCCGGTGAGGGCGAGCGCGGTCAGGGCGATCGGGGCGGTGGATATGCGGCGACGGAACATCATGACAATCATTCTCATATTATCTGGAAATGATAGTCAACTCGCGCAGATGTGACATCGGGCGCTCACGGCTCCCCATGCGCGCCGGGTAATCGATTTGAGCCCCCCACCCGCGCGCCCGGTAACCTGAGGTATTCGGGTGCGTGCAACCAGCCGCGCCTTGACCGGGCCGTCGCGCGCGAGCGCGGCGACGTATTGAAGAGAGCACTGTGGCCGCCGACAAGATCGACACGATCGTCAGCCTGAGCAAGCGCCGTGGCTTCGTCTACCCCTGCAGCGAGATCTACGGCGGTACCCGCGCCGCCTGGGACTACGGGCCGCTGGGCGTCGAGCTCAAGGAGAACATCAAGCGCCAGTGGTGGCGTGCGATGGTCACCGCTCGCGAGGACGTGGTCGGACTCGACTCGTCGGTGATCCTGGCCCGCGAGGTCTGGGAGGCCTCGGGCCACGTGCAGACCTTCACCGACCCGCTGACCGAGTGCACCTCCTGCCACAAGCGGTTCCGCGCGGACCACCTGGAGGAGGCCTACGAGGCCAAGCACGGCAAGGCGCCCGCCAACGGCCTGGCCGACCTCAACTGCCCCAACTGCGGCACCAAGGGCGCCTTCACGGCGCCCAAGGAGTTCTCGGGCATGCTGAAGACCCACCTCGGCCCGGTCGAGGACGGCTCCGGCCTGGCCTACCTGCGCCCCGAGACCGCGCAGGGCATCTTCACCAACTTCAAGGCCGTGCAGACCACCTCGCGCAAGAAGCCGCCGTTCGGCATCGCCCAGGTCGGCAAGAGCTTCCGCAACGAGATCACGCCCGGCAACTTCATCTTCCGCACCCGCGAGTTCGAGCAGATGGAGATGGAGTTCTTCGTCAAGCCCGGCGAGGACGAGAAGTGGCACGAGTACTGGCTCGAGCAGCGCTACAACTGGTACCGCGACCTCGGCCTGCGCGAGGAGAACATGCGGTTCTTCGAGCACCCCAAGGAGAAGCTCTCCCACTACGCCAAGCGCACGGTGGACATCGAGTACCGCTTCAACTTCGGTGGTAGCGAGTTCTCGGAGCTGGAGGGCGTCGCCAACCGCACGGACTACGACCTGACCGTGCACAGCGAGCACTCCGGCGTCGACCTCAAGTACTTCGACCAGGAGTCCGGCGAGCGGTACTTCCCGTTCGTCATCGAGCCGGCAGCCGGTCTCAACCGCGCCATGCTGGCCTTCCTGCTCGACGCCTACTTCGAGGACGAGGCGCCCAACGCCAAGGGCAACATGGAGAAGCGCGTCGGCATGCGGCTCGACCCGCGGCTGGCCCCGGTCAAGGTCGCGGTGCTGCCGCTGTCCCGCAACGCCGACCTCTCGCCGAAGGCCCGCGGCCTGGCCGACGACCTGCGCAAGGCCTGGAACGTGGAGTTCGACGACGCCGGCGCGATCGGCAAGCGCTACCGCCGCCAGGACGAGATCGGCACCCCGTTCTGCGTCACCGTCGACTTCGACACCCTGGACGACAACGCGGTCACCATCCGCGAGCGCGACACCATGGCCCAGGAGCGCGTGTCGCTGGACCAGGTCAAGTCGTACCTCGGCGCGCGCCTGATCGGCTGCTGACCTTCGTACGGTGATCGGGCCCTTCCTCCGCCTTCACGGTGGGGGAAGGGCCCGTTTGTTCGTTCAGGCCGCTGTGAGTCGCACGGTGCACCATGTCTCCTTGCCGAGGGTGCCGAGCGGTCGCACGCCCCACTCGTCGGTGAGCTGCTCGACCAGGAGCAGGCCGCGGCCGCCCTCGCGAGCGCAACCGCCCTGGAGGAACGGGAGACTTGGGGCGGCGCTGTCGGCGACGGTGAGGTGGAGGAGCTCACCGACCAGGTGCCAGGCCACGGCGGCGGTCTCGCCGGCGTGCAGGAGTGAGTTGCCGGCGAGTTCGGAGAGGACGAGGCAGGCGTCCTCGGGGTCCAGGCCGTGGGCGGTGAGGTGGTCGCGGAGGCGGTGGCGCGCCGAGCGGAGCGTGGCGCGGGCGACCAGGGTGAGGCGGATGCCGTCGATTGGAATGCTTGACGGATCGTCAAGGTGTGGGACTGGCAAGGGAACAAGGCTCATCTGGGTCTCCCTGTGCGGGTTGGTGCTCCCCCCTGGGGTGAGGCCCGTCCTGGTCGGTCGCCGGGGTGTTCGCGGTGGCCGACCAGGACGGGCGGGCCCGCGCGGCGGCTTCCCCTGCTCGGCCGTGCGGGTGTCCGCGCCGGGCAACGCCCGTGTGCCGGCGCGGAGTTCGGGTTTGTCTAGGTGGTGTGGTGGAGGCCGGTGACGATGCCGGTGTGGACCTGCTTCATCCGGCGCAGCACGGTGTCGATCTCGTGGTCGGTGGCGCCGGCGCGGTGGGCGACCTGGCGGTCCAGCTGACGCCCGAGGGTGCGCAGCTCGTTCAGGGCGGCGGCTTGTGCGGGCGGGAGGGGTGGGGGCGGGGTGCTCATGGGGTGCTCCCTTCGGGGCGGGGATCAACTCGGGTGGCTGGAGCGTCTGTTGGGGTTTGCGGTCAACGTCGGTGCTCACACGTTCGGGTGAAGTGGTGCGCTTCCGAGGTGGGGCTGCGGGCGGGGCATGGTGCGCCAAGTCCCCGGTCAGGGCAGCGACTTAGCGGATGTAAGGGCGCCTGGAGGGGCGATCTCCGATGTCACGGCGACTCCTCTCCGTAGTTGACTCACTACCAGGAGAGCCAACTGTTGCGTACTCTTGGGACGCCTTCAACCGAGCCAAACCAGAAGGGATGGGCTGCCTTGAACCGTCGCGAGCTGCACCCGGACGAGTCTCCGCAGGCGCGCTTCGGTGCCGAACTCCGCAGGATGCGCGAGGAGATGGGCTGGACGCAGGAGCATCTCGCAGAGCTCACGGGGTACTCCTCGGTGCACATCTCGGCAGTGGAAACTGGTCGGAAACCTCCAACCGAGCGTTTTGCGGGAAGAGCTGACGTCGCCTTCGGCACCGGCAAAAAGTTCCTGGGAATGTGCCGCGATGTCCGAGGCAATTCCATGATCGACGGGTATGACGACTACCTGGTGCAGGAAGCGAAGGCTGGGGAGATCCGGGTGTTCGAGATCGGAGTGATACCCGGTCTACTTCAGACGCCGGAGTACACCGAGGCGCTGGTGGAAGCCGGGGTTAGGCGAGGGCTCGCAACTCGGGAGAAGCTTGACGAATGGGCAGCGCAGATGCTGGCCCGGCAGCAGCGCCTCAGAGCGTTCCCCTCGCCGCTGCTTCATGCCGTTCTCGATGAGAGTTGCCTCCGTCGCCCCGTGGGTGGCAGGAAGGTGATGGCCAACCAGCTCGCCAAACTGGAGGAGTGTGCCCACAGTCCGGGGACGATCATCCAGGTGGCCCCGTACTCGCTAGGGGAAGATCGACCCCTCTCGCGCGCTGTGCATCTGCTGACGCTCCCGGAGCGGCGCTTGATCGGCTACTCGGAGTCCCAAGCTCAGGGGCATATGCAGCGCGATCCAGACATCCTTGCAGATTGGGACAGGGAGTACCATCGCCTCCAGGTGAGCGCGCTCTCCGAAGTCGCGTCCGTTGAGTTCGTTCGCGCTGTTCGAAAGGAACTTGAGTGAGAGTGGCCGTGACCCGAACACTCTGGCGGAAGTCGACCTACAGCGAGCAATTGGGCTCGTGTGTCGAGGTGGCCGACGGCCTCACCGGCGTCATCCCGGTCCGCGACTCCAAGGACCCCGAGGGCCCCGCCCTCACCTTCACCCCCGCCGGCTTCGCCGCCTTCGTCGCGCGCGTCAAGTCCGGCAAGCTCACTGAAGCCTGACAATCACTCATTACCGAGCCCCTTTGTGTCCCCCGTCCATCGCCCCACAGGGGCTTCGCGTTGCCCGGCGGGGGCGAAGGCGGAGCACCGTCCTTCGCATCGTGGACTCGGTCTCGGCCGGCCCGTGGACCCGCCATGCTGGTGCCTCACCACACTGAGAGGTTGACTGCCATGCGCGAGTTCGCCTTTATCGGCACCACCTCCGAGCGCGACGGCCATCCCAGAGGAGAGGAGCACCCCGTGGACGGCGAACACGACGAACCTCTGGATCAGTGGGCGGCCAAGCGTGCCAAGCGCCTGCGGCCGATCGGCCAGCTCAAGGCCGTCATCATCGGCCACGAGGACGCCGCCGCCCACTGTCACCCGGGGCTTCGCCGCATGATCCTCAGGTGGGACGGTTACAGCTGGGTGCCGGAGACCATCGCCGACGACTACGCAGCCGCTCAACGCATCCTCCACGGGATCGAGGGCGACGGGATCATTCCCATGCCGCCACCGGAGCCGCGCAAGCCTGCCGGCCGTCACCGGAAACCTGAGGGTTCGGCCTGACGATCACCCTGATGGGGTAGACCGCCTGGCTCGACTCCCCGGACAACTCGGTGCTCTGCGAAGGGCCAACAGGCTGTGGTCAAGAAGGCTCGATGCCGCCGGCCCGGAGGAAACGTCGTCCAGGTCGTCCAGCGGAACGCCGTCGACGAAGCGCTGCCGCTCGACGTGGGCGAGCGACGCGACCAGTTCTGAGTGGTGCGTTCCGCGTGAAATCCCGCACCGGCGTCACGCGGACGGGTGCCTTGGCGAGCAACTTCAGGTCGGCCGACGGCCGTTCGTGGCGGTGGCGGCGATCACGCCAGCGGGGTCCTAGCCCGTCGCCACCGCGCTCCGCAGGAGGCTCCGCGCCAGCGCCGCGCCCCGGCGGTTCCGCTCCACGACCGCCGCGACCGCCTCCCCCACTGTCACCGGCTCAACTCCCGCGCAGTGGCGGCAGATCACCCCGCCGCCCGGCACCGGAGCCGCGCAGTGCCCGCACTCGCCCAGGGCGGGCGCGACCGGGGCACCGCCCACCGGCGGCATCTTGCGCTCCAGGCGCGAGCGCAGCAGTCTGACTGGCGCGTGGACCGGCGTCGGCAGATCCGAGAGCAGCGCAACCCGCAACCGTCGCTCGTCCGGGTCCCGCGAGAGCCAGTCGGCCACCAGCGGGGCGAGTTCCAGGGCTTCGACCACGCCCAGGCGGATTTGAGTGTGACTGGCCGTCAGGCGCGTCAGGAGTTTGGCTGCGGCGGCCATGGCGTCGGCGTCGGGCTCATCAGGAGGTTCAGGTAGCTCCTGCGGCGTTGGGATAGGGAGGGAGGTTTTCTCCTCAGTCTTCAAAACCTGGGGGGAAGTGCCGACAGCCCGACTCGCCTCCTCGCCGAGTGCCGGGTTCTGGCCGAAACTTCGCCAGGCGGCGTCGATCGCCTGAGGCTCCGTCAGCGGCGCGCTGCTGACCAGGACTCGGGTGGACCAGGTGCCCTCGATCGGGTCCTGGGAGCGCCGCACGTGGAGGTAGCCCTCCTCGATCAGTTGCGAGCGGGCACGGGAGACGGCGGCGCGTCCCTCGGGCATGCGCTTGCCGATGGTGAGGATGGTGTCGCGACTGCCGGGCGGGAGCGAGAGCGCCCACAGCAGCAAGGTCTTCGCGGTGGCCCGCAGACGCGGGTGGCGGATGATGTCGTGGGACGCCCGGACATAGCGGTCGGGCGCGATAAAGTGAACGTGCATGAGGAGCTGATTTCTCCCGTGCCGGACCCCGGGGTGTTGGTAGCACCGCCGGGGTCAACTATCGCTAGGTAGTCGCACGGTAGCACGTGGTGACGCCCCTCAGTGCCAAACCCGTCAAATGGTGCCGTTCACCGGCCAACCCTGCCGGCGGTTCCTCTTCGCCCGCGCGAGGTGCCGCCAGGACTTCGGCAACCGTCTGACGGGCGATCACGAACCGTTCCCACGCGGCTTCCGCCTCTCGCAGCTCGGCCTGCAGGACCTCCACCCGCCGCCGAGCAGCACGCTCGCGCTCCCCCGGCGGCCCCATCACCGACGGCATCCAGCACCTCCACCGAAAAGACGACACGACGCCCCGTCTCTGCCACCGAGGCGCCAGCACTATGCCTGACCAGCGGAAACGCACCCGTGACTATCGGAAAGACAACGGCTTCTAAGATCCAGCCGTGACGAAGACGCATGTGGTGGCCGTACTGGCCTTCGATGGAATGGCGCCCTTCGAGCTGGGCGTGGTGGTGGAGGTCTTCGGCCTGTCCCGGCCCGAGCTGGGTGACCTGCCCTGGTACGAGCTGCGGGTGTGCGCCGAGGAGCCCGGCCGGGATCTGCGGGCGATCGGCGGGTTCACGCTGCGCGCCGAGCATGGGCTCGATGCGCTGGCCGCGGCGGACACGGTGATCGTGCCGGGGGTGGCCAAGGCCGGGGCGGAGGTCTCGCCCGCGCTGGTGGAGGCGCTGCTGCGGGCCCATGCGCGGGGGGCGCGTCTGGTGTCGATCTGCTCGGGGGCGTTCGCGCTGGCCGCGACCGGCCTGCTGGACGGCCGGCGCGCCACCACCCACTGGCGCTACGCCCGCGCGCTTGCCGAGCGGCATCCCGCGATCGAGGTCGACCCCGACGTGCTGTACGTCGACAACGGGGACGTCCTCACCAGCGCGGGCAGCGCGGCCGGTATCGACCTGTGCCTCTACCTGGTCCGGGCCGATCACGGTGCGGCCGTCGCCAACACGGTGGCGCGCCGCTTCGTCGTTCCGCCGCACCGCGAGGGCGGGCAGGCCCAGTTCATCGAGGCGGCGGTGGGAGAGATCGGTCCCGAGGACGACGGCGTCACGCAGAGCATGAACTGGGCGCTGCGCCACCTGCACACACCACTGTCCGTGCCTGCCCTGGCTCGGGCCGCGTGCATGTCGGAGCGCTCGTACCTGAGGCACTTCACCCGCCGCAACGGCGTGAGCCCGATGCGCTGGGTCATCGCCCAGCGGGTGGCCGCCAGCCTGCCGCTGCTCGAGTCCGGCGAGGGTGGCGTGGACGAGGTGGCCGCCGCGGTCGGCTTCGACAGCACCGCGACGTACCGGCACCACTTCACCCGCCAGATGCGTACGACGCCGACGGCCTACCGCAGGACGTTCACCCGCGTCCCCGCGCACTCATAAGGGTCGCTCCGTACGGCTGGCGGAGGGTCACTCCGTATGGCTGGCGGAATCTTGGCGGCCTATGGCGTTCACGCCACTCGTAGGGCGGGCCCGGGGATCAGAGGATGGAGTCATCGCCGGCCGGGGAAACCCGGTTCGGCCCACCGGACCCCGTCCCGACCAGCAAGAACACGAGGTGCCCCGCATGTCTGCCACCGCTTCCGCCGAGATCACCAGCGCCGTCCTGAGCGTGCCCGCCGCAGCCCCGGCCGAGGCCGCCGCCCACTACGCCGCCCGTCTCGCCTTCGAGGCGGATGTCTCCGACGTCCACGCCGATCTGGCGTCCGGCGCACCCGGCATCGTGGTGGTCGACACCCGCAGCGATGCCGCCTGGAACCAGGGCCGCATCCCCGGCGCCATCCACATCCCCACCGCACGGATCGCCGACCTGGCGCCGCAGCTGATCGACCCGGCCCAGACCGTGGTCACCTACTGCTGGGGCCCCGGCTGCAACGGCGCGACCCGCGCGGCGCTGGCCTTCGCCCGCCTCGGCTACCAGGTCAAGGAAATGCTCGGCGGCTTCGAGTACTGGGCACGCGAGGGCTTCGCATACGACTCCGCCACCGGTGTCGAGCAGCGCCCGATCGACGACCTGACCGCCCCGCGCTCGGGCATCTCCTGCGCATGCTGAGGGACACCGCGCGGCCCGGTGGCGTGACCGGTGGCGTGATCCGTCCGGCCACCCCGGCCGACCTGCCGGCGATAGCCCGCCTGTGCGCCGCCCACGCCGCCTTCGAGCGCGCCGAACCCGTGCCCGCTGATCTCGCCACCCGCCTGGAGCCCGCACTGTTCTCGGCGCATCCGAGAGCGTGGTGCCTCGTGGTCGACCAGGGAGGCGAACTGATCGGTTACGCCACCTACTCCCGGGAGTTCTCCACCTGGCAGGCGGCTGACCACGTCCACCTGGACTGCCTGTTCGTCACCGAACCGCACCGAGGGGAGGGCTGGGGGCACGCCCTGCTCAACGCCGTGAAGGACGCGGCAGCGGCCCGCGGCGCCGCACACATGCAGTGGCAGACGCCCGACTGGAACACCGACGCCATCCGCTTCTACCACCGTGCGGGGGCCCAGGCCCGGCCCAAGGTCAGGTTCTCACTCCCCGTCCGGCCGGCAGCAGAGGGGTGACCGCGCACGGGGGTGGTCACCCCTCCGCTGCCGGCCGGACGCTCCGCTGGACGCTCCGCTGGCCGCTCCGCTGGCCGCTCCGCTGGGCGCCCTGCCGGCTGCCCGGCGCGAGGGAGCGCTCAGGCCAGCTGCTCCCGGGCCGCCATCAGCGCGAACCCGAGCAGGTTGAGTCCGCGCCAGCGCGCCGGATCGGCCGCCCGCTCGTCATCGGCCGCCAGCCCGATGCCCCACACCCGGTCCAGCGGGCTGGCCTCCACCAGCACCCGGTTCCCGGTGCCCAGCAGGTACTCGCGCAGCGCCGGATCCTGCTCGAACTTGGCCACGTTGCCGGCCGTCACCAGCCCGAACCGCGCCTCGGCCCACCGCTCCTCGCGGAACCCGCGCACCATCTGCCCCAGCTTCTTCGCCTCGGCCGGCGACCGGGCCGCCAGAATCCGCGGCACCGCCTCCTCGTCCCCGAACAGCCGCGCCTTGCTCGCCATCATCCAGTGCTCCGCCGTGGCGTACCGCACCCCGTCGATCTCGAACGCCGACGGCCACCACTGGCTCAGCGACCCGGCGCCGATGCTGCCGTCGCGCTGCGGGCGGTGACCCCAGAAGAACAGGTACTTGGGCCGCACACCGGCGGCGGTGAAGGTGAGGAGGTCGGCGGCGGAACGGGACTGCGCAGGGTGGTTCATGGGGCGATCGTCGCAGGCGGGGGTGACAACGGGCGAGGGCCTTTCGGATGAGCGGGGCGGAGAGCAGGTCGAGGGCCAAGCCCAGCTCGGTGCACCGCCCAGTGGCTGCGCGACATGGGAGTCCACGTCCCCGACGTGGCCGGCACCATCCGCGCGGGCCTCGCCCGGGTGCCGCGTAAGGAGGCGTAGGTTCTCTCCCAGTAGGCACGTTGGCCCGTTCGGGGAGCCCATGGACATCATGATCCTCGCCGCCGGTTCGACCGGCGACGTCATCCCGTTCACCGGGCTCGGTGCTCGGCTCGTTCGCGCCGGGCACGAGGTGGCCATCGCCACCCAGCCGCGGTTCGAAACCCTGGTCACCGCGAGCGGGTTGGGCTTCCGGCCGCTGCCCGGGGAGCTGCGGCGCGAGTTGAAGCCCATGCAGCAGGCGGCCGCGTTCATCCGGGAGATGGGCAGCGGGGCGCCGGCGCTGGCCGAGCCCAAGGTCGACGTGCTGCTGGTCAACGCGACCACCGCGCAGCTTGGTTGGCAGCTGGCCGAGGCCACCGGGGCCGCCTGCTTCGGGGCGCTGCTGCAACCGGTGCACCCCACCGGGGAGTTCTCCTCCGTCGTCGGGGGCGGCCGCTCGCTGGGGCGCTGGGGGAACCGCGCGGCGGGGCGGCTGGCGCTGCGCATCATGGACCGGATGTACGATCCGACAGTTCGTCAGCTGCGCGCCGAGTTCGGGCTGCCGCCGCTGCGTGCCGCTGTCGTCCGGGCCCGTGCGGAGCGGGCCGGTTGGCCGGTGCTGTACGGCTACAGCACCGCTCTGCTGCCCCGCCCGGCGGACTGGCGCGCCGGGCTGGAGGTGGTCGGCAACTGGTGGCCCGAGGTGCCGGCCGATGCCCAACTCCCGTCCGGGCTGGTGGATTTCCTCCATGATGGTCCGCCGCCGGTGCTCATCGGCTTCGGCAGCATGGGCAGCGGCGAGGGCGAGCGCCTCAGCGAGCTGGCCGTCGCCGCCCTCCGCAAGGCGGGCCTGCGCGGCATCCTGCAAGCCGGCTGGGCGGGCCTGGCCAGCGGGGACGCCCACCCGGACATCCGTACCGTCGGCGAACTGCCCCACGCCCTGCTCTTCCCCCAGCTGGCCGCCGTCGTCCACCACGGCGGCGCGGGCACCACCGCGGCCGCCCTGCGTGCCGGAGTCCCGTCCCTCGCCGTCCCCATCCTCGGCGACCAGCCCTTCTTCGGCCGCCGCATCGCCACCCTGGGCGCCGGCCCCGCCCCGATTCCCTTCAAGCGCCTGACCGTTGACCGCCTGGCCACCGCCCTCACCGACGCCGTGAGCACCAGCTCGTACCGCGCCCGCGCCGCCGCGATCGCGGAGCGGATGGCGAGCGAGGACGGCGCGGGGCGGGCGGTGCAACTCATCGAGGAGTGGACCAGGCCGCACTGACCGGACCACGGCAAGCCGAAGGGCGGCTGGTGACCACCAGCCGCCCTTCCGCAACCAACGCCCAACTGCCCTCCCGGGCTCACCCCATGGACCGCGGCAGGCGGGTCGACAGGAAGGTGACCACGGCGGCGCCGGCCAGCTCGATCACCAGCACCAGGGCCAGTGCGTGCGCCATGCCCATCGTGGGCACCAGGGAGAGGAACAGCGTGCCCAGGGTGGCCACGCCCAGCGCGAGGCTGGACTGCTGCGTGGTGGCGAGGACGCCGCTGCCGACGCCCGCCCGCTCCAGCGGGACGGTGGACAGCACGACCCGGAAGAGCGGGGTGCCGACCAGGCCGTTGCCGCTGCCGATCAGGAACATGGCGGGCAGCAGCGAGAAGATGCCCAGGTGCTTGAAGTCGGTCAGGACCGTCACCATCAGCACGATCAGACCGACCGGCATGATCAGCGAGCCCGCCGTGATCACCCGGCTGCCGAACCGGCCGATCAGGCGCGGGCCGGCCAGGGAGGTCGAGAAGTAGCCGACGGCGAGCGGGACCAGGGCCCAGCCGGAGTCGACGGGGCTCAGGTGCAGGCCCTGCTGCAGGGTGATCGCCAGGATGAACATGAAGGCGCCGAAGTTGCCGAAGTAGGGGAGCGCGATGCCGAGTCCGCGGCGCATCTCGGGGATCCGCAGCAGCGACAGCGGCACCAGCGGCGTCTGCCCGGCGGCCTCCGAGCGGCGCTCGACGGCGATGAACGCCCAAGCGATGAACGGGAAGAGGCCCAGCGAGACCCAGGTCCACACCGGCCAGCCGACCGCGCGGCCCTCCATCAGCGGCACGAACAGGCTGAGCAGCGCGGCGCAGAGCAGCAGGGTGCCGGGCAGGTCCACGCGGCTGGGTGCGTCGGAGCGGCTCTCGGGCACGGCGCGCAGCGCCAGCACGCCGGCGGCCAGCGCGAACGGCACGTTGAGCAGGAAGACCGCGCGCCAGCTGCTGCCGAACAGGTCGGCCTGCACCAGCATGCCGCCGAGCACCTGGCCGATCACCACGGCGATGCCGCCGGCCGCACCGTAGATGCTGAGCGCACGGGCCCGGTGCGGGCCGCTGGTGGAGGCGGTGATGGTGGCGAGCACCTGCGGGATCAGCAGCGCGGCCGCGGCGCCCTGGGCGACCCGGGCGCCGACCAGGGTCCAGGCGGTGGGGGCCAGGCCGCAGGCCAGCGAGGTGAGGGCGAAGAGGGCCGCGCCGGCGATGAACAGCTTGCGGCGGCCGAGGCTGTCGCCGAGCCGTCCGCCCAGCACCAGCAGGACGGCGAAGGCGATGCCGTAGCCGGCGGCGACCAGTTCCAGCACGGCCGGGCCGGCGGCCAGGTCGTGGTCGATGGTGGGCAGCGCGACATTGACGATGAAGAAGTCGAGCATCGGCAGGAAGGCGCCGAGCAGGACGGTGATCAGGCCGAGGGCCGAGAGGGAGCGGTGCTCGCCGGAGGCGGAGGCGGAGGCGGGGACGGCGGCGGGGGCGGGGGTGGTCGGGAGGGGGAGGCGGTCGGTGAGGGCTTGGGGGCGGTCCAGTTGCTGTTCCAGTTGCTTGGTCACGACGACTACGATCCCGTCCGCAATAGCCTGGTACCAGAGTCTCGTTATCCTGGTACCAGAACTACCCGGCACCAGGGTCGCGTTCGGAGTGCCAGGGGCGCATCCTAGGGGCATGTCCACCGTCAACATCCCTGTCGACACGGCCAGTCGACCGCTGCCCGACGCCCTCGCGCCGCACACGGACACCCTCGCGCCGTCCGCGCCGAGCGAGCGTTCCGCGCCGTCCGCGCCTTCCGCGCCGAGCGAGCGTTCCGCGCCGTCCGCGCCTTCCGCGCCGAGCGAGCGTTCCGCGCCGTCCGCGCCGATTGAGCGTTCCGCGTCGCCCGCGCACACCGCCAGCCCCGAGCTGCGCCGCCAGGAGCTGGCCGCGTTCCTGCGCAGTCGCCGGGAGCGCATCACCCCGGAGCAGGTCGGCCTGCCGTCCACCGGACGCCGGCGCACGCCGGGGCTGCGCCGCGAGGAGGTGGCGCAGCTCGCCTCGGTGGGGGTCACCTGGTACACGTGGCTGGAGCAGGGCCGGGACATCCAGGTGTCGGGCCAGGTGCTGGCCGCCGTCTCCCGGGCGCTGTTGCTGGATCCCAATGAGCGGACCCACCTCTACACGCTGGCCGGCGCGGCCGATCCGATGCCGAGCAAGGACTGCCCGATCGTCACCCCCGTGGTGCAGCGGGTGCTGGACCAGCTCTCCCCGCTGCCCGCCTGCGTGCTGAACGCCCGGTACGACGTGCTGGCGTACAACGACATGTACGTCAAGCTGCTGGGCGAGCTGGACGATCTGCCCTTCGAGCAGCGCAACCTGATCTGGCTGCTCTTCACCGACCCCGAGTACCGCGCCCGCTACCTCGACCCGGACGCCGCCAGCCGGACCGTGGTCGCCCGGCTGCGCACGGGGCTGGCCGAGCATGTGGGCGATCCGGCCTGGAAGGCGCTGCTGAACCGGCTGCGCCAGGCCTCCCCGGAGTTCGAGGAGGCCTGGGCGCGGTATGACGTCGCGGCCCAGGTGGCGGGCGGCATCAAGGGCTTCGTGCACCCGGTGGTGGGTTCGCTGCGGATGAACTACACCTCCATGTGGCTGGGCCCGCGCCAGGGCGCCCGGGTGACCGTCTACACCCCCATCGACGAGGACTCGGAAGCTCGGCTGCAGCAGCTCGCCCGGCTCTGAGCCCACTCTGAGCCTGCTTCGAACCCGCTCCGAACCCGCTCTGCACCTGTGCTGAGCTGGACCGCTCGGATCATCAGCGCAAGAAACCAGCGCCGAACAGCCACCAGGCGCTGGTTTCCACCACGATCGGTCCGGCTCGTGCTGAAACTAGCGATCGCCTTGCGCGCTCACTTCCCTACCATTGCGATCGTCTACACGTACGACCATCGAATGGGGTGACGAGCCATGGGGCGGATCGTCGTCATCAGCACCGGCGGAACCATCGCCAGCCGCTGGCAGGGAACCGGCTTCGCCGCCGACGCCCGCGGCGACGAGGTGATGGCCACCGCCGCCGTGCCCACCGGCATCGAGGTCGAGGTGGTGGACCTGTTCAGCGTGAACAGCCCGCGCCTCACCACCGTCCACCAGCTCACCCTGCTGGAGACCGTGCACCAGGTGCTCGCCGACCCGGCGGTGGACGGCATCGTGGTCACCCACGGCACCGACACCCTGGAGGAGACTGCCTTCCTGGTCGACCTCCACCACCACGACCCGCGCCCGGTCGTCTTCACCGGCGCCCAGCTGCCGATGGACGCCGCCGACGGCGACGGCCCCGGCAACCTGCACGACGCCCTGGTCACCGCGGCCACCGTGCGCGACCTCGGCGTGCTGATCGTCTTCGACGGCAAGGTGCATGCCGCGCGCGGCACCGTGAAGACCCAGACCGTGGCCGCCGACGCCTTCGCGGACCCGTCCGGCAGCCGGGTCGGGGACGTCGGCTTCGGCCGGGTCTGCGTGCTGCAGACCCCTGAGCGTCCGGCCCCGCTCCCGCTGCCCGTCCAGCCGGCCGTCGCTCCCCGGGTCGATGTGGTGGTGCACCACAGCGACGGCGACCCGGTGCTGTTCAACGCCGCGATCGACGCCGGCGCGCAGGGCGTGGTGCTGGTCGCCACCGGCGCCGGCAACGCCACCCCGGAGTTCGTGGACGCGGTGGCCGCCGCCCGCGCCCAGGGGGTGCTGGTCGCCTTGACCACCCGGGTCTCAGCCGGTGCGGTCACTGAGATCTACACCCACGGCGGCGCGGTCGACCTGGTCGCCGCCGGAGCCGTCCCCACCGGGACGCTGCGCGTCGGCCAGGCCCGGATCGCCGTGCTCGCGGCGCTGCTGGCCGAGACGGCCGGCGAGCGCCGAACCGCGGTGCTGCGCGCGCTCCTCGGGCAGCCCGACGGGGAGGCCGCCGCTGCGGTTCTGCCCGCCGCGGAGCCGACCGCCGCGGACCTGCCCGACGCGGCCTGACCGGCGGGACCACCCGGCCGGCCCGGCCGGCCCGGCCGGCCCGGTCAGCCGGGCCAGCCCGAACAGTCCGGACAGCAGCAGCAACTGAGCGCCGGTGCCCAGGCTCATCGACAGCCAGACGCCCCGCACCCCGAGGGCGGGCACCGCGCTCAGCCCGTAGGCGAGCGGCAGTTGGACCACGGCGCCGAGCAGCGTCACCCCGAACACCGTCCGGCTGCGCCCGCCGCCCAGGAACACCCCGCCGAGTGCCACCACCCCCGCCAGCAGCACCAGATACGGCACCAGGTAGCGCAGCAGTACCGCTCCCGCGCTCAACACGCCTGGTGCGTCGGTGAATCCGGCCAGCACCCAGCGCCCGCACAGGGCGAGCGCCAGCCCGCCGGCGGCAGCAACGGCCATCGCCACCAGCACTGCCTGACGGGCGATCAGATCCCTTGCTGCTTCCGCATTATGGGCTTCGGAATGGCGGGCGGTGAGGATGCTGGCCGCCTGGCGAACGGCATAGCAGGCCATGGTGATAAAGAGGATCACCTTGGTCCCGATCCCGTAGGCCGCCAACTGGCCCTCGCCGAACCGGGCGACGATGCCGACCAGGCTCATGGCGATGCCCATCCGCACTACGAAGTCCCCCGACGCCGGCAGCCCGACCGCCAGCAGCCGACGCATCACCGGGGCCAACTCCCGCACGGGGGAAGGCTTCGGTCGTAGCGGCAGGCGCGTCAGGCTGCGGACCAGCGCGATCGCCCGCCCGAGCACCAGGGCCAACGCGGCACCCCGGACCCCGAGATGGGCGCCGTAGATGAGTAGCGGATCGAGCACCAGGACGCACCCGTTGGCCAGCAGCGCGGTCCGCATCGGAGTCCGGGTGTCGCCCATCCCCTTGAAGATGCCGTCCACCACGTTCTGGGCGAAGAAGACCGCGATGCCGGGAAACGCGATGGCGTAGAACTCTCCGGTGAGCCGGGCGGTTTCGGCGTCGGCCCCCACCAGTAGCCCCGCCAGCTGGTGGCGCAGCAGAAAGCCGCCGACCGCGACGAGCGGCGTGATCGCCAGCCAGAGGATGGCGGCCGCCCGTGCGATCAGGGGCGGGGCGTCGCGCCGGCCGCGCGCCTGCGCCTCGGCAAGCAGCACGGTGGTGCCCACGTTGGCCATCAGGATGACGCCGAGCAGGACGTTCTCCGTGGTGGTGGCCACGGCGGCGGCGCCCACGGCCGAAGCGCCCAGGCGGGCCAGCCAGGCGGTGTCGATGACGCCGGCGACGACGCCGGAGAGCAACTCCCCGTAGACCGGCAGGCCGAGCGTCAGCAGGGCACGGCGGGTCTGGCGGGGCGACGGCAATGGTGTCATGAGCACACTCCTCTGCTGGCGGCACCTCTGCTGGCAGCGCCTCTTCTGACGGCACCTCTTCTGGCGACCCGTCGAACCTTACCTCGAATCGAGTGTCTCTAGTAGAGGTATACCCAGCCTCTCGTAGAGTGGGCCCATGACCTACTCGCCCGTCCCGCCGTTCGCCGCCGAGCTGGCCGCCCTCGCGGCGACCGGGCGGTTCGGCGCACTTCAATACGGTGCCCTGCTAGGGGAGTTGGCCGAGCAGTACGGTCCACCGAGGGCCTGGGGACGGGTGTTCCATCAGGACCGGTGGCCGCGCTGGTACAGCTACGGCAGCCTGCAGCTGATCTTCTGCGAGTGCCGGCGGCTCAAGTCGATCAGCATTCCCGTCTGGAACGGGGAACTGAACCTCCCCGGCCCTGGAGTGGGAGAGCTGCGCACCGTCGACTCCCGGATCACCGAGTCCCAGGTGACGGCAGCGCTGGCCGACGCGGACGTGAAATGGACGGTCCTGACCTACCCCAACCTGCACGACCAGCGCACGCTGCAGGTCGAACTCGACGAGGACGTGCGGGTGGACTTCGTGCTCGTCGACCGGGAGGCCTATGACGAACCGGTGCTGGACGACTGGCTGCTGTGCAAGGCGGGCCTCTGGGGCCAGCCGCACGACTGCCCGCAAACGGATTGACCTGCATACCTAGGCTGGCGGGCATGATGATCAACCCGGAGTTGCACGAGCTCACCCCCGCCAATCTGGACGCCGCCTGCGCCATCGCGGTCCGCCCCGACCAGCAGCACTTGGTCGACCCCGTGGTGAAGTCCCTGGCCGAGGCCTACGTGCATCCCGCCGGAGTCGCCTGGCCCCGGCTGATCGTCGACGACGGTCGGCCCGTCGGCTTCCTGATGGCCTTCCTGGACATCGACTTCGCCGGCGACGGCACCGGCCGCGACATCCGCTCCGGCCTGTGGCGCCTCAACATCGCCGCCGACCAACAGGGCCGTGGCTACGGGCGGTTCGCCGTCGAGGCCGTCGCCACTGAGATCCGCAGGCGCGGTGGCAGCAGGCTCGTCGTCACCTGGCACCCCGGCGACGACGGCCCCGAGGGCTTCTACCTGGGCCTGGGCTTCCGCAAGACGGGGGAGATGAGCGGCGAAGAAGCCGTGGGGGAGCTTGAGTTGGTCAGTTCCAGCCTGGGGTCGGCGGAAGCGGCCAGCTCGGCGGCTCGGGAAGCGGTCCGTCGGCAGTGAGGGCGCCGGTAGTGAGGGCGCCGGTAGTGAGGGCGTCGGCAGGCTCCCGGCCCGCGAGCCAGGCGAGCAGCGCGTGGCCGTCCCCGTGCACCGTTACGCCGCCGCCGGAGCCCTCCCAACTGCGGCCCAGGTCTGCGGCGGTGACGCGGCCGAGCGGGAACTCCCGGGCGCGCAGGGCGGTCAGCGTCTCGTCCAGCGCCCAGGTCACGTAGTCGGCGGGCCAGTCGGCCGGGCGGTAGCCGACGGCCAGGTCCACATGGTGCGTCTCGATCTCGCGCCGGGCTCGGAGCAGCGTGTACCAGGCGGGGTGCCGCCACCCGGCCAACGCGCTCACCAGGTACTCCCAGCGATCCTCGGGCATCGCCTCGGCAGCCGCCAGCAGTACGGCCACCCGGTCCGCCAGATCCGCCGCCAGCTCGGCAGCCGGCCGCGCGGCCCACTCCTCCACGGCCTGCCCGATCTGCGCCCCGGTCTGCCGGGGGCCCGGCTCAACCCCGGTGCGCGCCAACGCCAGCAGCCACAGGTACGCGTCGATGCTGCGTGCGATGTGGGCGATGGCGTGTGCCCTGGTCCACCCCGGCAGTGCGGCGGGCTCCCGTACCTCGGCGTCGGTGAGCCGGTCGACGGCGTCGGTGAGGCGGGCGGCGGAGGCGGCGAGGCCCTTGATCGTCTCGTGCACGCGTGAACTGTATCCGAGGGGTGTTCACTCGACCGGGGGAATTCCAAGGGGAGTAGGGATGGTTGGGGCGTACCTGGTCAAAGGGTCCCGGCATGACCGATCAGTCGAGTCGACGTCAGGTGATTGGGGTGGCAGCGGCCTCGGCCGCCGGCAGTCCCGCCTTCCTCGCAGCGGGCACCGGTCGGGCGGCCGCCGTGCCCACCCGCCGCACGGGCCCCGTGTACACCATCGCCAAACCACGCGAGCAGCTCCTCACCCTGGAGCGCTGGGATGGCCCGGCCGTCCTCCTGCGGGCTGCGGGTGAGCCCGGGCAGCAGCAGTGGGAGCTGCTGCCCGCCCCGAACGGCACAGCCCCGAACGGCACCGTCTTCCTGCGCAACGTCGGCGAGGGAACCTACCTCGGCTACGAGGGCGCCCCGCACATCAACAAGCTGGTCGCCGGCCGGCCGTACTCGGTCCGCTGGGAACTGCGAGACGACGCCGAACCGGACACCTACCACCTGGTGGCGCCCGGCGGCCCGGTCGACGGCGTCGAACTGGCGCTGGACCTAGGCCTGTTGCTGGTCTACCCGCCGCGCACGACGTTGCGCCCGCTTCGGCTCGATGACGAGCGTCAGGCCTGGCGGTTCACGCTGGAGGAGTAGCGCAGCTGCGGGATGTCGGACTGCCGCCAGTGCTCGTTGTGCGCGATGGCCGCGCCGAGGCGGGCGCCGGCGGCGGCTTCGTGGTCGGCGAGTTCGGTGAAGAGGGCCAGGGCGCGGGCGTGGGAGCCCTGCGCTTCGGTGAACTTGCTCAGATAGCACTGCACGTGGCCCAGTGCGTGCCAGGCGCGGGCCTCCTGCAGGTGGTCGTTGGTGCTCTGGAAGAGGGCGATCGCGCGGGTTTGGGCCTCGATCGCCTCGGCAGGTCGGTCGGCCAGCAGCAGCGCCAGGCCGAGGCTGTGGAACGCACAGCCTTCGTCATGCGGGGCAGTCAGGCTGCGGTAGCCGACGACAGCACCCTGGAGTGCGTCGACGGCCTCGGCTACGCGGTTCAGGGCCAGCAATGCCAGGCCAAGGTGGCAACGCGCAGGGGTGGCGGGGTAAGGGGCATCCAGTTCTTCGAACAGGAGGACGGCCTGGCGGTGCGCTTCCGCGGCCTCCTCGAAGTGCCCACCGCCGCGCAGCACCGAGCCGAGTTTGTCGCACACGTCGGCCTCGGCATGGGCGTCGTCGAGGTCGCGGGCGAGTGCGGTGGCTTGACCAAGGGTGTCGACTGCCTCGGCGAAGCGCTCAGCCGAGCCCAGTGCCAGACCGAGGTTGGCCAGGTCATTGACCTCCAGGTGACGGTCTCCGAACTCCTTGGAGATGGCCAGGCTCTCGGAAAATGCGTCGACGGCCTCCTCGAACCGGCGCAGTTCGGCCAGCGTCATGCCCAACTTGGTCAGGGCATCGCCCTCCTGACCGCGGTCTCCGAATTCCCGGAAGACGGCGATGGCTTGGGAAAGCACCTGATGGGCTTCATGGAAGCGACCCAACCCCTGCAAGGCCAGGCCGGCGTTGGTCGAGGCGACGGCCTCCAAGACTCGCATGCCCAACGCCCGGTAGCAGTCGACAGCCGATGCATTGGCGGCGACTGCCTCCTCCAGACGCTGAGCTTGGTACAGCGCCATCCCGAGGCTGACCAGTGCGGTGGCTTCTCCAAGCACATCGCCCAACTCCTGGAACGTGGTGACAGCCGCCTTGCCGGCATCCGCAGCCTCCTCGTACCGGTTCAAGCCGATCAGGACCGAACTGAGCCTGCTCAACTCGGCCGTTGCCCGGCGATCGTCACCGAGTCGGTGGCAGATGGCGAGGGCTCGGGTGTGCATGGCCAGGGCCTCATCGAAGCGGTATGCCGCGGACAGGACTATGGCCAGGCCGCTCAGTACCTCACGCTCCCGTTGCAGGTCATCACTGGACTGGCAGACCTCCAGCGCGGCAGTGAACATCCGGATGCCGTCGTCGTAGCGACGGCGGAGGTTGCAGAAGGGCATGAGGCCGGCAGCAAGGTCGACCACTCTGCCGACACCGCCCTGCGGCGAAGCGGCGATTGCGAGGGCGAGTGCGACCACGTTGGCGTACTCACCGTCCAACCAGGCCAGGGCGCTGGAGCGGTCGGGGAATCGCGGGGCGCCCTCCGATTCGAGCTCGACCAGATATGCGCCGGCCGCATCGGTACCGAGCAAGTAGTACTGGCACAGCCGCTCTTGGGCGTCCTCCCGCTCGTCCTCCTCCGCATGCTCGCCCCCGAGCCGGTCCGCGTACAGCCGCACCAGGTCGTGCAGCCGCCACCGTCCCCAGGCCTGCCCCGGCTCGATCAGGTGCGCCCGGGCCAGGTCCTGGAGCAGCGAATCGGACTCGTAGGGATCCTCGCCCAGCAGTTCGGCAGCGGCCTCGGTACCGACGTCCGGCCCGGGGTTGAGCGGGAGCAGTCGGAACAACCGCGCGTGCGCGGGCGCCAGTTGATGGTAGGACAGGTCGAACGCGGCCCGCACCGCGCGGTCTTCGCGGCGCAGCCGGTCCAGCCGGGTGTGCGCGGTGGCCAGCGCCTGGGCGAGGGAGGCGACCGGGCGGGTCGGGTGGTCGGCCAGCAGGGCGGCGGCGATCCGCAGGGCGAGGGGGAGTCCGGCGCACAGCGCGGCGATGGTGGCGGCGGCCTCGGGGTCGGCGGCCATGCGGGTGTCGTCGGCGCCGCGCGCCTCGTGGATCGCGCGGGCCAGCAGGTCGACGGCGGCGTCCGGGGCGAGGGTGTCCAGGTCGTGGAGGCGGGCGCCGATGTCCAGGGTGTGGCGCGAGGTGACAAGGGCGGCGGTGCGGCCGTCGGCGGGCAGCAGCGGCTCGACCTGTGCAGCGGTGGCGGCGTTGTCGAGAACGAGGAGGACGCGGCGGCCGGCAGCGGCCAGGGCATCAAGGGCGCTGCGGTAGAGGCGGGCGCGGTCCTGGAGGCCGGGCGGGATGTGCTCGGCCGGTATGCCCAGGGCGCGGAGCAGGCCGTCCAGGGCGCGCTCGGGGGTGAGCCGGCGGTCGGGGTCGTAGCCGAACAAGTCGATGAAGAGGACCCCGCCCGGGAACCAC
This sequence comes from Kitasatospora sp. GP30, assembly GCF_029892145.1. Taxonomy (NCBI): domain Bacteria; kingdom Bacillati; phylum Actinomycetota; class Actinomycetes; order Kitasatosporales; family Streptomycetaceae; genus Kitasatospora; species Kitasatospora sp. GP30. Next base: position 161,632 of record NZ_JARZAH010000002.1, read on the forward strand.
CCCCGCTCGCGCACCGCCCGGACGGCGGCCTGAACCGCCAGCTCGGTCTTGCCGATCCCGGCCAGCCCGGATAACGCCGATACCAGCACCGGTGGTTGGTGGTCGGTGCCGGCGTCCTCCGGGGCCAGCGCCTGGAGGATGGCCCCGATCTCGCGGTCACGGCCGGTGAACGAGCCGGTGGCGGGCGGCAGTCCGGAGAGCGCGGGCGCGATGGTGGGCGGCAGCTGGAGGTTGACCACCTGGCCCTGGATCACCGGGGCGAAGAAGACGCCGCCGGTGATCTCGTTGTGGACGGAGTTTGGGGTCACGGACGGTCGGTCGGCCGCACGTTCTGGTTGAGCTGTTCGACGTTGCCTACCTGGATGACGAACCCGTCGAAGCGACCGTCCTTGATCTCGTTGTGCACGTTGCGAACACGAGGCTGCTCCAACACCGGGCGGGCCTCGGTGTGCCAGGTGTCTAGCTCAGCGCGGAACTCGCTGTCGAGGGCCGCGCGGACCGCCAGCGCAGTGCTCAGCGCCTGGGCGCGCGCCGTGTCGTCGGGTGCCTGGTTCAGCAGGGCCAGCTCGCCCTCGCCCGAACTGAACTGGTCATCGGCCGAGTTGTCGCCGCGTCGGAACGGCTTGCGGACCAGCGCGGACAGCCCCGACCACGCCGACTTGCCCATCTCCCCGCCGGCGCCCCCCGCCAACGCGACCAGCAGCCCCACCGATACCGGATCCATGCCGTGCCCTCCCTGGGTTCGTACCTGCGGCAAGAGTAGGGCCAAGCCCGGCGTGTGACGACGTAACGCGCGTGGCGGGCGGCCCTGGTGTCAGCCGGCTCCCCTTGGTCAGTGGCGGCTGAGATAGGTGAGGACTGCGAGGACGCGGCGGTGGCCGCTGTCGGCCGGCGAGAGGCCGAGCTTGGCGAAGATGTTGCCGATGTGCTTGTGGACGGCGTTGTCGGTGATGACGAGCCGGGCCGCGATCGCGGCGTTGTCCTTTCCTTCGGCCATCAGGGCGAGAACCTCGCGTTCGCGTGGCGTGAGGGCGGCAATCGGGTCGTGGGTGGGACGGGTGAGGAGCTGCCCGATCACCTCCGGGTCCATGACGGTTCCGCCGGCGGCGACCCGCCGCAGCGCGTCGGTGAACTCGCTCACCCGGCTCACCCGGTCCTTGAGGAGGTAGCCGACGCCGCCGCGCCCATCGGAGATCAGCTCACCGGCGTACTGCTGCTCGACGTATTGGGAGAGGACGAGCACGGGCAGCCCGGGGTGTCGGCGGCGGGCCTGTATGGCGGCGTGGATGCCCTCGTCACGGAAGGTCGGCGGCAGCCGTACGTCGACGATGGTGACGTCCGGCCGGTGTTCGGTGACGGCGGCGACGAAGCCGGGGGCGTCCTGGGTGATCGCGGCGACGTGAAAGCCCTTGGCGGTCAGCAGGAGTTCCAGTCCGTTGGACAGCAGGACGTTGTCCTCGGCGATCACGACCCGCACGTCAGGCTCACAGTGATCGTGGTCGGGCCGCCGCTGGGGCTGTGGAGGTGGACGGTGCCATCGAGTGCCAGGACACGGCGGCGGATTCCGGCGATCCCGGTACCCAGCGTCTCATCGGCGCCGCCGACCCCGTCGTCACTGACCTCGATCGACAGCCGGTCTCCGCGGCGTGCGACGCGGACGGTGGCCCGGGTGGCCTGGCTGTGCTTGGCGGCATTGGTGAGCGCCTCGGCGATCGTGAAGTAGGCCACGGCCTCGACCGCGGCGGGGATCGTGCCGAGGTCGCCGACATCGAGAGTGGTGTCGATCGCCGATCGGGTGCCCAACGCGGCCAACGCCCCGACGAGGCCGCGATCGGCGAGGATCGGCGGGTAGATCGTCCGTAGTACCGCACGAAGCTCCGCCATCGCCTCCTCGGTGTTCTCATGTGCTTCCGCCAAGAGCCTGACCACCGTCTGGGGGTCCTCGCTCAGCAACTCACGGGCCACGCCCAGCCGCATCGCGATGGCCACCAGCCGGGCCTGGGTGCCGTCGTGCAGGTCACGTTCGATCCGGCGGAGTTCCGCGCCGTGCGCGTTCATGGCGTCGGCTCGGGTCTCGGTCAGCGTCTCCACTCGCTGCGCCAGACTTTCGGCGGCCGAGGGGGACAGCAACGCACCACAGATCCGGGCGTGTAGGCGGGCCAGCGGTGGAACCAGCCAGTAGGTCAGGGCCGCGAAGATGACGAACTGTGCGGTCCCCAGGGTCAACGCCGTGCCCCACCCGGAGAGTGGGACACCGGCGCCGAAACCGCCCGCGCGGGTGCCGGCGGGCAACGCCCACCACAGGGGCACCGTGATGGCCGTGGCCACCGCGTTGCCTGCGCACAGCACCGCGACGAGCCCGAACGCCAGACTGCTCACGATGCATGCGCACAGCCACCCGAGAACACGCCACGTACCGGCACGGACGGGACCTGAACGCGGAGAACGCAGTAGCCGGTCGGCGCGGCGACGATGCCAGGACGCCCACGCGCGAGCCACCGCCGGGACGATGAGTACCGGCAGCGCGAGCATGGCGACCGCACTGGTGAGCAGGCTTCCCAGGAGATAGCCCAGACCTCGCCACATCGCTGAAAACCGACTGGTCCCTTGGTTGTTCATTCGCACAAGTCTGAGCCATGGCGACCGAGCCTGGCACTACAGCCCACTACCCCTTTTTCCCACTGGCCAGGGGTACCGTCTGCTCACCTCAGCCAGACCTAGTGTCAACGCCCATGAAGAGTTCACCGATTCGTTCACCACGGCGGCGCGGCCGGCCCAGCCGACGGAACCTGGCGCTGGTCACCATCGTGACCGGAATCCTTTCCACCTGTGTGCCCGGCGCGATGGCCGCCCAACAGCACGATGGCCGAACCCAGTTGCAGCGTGACACCGATGCGATCACCGCAGTCGGCGTGACGGGAGTGCAGGCTCGCCTGGTCACCTCCGGCGGGCGGAACATGACCGCCACCAGCGGCATCGCTGATCTGATGGACCATCAGACAGTCTCTCAGGATGGCTACTTCCGGATAGCCAGCATCACCAAGACGTTCGTGGCCACCGTGATCCTGCAACTCGCGGGCGACGGCAGGCTCTCCCTGGACGACTCGGTCGCGCGATGGCTGCCGGGCGTGGTGTCAGGAAACGGCAATGACGGTCGCGCGATCACCGTTCGCCAACTGCTGCAGCACACCAGCGGCATCCACGACGACTACCCGGACTACACCTCGGCGGAGGACTTCTACCAGCACCGGTACGACACCTACACACCCGAGCAGACCGTCGCCCGGGCGATGAGCCACCACCCGGACTTCCAGCCCGGCAAGGACTGGAGCTACGACAACACGGGTTACGTCCTGCTCGGCATGATCATCGACCGGGTCACCGGGCACCCCTGGCACGAGGAGGTGAGGGATCGGATCGTCCGGCCGCTCGGCCTCGATCACACCTTCTGGCCGGGTAGTTCACCCACGCTGCCCCAGCCGCATGCCGAGACCTACCAGAGGTTCAAGGCCGGCGAGCCGCTCGTGGACGTCACCGAACAGATCGGCCAGGGCACCAACGGAGAGGCCGGGCTCGTCTCCACCACCGCCGATCTCGACCGGTTCTTCCGCGCCCTGCTCGGCGGCCGGCTCCTACCACCGGCGCAGCTGGCGCAGATGAAGCAGACCACCCCGGTCAACGAGGACTTCGAGCAGCTCCTGCCGGGCGCCCGCGACGGGCTGGGACTCTTCTCACGCCCGCTGTCCTGCGGCGGCGTGTACTGGGGCCACGAGGGCGGCGATTCCGGCTGGATCAGCGCCGCCGGCGTCACCGCCGACGGCCGGCGCAGCGTCACGGTCTCGCTGTCGGGCGTCCTCGCCGTTTCCGCGGACGATGTCCAGCACGTGGAACAGGCCGAGAGCAAGCTGGTCGACGACGCCCTGTGCGCGAACCCGAACGCCGAGCATCAGGGGCGTTGAGGTCCAAGGAATGGTCGTCCGACATCAACCCTGCTGGCCCCTTCCCCGTGGCCCACTCAACGGGCCGGCGGAGAAGGGAGAGGGCCGCCACCCAGTCCTGTCAGTTCCTCTTGGCCGGCTTGCGGCGGCGGCAGCGGCGGCAGCGGCAGTCCGGCCCGCGGCTGTCGATCTCGATCGAGTACGGCCAGGTCGGCGAGACGGTCGTGTAGGAGATGTCGATGCACCTGCCGGTGCTGGTGACGTCGAAGACGTGCATGGTCATCTGGTGCCGCTGACGCTTGCGCGGCTCTGGGAGCGGGGAGGTCATGGTGCACCTCGCCGTGCAGAAGGGGCAGTTCGGCCAGCCGAGCGGGCACGGCTGCGGGCGGGTGGTGGTGAGGCGGCGATGGAGGCGCTTGATCGGCACAGTCAGTGACGGTTGGCCTCGGCGCCCGCAAGTACGGCTTCGGCGAACTTACTACGCTCGCTGACGGCGATCCGCAGGCGCCGCTATCAGGCCGGACGGGCGAGGTATGCCGTCTTGGCGTCGGGCGAGAACCCGCATGCGCGGTAGAAGGCGTGCGTCGCGGGGGTGCGCGAGCCGGTCATCAGCATCGCTTTGTAGCAGCCCGCGTCCCATGCCGCCTGCAACGTCCCCGCCATGATCTGCTTGCCCAGGCCGGTGCCCCGCAGGGTCGCGTCGACGACGACGTTCTCGATGACCGCGTACGGCGCGGCGGACCGGGTGAGGTTCGGGATCACGTTCAGGTACGTGGTGGCGACGACGGCTCCGTCTCGCTCAAGTACGAACAGGCGCAGGCCCGGTGACTCCAGGATCCGCGCATAGGTCATCGCAGCCACCCCGTTCGCCAACTCAGGGTCGTTCGGATGGAGTTGACCGTAGAGGCGCAGCACGTCCGTCAAGTCCTGCGGCCCGGCCTCGCGGAAGATGATCACGCAGTGCAGGCTAGCGCGCCGGAGGAGCGGCCTGTCACCCGGGGCCCCTGGCAGGGCAGTTGCAATGGGACCCCCTCCGACCCACCCCAAGCGCCAGTACCCCGTCTCACTTTGGCGGCATCCCGTCATTGGCATGTTTTAACCCTGGCATGTTCATGAGAATTTCATCTAAGGTGATCGCCAGTGCACGTGACCCCACGTCATCTGTGCTACCCCCACGTTCACTTCTCCGTGTCGTCCCACCTGCACGTGTGGCGACCCGGCGTGCCGGTTGCACCCCAATCAACTGGCGACCCCCACAAGGAGCTCACGCATGCGCATGCGTCAAGCCATCGGCGTCGGCACCGCTCTGGTGCTGTCCTGCCTGACCGTCGCGTCCACGGCGACCGCCGCTACCGCGGTGACCCCGGACGCCCGCCCGGCGGCCCATCACACCCACCACCACTACGCGACGGGCCTCGACCTGGCGGCTCTCAAGGCCCACCCGCACGCGATGCGTGCCGCCGCCACGGCCGACCTCAGCGCGATCGCCCCGTTCGCGCGCGCCGGTGCGGCGCCGGCCAGCGCGGATCTGAGCCAGTACGCCCTGGCGCCGGGTGACCAGGGCCAGGTCGGCGCCTGCGTCACCTGGGCCACGGGCTACACCGGCTACGGCATCCTGATGAACGAGCAGGGCCTCAGCGGTGCGCCGATGGCGCCGATGTTCATCTACTCGCAGATCGCCCAGGGCAACGACACGGGCACCTATGCGAGCGTCGCGCTGCCGATGGAGCAGCAGCAGGGCATCGACACCAAGTCCGACTACTGGCAGGGCGACTTCGACTACACCACCCAGCCGGACGACAACGAGCGTTCCAGCGCCGCCGGTTACAAGCTCTCGGGCTTCACCGAGCTGCCCACCAGCGGCCCGGCTGCCCGGTCGGCCATCGAGGACGCGATATCCAAGGGCATGCCGGTGCCGATCGGCTTCCAGGTGCACCAGTCCTTCATGGACCTCAACGCCCAGACCGCCTCGGACTACAGCTACACGCCCGGGGACTCCGGCAGTGACCCGATCGTCGGCGGCCACGAGGTGACCATCGTCGGCTACAACGACCAGGGTGTCCGGATCGAGAACAGCTGGGGCAACAGCTGGGGCGACGGCGGCTTCGTCAATGTGCCGTGGAGCTTCTTCGACACCGGCGACGTCCAGGAGATCCACGCCATGGGCAAGTTGGCCTCCTGATCCGATAGCGGACCAGTAGACCGGTAGTTCCTTCGCGGTCCCGTCCGGGACCGAACCTTGCGCCGCCGCCTCACGATCGAGCCTCTGAAGGGAGCTCGAACCGTGGGTGCGGCGGCGCAAGTGCGTTCAGCGGCAGGTAGTTCACCCCTGAGGGTAGGTAAATCGCTCACCCTGCCCGTCAGTTCGTTGGCAGGCCCGCCTCCGCCGCCAGGATGGCGAGCGCCTCCTGAAGCGCCGCGCGCTGTTTCGCCGAAAGCACGGCGGTGAACCGCTCGTCCAACTCCCTTGCGGTGGCCGTGCATTGAGCCAGCAATGCGCGGCCCTGGTCGGTGAGGGTGAGGATCTGGCGTCGGCGGTCGCCGGGGTCGCGGACTCGCTGCACGGCGCCGAGGCGTTCGAGATGGTCGGCCAGCGAGACCACCAGGCTGGGGACCACGCCGAGTCGGCCGGCCAGTTCCTGCTGTGACGCCGACGCTTCCCCATGGGCCAGTGAGGCCATCAGGCCGACGTGCTTGGGCTTGAGGTCCAGCGGCTCGATGGCGGCCGCGAACCGGTCGGCCGCGACCGTCCCCAGGGTGCCGAGTCGGAACACGACCGTGCTGGGGATCCCGGCGTCCCCTGTGCTGCCCTTGACTTCGTCCATGTCTCGAAGCATACAATCAAACCAATGATTCAGAGTTCGAATGATTTGAAGTGAGAAGAGCATGCAGATCGTGCTGGTCGCCGTCAATGCCGCGGTGGCTCTGCTGTCAGGGGGCTCCTCGCTGGTCGGGCTGGTCCGGCCGTCCGTCGCGCTGGCCGAGGGCGAGCAACTCGGCGCCGGGGGAGCGTTCTTCCTCGGCGCCTACGCCGCCCGGGCGCTGCCGCTGAGCCTGGTCACCCTGGTGGTGCTGCTCGCCGGCTCGGCCGCGGCGCAGGCGCCCGTGCTGGTGGTCGCCGGGCTGGCCCAGGTCGGGGATGCCATGGTCGGCGCCCAGCGCGGCAACCGCCCGATGGCCGCCAGCTGCGTCGGCCTCGCCCTGATCCACCTGGCCTCGGCCACCTGGCTGTTCACCTGCTGACCGTAACGTCCCTGCCGCTGACGTCAACGCCCCTGAAGGAGAAGCATCATGACCAGTCACGCCGTCACCGCCCCGGCCACCCGCACTCGCAGCGCCGCCGTCCGTGCCGCCGTCCGCATCGCCGGGATCACCTACCTCGTCGCCTGGGTGACCGGCCTGTCCGTCTGGCCGACCAACCCGTCCGTCGCCGCGACCGGCCCCGAGGTGCTGGCCGGCCTCGCCGGGCACACCTCAGTGGCGATCACCCAGTACGTCGCCACCCAGGGCATCGCCGGGCTCGCCCTGGCGGCGGTGGTGGCCGGCAGACTACGGCGGCCCGCACGGTTCACCGGCTATGCGGCGGTCGCGGTCTCCCTGGTGCAGTGCGCGCTCGGCGTGCACCTGGCCGCGTACCTCGCCCCCGAGCATCAAGGGGCCGCCGCCCACACCGCGTTCGCCCTGCTCAACCGGCTGGACGGCGTGAAGATGCTGCTGCTGGCGGCGACCGCGCTCCTCGCCTCCGGGCCCGCCGTGCGGTCCCGGTCGGCCGACTGGATCGACTGGACGGGTCTGGCCCTGGCCGTGGCGATCACGGTCTCCGGAGTCGGCTATCTGCTGCTCAGCACGGCACTTGCCCCGGCGGCGTACGTCTCCGGTGTGCTGCTCCTGCTCTGGGTGACGGCCACCGCCGTTACGTCGCGCCGGGTGTGACCAGGCCGGTCTCATAGGCGAGGACCACCGCCTGGGCCCGGTCGCGCAGCCCCAGCTTGGAGAAGATCCGTGCCACATGGGTCTTCACGGTCGCCTCGCTGAGCGTCAGGCGCTCTGCCAGCTCGCTGTTGGACAGGCCGCGGGCGACCAGGCTCATCACCTCGCGCTCGCGGGCCGTGAGCGGCGCCAACCGCGTTGGTGTGGCGCTCTGTTGTGGCTTTGCCGAGGTCGGCCCGGTGAAGCGCTCCACCAGGCGGCGGGTGATGGACGGCGCGAGCAGGGCGTCCCCGGTGCCGACCAGGCGCACGGCGGCGGCGAGATGGGCCGAGGTGACGTCCTTGAGCAGGAAGCCGCTGGCCCCGGCCTGAAGGGCGGCGTAGACGTACTGGTCGAGATCGAAGGTGGTCAGCATGATCACCTTGCAGGACGGCGCCTGGGCGATGATCCGCCGGGCCGCCTCCAAGCCGTCCAGCACGGGCATCCGGATGTCCAACAGGGCGACGTCGGGCTGGAGTCGGAGGACGGCCGCCACCGCCTCCGCGCCGTCGGCAGCCTCGCCGACCACGTCGATGCCCCGGGCAGTGAGGATCATGCGGAAGCCGGTGCGGACCAGCTCCTGGTCGTCGGCGATCACCACGCGGGGGCGACGCTGCTCGGTGGCCGCGAGCTCGGCGGCCGGGGCGCCGGTCACTGCCCGTCCAACGGGAGCCGGGCCCGGACCCGGTAGCCGCCGCCGAGGCGCCGCCGGGCGTCCAGGTCGCCGCCGTAGACACCGACCCGCTCGCGCAGGCCGATCAGCCCGCGCCCCGCGCCGTCCGCTCGCTTCGCCGTCGGCCGGGAATCGGTGGCCGCCGACCCGCCCAGCACGGTCGGACCGGTGTTCAGCACCTCGACCCGCAGATTGCGGTGGTCATAGCTGACCATCACCGTTGCCTTCGCCCCCTCGGTGTGTTTGAGCACATTGGTCAGCGCCTCCTGGATGATCCGGTAGGCCGTGACGTCGATCCCGGGCGGCAGCGGGCGCGGCTCGCCGGAGACCCGCACCTCCACGGGCAGCCCGGCGAAGGCGAACCGGTCGATCAGCCGGCTGAGTCCGCTCATGCTCGGCTGCGGCGCCAACTGCGCGGTCTCGCGCGGCTCGTCGACATCGTCGGCGCCGTCCGCACGCGGCGCGAGCAGGCCGAGCAACTGGCGCAGCTCGGTCATCGCATCGCGGCCGGCGCTCTCCACGGCGCTCATCGCGGTGGCCGCCTCGTCCGGCATCGTCGCCAGCACCTCGCGGGCGGCCCCGGCCTGAACCACCATCAGGCTGACGTTGTGGCTGACGATGTCGTGCAGCTCGGCTGCGATCCGGGCCCGCTCGGCGCCCACCGCGGCCTCGGCGGCGGCCGCCCGCTCCCGCTCCAGCAGCCAGCCGCGCTCCCCGACGGCCTCCTGGTACCGGCGGTGGGCCCGCTGCCAGGCCAGGCTGAATCCGGCCGCGACGGCGCATGCCACCACCAGCGCGCCGAGCAGTCCGCTGTCCCAGGAATCCCCCACCCGGTCAGTCTTTCAGTCGGCCGGTGCCTGCCGCATCACACCGGAGGTGCAGTCAGGTACATCCGTGGGATGACCTGCGACGACGGTTACATCCCAAGCGGGATGACCGGCGGGGCCAGGCCCTTCTAGCGTCGTGCCATGACCACTGACCACAAGCTGACGGCGGTGTCGACCCCCGGAGCGACCGGGGGCCGGGACACCGTGGTGCGACTGTCCGACGTCCACAAGGAGTACGGCGACACCAAGGCGCTGGACGGCCTCGACCTGGAGATCCGGGCCGGCGAGGCGGTCGCCGTGATGGGGCCCTCGGGCTGCGGCAAGTCCACCATGCTGAACCTGGCGGCCGGGCTGGACCGGGCCACCGCCGGCACCGTCGAGGTGCACGGTCAGGACCTGGGCGCGCTGGACGAGACCGGCCTGGCCCTGTTCCGGCGCCGCCACATCGGCATGATCTTCCAGTTCTTCAACCTGATCGACGACCTGCCGGCACTGGACAACGTGGCGCTGGCCGCCCAGCTCACCGGCGTCTCGGCCCGGCAGGCGCGCCGCCGCGCCCTGGAACTGCTCGACGAACTCGGGGTGGCCGACCGCAAGGACGCCTATCCGGCGGTGCTCAGCGGTGGACAGCGCCAACGGGTCGCGGTGGCACGGGCGTTGATGAACCGGCCGGCGCTGCTGCTGGCCGACGAGCCGACCGGGGCGCTGGACAGCCGCTCCGGGGAGCAGGTGATGGACCTGCTGATCGACCTCAACCAGATCGGGCAGACGCTGCTGATCGTCACCCACGACCCGCAGTTGGCCCACCGCTGTGCCAACCGCCTGGTCGAGGTCGCCGACGGCCGGGTGGCCCGCGAGACCATGCTGGAGCCGAGCGCATGAGCATTCGCGACACCAGCTGGGTTCGCCTGCGTGACGTCCGTACCGAGTGCAGCGAGGTGGGCGCATGAGCGCGGTGTGGCGGGCCTCGCGCGGCGCGGTGCGGCGGCGCAAGTTGCAGACCACCGTGATCGGACTGGTCGTCTTCGGCTGCACCGTGACGGTGGTGCTCGCGCTCTCCGTGCTCGCCGTGACCAGAGCGCCCTTCGACGACGCTTTCGGCAAGCAGCGCGGCGCCCATGTGGTGGCGAGCTTCAACGCCGCCACCACCACGCCGGCGCAGTTGGCCGGCACCGCCCACCGACCCGGCGTGCAGGCCGCCGCCGGGCCGTTCGCCGAGACGACCTTGGAGATGCCCGGCGACTGGCTCGGCTACGCCCCCGGCTCCATCACCGTGGTCGGCCGTGCCGATCCGGGCGGGCCGGTGGACCGGGTCGAACTGCGGGCGGGTCGCTGGGCCACCGGGCCCGGCGAGATCGTGATCGAGAACAACGACTTCTCCGGCGGCCAGCTGGGCGTCAAGATCACGCCCAAGGGGATGCCGCCACTGACCGTGGTCGGCTGGGCCGCCAGCATGAGCCAGTCAGCCCGTGGCTGGGTGACCCCGGAGGAGATGGCCGCGCTGCATCCGACGGCGTACCAGATGCTCTACCGCTTCTCCGCGGCCGACACCGACCAGCAACTCCACGCCTCGCTTGGCACGGCCACTGCAGGTCTCCCGACCGGTGCGTTGGCCAGCGCGCAGACCTATCTGACGCTCAAGCAGCAGTTCTCGGCGGGGGCTGACTCCTTCCTGCCGCTGCTGACCGCCTTCGGGGTGCTCGGCCTGGTGATCGCGGTGCTGCTCGTCGGCAATGTGGTGAGCAGTGCGGTGGTCGCCGGCTTCCGGCACATCGGGGTGCTCAAGGCGATCGGCTTCACCCCGCGCCAGGTGGTCGCCGTCTATCTGGGCATGCTCCTGGTGCCCGCACTGGCCGGGGCGGTGCTCGGCAGCCTGGTCGGGGCCGCGTTGGCGGTGCCGTTCATGAATGTCGCGTTCGCCGGTATCGCCACCGGCACCGCCGACGTCACGCACCCGGTCCTCTGGGCGCCGCTCAGCTGTGTCGTGGGCATGCCGGTGCTGGTCGCGCTCGCCGCCCTGGTGCCCGCGCTGCGTGCCGGGCGGCTCTCCGCCACCCGGGCGATCGCCGCCGGCAGCGCGCCGCGGGCCGGGCGCGGGCTGCGGGTGCAGCGGGCGCTCAGCGGGTCCGGGCTGCCGCGCGCCGTGAGCCTGGGCCTCGGCCAGCCGTTCGCCCGCCCGGCCAGGACCGCGCTGACCATGGCCGCCATCGTGCTCGGTGTCACCGCGGTGACGCTGGCCACCGGGCTGAGCAGCACCATCCTCGCCGCCGGTCGGAGCGGATCGCCGCCGGTCGGCACCGGGGTCGAGGTGGACCTGGGGCAGGCCACCGACCGCCAGCAGGAACCCAAGCTGAGCCCGGACGAGATCGAGGCCCGGCTGCGCGCCCTGCCCGGGACCAGGCTGCTGACCCGCCGGTACCTGACCCTGGTCAGCATGACCGGATCCAGCCAGTCGGTGTACGCCGACTTCTACGGCGGTGACGACTGGCAACGGGAGGCCAACGTGACCGTCGGCCGTCTGCCCACCGGGCCGAACGAGGTGGTGGCCGGGCCGGCCTTCCTGGCGCAGCACGGGCTGCACCTCGGCGACCGGGTCACCCTGGAACTGGCCGGGCGTCAGCTGTCGGTGGCCATCGTCGGCGAGCCGCTGGAGGGGAACGCCAGCGTGGTGACGTCCAACTGGCAGACGGCGCTCGACCTCACCCCGCAGCCCCGGGTCAACTCCTACGAGGTGCGCATCGCACCGGGCACGGACAGTGCGGCCTACGCCAAGGCGGTTCAGGCGATCGATCCCGGGCTCTACCCGTCCGTGCAGACGCCGTCCGGCGCCACGGCCCCGACCGTGTCGGTGGTCGGGTTCACCACGGTGTTCAGCATCCTGCTCGGCAGCGTCGCGGCGCTCGGCGTCTTCAACACCGTGCTGCTCACCGTGCGCGAGCGGCGGCGGGAGTTGGGGATGCTCAAGTCGATCGGCATGACGCCACGTCAGGTCGTGGCGATGACGCTCACCTCGGTGGCCGGGCTCGGCCTGGCCAGTGCGGCGATCGGCGTGCCGCTCGGGATCCTGGTGCACCGGCTGATCGTGGACCACATCCCGATCATGGTGTTCTCGGAGGCCATGAAGGACGTCTGGCACGTGCCGCAGCTGATCGGCCTCGCGCTGGCCGGAGTCGGTATCGCCCTGCTCGGCGCCCTGGTGCCGGCTCGCGGTGCGGCCCGGCTGCCGATCGCCGAGGCGCTGCGCACCGAGTAGCGCCCGGTTGCCGCCCCGTGCGGTGCCGCCACGTCGAACGCGGCGGCACCGCACGGGAGTTGTGGCGTCAGCAGCAGCCGCCAGTGTTGCCGCCGGGCGGCAGAGCAGCGGAGAGCCCGGCCTGCGCCGGCGCCTTGGGCTTGCCGCTGTCGGACGCCCAGGCGGCCCCGCCTATGACGAGCGCCAGGCCGCAAACGGCCCCGACTATGGCAGCGACGATCTTGTTCACGTGCTGGTCCCCCCAGTGACGATCCGGTAACCGACGGTCAGTCGACTACTAAAGTGACGTAGTACGTGGCTCGATGTCAAAGGGTTCAGTGTGCTTCCTGTTGCGGATTGTGCTCAGGTCGTCCCGCCGCTACGGCTGCGCGTCGTACTCCTCGCGGGCTTGCGCCACCTGGGGGAGGTTGGCGGTGGCCCAGTCCGTCAGGTGGGCGAAGACCGGGGCCAGGCTGCGGCCGAGCTCGCTGATCTCGTACTCCACACGCGGCGGCACCTCGGGGTGGTAGGTGCGCACGATCAGGCCGTCGCGCTCCAGTTGGCGCAGCCGCTGGGTGAGCACCTTGGGGGTGATCGAGGCGATCCGGCGCTGCACCTCAACGAACCGCTGGCGACCGTGCGTGTGCAGGGTCCACAGGATCGGTGTGGTCCAGCGGCTGAACACGATGTCCACCACCGGCCCGATCGGGCAGGCGAATTCCGGACCGCTCGCCGCGTCGTTCTCCATTTCCACGCCAACTCCCCTTCGGCATAGTCACTTTCCTCTAGGTACCTACTATATCGATGCTGTTAGCGTCCTCCCGTTGACCGAAACGGCCCGCAACGGGGCTGATCAGCATGGGAGTTGCAAAGATGATCGTGGTGACCGGAGCGACCGGTAACGTGGGCCGACCGCTGGTGGCGGCGCTGGCCGAACGGCGGGCCGGGGAGGTGGTCGCGGTGTCCCGCTCGGCGGCCCCGCAGCCCGCCGGGGTCCGCCACCAGGTGGCCGACCTGGCCGATCCGCAGAGCCTGCGGTCCGCGTTCGAGGGCGCCGAGGCGCTCTTCCTGCACGACGGCGGTGCCGGCGGGCAGGCCCAGCGCGCCGCCGGCATCCTGGCGTCGGCCAAGGCCGCCGGGGTGCGGCGGGTGGTGCTGCTGTCCAGCCTCGGCGTGGTGACCCGGCCCGACTCCCCCTCGCACGGCGGCGTGATGCGCGCCACCGAGGAGGCGGTGTACGCGTCCGGCCTGGACTGGACGGTGCTGCGGCCCGGCGCCTTCGCCTCCAACGCCTTCGCCTGGGCCGAGTCGGTGCGCACCCGGCGCACCATCGAGGCGCCGTTCGGTGACGTGGGACTGCCGCTGGTCGACCCGGCCGACATCGCGGAGGTGGCGGCCGTGGCGCTGTGCGAGGACGGACATGCGGGCCAGGCCTACGAGTTGACCGGTCCGGGGCTGAGCGCGCCGCGCGAGCAGGCCGCCGTTTTCGGTGAACTGCTCGGCGAGCCGGTGGAGTTCGTCGAGCAGACCGAGGAGCAGGCCCGGGCGCAGCTGCTGCGGTTGATGCCGGAGCCGGTGGTCGACACCACCCTGGCCATCCTCGGTGCGCCCACCCCGGCCGAGCAGCGGATCAGCCCCGATGTCGAGAAGCTGCTCGGCCGCCCGGCTCGGCCCTTCGCCGACTGGGCGCGGCGGAACCTGCCCGCGTTCCGCTGACGGGCGGGCCCACCGGAACCTGCCCGCTTTTGACGGGCGGGCCCACCGGAGCCTGCCCGCTTTTGACGGGCGGGCCCATCGGAACCTGCCCGCTTTTGACGGGCGGGCCCATCGGAAAATCGCTCGGCCCGGGCTGCCGTCGGCCCCTAGCATGCGGCGATACCTGGCCCAAGCCCCGAGAGGAAGTCCCACCGTGACCGAGGTCCTTGCCGCGATCAGCCTTGCAGAGCACGCCGTGTCGGCCGCCATGGCCCGCGTGCTGCCGCGCGAGCTGGCCGAGCGGGACCCGCTGGTCCGACCCTCCGAGCACGCGGACTTCCAGTCGAACGTGGCGCTGGCGCTGGCCAAGCCGGCCGGGCTGGCGTCCCGGGAGCTGGCCCAGGGGCTGGCTCGGGAGTTGGCGGCGGACGGTCCGCTGGCGGTGGAGCTCTCCGGCCCCGGGTTCCTCAACCTGGTGCTGGCGGACGCTTGGATCTGGCAGCAGGTCGAATCCCGGCTCGCCGACCCCCGGCAGCGGCTCGGCGTCGGCGAGCCGCTGACCGGCACCCGGTTCGTGGTCGACTACTCCGGCCCGAACATCGCCAAGGAGATGCACGTCGGGCACCTGCGGACCAATGCGATCGGCGACTCGCTGGCCCGGGTGCTCGGCTTCCTCGGCGCCGACGTGGTTCGGCAGAACCATCTCGGCGACTGGGGAACCAACTTCGGCATGCTGATCCAGTACCTCGTCGAGCACCCCGAGCTGAACTGGCGGCAGGCCGACCCGAGCGGGCAGGTCTCGGCGCTCGACGCGCTCTACAAGACGTCCCGCCAAGCCTTCGACGGCGACCCCGAGTTCGCCGAGCGGGCCCGGCTGCGGGTGGTGGCGCTGCAGAGCGGCGAGGCGGCCACCACGGCGGTCTGGCAGGAGCTGGTGGCGGTCTCCACCGAGGCATTCCAGCAGCTCTACGACCGGATGGGCCTGCTGCTGACCCCGCAGGACATCGACGCCGAATCCCGGCACAACGCGGAACTTCCGGACCTGGTCCAGGAGTTGGTGGATGCCGGGATCGCAGTGGAGAGCGGCGGCGCTTCTTGCGTATTCTTCGACGACATCACCGGGCCCGAGGGGGAGCCGGTGCCGCTGATCCTGCGCAAGCAGGACGGCGGTTACGGGTACGCGGCCAGCGACCTGGCCACCATCCGGCACCGGGTCGACGAGCTCGGCGCCGACCGGATCCTGTACGTGGTCGACGCCCGGCAGGCGATGCACTTCCGGATGGTCTTCGCCACCGCACGGCGGGCCGGCTGGCTGCCGGAGCACGTCGAGGCGGTGCACGTGCCCTTCGGCACCGTGATGGGCCCGGGCGGCACGCCGTTCAAGACCCGGTCCGGTGACACCGTGCGGCTGGCCACGCTACTGGACGCGGCGGTCGCGGGGGTGCGGGAGGTCATGGCAGACAAGCCGCACGACCTGACCGGCGACGAACTGGAGCAGGTGGTGCAGGCGGCCGGGATCGGCGCCGTCAAGTACGCCGACCTGTCCACCTCCAGGGCGAAGAACTATGTGTTCGACATTGAGCAGATCGTCTCGCTGCAGGGCAACACCGGTGTCTACCTGCAGTACGCGCACGCCCGGGTGCGGGCCATCCTGGCCAAGGCGGGCGCTGCTCCAGCGGACGAACTGCCTTCGGTGGACCCGTCGTTGCCGCTGCACCCGGCCGAGCGGGCGCTGATCCTGCTGCTGGACGGCCTGGACGCCGTACTGCGCGAGGTCGCCCAGGAACTGGAGCCGCACCGGCTGTGCGGGTACCTGTTCTCGCTGGCGAAGGCGTTCACCGAGTTCTACGGCGCCTGCCCGGTCCTGAAGGCCGACACCCCCGCCCTGCGCGCCAACCGGCTCGCGCTCTGCCGGCTCACCGCCGCCACCCTCGCCCAGGGCCTCGCCCTGCTGGGCTTGCGGGCGCCGGAGCGGATCTAGCGCTGTGCGGCGACAAGGGGGCTCCCCTGCCGAGGGGTTCGGCGGGGGAGTGCCCCTTTTCCGGTGCGATGCACGGGGTTCCCCCGCCGAGGGGGTTCGGCTGGGCAACACCCTTTTGGCGTTATGCATGCTTGGCGGTCGCCCGTTCGACGAGCGCCACGGCGAGCACCCCGGCAGCCAGTACCACCACGCCGGCGCCGGAGAGGGTGCTCATGGTGCCGAGGACGGCGACGCCCAGGGCTGAGCCGGCCTGGCGGATGCCGTTGAGGGCGCCCTGGCCCGTGGCGGCCAGCTCGGTGGGAGCGGCGACGGCCATCTCCGCCGCGGCGCTGGGGATGGAGAGGGTGCCGGCGGCGGCCAGGGCGAGTTCGGCGACCAGCACCAAGGCGAGCGGCGGGTGGTGGCCGGTGGCGGACAGGAGCAGCAGGCCGGCCAGCACGGTGGCCGACATGCCGGCCAGCAGCACCGGGCGGGCACCGTGCCGGGCCACCAGGCGGCCGGTGAAGAAGGGCATCACGCAGACCGGCAGGGTCAGCGGCAGCGAGGCCAGCCCGGCGTCGAGCGGCGAGAGCCGGTAGGTGTGCTGCAGCCACAGGTCCAGCAGGTAGAGGCCGCCGTAGAAGGCGAAGCAGGAGACGGCGCCGGCCACCAGGGCGGCCCGCACCCGGGGCAAGGCCAGCAGGGACGGCGGCAGCACCGGCGTGGCCACCCGGCGCTCCACCACGGTCAGTGCGGCGAACGCCGCCACCGCCAGAGCCAGCGGCACCAGGGTCAGGAGCGAGCCCCAGCCGGACACCCCGGCCTCGACCAGCCCGAAGGTCAGTGCGCCCAGGGCACCCGTGGAGAGCAGCAGGCCGGGGCGGTCCAGGGCGCGCGCTGCCTGCCGGGGCGGGGTGGGTAGCAGGCGGGACAGCGCCAGGGCGCCCAGCGCGATCGGCGGTGCGGCCAGGAACACCAGCCGCCAGCCGCCGAGTTGGACCAGCAGCCCGCCGAGCACCGGGCCGCCGGCCGCGCCCAGGCCGCTGAGGGCGACCCAGGCGCCGATCGCCCGGGTGCGGCGGGCCGGGTCGGGGTTGAGCGCGATCAGCAGGGCCAGAGAGGCGGGCACCAGGCCGGCCCCCGCGGCGCCGAGCAGGGCCCGGCCGGCGATCAGGGAGCCGACCTCGGGCGCGGCGGCGCACAGGGTGGAGAGCACGGCGAAGGCGGCGAGCGCGGCCCGGTAGACCCGGCGCGGGCCCCAGCGGTCGGCGAGCACGCCGGCGGCGAGCAGCAGTCCGGCGAAGACCACGGTGTAGGCGTCGACCGCCCAGGGCACCGCGGCCGGGGCGGGGTGCAGCGAGTGCTGGAGGTCGGGCACGGCGACGTTGAGGATGGAGGTGTCGAGCAGCACCAGGAGGTTCCCGGCCGCGATCCCCGCGAAGGCGAGGCGGGACCGGCGCGGTGACGGTGCGGTGGGTTGGTCGGTGGGGGAGGGGCGGGTTTCCGAGGTCAGGGCCTTGGTGGTCATGGCAGTCACCCTCGCCGGAACGACCCCGCTCCGGCGACGCCCAAAGTTCGATGGCCCCATCGGAGAATCCGATGGCCCGTCAGTAAGCTTGTCGCCATGGACCTCCGCTACCTGCGCGCCTTCGTGGCAGTCGCCGACCACGGCGGCATCTCGGCCGCCGCCCAGCAGCTCGGCTACGCCCAGTCCAGCGTCAGTGCGCAGCTCAAGCGGCTTGAGGCGGAGCTCGGGGCGGCCGTGTTGCTGCGGGTCGGCACCGGAGCCATCCTCACCGAGGCCGGCCGGCGCCTGCTGCCGCACGCCCGGGAGGCCCTGGAACTCGACGAGCGGATGCGGCGGGCGGTGCTCGGCGAGCGACCCAGGCTGCGGATCGGTGCCCAGGAGTCGCTGGCGCACGCCTGGCTGCCGGATGTGCTGGCGGCCTTCGAGTACGGCGCGGGCGGGCCGGACACCACCGCCGAGGTGGACCTCAGCGTGGGCAGCAGGACCAAGCTCGATGCGCTGTTCACGGCCGGGGAGCTGGACGTGGCCTTCCAGTACGACGCGGGGGTGCGCGTCCTCGGGCCGTCCGCGGTGGTCGGGCATGACCGCACGGTGCTGGCCGCCGGGTCGTCCCATCCACTGGCACGGGTCGGCACGGTGACGGCTGAGCAGCTGCTGCGGTACGAGTTCCTGGTGGCCGAGCCGGGGTGCACCTCGGAGATGCTGGTGGACCGGTTCGGCCGCGACCTGCTGGTGGGGGCCCAGGTCGCGATGGTGACCGGCTCGCTCGCCGCACTGCTCCGGCTGACCGGGCACGGCCGCGGGGTCACCCTGCTGCCGGAGATGGCGGTCGCCCGGGAGCTGGAGAGCGGCGAGCTGGTCGAGCTGCCGCTGGCCGAGCAGGTCCGGCCGGTGAGCATCGTCGCCAAGTGGCATCCCCGGCTGGGGCTGGCCGACGGCCCGCTGCGCGCCCTGCTGGAGGTGGCCCGCCGGGCCGATCCCCTCCCGGAGCCGGCGCTCCGGGGCAGCGAGGCCTCCCAAGTCTCCTGACTGACACGGGGATCGGGCACCCATGCCTCCCGAGTCTCCTGACCAAGGGCCCCCAGTACCCAGGCCGCTCAAGTCTCCTGACCGGCAGAGGGACTCAGGCGCTCGGCCCGCGCAAGCCTCCTGACCGGCCAGGTCCTCCGGCGGCTAGACCTTCAAGCGGTCAGTTCCTCCGGCGGTCAGTTCCTCCGGCGGTCAGTTCCTCAAGCGGTCAGTTCGTCAAGCAGCCAGGCCCTCAAGCGACCATCCCCTCAAGCCGCCAGGGCCAGCGCCGGCCGCCCGGCTGCCAGGCCGGCCGGCTGGCGGCGGCGCAGCACCAGGGCGGCGCAGACGGCGGCCAGCGGCAGCTCGGCGCCGGCCGCCATGGCGAGCGCGGCCCACAGGTCGCTGTCGGCGGCGGAACTGCCGATGTCCCAGCAGGCGTCCCCGACGAGCAGCAGGGCCGCCCCCGCGGCGAACGGGCGGTGCAGCCCGCTGCCCCGGTGCAGCAGCAGCGCCGTGCCCGCCAGGCAGACCGCCTCGCCGAGGTCGAGCAGCACCCAGCCGGTCGCATTCCGCAAGGTCAGCGCCAGCACGGCCATCCACGGCAGCAGCGCCAGCGCCGCACCGCCGAGCACCCGCACCCGCCACCGCATCGAGACCTTCACCGCGCCCACCGTGCCGCCCCCCGTTCCCTAAGTCCGTAAGTTCCTGAGTCCTTGAGCCCTGAGTCCCCGCCGACTCCGTGACCGCCCGTCAGACCAGCCGGGCCGGCCGCAGCCGCTCGATGCCGCCGTCCGCCCGCCGGGCCATCACCGCCAGCGCCGGCCCGCTCGTCCAGGCCAGCCAGAAGCCGCCCGCCAGCACCACCGCCTCGGTCTGCTCCCAGCGCGCCCGCACCCGGGTCTGTGCGAAGGCGACGTCGGGCGCCGAGCCGTCGGCCGCCAGCCGACCCCAGGCGAGGCCGCCGACGCGGGAGCGCCGAGCGCCGCGCAGCACCTCGGAGTTGAGCGAGCTGGCGACCAGGACGTCTATCAGCTCACCCGACTCGTAGACCTCGAGGGCGGGGCGGCCCGCCTGGCCCGCGACCGCGCGCACCGACCACGGGCCGCCGATCGGACCGACCGGCATCGTCGACTGCCGGAGCTCCCGCACCGTGTTCATCCCGTCTCCCCTGACGTGCTCGACCTGCGTGCTCGGACCGGCCGGAGCCGGTTCTCTGACACCAACAAGCTTTCCGTCTCCGGGCGCTGGCGTCGTTAGCCCTTGGGCCCGTCTTTGGGGTGTAGCTAGGTACACCCTCAGGAGTAGCCCCCGCACCCGTGCCCGGCCTCGACCAGGCCCTTTAAGCTGGCGCCGTGATCAGGACCACCAGTCGACTCCGGGAGCGGCTCCGCCAGGGCGCCGCGCACCCGAGCCTGGCCTGGGTGCGGGAGGCGGGCGAGCAGTACCGCACCGCGCCCAGCCCCCGGCCGCCGGTGCCGTGGTCCAGGGCGGCCGCCCACGAGGGGCTGCTGGTGGCCGCCGGGGCGCCGTTCGTGCTGCCCCTGCTGTTCCTGTTGACGATCGATCAGTTCTGGCTCTCCTGCACCGCCCTGATGGTGCTGTTCACCGGGTGGTTGTCGCGGGCGCAGCGCAGCCGGTTCCGCGCCCTGGGCGGGCTGGCCATTCCGGAGCTCCCGCCGGCCGCCCCGCCCGGCACGCCGTGGCCGAGGCGCCTGCTGGCCTGGTGCACCGCGGAGTCCAGCTACCGGCAGCTCGGCTACCACCTGGTGGTCGGCCCGCTGCTGACGCTGCTCGGGGCCGCGGCGCTGCTCGGCTGCGGCGCCGGTGTGCTGCTCAGCACGGTGATCGGCTGGGGCTGGATGATGCCGCGCGGCACCGCGGTGCGCGGCGGCGGCCAGACGCCGAGCGTGCTGATCTTCACGCTGATCGGCGGGGCCCTGCTGTTCGCCGCGCCCTGGCTGCTGGTGCGAATAGCCCGGATCGACCGCCGCGCGGCGCGGGCCCTGCTCGGCCCGAGCCGGGCCCGCGAGCTCCAGCAGCGGGTGGCGGATCTGGCCGAGAGCAGGGCCGGCGTGGTCGACGCGGCCGATGCCGAGCGCCGCCGGATCGAGCGGGATCTGCACGACGGCGCCCAGCAGCGGCTGGTCTCGCTGGCGATGAACCTCGGCCTGGCCCGCAAGACCCTCAAGGACGTGTCGCCCGAGGCGATGCAGGTGATCGTCGACGCCCATGAGGAGGCCCAGGCCGCCATCGCCGAGCTGCGCGACCTGGTCCGCGGCCTGCATCCGGTGGTGCTGGAGGACCGCGGGCTGGATGCGGCGCTCTCCGGCATCGCGGCCCGCGCCCCGCTGCCGGTCCGCCTCGACGTCCGGCTGGAGCGGCGGATGGCGTCCACGGTGGAGGCGGTCGCCTACTTCGTGGTCTCCGAGGCGCTGGCCAATGTCGCCAAGCACGCCCAGGCTTCCCGGGTGGACCTGTCGGTCAGCCAGCTCGGCCCCACCCTGCGCATCGTCATCACCGACGACGGGATCGGCGGCGCCGACCCCACCCGCGGTACCGGTCTGGTCGGGCTGCGCAAGCGCGCCGCCTCGGTCGACGGGACGCTCACCATCAGCAGCCCCCTCGGGGGCCCGACCGTCATCACTGTGGAGTTGCCGTGCGAGCTGTGATCGCCGAGGACTCGGTCCTGCTACGGGTGGGCCTGGTCAAGGTGCTGGAGGCGGTGGGCTTCGAGGTGGTGGCCGCCGTCAGCGACGCCGAGGCGCTGCTCGCCGCCGTCGAGGAGCACCAGCCGCAGGTGGTAGTGACGGACGTGCGGATGCCGCCCGGCTTCACCGACGAGGGCGTGCGCGCCGCGCTGCTGATCCGCCGCCAGTGGCCCGAGATCGCGGTGCTGCTGCTCTCCCAGTACGTGGAGGAGCGGTATGCCGCCGATCTGCTGGCCTCCAACACCAGCGGCGTCGGCTATCTCCTCAAGGAGCGGGTGGCCAACGTCGACGACTTCGTGGACGCGTTGCAGCGGGTCGCGGCCGGCGGCACCGCGCTGGATCCGGAGGTGGTGTCCCAGCTGCTGGTCCGCCGGCACCGGGATCCGCTGGAGCGGCTCACCCCGCGTGAGCGCGATGTGCTGAAGCTGATGGCCCAGGGCCACTCCAACACCGCGATAGCCGAGTCCCTGGTGGTCAGCGACAGCGCGGTGGCCAAGCACATCAGCAGCATCTTCACCAAGCTGGAGCTGCCCACCGCCGACGCCACCCACCGCCGGGTGCTCGCCGTGCTGCGGTACCTCGGGGAGGGCTGAGCGTGACGGGGGAGTACCGCCGCTGGCGCGCCGTCGGCCTGCTGGCGGCCGCGCTGCTGATGGTGCTCGGCGCCGGCCAGACCTGGCACCTCGTCGCCCAGCAGGCGGGCGTCACCAACTACGTCTACCAGAGTCAGGTCACCGCCCTGGAGCTGACGCTGGAGAACGCCACCGCCCGGATCATGCCCAGCCCCGACGGCGCGGTCACGGTCAACCAGATCGACCACTGGACGCTCAGCCGCCCGCGGATCACCCGCGAACTGGACGGCACCGTACTGAAGATCGCCATGCACTGCCCCGGCGTGGTGCCGATCGGCTCGATGGGCTGTGCGGCCACTTTCGACATCAGGGTGCCGTCCACCGCCGCGGTGACGCTCAAGGGCAGCAGCACCGACACCACCATCAGCGGCCTGTCGGGTGACCTCAACCTGAGCGCCACCTCCGGCTCCTTCCAGCTGACCGACGTGTCGGGCCGGCTGACCGCCCAGGTGACCAGCGGTTCCGTGACCGGCAGCGGGATCGCCTCGGCCGAGGCGAGCGCCCGGGTCAGCTCCGGGTCCGCCGATCTGACCTTCGCGGCCGCGCCGCACCGGCTGACGATGGCGGCCGCCTCGGGGTCGCTCCGGGCGGCGCTGCCGCGCGGCACCGGTTACCGGCTGGCTGTCGCCATCGGCTCCGGCGGCCGGGACGTCGACCCCGCCCTGGACAATCCCTCCTCCACCAGCAGCATCACCGCCAGCGCCGACTCCGGCTCGGTGACGCTGCGGCGCATCGGCGGCTAGGGCCGCTCTGATGGAGCATGCCGGGAGCACGACGCCGAAGCACGCGCGCCCGGCGGCGTCGGCCGCAGGCGTCACCGCGACCTGATCGACAAGAGAGGCCCTGGGCGGCCAGGCGGGGCGCTGCGCCAGGTGGGGGACAATGGAGAGTCCCGTCCACCGAATCCGCCGAGGTCCGCGCATGACGACCACGTCCGCTCCCGCCGCCGTTCCCGCGGCGGCGCCGCTGTCGATCGGCCCGCTCCAGGTCTGGCCGCCGGTGGTGCTGGCGCCGATGGCGGGCATCACCAACGCCCCGTTCCGCACCCTGTGCCGGGAGCAGTCCGACGGCCGCGGCCTGTTCGTCAGCGAGATGATCACCACGCGGGCACTGGTCGAGCGGAACGCCAAGACCATGCAGCTGATCCAGTTCGACCCCAGCGAGAAGCCCCGGTCGATCCAGCTCTACGGCGTGGACCCGGCGACGGTCGGCAAGGCGGCCCGGATGATCGCCGAGGAGGATCTGGCCGACCACATCGATCTCAACTTCGGCTGCCCGGTCCCCAAGGTGACCCGCAAGGGCGGCGGCTCGGCCCTCCCCTACAAGCGCAACCTGCTGCGCGAGCTGCTGCGCGAGGCGGTGGCCGGGGCCGGCGACCTGCCGGTGACCATGAAGATGCGCAAGGGCATCGACGACGACCACCTCACCTTCCTGGACGCCGGCCGGATCGGCGCCGAGGAGGGGGTGTCCGCGATCGCGCTGCACGGCCGCACCGCCGCCCAGCACTACGGTGGCCAGGCCGACTGGTCGGCGATCGCCCGGCTGCGCGAGGCAGTGCCCGCGCACATCCCGGTGCTCGGCAACGGCGACATCTGGTCGGCCCCCGACGCGCTGCGGATGATGCGCGAGACCGGCTGCGACGGTGTGGTGGTCGGCCGCGGCTGCCTGGGCCGGCCGTGGCTCTTCAAGGACCTGGTCTCGGTCTTCGAGGGCGTTACCGACCCGGTCCGCCCGAGCTTCGCCGAGGTGGCGGCCACCATGGTGCGCCACGCCCAGCTGCTCGGTCAGTGGATGAACGACGAGCACCGCGGCGTGGTGGACTTCCGCAAGCACGTGGCCTGGTACACCAAGGGCTTCTCGGTCGGCTCGCAGCTGCGGGTCAAGCTCGCCATGGTGAGCTCGCTGGCCGAGCTGGCCGAGCTGCTGGCCGAGGTGGACCAGGAGCAGCGCTGGCCCGACTCGGCGGACGGCCCGCGCGGCCGCACCAGCGGCAACGGCCGGGTGGTCCTGCCGGACGGCTGGTTGGACGATCCGTACGACTGCGCCACTCCCAGCATTGACGCCGAATCGGACACCTCTGGCGGCTGAGTTATACGGGACGTAGAAATAGGCCGCCGACCCCGCTGGGACGGCATGGCAGAGCCCTCTTGGCCAATCTGGCCAAGAGGGCTCCTTTTTGGCAGATCTTCATCACTCTCGGCAAGCAAAACGGCGCGTTGCGCGATGATGTGACGAGTTTCCATACGTACGATGAGCGAGCCGCGTCCGTGACTCTTGCCACACGGAGTTGCGACTGACGGTCAGTCAGGGGTGCCGAAGACGCCATGATGTCCAAATCGCCTTCCGAACGGGCAGTGGTGCGGATCCGGCCCGCTGGCTGCAGGAAATCAAGCCGGGGAAACACGGCGGTTCGCCTGCCACTACCCTCTGTCCGGGCTATGTGATCTTCGGGTGTCCATGCGTTCAATTCTTGAATGGTCGCTAGCGTCAGCCGGACGATTTCAGCAACAAAGGTGAACGGCTTCACAAGCTTTTGATCTCGGGGGTAACACGAGGCTCCGGGGATCGGACGGCCTATCGACGGCGCGCAGCAGCCTTCGATCTGGGTATGTTCTCCGGCGTCAGGGCAACCCCGTGCGAGGAGACCGACCCGTGGCGGCGACGCAGAAGTTTGTTTACTCCTTCACCGAAGGAAACAAGGACCTCAAGGACCTGCTGGGCGGCAAGGGTGCCAACCTCGCCGAGATGACCAACCTCGGTCTCCCGGTTCCCCCCGGTTTCACCCTCACCACCGAGGCCTGCAAGGTCTTCCTGGAGACCGGCGCCGAGCCGGCCTCGCTCAACGACGAGGTGAGCCGACACCTGGCCGGCCTCGAGGAGCAGATGGGCAAGAAGCTCGGCCAGGCCGACAACCCGCTGCTGGTGTCGGTCCGCTCCGGTGCCAAGTTCTCCATGCCGGGCATGATGGACACCGTCCTCAACATCGGCCTGTCCGACGCCTCGGTGGCCGGCCTGGCCGCCCAGTCCGGCAACGAGCGGTTCGCCTGGGACTCCTACCGCCGCCTCGTCCAGATGTTCGGCAAGACCGTGCTGGGCGTCGACGGCGAGCTCTTCGAGGAGGCGCTGGACGAGGCCAAGCACGCCAAGGGCACCACCAACGACCTGGACCTCACCGCCGAGGACCTCAAGGCGCTGGTCGAGACCTTCAAGGCGATCGTGCTGCGCGAGACCGGCAAGGAGTTCCCGCAGGATCCGCGCCAGCAGATGGACCTCGCCATCCACGCCGTCTTCCACTCCTGGAACGGCGACCGGGCCCGCCTCTACCGCCGCCAGGAGCGCATCCCCAACGACCTGGGCACCGCGGTCAACGTCTGCACCATGGTCTTCGGCAACCTCGGCGAGGACTCCGGCACCGGTGTCGCCTTCACCCGCGACCCCTCCACCGGCGCGCCGGGCGTCTACGGCGACTACCTCTCCAACGCCCAGGGCGAGGACGTGGTGGCCGGCATCCGCAACACCCTCCAGCTCGCCGACCTGGAGCAGCTCGACAAGAAGTCGTACGACGAGCTGATGGCGATCATGCAGAAGCTCGAACTGCACTACCGCGACCTGTGCGACATCGAGTTCACCATCGAGCGCGGCAAGCTGTGGATGCTGCAGACCCGGATCGGCAAGCGCACCGCCGCCGCCGCGTTCCGGATCGCCGTCCAGCTGGTCGACCAGGGCCTGATCGACCTGGACGAGGCGCTGCACCGGGTCACCGGCGGCCAGCTCGCCCAGCTGATGTTCCCGCGGTTCGCCCCCGAGTCCACCTCCAAGCAGATCGCCCGCGGCCTGGCCGCCTCGCCGGGCGCCGCGATCGGCAAGGTGGTCTTCGACTCCTACACCGCCGTCAAGTGGTCCCGCTCCGGCGAGAAGGTCATCCTGGTCCGCCGCGAGACCAACCCGGACGACCTGGACGGCATGATCGCCGCCGAGGGCATCCTCACCTCGCGCGGCGG
The DNA here is from genome assembly GCF_029892145.1 of Kitasatospora sp. GP30. Classification (NCBI taxonomy): domain Bacteria; kingdom Bacillati; phylum Actinomycetota; class Actinomycetes; order Kitasatosporales; family Streptomycetaceae; genus Kitasatospora; species Kitasatospora sp. GP30. The sequence goes on from NZ_JARZAH010000002.1 coordinate 187,806, forward strand.
CAAGACCTCGCACGCGGCCGTGGTGGCCCGCGGCATGGGCAAGACCTGTGTCTGCGGCGCCGAGGAGCTCGAGGTCGACACCAAGCGCCGCAAGATGACCACCGCCGGCGGCCTGGTCATCGAGGAGGGCGACGTCGTCTCCATCGACGGCGGCACCGGCAAGGTCTACCTCGGTGAGGTACCCGTGCTGCCGTCCCCGGTGGTCGAGTACTTCGAGGGCACCCTGCACGCCGGCGCCGACGTCCAGGGCGGCCTGGTGCAGGCCGTGCACCGGATCATGTCGCACGCCGACGGCCGCCGCCGCCTCGCGGTGCGCGCCAACGCCGACAACGCCGAGGACGCGAACCGGGCCCGCCGGTACGGCGCCCAGGGCATCGGCCTGTGCCGCACCGAGCACATGTTCCTCGGCGAGGAGCGCCGCAAGGAGGTCGAGCACCTGATCCTGGCGGACAACGACAAGGACCGCGAGCAGGCCCTCTCCACCCTGCTGCCCCTGCAGAAGGGCGACTTCGTCGAGCTCTTCCAGTCGATGGACGGACTGCCGGTCACGGTGCGGCTGCTCGACCCGCCGCTGCACGAGTTCCTGCCCGACATCACCGAGCTCTCGGTCCGGGTGGCGCTCGCCGAGGCCCGCAAGGACCCGAACGAGAACGACCTGCGCCTGCTCCAGGCGGTGCACAAGCTGCACGAGCAGAACCCGATGCTGGGTCTGCGCGGCGTCCGGCTCGGCCTGGTCATCCCCGGCCTGTTCGGCATGCAGGTGCGCGCCATCGCGGAGGCCGCGGCCGAGCGCAAGCTGGCCGGCGGCGACCCGCGCCCCGAGGTGATGATCCCGCTGGTCGGCACCGTCCAGGAGCTGGAGATCGTCCGCGAGGAGTGCGAGCGGGTCCTCGCGGAGGTCGCGGTTTCCACCGGCGTCCAGCTGGACATCAAGCTGGGTACCATGATCGAACTTCCGCGGGCCGCCGTGACGGCCGGTCAGATCGCCGAGGCCGCCGAGTTCTTCTCGTTCGGGACCAACGACCTCACCCAGACGGTGTGGGGCTTCTCCCGCGACGACGTGGAGGCCTCGTTCTTCACGGCCTACCTGGAGAAGGGCATCTTCGGGGTCTCCCCGTTCGAGACCATCGACCGGGACGGTGTCGGCTCGCTGGTCAAGCACGCGGTCAAGGAGGGCCGGGCCACCCGTCCCGACCTGAAGCTCGGCGTCTGCGGCGAGCACGGCGGTGACCCGGAGTCGGTGCACTTCTTCCACGAGGCGGGGCTGGACTACGTCTCCTGCTCGCCCTTCCGGATCCCGGTGGCGCGACTGGAGGCCGGCCGCGCCGCCATCGAGACTGCGGGCAGCGACTCGCGCTGACCCGCATCCCCCTCCGACGGGGAGGGGCGTCCGTCGGTGCTCGGCGCAGGAGAACCGCCGGACGTAACGCGGCCGGGTGGAGTGGACAACGGCGTCCGCTCCACCCGGCCGCGTGCCATGTCGGGCCGTTCCGGCCCCGGGCCGCCGAGCTGCTCCAATCGAGTGAGGGTCGGCACCCTGCTGATCATCGGACCGCCGCCGACCGGCAAGCTGGAGCCCATGACCAGCCGTCTCCGCGTGATCGCCGTCGCCATCGTGCTCTGCTGCGCCGTCGCGGCCGCCGCGGTGTACGCGGTGACGACCCACCAGACTCCCGCCGCCCGCCCCACCGGCCAGGCGCTGCCGACCACCGCGGCGGGCGGGGTCTGCCGCTCCAAGCTGCCCGGCCAGGCCCAGGACACCATCGGCCTGATCGCCAAGGGCGGCCCGTTCCCGTACCGCACCGACGGCGTCGTCTTCGACAACCGGGAGAGCCGGCTGCCCAGGCAGCGCGGCGGCTACTACCACGAGTACACCGTGGTCACCCCGGGCGCCGGGGACCGCGGCGCCCGTCGGATCGTCACCGGCGGCACCGGCGAGGAGTACTGGACGCAGGACCACTACGCCAGCTTCCAGCGGATCGACCCGGCCTGCTGACGCCGGGTCAGCGGGCCCTGGTCCAGGTGATCCGGTGGTACGGCCCGTGCGGTCCGGTGGCCAGCAGGGTGCGCAGCTCGCGGACGATCGGCCCGGCGTCGGCGCGCAGCTGCTGCGGCGTCGCCCGGACCACGGGCAGCCGCGCCGCCTGCAGCCGGTTGCCCCGGGTCAGGGAGCGCTCGTAGTCGGCGGGCCGCAGGTGCCAGGCCCGCGAGTCGATCTCCAGCGCCACGCAGGCCTGCGGCCAGAACGCGTCCGGCACCGCGAGGAACCGCCCGTCCAGCAGCAGCACCGGGTTCCACAGCGGCTCCGGCAGCCCGCACCGCCGCAGCAGGTCGCGCGCCTCGGCCTCGGCGATCGAGTACACCCCGCAGGTCAGCTCGTCCGCCACGTGCTGCACGTGCGGCAGTGCCACGCCGGCCGCCGGTCCGCCGAGCAACCGGGCCAGCAGATCGGCCCGGTCGCAGTGCCGCCCCTGCACCGCCTCCGCGCAGAGCGCCCGGAACTGCCGCCCGCCGGTCAGGAACAGCGCCGAGTCGGCCAGCGCCCGGGCCACCCCGACGCTCCACAACCCGTCGTCACGCTCCACCCCGGCCGGCATGCCGCCCACCCGGCTCGGCGCCCGGTGCACCCGGACGAAGTCCCGGCTGGCCACCCGCCGGCCGCCCGGGATCAGCACGTCGACGACCTCGACGTCCGCCGGATGCCCGGCACTGGGCAGCCCCGCGTCCGCCAGCACCGCCAGACCGGTCAGCAGCACCGAGCCGGGTTTGGGTCGCTCGCCCTTGGGCGCCGCATAGCTGAGCGCGGCCCGCAGGCGCTGATGCGGGGTCAGCCGCCCGCTCTGCAGGCAGATCACCCGGGGCAGCACCCGCTGCCAGGGCCCGCCGGGCCGCAGCCGGTGGGCGATCGTCCCGGAGGGCACCCCGTGCTCGATCAGCTGCGCACGGGTCAGGATGTGCTGCTGGTCGGCGCCGAGCAGCCGGACGGCCTCGAGGGCGGTCATCGCAGTCATGGCGGGGTGGTGCCCCGCCGGTCCGTGGGTATGCGAAAGGTCCCCCGCAGGGGGTCAGCCCGGCTGTGTGTTGACTTCGGCGACTGCGACGGATTCGACGCCCGGATGGCCCAAGCCCCGGACTCCGGCGACCCGTCAGGCGGGGATCAGCGGACCGGTGGGTCTGACGCACTCCTGGTCGAGTTCGCGCCCCATGCCCCGGCCGATCCCCCGGTCCGGCGCGCTCGGCGAGGTGGCCGCGGCGATCCGCAGCTCGATGATGTCCCGCACCGCCGGCCACTCCTCGGCCAGGATCGAGTAGAACGCGGTGCTGCGCACCACCCCGTCCAGGCCCCGGCTGTGCGCCCGCCGGACCCCCTCGGGGGTGGCGCCGAGCCGCTCGATGGCCGCCCGGGAGCGCAGGTTGCGGGCGTCGGCCCGCAGCGAGATCCGCTGCACGCCCCAGGTCTCGAAGGCGTGGCGGAGCATCAGCAGCTTGGCCTCGGTGTTGATCCCGGTGCCCTGGGCGTGCCGGGAGAGCCAGGTGCGGCCGATCTCGGCGGCATCCGGCACGGCGGTGGCCGGGTCGCCGACCGGGCCGGCCGGCAGCGGAGGCCAGACCACCGGCCCCTGCCAGTAGTCCAGCTCGAGGAACCGGGTCGAGCCCACCACCAGGCCGTCGGACGCCCGCACGGTGGCGAACGCCAGCGACCGGCCGGCCGCCAGGTCGGCCCGGGCGGCGGCGATGAACTCCAGCGCACCGTCCAGCCCTTGCGGGACGGCGGTGAAGCCGAAGGTCGAGCGGTCCTCGGCCGCCGCGGCGGCCAGGCCTTCGGCGTGCTGCTCGGTGAGGGGCTCCAGCCGAACGGTACGGCCGGTGAGGGTGACTGGTGCAGGCACGGAACCTTCGATCCTTCGGCAGTCGGAGGGACCTCGCGCCCAGCGTGCGGGCGGTTGGAGGCAGGTCGCCCCGCCCGATGCGGTCCGCTCAACCTGGGTACGCCGGAGCCTCGGTCGTACGTCGGGTGGCAGCGGCCCTCGGGCGGGCAGCGCGGTGCCGGAGAGCCCGGTTGGCATGAACCGGTCCGGCGAGGAGGTGCGGGGGGACAGTGTGCGTCCGCGAGATGGCCGAAGAGGGAATGAGTGCGCGAAGGGAAGCAGGCGGCCAGGTGAAGGCAAGGTGTGATTCTGGGGCTGACCGTACACGTTCGGGACGGCGGCCTACGGCGTGACAGACGACGTGGCGACGGCGCGACGATGCGGGGCAGCGAGAGGACGATACATGTCGATGCCGCCCGCGTCACTTCGCGGCGCGCCAGCCGGGTGCGCCGCCCTGCCCCGACTGGCCCAGCGGTGCCGTCTGAGTCACTCGATCGCCGTGCTGACCTGCGGTGATGCCCGGTCGGCGGAAGAGGCGTGAACAGTACCGGTCAATGTCATCCGAAGGGCCGGGGCGGTGTCGGGAATGTCAGCGCCCTGCGGCACGCTGGTGTGTGTGACCGACAGGCAGGACCGACGAGAAACGGATCGGGTGCGCGGTGCGTGATCCCAAGGAGCTGTACGAGCTGGAACCACACGGTGTGGCGGCGCTGGAGGCTGCCCGCGCCGGGCTGGTGGACGGTCCGGTGCTGCTCTACCAGTTCGATGGCTTCATGGACGCCGGGGAGGCCGGCGGCCAGGTGATGGCCCACCTGCAGGAGCAGGGCAGCCCGCTGGTGGTCGCCCGGTTCGACCACGACCGCCTGGTCGACTACCGGGCCCGCCGCCCCGCCATGACCTTCGACCAGGAGAGCTGGGTCTCCTACGACCCGCCGGAGCTGCTGGTGCAGCTCGTCCAGGACGCCACCGGTACGCCGTTCCTGCTGCTCACCGGCCCGGAGCCGGATGTCGAGTGGGAGGCCTTCGCGGCCGCCGTGGCCGAGTTGGTCGACGAGCTCGGGGTGCGCCTCGCGGTGGACTTCCACGGCATCCCGATGGGTGTGCCGCACACCCGCCCGGTCGGCCTGACCCCGCACGGCAACCGGCTGGACCTGGCCCCGGGCTACCCGCGCTGGTTCGAGCGGGCCCAGGTGCCCGGCAGTGCCCAGGCCCTGGTCGAGTACCGCCTGGCCGAGGCGGGGCACGACGTGCTGGGCTTCGCCGTGCACGTGCCGCACTACGTGGCCCGCTCGCCCTACCCGGCCGCCGCGGTGACGATCCTGGAGGCGGTCCAGGCCGCCACCGGCCTGGTGCTGCCCGGCAACGAGCTGCGCCAGCGGATCGCCGAGGTGCATGCCGACATCGAGGAGCAGCTCTCGCACGGTGACGGCGAGCTGCGCTCCGCGATCCGCGGCATGGAGGGGCAGTACGACGCGGTGGCCGGCGCCGAGAGCAGGGAGAGCCTGCTCGCCCAGGCCGCCGACCTGCCCTCCGCCGAGGAGCTCGGCCGCCAGTTCGAGCAGTTCCTGGCCGAGCACGAGCAGGGCGAGTAGGCGGGCCGGTTCGGCTCGGAACCATGCCGGGGGCACCGGGCGTTGGGCGGGGTGTGATGCGTCGACCGATGGGCCTGGGGCTCGTGCTGGTGCTGCTCGCGCTGGCCGGTTGTACGGCCGGCGGCGGGCGGCCCGCGCCTGCCGGTGCGTCGGGGAGCGCGCCACCCAGCGCCAAGGCCCGCGCCTGGGTGCCCGGCGGGCCCTATGCGGCCCTCGGCGACTCCTACACGGCCGGGCTGCAACTGCAGCCGGCCGGCGGCGGCCCCAAGGGCTGCGGCCGGTCGGCGGCCAACTATCCGTCGCTGGTCGCCCAGGGCCTCGGCCTGACGGGCGGCCAGTTCACGGACGTCAGCTGCACCAGCGCCACCACGGCCGACCTGACGGGCGCCCAACAGGTCTCGGGCGGTCCGAACCCGCCCCAGCTGGACGCGCTCAATGCGCAGACCAGGCTGGTCACGGTCGGCATCGGCGGCAATGACGGGGGCTTCACCAACGTCTTCACCGAGTGCGCGGAGCAGGGGCTGCTCCACCTGGTGGCGGTGGCCAAGGACCAGGCGCCGTGCAAGGCCCACTACACCGCCGCCGACGGCAGTGACCAGCTGAGCGGCGTGCTGAAGACGGTGGGCGACCGGGTCTTTGCGGTGCTGCGCCAGGTGGCCCAGCGGTCGCCCCAGGCCAAGGTCTTCCTGGTCGGCTACCCGGCGCTGCTGCCCAGCGATCCCGCCTCCTGCGGCGGGCTGCTCGGCGACACCGTCAGCAAGGGCGATCTGGCCTTCCTCGCGGAGCAGGAGCAGCGGTTGAACACCGTGCTGCGCGACCAGGCGGCGGCCGCCGGCGCGGTCTACGTGGACACCTACGCGCCCACCCAGGGGCATGACATGTGCGCCGGGCAGTCGGCCCGCTGGGTGGAGCCGCCGCTGCCGGCCGGTGGCATGGCACCGCTGCACCCCAACTTGGCCGGGCAGCAGGCGATGGCCGCCGCGGTGCTGGGGAGCATCCGGGCGGCCCACTGACCGGCGGTCCGCGCTACGGCTTCGACCAGTCGGTGCCGAGTGCGATCGCGGTGAGCTGGTCCGTGGTCAGGGCCAGCGGGCCGCCGGTGTAGGTGTAGCCGTTGGGGCCGTTCCACTCGGCGACCGTCACCCGGGTGCCGGCCGTGGTCAGGGTGTCCACCTGGGCGCCGTGCGTGGTGGCGGTGTCGCCGGAGCCGTTGGAGTCGATGCTCACGCTGGTCCCGCCCTGGGCGTGGGTGAGGTTGCCGTGGGCCCGAGCGCCCTCATCGAAGGCCTTCTGGATGGTGTCCGGGGCGAGCTTGCCGAAGCCGGGCAGCACGGTGATGCTCACCATGCTGGTCCGCCCGTTGAGCGTGACGGCCAGGTGGCCGGTGCCGGGGGTGACCTGCTTGCTGGTGTCGACCACCTTGGTGGCCTCGGTCGGCAGCAGCCGGGTGGCTGCGGCCACCACCTGCTCCGGCGTCGGCTCGGGCCCGATCTTCGGGTCCGTGGCAGTGAGCTTGGCGACCGATGGCGCCCACATCGGGCTTGCCGCCACGGCCGCCAGCTGGTCGTCGGTCAGCAGCCGGTCCTCGGGGTGGGCGATGGTACGCGGTGGGGCCTCGCTGATCCGCAGCTGCCGCCCGTCGGCACCGGTATAGACCACTGCCGTTCCCTCCGGCGTGTCCGCGGGCTGCCGCTCCACCACGAGCACCGAGCCGTCCGGCTGGGTGGAGCGGGAGCAGCCGGCGATCGGCACGGAGAACGGGTCGGGGCACTGGGTGCCGTTCGTCCACTGCGTGAGCGGCATCGGACGCCGGTTGGTGGCGATCTGCAGCCGGGCGGCGGCATGGCCGGTGTCGTAGTCCAGCGAGACGGCCGGCCCCAGCCCCGTGGCCAGACCGGAGTTGACGTCGCTGAACCGGCCCGGCGGCAGCAGCGAGCTGAGGGTGGCGAGCACGGTGTGCTCGTCGAGGGACTGGTCGGACACACCGCTGTGCGCAGTGGAAGCCGCGGCTGACACCGGCGCGGTCGCGCCGCCCGGCCGGAGCGCGGTGGCGGTCAGCCCGGCGGCCAGCAGCACCGCGGCGCCGCTCGCCAGCGCGGCCCGGCGCCTGGCCCGCAGCCGGCGGCCGCGCCGCTCGGCCGGATCGACCAGCGCGGCGCCCGGCACATCCGGCGCCAACTCGGCGGCCTCCCGCAGGACTTGGGTGAGGTTCTCGTCGAACGAAGGCATGGTGAAGCAACCCCTTCTGCGAAGTCGTCGGATGGTCAGTGCTCGGCGAGCTGCGTCAACTCATCGCCCAGCACGGCGCGCAGCCTGGCCAGCGCCCGGCTGCAGCGGGTGCGCACGCCGCTGGCGCTCAGTCGCAGCAGCTCGGCGGTCTCCTCGGCGCTGCGGTCCTCCCAGTAGCGCAGCACCAGCACCGCCCGGTCCTGCGGCGGCAGTTCGCGCAGCGCCGCGAGCAGGGTGAGCCGCAGCTCGGGTGCGCCCTCGGGCGCCGCGGCCTCGCTGAAGCCGGCCGTCACCTGCTCGCTGCTGCTGCGCCGCCGCCGGTGCGTCAGGAAGACGTTGACCAGCACGGTCTGCGCGTAGGCGGCCGGGTTGTCGAGCCGGCGCAGCCGCCGCCAGCGGGCGAACATCCGGGCCAGGGCCTCCTGCGCCAGGTCCTCGGCCAGGTGCGCGTCACCGCCCGTCAGCAGGAAGGCCGTTCGGACCAGCTGCGGTCCGCGGGCGGCGGCGAACTCCCGGAAGTCCGGTTGCCGCGGCGCCTCGCCGCTTGATGATGTGCGCTTCATACCCTTACGACGCGCCGGCCGTCAGATCGCGTCCCACCCGGTTCCGGGTGCGTCGCAGTCGGTTGTCGACCGGTCGTGCTGGTGACGGCCCGGAGTGGTGCCGAAGGCGTGCCGGAACGCCTCGATGAAGGCACTGGGGGAGTGGTAGCCGCAGGCGGTCGCGGTGGCCGTGACCGAGCGGCCCTCGGCCAGCAGCACCAGGGCGTGGTGCAGCCGCAGTTGGGCCCGCCACTGCGGGAAGCTCAGGCCCAGCTCGCGGCGGAACAGCCGGCTCAGGGTGCGCTCCCCGGCGCCGACCGCGCGGCCGAGCTCGGCCAGGGTGCGCGGATCGCCGGGGTCGGCGGTGAGCAGCGCGGCCAGGTCGCGCAGCCGGGGATCACGCGGTTGCGGCAGCCCGAGCGGCAGTTCGGGCGCCTGGCGCAGCTGGTCCAGCGCGGCCTGCTCCAGGGTGCGGGCGGGCCGCCCGGTGGGCGCGTCGGGTCCGGTGAGGGCGGCGATCAGCTCGCGCAGCAGCGGGCTGACGGCGAGCACGGCCGGGCCGGCCAGCCGCAGCGGGTTGACCGTCGCCGGGAACACCAGGCAGCGCAACTCGCTCGGCCCGTGCGCCTGATGGGTGTGCGGCACGCCGGCCGGCAGCCAGACCGCGCGGTACGGCGGCACCACCCAGCTGCCCTGCGCCGTGGTCATCCGCAGCACTCCGCGTCCGGGCCAGGCCAGCTGGTTGACGTCGTGGTAGTGCCACTCGACCTGCTCCCGGTCGGCCATCGGGCGCAGTGACGGCCCGGGCGCGTCCCGGTGGGCCCAGTTGTGGCGGGTTGGCGACACAACTGGGCAGGATAACGGAAGCCGGAACACCCTCCGGAGGGCCAGGCTGGCTCCATGACGAGCCGTGAGACCGGTGTCTGGCGCCGGATGCGACTGTGGGGCGCGGCGCATGCCGTCGACGACCTCTACCAGGGCCTGGTGCCCGCCATGGTGCCGTACTTCGTGCTGGAGCGCGGCTGGGGCTATGTGGCGGCCGGCGGACTGACGCTGGCCGCCACGCTCGGCAGCGCGCTGCCGCAACCGCTGATCGGCCTCGCGGTGGACCGCTGGCGGCTGCCCTGGCTGGCGGCGGCCGGGGTGGCGCTGGCCGGGACGGGGGTGGGGCTGTCCGGGCTGGTCAGCGGCTACCCGGTGGTCTGGGCGCTGCTGCTGCTCTCCGGGGTCGGGGTGTCGATGTTCCACCCGGCGGCCGGCAAGGCGGCCCGGCAGGCGGCGGGGGAGAGCACCACCGCGATGAGCGTCTTCGCGGCCGGCGGCAGCGTGGGCTTCTTCCTGGCCCCGGTGCTGGCCACTCCGGCGCTGGCGGCCTGGGGGGTGAAGTCGACCGCGCTCTTCCTGGCGCCGGCGCTGCTGACGGCCGTGCTGCTGCACCGGGCCGGCGGGCGGCGCGCAGTGGCGGCGACCGGGGCGCCCGCCGGGGCCGATGGGACGGACCACTGGGGGCCGTTCCTGGTGCTCACCGGGGTGGCCGTGGTGCGCTCGATGGTCTTCTTCGGGGTCAGCACCTTCATCGAGCTCTACTGGCTGCGTCAGCTGCATGCCTCGCACGCGCTGAGCGGGGCGGCGCTGGCCTGCTTCCTGGCCGGCGGGGTGACCGGGACGCTGGGCGGCGGTCGGCTGGCGGACCGGATCGGCATGGTGCGCACCGCGCAGCTGGGGACGGTGCTGGTCGTGCCGATGCTGTTGGCGCTGCTGCTGGTGCCGGGGCGGTATCTGCCGCTGCTGTTCGCGGTGTTGACCGGGGCGGTGCTCAATCTGCCGTTCGCGGTGATGGTGAAGCTGGGGCAGGACTATCTGCCGAGCCGGCCTGGGACGGCGACCGGGGTGACGCTGGGGCTGGCGGTGAGCGTTGGCGGGCTGGTCGCGCCGCCGCTCGGTCTGGTGGCTCAAGCGGACGGCCCGCGCGGGGTGTTGGCGGTGGTCTGCGCGATGCCGGTGGCCGCTGTGCTGCTCGGGGCGTTCCTGGTGGAGCCGGAGCGGCTCAGGCGGTCGGGGCGGCCGTCATCGGCCGGGTCGGCAGATCCCGGTGCCGGCGGATCGGCGAGCACAGCAGCACCGTCGCGGCCAGCGGTACGGCCGCGCAGCTGAGCCACATCGCCGTGCCGAGGCCGAACGCCTGGGCCAGGCCGCCGCCGAGCAGCGCGCCGATCGGCATGGTGCCGTAGACCACGACGGCGGTGGTGGCGCTGGTGCGGCCGAACATTTCGGCGGGCACGTACCGTTGGATGAAGGTGGCCCGCAGCACATTGCCGGCCACCACGCCGCCGGAGACCGCCAGGCCGCCGACCAGGTAGCAGGCCGCACCGGCGCCCCTGTCGGCGAGCGGGATCAGCAACGCCAGGACGGGCAGCCCGAGTTGGAAGAGCAGCAGGGCCCGCGCGGTGCCGATCGCGGTGCCGGCCCGGCGGGCCACCGCGGCGCCGGCGATGCCGCCGAGGCCGGACAGCGCGATCAGGGTGCCGATCAGGCCCTGCGGCAGCCCGGCGCGGTTCAGCAGGAAGATCACCTGGATCGACTGGTAGGCCGTCAGCGCCAGGTTGGAGAGCCCGCCGTAGGCGAGGATCGAGCGCAGCCAGCTGTCGCCCAGCACCAGCCGCAGCCCTTCGCCGACGTCCTGCCGCAGGCTGCGCCGGTCCGCCGGCGCGGTCCGCCGCTCGGCCTCGTGGATCCGGGCCGTGCAGAGCACCGAGACCAGGAAGGTCACGGTGTTGGCGAACAGGCCGTTCACCGGCCCGAAGAACTGGGCGATGGCACCGGCCGAGCTCCTGCCCGCGAACTGGGCGACCGACGCGCTGCCCTGGATCTTGGCGTTGCCCTCGGCGCGGTCCGGCTCGGCCACCAGGGTGGGCAGCAGGGCGGTGTAGGCGGTCTGGAAGAAGACGGCGCTGACTCCGGCGCAGAAGGCCACCGCCAGCAGCTGGGGGAAGGTCAGCAGGCCGAGCGTGCCGGCCACCGGAATGGTCAGGTAGAGCAGCAGCGAGCAGGCCGCCGCGGCCAGCATCACCGGCCGGCGGCGCAGCCGGTCCACCCAGGCGCCGGCCGGCAGGCCGAGCAGCAGCCAGGGCAGCCAGGCGGCGGCGGTGAGCGAGCTGACCTTGAGCGCGTCGGCGTGCAGCACGACGGTGGCGATCAGCGGTAACGCCAGGTTGGTCACCGAGCTGCCGAACTGGCCGGTCACCTCGCCGGTGTAGAGCAGCCGGAAGTCGCGGTTGCGGCGCAGCAGGCTGCTGCCGGGCGTGCCGACGGTCGGGGCGGTGGTCGGGGCGGCGGTGCGGGTCAGGGTGCGCATCAGGACTCCTCGTCGGTCGCGTGCTCGTCGGTGGCGCTGTCGGGGCCGAACATCGGCAGGGTCTGGAACTGGATCAGCACCGGGCGGGCCTCGGCGGGCCGCGGGGCGTCGGGCTCCGGCGCATGGCGGCGGATCACCGCCAGCAGTTCGGCGCCGAGGGCTCCCAACTGCTCCGGCGTCATCCACACCTCGCCCCAGTCGGACATGTTTCCGGTGCCCACCCACTCGGGCGTGAGCGGTGTGGCCAGGGCCCGGGCGGCGCGCTGGAAGGAGCGCTCCAGGTAGTGGCGCTTGTAGACGTCGAGCGCCTGGGCGGTCGCGGGGTCCACGGTCAGCTCGGCGCTGTTGAAGGTCATCTTCGGCGAGCTGCGCTGCCACCAGCGCTCGCGCTTGGTGCCGCGCTCCTGGTCCTCGTTGATGAATCCGTGCTCGGCCAGCCGGCGCAGGTGCCAGCTGAGCGTTCCGGTGTTCTCCCCGAGGCGTTCGGCGAGCTTGGCGGAGGTGGCCGGCCCCTCGTCGGTCAGCAGGTCCAGGATCCGCATCCGCAGCGGGTGGGCCAGGGCGCGCAGGCTGCGCGGGTCGACGGTACGGGCCTGCGGGGTGGGCTGTTCGTCGTTCATGTCGTCGTTCATGACCACGAAGATATCTTGCAGAGGATTCTCTGCATAGAGCAATCTGCAGAGAATCCTCTGCAACTTTGGAGCCGTGAGCGCGCTGACCCCGATCCGTCACTGGCTCGGCGTACCGTGTCGCTGATGGACGACCCGACGAACGACGAGCACGCCGAAGCCCGCTGGGTGCCCGAGCCGGACAAGCGGCCCGGCCGCACCGCCTTCCAGCGCGACCGCGCCCGGGTGCTGCACTCCGCCGCGCTGCGCCGGCTGGCCGGCACCACCCAGGTGGTCGCCCCGATGCGCAGCGACTTCCCCCGCACCCGGCTCACCCACTCGCTCGAATGCGCCCAGGTGGGGCGGGAGTTGGGGGCGGCCCTGGGCTGCGATCCGGATCTGGTGGAGACCGCCTGCCTCTCCCACGACCTGGGCCACCCGCCGTTCGGACACAACGGTGAGCAAGCGCTTGATCTGGCCGCCGCGGCCTGCGGCGGCTTCGAGGGCAACGCCCAGTCGCTGCGCATCCTCACCCGCCTGGAGCCCAAGCGCTTCGCCCCGCTGGACGAGCCGGCGGCCCGGCTGGCCCCCTGGCCCGGCCGCAGCGTCGGGCTCAACCTGACCCGGGCCGCGCTCGACGCCGCCACCAAGTACCCCTGGCCGCGCGGCGGCCACCCCACCGACCCCGACTCGCCCAAGTTCGGCGTCTACACCGACGACCTGCCGGTCTTCCGCTGGCTGCGCTCCGGCGCCCCGCACGGCCGCAAGTGCTTCGAGGCCATCGTGATGGACTGGTCCGACGACGTGGCCTACTCCACCCACGACGTGGAGGACGGCATCTACGCCGGCCACATCGACCCCGCCGCGCTGTCCAGCCCCGCCGAGCGGGCCGAGCTGTGCAAGGTCGCCGAGCAGTACGCGCCGGGCGCCGAGCCCGAGGAGTTCGCCGCCGCCCTGGACCGCCTGCAGCGCGAGGAGTGGTGGCCGCGCGGCTACGACGGCTCGCCGCGCTCCCGGGCCGGCCTCAAGGACCTCACCAGCCAGCTGATCGGCCGGTTCTGCCTGGCCGCCGAGCAGGCCACCCGGGCCCGCTACGGTCCGGGGCGGCTCACCAGGTACGCGGCCGAGCTGGTGGTGCCGCGCCCGGTGCGGCTGGAGTGCGCCGTCCTCAAGGCGGTCGCGGTGCGCTATGTGATGCAGCGCGTCGAGCAGGCCCAGCTGCGGGCCCGCCAGCGGGTGGTGATCGCGGAGCTGGCCGAGCTGCTGTCCGCAGGCGACCCCGCCGAGCTGGACCCGGTCTTCGCCGCCCAGTACGCCCACGCCGCCGACGACGGCGCCGCGCTGCGCGCCGTGATCGACCAGATCGCCAGCCTCACCGACGCCTCCGCCCTGGCCCTGCACGCCCGCCTGACCGGCACGCCACTCCAGTAAACTTCCCCGAGTGGCCGGGCGGATCAGGGACGAAGACGTACAGCGAGTGCGCGACGCGCTGCCCATCGACGTGATCGTCGGTGACTACGTACAGCTCACCAATGGTGGCGGCGGCCAGCTGAAGGGCGTCTGCCCGTTCCACGACGAGAAGTCCGCCTCCTTCTACGTCAGCCCCAGCAAGGGTGTCTTCCACTGCTTCGGCTGCCAGGAGAGCGGCGACACCATCACCTTCCTGCAGAAGATCGAGCACTTCTCGTTCGCCGAGGCCGTGGAGCGGATGGCCGCCCAGGCGAACATCACGCTGCGCTACGAGGAGGGCGGCTACAACAGCCGCGGCCAGCAGGGTGAGCGCACCCGGCTGGTCGAGGCGCACAAGGTGGCCGCCGCCTACTACCGGGAGCAGCTGGAGGGTCCGGAGGCCGAGATCGGCCGGGCGTTCCTGGCCGAGCGCGGCTTCGACGCCGCCGCGGCCGCCCACTTCGGCGTCGGCTACGCCCCGGCCGGCTGGGAGCACCTGGTGCGCTACCTGCGCGGCAAGGGCTTCACCGACCGGGAGATCCTGCAGGGCGGCCTGGCCTCGCAGGGTCAGCGCGGCGGCCTGATCGACCGGTTCCGGGGCCGCCTGGTCTGGCCGATCCGGGACGTGGCCGGCGAGGTGGTGGGCTTCGGCGCCCGCCGGCTGCGCGAGGACGACAACGGCCCCAAGTACCTCAACACCCCCGAGACGCCGATCTACAAGAAGTCGCACGTCCTCTACGGCATCGACCTGGCCAAGAAGGAGATCGCCAAGTCCGGCCGGGCCGTGGTGGTCGAGGGCTACACCGATGTGATGGCCTGCCACCTCGCCGGTGTCACCACGGCGGTGGCCACCTGCGGTACGGCGTTCGCCGAGGACCACATCAAGATCATCCGCCGGCTGCTGATGGACACCTCGGCCTACCGCGGCGAGACGGTCTTCACCTTCGACGGCGACGCGGCCGGCCAGAAGGCGGCGCTGCGGGCCTTCGAGGACGACCAGAAGTTCGCCGCCCGCACCTCGATCGCGATCAGCCCCGGCGGCATGGACCCGTGCGAACTGCGGCTGGCCCAGGGCGAGGAGGCGGTCCGCGAGCTGATCGCCCACCCGGTGCCGCTGTTCGAGTTCGCGCTGCGCACCACGGTGGCCCGGCACCGGGTGGACGCCGCCGAGGGACGGGCCGCCGCCCTGGAGGAGGCCGCCCCGATCGTCGCCAAGATCAAGGACCCGTCCATCCGGCACGAGTACGCCGTCCAACTGGCCGGCCTGCTGGGCATCCTGGACGAGCAGTTCGTGGTCCGCCGGGTGGCCCAGATCTCCCGCTGGCAGCGGGAGGCGCCGCAGCAGGGGCGCGGGCAGCAGCAGCGCGGCCAGGCGGCCCGCCGGCAGCCCGCCCCGCAGCCGGCCGCCGCGCCCCGGCTGAACCCCCACGACCGGGCCAGTTCCGCGGAGCGCGAGCTGCTGAAGCTCGCGTTGCAGCGGGCCGAGGTGGTCAACCCCTACTTCGACCAGTTCGGCGAGGACGAGTTCACCACCCCCCAGTACGCCGCCGTCCGGCGGGCCGTCGGCAAGGCCGGCGGCACGGTCCACGGGCAGGGCGTGCCGGGTTTCCTCGGCCTGGTCAACGAGGCCGCGGAGAACGACCAGGTCCGCATGGTGATCGCCGAGCTGACCGTGGAACCGCTGCGCCACAAGCTCGTTGACGAGCACTACGCGGGGCAGATCCTGGTGGCGGTCCGGCTGCAGGCGGTGGACCGCCGGCTGGCCGAGGTGCACAGCCACCTCCAGCGGATCGCCAGCCGCTCCACCGCCGAGGAGCTGACGCCGGTGCAGCAGGAGCTCTACGCGCTTCAGCAGTACAAGGAGAGCCTGAAGACGCGCGGCGCCGCCGGCCTGTAGCGCACCGGTGCGGTACCGGTGCGGCCCCGGTGTGGCGCAGCGCATGCTGGAAGGGCCACACTGAAAGGGTCTCAGTCCGTCGCGGTACGGGCCCCAGGGCTCGCGGAGGGTGGGCCCCTTGGAGATCGCCAGACCGGCCGAGGACGTGCTCGACGAGCTGGACGAGCCGCTCGGCGAAGAGTCCGGCCGGCCGTCGGACGAACCGCCGGACGAGGAGCCCGCCGAGCCGCTCGCCGCCCCGCCGGAGGGCACCGGCCCGGCCGCCGACCTGTTCCGCCAGTACCTGCGCGAGATCGGCCGGATCCGGCTGCTCACCGCCGCGGAGGAGGTGGAGCTCGCCCGGCAGGTGGAGGCCGGCCTGTTCGCCGAGGACCACCTGCGCCGCCACGGCCTGCCCGACGGCCAGCTGGCCGACGAGCTCGACCAGCTGGTGGTGCTCGGCCGCACCGCCAAGCGCCGCCTGATCGAGGCCAATCTGCGCCTGGTGGTCTCGGTCGCCAAGCGGTTCACCGGCCGCGGGCTCACCATGCTCGACCTGGTGCAGGAGGGCAACGTCGGGCTGATCCGCGCGGTCGAGAAGTTCGACTTCACCCGCGGCTACAAGTTCTCCACCTACGCCACCTGGTGGATCCGGCAGGCGATGAGCCGGGCCCTCGCCGACCAGGCCCGCACCATCCGGGTGCCGGTGCACGTGGTGGAGCTGATCAACCGGGTGCTGCGGATGCAGCGCAAGCTGCTCCAGGAGCGCGGGGAGGAGCCGACCCCCGCCGAGGTGGCGGTGGTCCTGGAGCTCACCGAGGCCCGGGTCCGGGAGGTGCTGCGGCTGGCCCAGGAGCCGATCTCGCTGCACATCCCGGTCGGCACCGAGGAGGACGTGGCGCTCGGCGACCTGATCGAGGACGCCGACGCCGCCGAGCCCGCCGAGAGCGCGGCCTTCCTGCTGCTGCGCGAGCACCTGGAGGCGGTGCTGGCCACCCTCGGCGAGCGCGAGCGCAAGGTGGTCGAGCTGCGCTACGGGCTGGTCGACGGGCGGGTGCGCACCCTGGAGGAGATCGGTGAGCTCTTCGGCGTGACCCGGGAGCGGATCCGCCAGATCGAGTCCAAGACCCTCGCCAAGCTGCGCGACCACGCCTTCGCCGACCAGCTGCGCGGCTACCTCGACTGACTACGGCACCGTGACCGACTACGGCACCGTGACCGACTACGGCACCGTGACCGACTACGGCACGGTCCAGCGCTGGGCGCCGGTGCCGTTGCAGCTCCAGATCTGGAGCTGGGTGCCGTTGGTGGTGTTGCTGTTCGGCAGATCCAGGCAGAGGCCGGACGGCGGGTTGAGCAGTGAGCCGTCCGAGCGCGGCCACCACTGCTGGGCCCCGGTGCCGTTGCACGGCCACAGGTCCACCAGGGTGCCGGGTGTCGTCCCGCTGCCCGCCGCGTCCATGCAGGCGCCGAGCACCTGGAGGCTGCCGTCCGAGGCCGGCGTCCACTGCTGGGCGCCGGTGCCGTTGCAGTCCCAGACCTGGATCTTGTTGCCCCAGGAGAGCTTGCTCTGGTCGTCGTCCACGCACTTGCCCGCCAGGCCGGTGATCTGGCCGGTAATCGGGCTGGCCGGGCCGGTGTCGAAGGACGGCGGGGCGTCCGCCGGCGAGGTGCCCCAGTTCTGCGGGTCGGTGCTGCTGAGCCCGTAGGCCAGGGTGCCGCCGTTCTGCACGAAGCCCTCGCCCAGCCACGGCTGCTGGGACGGTGAGCCGTTGACCTGCAAGCTGGTCACATAGGGCGTGTTGTCGGCCGCGCCGGGCGCGGTGATGTCGATCGTCACCCCGTTGCCCCGGGTGATCGTGATGCCCGGGAAGAGCGGGCTGGCGAGTGCCAGTTCGGCCCGTCCGGGGATCTCCGGGTACATCCCGAGGGCGGCCCAGACGGCCCAGGCGGACATCTCGCCGAGGTCGTCGTTGCCGGCCTCGCCGGTCGGGCCGTACGAGTACAGCGTGGTCAGCGCCTGGCGGACCACGGCCTCGGTCCGGTCGGGCCGGCCCGCGTAGTCGTAGAGCCAGGGGATGGCCGTCGACGGTTCGTTCGCCAGGTAGGCGCCCGCCGACCACGGGCCCGCGTTCAGGCCGTTGGCGAAGAGCGTGTCCAATCGGGAGACCACCGGGCCCGGGCCGCCCAGCGCGGCGATCAGACCCTTGGGGTTCTGCGGCACCAGCCAGGTGTACTGGGCACCGTCGCCCTCCAGCCACCCGTTCTGCGAGGTCGGGGCGAAGCTCGGAAAGCTGTGGTCGGCGTTGCGCGGTTCGAGGTACAGGTCGTTGTTGTTGAGGATGTCGCGCCAGTACGAGGAGCTGTGCAGCAGCACGTCGTGGATCGCCGTGTCGCCCAGCCGGTCCGCGAGTTGGGAGATCGCGAAGTCGGCGGTGGCGTACTCCAGGGTGGTGGCGCCGCTCCAGCTGTTCGCGGCCGGCACGAAGCCCTCGCTCGCCTCGCTCTGCCAGCCCGGCCGCTCGTTGTCCTTCACGGTGCCCTGCCAGGACTCCCAGAGCAGGTTCCAGTAGTCGAAGTCGGTGGCACCGAAGGCGACCAGGTCGCTGCCGATGATCGGCAGCGGGTCGCCGTTCATCACCCCGGTGTTGCCGTCGGCCAGTGTCCAGCGGTCCAGGTATCCCGCCTGGGCCCCCTGGTTGACGATCGACTGGGCGACGTCCGAGGCCTGCTGCGGGGCCAGGAACGCCAGCAGCTGTGCCTGGGAGCGGTAGATGTCCCAGCCGGAGAAGTCGGCGTACTCGGCGTGCCCCGCTGGGACGGTGTGGAGCTGCCCGTCGAAGCCCGGGTAGCGGCCGTCCGTGTCGCTGAACACGCTCGGGTCCTGGAGGGCGTGGTACAGCGCGCTGTAGAAGGTCACGGTGTCGAAGACGTTCCCGCCCGCCACGGCGATCCGTTGCAGCATGCCGTTCCAGGCTCCCCGGGTCGCCGACGTGACCTGGGCGAAGCTCTCACCTCCCTGCTCCGCCTGGAGGTTGGCGTAGGCGTTGGCCGCGCTGACGAAGGAGATGCCGACCTTCGCCGTGACGGTGGGGTTGGCCGAGGTGTCGAAGGAGACCTGGGCCAGTGACCCGCCGGTGAGGCTGCTGCTCGCGAACGGGCGGTCGAACACCACCGTGAAGAACAGCCGGTAGTGGTTGCCGCTGCCGCAGAAGTTGCCGCTGTCGGTGTAGCCGGCGATCCCGTTGGAGCTGATCGTCACGCTGCCGGTGGCGGCGTTGAAGGCCTTGCCCGCGTCCACGGTGAGCGAGGCGGTCTGGCCGGCCGGGTAGGTGAACTGGGCGGTGCCGGAGCGCTGGGTGACCGCGAGACCGGTTCTGATCCCGTCGTCGAAGGTGACCGAGTAGGTGCCGGGCGAGGCCGACTCGTTGCTGTGCGAGAAGGTCGAGTAGCCGGGTGGGCTGCTGCCGAGGAACGGCAGGAACGGGACGTTTCCGTAGTCCCCGCAGCCCGCGCCGGAGATGTGGGTGAGGCTGAAGCCGCGGATCCGGTTGTCGTTGTAGTCGTAGCCGCCGTTCTGGTAGGTGACGGTGTCCGGGCTCCACTGGATCATGCCCAGCGGTGCGACCGCGCCCGGGAAGGTGTTGCCGCCCCCCGCGCCGTTGCCGTAGTCGGGGGCACCCTGGGCGGTGCCGACGAAGGGGTTGACCCACTGCGCGGGGTCGCTGACGGTGATGTGCCGCGTGGTGGCCGCCGCTTCGGGGGCGCGTTGCAGACCGGCCGCGGCCATCAGGGTGACGCAGGCGGTCAGGGCGATCGCCCCGCGCCGGTGCGGGCGGCGCGGGGGGTCGCCCGGGCCCCGCCGAGTGGCGGGGCCGGACGGGTTGGCGGGACTGCCCGGCCGCCGCACGGGGCGGGGCGGGCACGGGGGCCGATGGGGCCGCAGGTGGCGCGAAATTCCGGGGCGTCGCAAGATACGCAACTGAGCCCACCTCCTGACTTTCCGTCAGTGTTCCCTTGCAGAGGGTGATGACGCAGGAGGTCGTGCATCTGTTCGGGATTTTTTCGGCAGGCGGGTTGACAGGTCGTCAGCTTGCCATTCTTGATGCCCTAGTGGTGGAAGGCGCTCGACGGCTCGATCCCGCGGTTCTGCAACGGCGCCGGCTGGGCCTGCAGTTCGGGCAGCAGCCGCTCCAGGTCGTCGAGCAGCATGTCGGCCAGATCCAGGGTGAACCCGTTGCGGCAGACCACCCGCAGCACCGACAGGTCGGTCCGGTTCTCCGGGAAGGTGTAGGCGGGCACCTGCCAGCCGCGCTCCCGCAGCCGCCGCGAGACGTCGAAGACGTCGAACGAGGTGACGCCGTCGGCCACCGTGAAGGCGAAGACCGGGAGTTGGTCGCCGCGGGTGATCAGCCGGAAGGCGCCCAGCTTCTCGATCCCGGTCGCCAGGTGGCGGGCCACATGGCGGCAGGACTGCTGGACCGCGCGGTAGCCCTCGAAGCCCAGCCGCAGGAACTGGTAGTACTGCGCGACCACTTCGGAGCCGGGCCGGGAGAAGTTCAGCGCGAAGGTCGGCATGTCGCCGCCCAGGTAGTTGACCTTGAAGACCAGCTCCTCGGGCAGCGCCTCGCGGTCCCGCCAGAGCGCCCAGCCGACACCGGGGTAGACCAGGCCGTACTTGTGGCCGGAGGTGTTGATGGAGGCCACCCGGGGCAGCTGGAAGTCCCAGAGCAGGTCGGTGTCCAGGAACGGCGCGACCATGGCGCCGGAGGCGCCGTCCACGTGCACCGGGATGTCCAGGCCGGTGCGCCGCTGCAGCGCGTCCAGTGCGTCGCAGATCTCCTTGATCGGCTCGTAGGAGCCGTCGAAGGTGGAGCCGAGCACGCCCACCACGCCGATGGTGTTCTCATCGCACAGCGCCAGCGCGGAATCGGCGTCCAGGTGGAACCGGTCGCCCTCCATCGGCGCGAGCCGGCACTCCACCTCCCAGAAGTTGCAGAACTTCTCCCAACAGACCTGCACATTGGCGCCCATCACCAGGTTGGGCTTGGCGCCGGCGTCGTAGCGGTCCTGGTTGCGCCGCATCCAGCGGCGCTTGAGCGCCAGCCCGGCCAGCATGCAGGCCTCGCTGGAGCCGGTGGTGGAGCAGCCCACCGCCTGGTCGGGATCGGGCGCGTGCCACAGGTCGGCCAGGATCGCCACGCAGCGCCGCTCCAGCTCGGCGGTCTGCGGGTACTCGTCCTTGTCGATCATGTTCTTGTCGAAGCACTCGGCCATCAGCTTGTCCGCCTCCGCCTCCATCGAGGTGGTGACGAAGGTGGCCAGGTTCAGCTTGGCGTTGCCGTCCAGCATCAGCTCGTCGTGGATCAGCTGGTAGGCGATGTGCGGCGGCAGCGGGACGTTGTGCAGTCGGTGCTTCGGCGGGGCCTGGCGCATCGCGCCGATCGGATCGGCCTCGCCCAGCAACGCGTTGACGGTCAGTCGGTGGTCGGAGCTCGACCCCTTGTGCAGCGCCATTCCTCGGATGCCCTTCGGTGGAAGACCAGCAGGGCCATCCACGCTAGGCCATCTCGGCGATCTCCGGGTGGACTTGATCCCGCACCACGCCGTACTGCTGGCGTACTGCGTTACCGAACGGCTGATCCCGCTCCGGTTCCAGCACCGTCGCCCCCGGCAGCTCCCAGTGCGGCGGTGCGGCGGTGCCGGCCAGCGCCCACGCCGCCTGCCGCGCCGCACCGCGGGCCGCGTGGGCCCCCGGTGGCGGTATCACGACCGTGGTGCCGAAGATCAGCGAGGCGATGTCGCGGACCGCGGGCAGCCGCCCGACCGCGCCGAGCAGGAACACCCGACGGATCGTCACCCCCTTGGCGCGCAGCCGGTCCAGCGCGTCCGCGATGTTGCAGAGCATGCCCTCGACGGCGGCCCTGGCCAGGTGCTCGGGACGCATCGAGTCGGCCCGAAGGCCCGTCAGGGTGCCTGCGGCGTGCGGGAGTCGGGGCGTGCGCTCGCCGTCCAGGTAGGGCAGCAGCACCAGGCCGTAGGCGCCGGGGGTGGAGCGCAGCGCCAGCTCGCTCAGCTGCTCCAAGTCGACGCCGAGCAGCTGAGCGGTGGACCGCAGCACCCCGGCGGCGTTGAGCGTGCCGACCATCGGCAGGTGCCGCCCGGTGGCGTCGGCGAACGAGGAGACGATGCCGGACGGGTCCACCACCGGTTCGTCGTGCACCGCGAAGATCGTCCCGGAGGCCCCCAGTGACACCACCGCGTCCCCGGACTCCAGCCCGAGGCCGAGCGCGGCCGCCATGTTGTCGCCGGTGCCGGCCGAGATCAGCAGCCCCTCGGGGGTGTGCCCGGCCGGCTCGTTGGGCGCCAGCACCTCGGGCAGCCGGGTCAGCTCGTGCCCCAGCGCCAGCTTCACCAGGTCCTGCCGGTACTCGCCGGTGAGCGGCGACCAGTAGCCGGTGCCGGAGGCGTCACCCCGGTCGGTGGTGCGCCGCTGCGGATGGCCGAGCAGCTGCCAGACCAGCCAGTCGTGCGGCAGCAGCACCTCGGCGATCCGGCGGGCGTTGGCCGGCTCGAACTCGGCCAGCCAGCGCAGCTTGGCGATGGTGTACGTGGCGGTCGGCACCGCGCCGATCACCGAGGTCCAGGCGGCCGGGCCGCCGAGCGCGTCCACCAGCTGGGCGGCCGCGCCCGAGGAGCGCGGGTCGGTCCACAGCAGCGCCGGGCGGACCAGCACCCCGCCCGCGTCCAGCCCGATCAGGCTGTGCCGCTGCGCGGAGACGCCGATCGCCCGCACGCTCTCCAGCAGCCCGCCGTGCGCCGCCTCGCCCAGCGAATGCAGCCAGGACTGCGGGTCCGCCTCGGTGCTGCGGGCCCGGGACGCCTCCGACTCCGGGTGCGGAGCCTTGCCGGAGCGCAGCACCTCACCGGTGTCCGCGTCACACGCGACGATCCGGGTGCGAGTGGTCGAGCTGTCGATGCCCGCGACGATGGCCATGCAGGAGATCATGCCGCAGCCGTGGCATCCGGCCCTGGCGCGGCCCGCAAGTGTTGCGCACTCGGTACGCCCCGGTGCTGCCTGGCTCAGCGGCGGACGGTGCCCCAGCTGTCGTCCTCCGGCCGGCGGCGGTTGAAGCAGGCCACCCGGTCGGTGACCGCGTCCGGCAGCCGGTCGCCGACCCGGTCGGTCACCGCGCCCACCGCCTTGCAAGCCGCCAGGCCCGCCGTCCGGCGGGCCCGGTGGGTGGCATCCTGCACCACCGGGTGCTGGGCGACCCGGCGGGCGGCCTCGGCCAGCTGCTCGTAGCGCTGCCGGCCGGCCCGGGCGCCCAGCACGTACCCGGCGGCGGCTCCCACGACGAACGAAAGCTTCATCTTCATCTCTCGGTCTCCACCCTTGTGTCGCGGCAGTTGCCGCGGTGCCCTACCCGTCGCGGCCGCCGGCGAACCCCGGAAGTTACCCGGCGGTTCACCCAGCATCCCGCGCCCTGCGCGCCCGCCGCCAACCGGGGTGCGCCGACCGGCGGGGTGCCCCCTCACCTGCTGAAGCGGGGGAAGCGATTGGCGGACCACCCCCCTGGATGCGCTAATGTATGTCCCGCAGCGAGCACCGAGCGGTGCGCGCGGCGGAACAGACGATCCCGCATAGCTCAATTGGCAGAGCAGCCGGCTGTTAACCGGCAGGTTTTTGGTTCGAGTCCAAATGCGGGAGCTCAGGCAGCCGTCCTGCGGACGCCTGGTTGTGCGATCCCCCATAGCTCAATTGGCAGAGCAGCCGACTGTTAATCGGCAGGTTATTGGTTCGAGTCCAATTGGGGGAGCCACCACGCCGAATGCCCTCCGGCCCGCGCCGGGGGGCATTCGCCGTTCTCCGGCCGGCCGGCTGCCTCCCGCCGGTCGCGCCGAATGCCGGTCACGCCGGCTGGGTGGCCTGCTGGAAGAGCGCGCTGACCCGGTCGTCGAAGCTGACGCTGTAGGAGATGTCCGGGCTGTCCCCGCCCTGCTGGTAGCCGCCGATCACCCCGACCAGCTGCCCGTCGCCGGTCAGCCACGGGCTGCCGCTGGTGCCGTCGGAGAAGCCGGCGCAGTCGAACTCCTCCTGGGTGGCGCTCTGAGAGGTGGTCCGGGCCGAGCAGGTGATCGGCTCCTCGTGGTCCGCCGGGTAGCCGGTGACGGTCACCGGGAGGTCGAAACCGCGGCCGACGGCGATCGGGCTGCCGCCGCCCACCGCGTCCTCGATCTGCCGGCCGTTGTTCGGCTCGACGGTGAGGAACGCGACGTCGTACTCCGGGTCGCCGTCGTCCTGCCAGTGCTGGTCGACGGTCACCTTGGAGACCGCCCAGCTGCCCAGCGGCCCCGAGCCGTTCCGGTAGGCGGGGACGAAGGCCAGCCCCGGCACCGGGCCGTCGCCGGTCTGGTAGACGCAGTGCGCGGCGGTGATCAGCAGATTGCGGCCCGGGCTGTCCACCACGCTGGCCGTGCAGGACCGGGCGTTGCCCTCGTCGGGCAGTTGCAGCACGCCGATCCGATCGTTCACGCCGTTGGAGACGGCGGTCACCGCCGTGACCGTGGGAGCGGGGTGCGGCGGGTCGAGTCCGGCCCCGCAGCCCGCCGTACCGGCCGCCAGTCCGGCCGCGGCAGCGCCGATCGCCACCCGGCCGCGCAGCCGCCGCGCCATCCGTGTTCCACCTCTCGGGCCTGGTGGCGCGCGCCGCGCCCACATGTCTGACCCAAGATCTACCAAATCCGCCCGGTTCTGCGCCAGGCTTGGCAGGGTGCGAACCCATTCGGTGTTTCAGCTGGTCGCACGGTTGTAGAGGGCCTGGACGGCGTCCCCGAAGTAGCTGCTGTACGAGGTGTCGGGGGTGTTCCCGCCCTCCTGGTAGCCGCCGATCACGCCGACCACCGTGCCGGTCCTGGTGCCGGGGTCGAAGCCGGTGACCCAGGGGCTGCCGCTGGTGCCGCCGCTGTAGTCCGGGCAGTCGATCCGCAGCTGGGTGGCGCTCTGCTGGCTGGTGAGGTTCATGCAGGTGATCGGTACGTCCTGGCTGCTGGGGTATCCGGTCAGCCGGACCCGCAGCTGGTAGCCCTTGTTGATGCCGAGCCTGTTGGCGCCCAGCACCTGCTGCACCTGCTTGCCGCCCTGCGGCTCGACGATCGCGAAGGCCACGTCCAGGTCGGGGTTGCCGCCGTTCGCCCAGCTCGGGTCGACGGTGATGGCGCCCAGCGGCCAGACCCCGCTGGGCGCGTCGCCGCCGCGGTAGCCGGGCACGAAGACCAGGTCGGACCGCTGCCCCGCACCCGGGTCGTAGACGCAGTGCGCCGCGGTGACGATCAGGTTCTGGCCCGCGCTGTCCACCACGCTGGCGGTGCAGAAGTGGTCGCCGCCGGTGTCGTGCGTGAAGACCGCGCCGACCAGGCCGTTGTTCGCGGTGGGGGAGGCGGTGCGGGTGGTGCCCTTGCGCTTGTCGAAGGCGGCCAGGAAGCGCTTCCGGTTCCAGCCGCTGTCGCCGTCGGCCACCGAGCTCGCCGGGGCCGTGCCGACCGAAGCCGCGCCGCCGTGCGCGCTGCCGGAGGAGCACCCCGTGACCGCCGCCGGGGTGAGCAGTGCCAGCGCCACCGCGAGCACCGCCTTACGCACCGTCATACGCCTCCTCGCCGGACGCGGGGACCGGGAGCGCGCTCATGGCACGCCCCCGGCGAGCACCACGGCTGATCGACCGGATATGCTGCCCGAGGCGGCCCAGCAGGGCCGTCTGTGCTGCGGTGTACCAGTCACGGTGGTGGCAGGTACACGTGGTGAAGTGGGGCGGTAGCTCAGCCGGTTAGAGCAGGGGACTCATAATCCCTGGGTCGTGGGTTCGAGTCCCACCCGCCCTACTCCGAACGCAGGTCCGGGCCCCGAGAAGGGGTTCTTGGCCAGGCGACACGGCTGGAGAGCCCGACCGAAACTGTAGGGCACGACGAGCCCGCGGCACGGTGCGCAACGCCGAGATTCACCCTACGGCGGACATTCCGATGACCCGGTGCTGACGGGCGACTGGTGAAGCCGGTTCAGGCGGGCCGCTGACGTTGCGCCAGAAGGATGATCTTTCCGTCGCCGGGTTGTATGCGCACAGTGGCGCTGTGTGATCGTTTGTCACATGCGACGTATGGCCCTCTCCGCACTGTTCGCCGCCGCCACCCTGGTCGGGATGGCCGCGGCGCCCGCTCAGGCCGCCTCCGGTCAGGTGGTGGTCTACAGCACCCAGCTCCGACCGCTGGACGTCTACAAGGACCCGCGCGGCTGCATCAAGCTGCCGGTGGACGCGCATGTGCTGGACAACCTGACCGACTCCACCATCACGGTCTACGCCGACCCGTTCTGCACCATCCCGCTCACCGAGAACGCGCTCACCCTCGGGCAGCTCAAGCCCGGGTACGGCACGCACGTCTCGGGAGCGGGCAGCTTCAGGGCCTGACGGGCCGTCGAACGGCGGCCGCCGGGGGATGGCAGGGCTCCGCCGGGCGGAGCCTCCCACCGGTCCGGCGTCGGAGGCGCTGACGCCGGTCCGGGCGCGGCCGACCGAGGGGCGGCGGCGGGACTCCAGGTCCCGTCGCCGCCCCTTCGCGCGCGGCCGGCCCGCTCAGCCGAGCCGGTCCGCCAGCCAGCGGGCGCCGCGCACCAGGGCCGCGCGACGGCGCCCGCGGCGCGAGTTCCCCCGGGCCTGCTGCGGGATGGCGCCCGGCGGCGCGGCGGCCAGCGAGGCCAGCCGGGCGGCGGCGCGGGCCAGGTCGGCGCGCAGGCGGCGGCGCCGGCCCGGGTCGGTGGTGTGCTGCAGGGCCGCGTGCAGCCCTTCTATCTCGGCGACGGCGGCGGCCAGTCGCAGCGAGTCTGCGGAGTTGGCGGACCGGTGGTCCCCCCACGGCATGGTCAGCGCTGTTCCCTTCGATCGGGTCCTTCGTGGTTCCTTGGGACGGGGTCTGGGCGGCTCAGCCGTAGCTGAGGCCGGAGCACGGGTCGGTGTCGGCGGGTCTGATGTTCTGTGTGATGCCGCTCGGCAGCCCGGTCGGCGAGGCACCGGTCGAGGCACCGGCCACGGCACGGGTCGAGCCCTGGGTGGAGGCGGCCGCCGAGCCGGTGGACTGGCTGCCGGAGGGACCGTCGGTCGCCGTGGCGTCGGGCGAGTCGCCGTCGGCGACCGGGCTGCCGGACTCGCTGGGCAGGGTGGCGGCGTAGTCGGCGCCGACGGTGACGGTCAGGGTGGTGACCGACGGACCCGCCACGGCCTGGGCGCCTGGGAAGTACCGGGCCAGCTGTTCGGCGGCCGCCTGCTTGCCCGCCGGGTATTCGACGACCGTGAGGGCGCGCTGGATCCCGTTGGGGTCCGTGCCGACGTCGCGGTAGCCGCGGGCCCGCAGCAACTGCGCCACCTGGGGCGACAGCCCGGGGACGGGGCTGCCGTTCTGCACCACGATCGGCACGGTGAGGTCGCCGGACGGGCCGGCCGTGGGGGCCGCCGTGCTGCCCGGGCGGTCGGCGGCGCGGTCGTTCAGGGTGCGGTCCTGGCGCAGCAGCGTCCACAGCGTGTCGACGTCCGGGTGGATCAGCGCCACCCGTTCTCCCGCGTACTGCCACGGCGCGGTCACGAAGTTCACGTCGGCGAGTTTGATCGACCGCAGTGAGCGGATGAACGAGGCCAGCTTCAGCGGGCTGCCCAGGCCCTGATCGACCGTCAGCGACTTGGTGGCGGCGTCGGCCAGCGGGAGCAGGGCGGTCAGGTCGAAGCCCTTGGCCTGGATCTTCTTGATCAGCGAAGCCAGGAAGGCCTGCTGACGCTTCATCCGGCCGATGTCCGAGCCGTCTCCGAGCCCGTGGCGCGCTCGCACGAAGTCCAGTGCGCTCTGCCCGCTGACCGTCTGCAGGCCCTTCTTCAGGTGGATCCCGAAGCCGTCCACGTCATTGGGCACGCAGACCTGCACGCCGCCGACCGCGCTGGTCATCGCGGCGAAGCCCTTGAAGTCCACCACCACGGTGTGGTGCACCCGCAGTCCGGTCATGGTCTCCACGGTGTTCTGGCTGCACGCCGGGTTGCCGGTCGGGGAGGAGCCCACCGAGAACGCCGAGTTGAACATCTGCTCGTGCTGCGGCTCGGTCCACTTGCCGCCCGGCAGCAGGCAGGGCGGGATGTCCACCAGGGCGTCGCGGGGGATCGAGACGGCCACCGCGTGACGGTGGTCGGCGTAGACGTGCAGCAGGATGGCGGTGTCGGAGTTGCCCGCACCGATGTCGCCGCCGGCCAGGGCGTTGTTGCCGTCGGCCCGGCTGTCCGAGCCGAGCACCAGCACGTTGACCGGGGTATTGCCGGCCCCGCCCGACGGGCCGTCAGGAGGACGGTGCGAGGAGAGGCCGGCGCTGGAGAAGATCGAGAGGTTGCCGTCGAGCCGTTCGTAGAACCAGAAGCCGGCCCCGGCTGTTCCCAGCACCAGGGCAGCCGCGGTCAGCACGGCGACCTTCGCCAGGCGGCGGCGCCGTGGGTGGGCAGCTGACGGTTCAGCACTTAGGCTGGTGGTTTCTACTCCGTCCTGGGCGTGCTGCTCCCCGGGATTGGCCTCGGGATCGGTCATGGGGCTGTCTTTCGTGCGGTTGCCGACAGATCAGTGGGCCGGCGGCTCCTCCGGGGCCAGTCGGGAGGACGGTCCGGCCGAATGATCCGGTTGCACACTTGCGCAATTTAGCAAGTTTTGGGCATGCCGCATACCCCCGACAACCGTGTTGGCGGAGGATGCGGCTATTCGGCGCAGGAAATCAGAACGTGGGAGTGTCGGGCTGCGTGCCGGTTGACGGCATGTCAGGAGTGCCCGGGATCCCCGGCATGCCGGGTACACCGTGAGTACCGGGCCCGCCGGGACCACCGCCAGGGGTGCCGGAGCGGTTCGCGGTGCCGTGCACCGTCGGCGCGCCGTACGGCGGCGGGGTGGGCGCGGCCGGTGCGGTGGGCGCGGCGGCCTCGCGCGGGGTGGCCCGCAGGTACATGGTGTCGTCGTCGCGCGCCTCGCCCTGGCCCGGCACCGTCCCGGCGGCCGGGGTGGCGGGCGTCGCGGCGATGGTCGGCTTGGGCGGCGCGATGACGCCGGAGGACTCCGGCTGCGGCTCCAGCTCGTTCCGCCCGGCGGCGTCGCTCAGCTTCAGCATGATCCCGGTGAGCAGCCAGTTGGCCAGCGTCGACGAACCACCGGCGGCCAGGAACGGCAGCGCCTTGCCGGTCAGCGGGATCAGGCCGCTGACGCCGCCGACCACCACGAAGACCTGCAGCCCCACCGCGCTGGCGAGGCCGGTGGCGAGCAGCTTGCCGAACGGGTCGGAGAGCGCGATCGCGGTCTTCAGCCCGCGCTGCACGAAGAGCCCGTAGACCAGCAGCACGGCCGTGACGCCGGCCAGGCCCAGCTCCTCGCCGACCGTGGTGAAGATGAAGTCGCTGCGGCCGGCGAAGCTGATCAGCCAGGGCCGGCCGCTGCCCAGCCCGGTGCCGGTGAGGTGGCCGGTGCCGAAGCTGAACAGCGCCTCGGCCGGCTGGTTGGAGATCAGCGCCGGGTCGTGGTGCGCCTTGTAGTAGTCCAGCGGGTGCAGCCACGCCACCACGCGGCCGTGCACGTGCGGCTCGATGGAGCCGACCACCGCGGCGCCGCCGACCGCCATCAGCAGGCCGAGGATCGTCCAGCTGGTCCGCTCGGTGGCCACGTAGAGCATCACGATGAAGACGCCGAAGAAGATCAGCGAGGTGCCCAGGTCGCGTTCGAAGATCAGCACCAGCAGGCTGATCACCCAGATCGCCAGCACCGGCCCGAGGTTGCGCATCCGCGGCAGGCTCATGCCCATGACCTTGCGGCCGACCAGCGCCAGCGCGTCCCGGCTCATCATCAGGTAGCCCGCGAAGAAGACGCAGATCGCCAGCTTCACGAACTCGTCCGGCTCCAGCTGCGGCAGGCCCGGGACCTTGATCCAGCGCTTGGCGCCGAAGTCGTCGCCGGGGAAGAAGGCGGGCGCGGCCAGCAGCACCAGCCCGCCGACCATCACGATGTAGACGTAGCGCTGGAAGAACCGGTGGTGCTTGACGAAGGCGATCATCGCCATCGCGATCGGCACCGAGATGAAGAGGAACTGCACCTGCGAGGGCGCGGCCGGGAGCTTCTGGTAGTCGCCCTTGGCGGAGTGGATGATCGCGTAGGACTGGTCCAGCCGGTTGAGCAGCACCAGGCCGAGCCCGTTGAGCAGCACCGCGCAGGGCAGGATCAGCGGGTCCGCGTACCGGGCGTACTTGCGCATCACCAGGTGCGCGCCGAACACCAGCACGGTGAAGGAGACCCCGTAGACCAGCAGCCCCGGCGGCATCTTGTTGTTCATCGCCAGGTCGGCGTCGATGTAGGCGAACAGGCAGATCGCGAGGGCGAAGGCCAACAGCGCCGCCTCGATGTTGCGCCGCCGGTCGGCCCCGCGTTGGCCCTCGGCACGCTGGCTGGCCCGTTGGCTGCCTATCACACGAACTCCCCACCGGCACGGCACACTGGACCGGCGAATTCTCGCATGCCGCGCCGGGTGGCCCCGTCACCGACCCGAGACCAAGGGGCACCGACCCGAGACCAAGGGGGCGTGTACCGCGACCTACGCGCCGGGGGGCGGCGCGGCTAGACTGAGCCGCCGCACAACAGGGAGAGGGGTAGCACGGATGACGGGCTGGAGCAGGCTCGACGACCCCTCGCCACAGCTGCTGCAGCAGGCAGCCGCGTCCTTCGGTCTGCTCGCCTCCACCATGCGGCTGCACATCGTCTGGGTGCTCAGTCAGGGCGAGGCCGACGTCGGCACCCTGGCCGACCGGGTCGGCGGCACCCTGCAGGCGGTCAGCCAGCACCTGGCCAAGCTCAAGCTGGCCGGCATCGTCTCCAACCGCCGCGAGGGCCGCCGCCAGGTCTACGGCGTCGAGGACCCGCAGGTGGCCACCCTGGTCCGGCTGATGGTCGAGAACCTGGACGCCGCCGCGACGCCGCTCGCCGAGGTCCGGCGCCTGCGGAGCAGCGATGGCTGAGCGCGCGGCACACCAGCTCCGGCCGGCCCGCAGCCGACCGGACGACGGTGTGCCCGCGGCGCTCGGCCCGGCCCGACTGAGCCGGCTGCAGGCACTGCGCTCGCTCGACTCCACACCCCGCGGCCTGTCGGAGCAGGAGGCCGAGGACCGCCTCGCCCGGTACGGCGAGAACACCGTGCTCCCGGAGCCCGGGCCCGGCCGGCTCCGCCGGATCCGCACCGCCCTCGCCGACCCCTTCACCGCGCTGCTCACCGGCCTGGCCGCGGTCTGCGCGCTGATCGGCTCCTGGGGCAGCACCGCGATACTGGGCGCCCTGGTGGCCGCCGCCTGCGCGCTGCGGCTCGCCGACGAGCACCGCGCCGCCAGCGCGCTGACCGCGCTGCGGGCGCTGGTGCCGACCACCGCGACGGTGCTGCGCCGGGCCGGCGAGGCGGAGCCGCTGGCCCGCGAACTGCCCATCGAGCAGCTGGTGCCCGGCGACGTGGTCCGGCTCACCGCCGGCGACGCGGTTCCCGCGGACCTGCGGCTGCTGCGCGCCGAAGGGCTGATGCTGGACCAGTCGGCGCTGACCGGCGAGAGCGAGCCGGTGCACCGCGCCGCCGTCGACCTGCCGCCGCCGGCCGCCGCGCCCAGCCCGTTCGAGGAGCCGCACCTCTGCTTCGCCGGCAGCACCGTGATCACCGGCAGCGCCACCGCGCTGGTGCTCGCCACCGGCACCGACACCCGGTTCGGCGCCGCACACCGGCCCGGCCGGGTCCGCCATTCGGGGCGCTCGGCCGTGGAGCGCGGGGTTCGCCGGGCGGCGCGGGCGATGATCATCTTCATGGCCGCCGCCGTCCCGGCCACCGTGGCGGCCGACACCCTGCTGCACGGCTGGAGCGCCTCGCTGCTGCCGTTCGCGGTGGCCGCCGCGGTCGGCCTCACCCCGGAGCTGCTGCCGCTGGTGATCAGTGCGGTGCTGGCCCGGGGGAGTGCGGGGCTGCGCCGGGACGGCCTGGTGGCGCGCCGGCTGCCCGTGATCGGCGAACTGGGCGCGCTCGACGTGCTCTGCCTGGACAAGACCGGCACCCTGACCAGCGGCGAGACCGCGGTGCTCGGCGGCCTCGACCTGGCCGGCGAGCCCGACCAGGAGCCGCTGCGCTGGGCCGCGCTGGCCGCCGAGGCCGCGCTGCTCGCGGGTGACCCCGGGCTGGCCGCACCGCTGGACGAGGCGCTGCTGGTCACCGCGGACCAGGCCGGACTGCTGGACGATCCGGGCCCGGCGGCCGGGGGCACCCCCGTGGTGCTGCCATTCGATCCGGTGCGGCGCTACGCCGGCGCGGTGCTCAGCGTTTGCGACGGCGGGCACCCGCGGCTGCTGGTGGTCAAGGGCGCGCCGGAGGCGGTGCTGGACTGCTGCCCGGGGCTGCCCGAGGAGCAGCGCGCCGCCGCACTGGCCCTGGTCGAGCGGCAGGCCGCCGCCGGGCAGCGGCTGCTCGCGGTGGCGCTGGCCGAGCAGCCGCGCCTGGGCACCGCGGTGGACTTCAGCGGGCTGCGGCTGCTGGGCTTCGTGGCCCTGCGGGACGAACCGCTGGCCGGCGCGGCCGCCGCGCTGGCCGAGCTGTCCGGCGCCGGCGTCGCCCTCACCGTGCTGACGGGTGACCACCCGAGCACCGCGCTGCGGCTGTGCGAGCAGCTCGGGCTGGCCGTGGACCGGGTGGTGGCGGGGAGCGAGCTGGCCGGGCTGACCGAGGCCGAAGTGGCCGCGGCGGCGGCCCGCGGGGCGCTGTTCGCGCGCTGCGACCCGGAGCAGAAGGCCGCCGTGGTGCGGGCGCTGCGCCGGGCCGGACACACCGTGGGGTTCCTCGGCGACGGGGTCAACGACGTGCCGGCGCTGCGGGCGGCGGATGTCGGCTTCACCACCCCGGGGGCCGTCGGCGCCGCCCGCGCCTGGGCGGACGTGCTGCTCGGCGGCACCGACCTGGCCCGGCTCGGCCGGGCGCTGGCGGCCGGCCGGGAGGGGGTCGCCCGGGTCGCCGCCTATCTGCGGATCGCGCTCTCCTGCAACCTGGGCAACGCGATCTCGATGCTGGCCGGCGGGGTGCTGCTGCCGTTCCTGCCGATGCTGCCGGCCCAGGTGCTGCTGCAGAACGTCTGCTTCGACGCGGCGCAGCTCTCGTTCGCGGTCTCGGGGCGCGCCACCGGGCCCGGCAGCCGGCCGGTGCGGCTGCGCTGGGGGGCGCTGGCGGTCTTCGCGGTCGGCTTCGGGCTGCTCAACTCGGTGGCCGACGTGGCGCTCTTCGTGGTGATGCGGCGGGTCACCGGCGGGTTCGCCGGGCCGGACGCGGAGGGCATGTTCCACACCGCCTGGTTCACCGAGAACCTGCTCACCCAGGCGCTGGCCCTGCCGGCGCTGTACGGGCTGACCGGGGCCCGGCTGCGGCCGCCGCGCCCGGTCTGGTGCGCGGCGGCGGCGCTGGCGGTGCTGGGGGTGCTGCTGCCGGAGCTGCCGTTCGGGGCGCACCTGGGCTTCGCGGCACTGCCGGTCGGCGCGGTCGTCCCGCTCGCGCTGGTGGTGCTGGGCTACGGGGTGCTGCTGCTGGCCGCCCGGCGGCTCTGGCGGCTGCTCGCGATCTGGGACGGGCGGCGGCAGCAGGCCGGCTGACGGGGCTCAGCCCTGGGCGCCGGTCAGCATCCGGTTCAGCAGGTCGCGCAGCGTCCGGCGCTCCTCCAGGGGGAGGGCGGCCAGCGGCTCGCGGGCGAAGTGCAGGGAGCTGCGCAGTTCGGCGGAGGCGGTCCGGCCGGCCTCGGTGGCGGCGACCAGCTTGACCCGGCGGTCCTGCGGGTCGGCCTCGCGGGTGACGAAGCCGCGGGTCTCCAGCCGGTCGACGATGCCGGTGATGTTGGACGGCTCGCAGCTGAGCGTCTGCGCGATCCGCCGCATCGGCAGCGGTCCGTAGCGCAGCAGGGCGAGCACCTTGGCCTGGGCGCCGGTGAGCGAGCGGGCCTGGGCGGCCTCCTCGTACTCCCGGTGGAAGACGGCCACCAGTCCCGCCATCAGTTCGACCACATCGCGGGTCAGCTGCTCTTCGTCGAGCTGCTCCTCGTTGCTCTCCATGAATTCATGCTACCTGAATATTTGACATCCTGAACCTTTCAGGTCCAGGGTTTGCTTGACCTGGTCAACCTTTCAGGTACCTCCCCCCGCACGCTAGGAGCGCCACCATGGCCGAGCAGCCGCTGCCCGCCACCGCCCGCGAATGGCACCTCAAGGCCCGCCCCGACGGCTGGCCGGTCCCGGCCGACGCCGCCCTGGTCGAGGCGCCGGTCCGGGCACCCCGGCCCGGCGAGGTGCTGGTCCGCAACCGCTTCCTCTCGGTCGACCCGTACATGCGCGGCCGGATGAACGACGTGAAGTCCTACGTCCCGCCGTTCCGGCTGGACCGGCCGATGGACGGCGGCGCGGTCGGCGAGGTGGTGGCCTCCGCCGCCGAGGGCATCGCGGTCGGCGACACCGTGCTGCACCCGCAGGGCTGGCGCGAGTACGCCACGGTGGCCGCCGAGCACGCCGCCAAGGTGGACGCCGCCCAGGCGCCGCTCTCCGCCTACCTCGGCGTGCTCGGGATGCCGGGCCTGACCGCCTACGCCGGTCTGCTCGAGGTCGGCGCGCTCAAGCCCGGTGAGACCGTCTTCGTCTCCGGCGCGGCCGGCGCGGTCGGCTCGCTGGTCGGCCAGATCGCCCGGCTCAAGGGCGCCGCCCGGGTGGTCGGCTCGGCCGGCTCGGCGGCCAAGGTGGCCAAGCTGGTCGACGACTACGGCTTCGACGCGGCCTTCAACTACAAGGACGGCCCGGTGGCCGAGCAGCTGGCGCAGGCCGCCCCGGATGGCATCGACGTCTACTTCGACAACGTCGGCGGGGACCACCTGGAGGCCGCGATCGGCGCGCTCAACGTGCGCGGCCGGGCGGTGCTGTGCGGCGCCATCGCCCAGTACAACGAGACCGGCCGGCCGGTCGGCCCGCGCAACCTGGCGCTGGCCATCGGCAAGCGGCTGCGCCTGGAGGGCATGCTGGTGAACGACCACGCCGCGCTGCGGCCGCAGTTCACCGCCGAGGTGGCGGGCTGGCTGGCGGACGGCAGCCTGCGCTACGAGGAGACCGTGGTGACCGGCATCGAGCACACCATGGACGCCTTCATCGACCTGCTGCGCGGCGGCAACACCGGCAAGATGGTGGTCGCGCTGGACTGACCCGGCGTCAGAGTCGAACGCGCGCGCCCCGATGGCCCGGCGAGGGGGTCCCCCGGCCGGAGGCTGGGGGAGGGTGGTCGGGGCGCGCGCCGCTGTGTCGCGCGACCCCCGTCGGCGAATGCCCAGCAGATCCGAGGGACCGTCAGTTCCCAGGTCAGGGGCCGCGATAGCGTGGCCGCAGCGGCGTACTGCCACCCGATGCGGCCATTCGGGGGAGAGATCCCGATCAGGGGTAGACCTCTTCGCGGATCTGACTACCATGATGGAAGGCTGTCCGTTTTGCTCAAGTTAGTGACCGAATGTCGACTGACCTGAGCAGAAGAGGGCGGCGTCGAGCCAGGTGGCGTTCACGACCAACCGGCGATGGCACGAGGCAGCTGGGGAAGGCGACTCTCGTCCACAGCCTGGAGGTCCCGGTGACGACACGTGGCGTCCTGTTCATCCACTCCGCGCCCCGCGCGCTGTGCCCGCACGTCGAATGGGCGGTGGCGGGCGTGCTCGGTGCGCGGGTCAACCTCGACTGGATCCGTCAGCCGGCCGCCCCCGGCCAGTGGCGGTCCGAGCTCTCCTGGCAGGGGGAGGCGGGCACGGCCGCCAAGCTGGCCTCCGCGCTGCGCGGCTGGCAGCTGATGCGCTACGAGGTGACCAGCGAGCCCAGCGGCAGCGCCGAGGGCGAGCGCTACTCCAGCACCCCGAGCCTGGGCATCTTCCACGCCGTCACCGGCGTCCACGGGGACATCCTGATCCCCGAGGACCGGCTGCGCGCGGTGCTGGTGCGCGCCCGCAGCCAGGGCAGCGACCTGGAGGCCGAGTTGGCCCGGCTGCTCGGCAAGCCCTGGGACGACGAGCTGGAGCCGTTCCGCTACGCCGGGGAGGGCGCGCCGGTGCGCTGGCTGCACCAGGTGGTCTGAGCAAGCGTCAGGGCGGCCTCCCCGGCTCGGGGAGGCCGCCCTGAGGGAGCGTCAGACGGTGCGAAAGGCCAGCACCACGTTGTGGCCGCCGAAGCCGAACGAGTTGTTCAGCGCGGCGATCCGGCCCTGCGGCAGCTCGCGCGGCTCGAAGCGCACGATGTCCGCGTCGACCTCGTCGTCCAGGTCGTCCACGTTGATGGTCGGCGGGGCCTGCCGGTGGTGCAGGGCCAGCACGGTGGCGACCGTCTCGACACCGCCGGCGCCGCCCAGCAGGTGGCCGGTCATCGACTTGGTCGCCGAGATCGCCACGTGGTCCAGGTGCTCGCCGAGCTCCTTGCGCAGCGCCTTGATCTCCGCGACATCGCCCTGCGGGGTCGAGGTGGCGTGCGCGTTGACGTGCACCACGGCGGCCTTGTCCAGGTCGGTGTTGTCGAACAGCTGGGCCAGCGCGCGGGCCACGCCGGAGCCGGTCGGCTCGGGCTGGGCGATGTGGTGGGCGTCCGAGGAGAGGCCCTGGCCGACCGCCTCGCAGTAGACCCTGGCGCCGCGCTTGGCCGCGTGCTCGGCCGACTCCAGGACGATCACGCCGGCGCCCTCGCCGAGCACGAAGCCGTCCCGGGCCTTGTCGTAGGGGCGGGAGGCGCGCAGCGGCTCGTCGTTGCGCTTGGACATCGCCATCATGCTGGCGAACGCGGCCACCGGCAGCGGGTGGATCGCGGCCTCGGTGCCGCCGGCCACCACCACGTCGGCGCGGCCGGTGCGGATCATCTCGATCGCGTAGCCGATCGCCTCGGCGCCGGAGGCGCAGGCCGAGACCGGGGTGTGCACACCGGCCTGGGCACCGACCTCGATGCCGACGTTGGCGGACGGGCTGTTGGGCATCAGCATCGGCACGGTGTGCGGGGACACCTTGCGGGCACCCTTCTCCCGCAGCACGTCGTACTGGTCGAGCAGGGTGGTGACGCCGCCGATGCCGGAGGCGATCACGGCGCCGAGGCGCTCGGGGTCGAGGGGAGAGGCTTCATTGGTGGCCGCCTGCTCGTAGCCGGCGTCGGCCCAGGCCTCGCGGGCGGCGATCAGCGCGAACTGGGCCGAGCGGTCCAGCTTGCGCAGCAGCGGGCGGGGCAGTACCTCGGCGGGCTCGACGGCGCACGGGGCGGCGATCCGCACCGGCAGCTCGGCGGCCCAGTCCTCCTCCAGCGCGCGCACACCGGAGCGGCCGGCGAGCAGCCCCTCCCAGGTTGACGCGGCGTCCCCGCCGAGCGGCGTGAAGGCGCCGATACCCGTGACTACCACGGTGCGGTTTTCAGTGGTCACTGGTTGTCTTCTCTCAACGTGTTGCGGGGCTTGGGGGAGGGGAGTCCGGCGGGGCGGCTCGGCCGCCCCGCCGGTCGCCGAATCAGGCGGCGTTCTTGAGGATGTAGTCGACCGCGTCGCCGACCGTCTTCAGGTTCTTGACCTCGTCGTCCGGGATCTTGACGTCGAAGCGCTCCTCGGCGGCCACGACGACCTCGACCATGGAGAGCGAGTCGACGTCCAGGTCGTCGGTGAAGGACTTGTCCAGCGCGACGTCCTCAGTCGGGATGCCGGCAATCTCGTTGACGATGTCGGCGAGACCGGACAGAACATCGTCCTGGGTGTGAGCCATCTTGGCTGCTCCTCTTGTGTGGATGGCGCTTCACGGGTGCGACGCGCCGAGTTGACGGTACTTAAGGCGTTTGCGTTGCCTAAGTGCCTAAGGGAGGGTAACGACTGCCGCCGCGTACACGAGACCCGCCCCGAACCCGATGATCAGTGCGAGGTCACCGCTCTTGGCCTCGCCGGTCTGCAGCATTCGCTCCATGGCCAGCGGAATGGAGGCCGCGGAGGTGTTGCCGGTCTCGGCGATGTCGCGGGCCACCGGCACCGAGGCCGGCAGCTTGAGGGCCTTGATCATGGCATCGGTGATGCGCATGTTGGCCTGGTGCGGGATGAAGGCGCCGAGCTGGTCGGCGGTGATCCCGGCCGCGTCCAGGGCCTGCTGGGCGACCTTGGCCATCTCCCAGACCGCCCAGCGGAAGACCGGCTGGCCATCCATCCGCAGGAACGGCCAGTGCGCCTCGTCGTCCGAGCTGCCGTTGATCGCGTCCGGCTTGGCGAAGGCGGTGTCCCAGGCCTCGGTCTGGGTGATCAGGTCCTTCTGGGTGGCGTCCGAACCCCAGATCACCTTGCCGATGCCAGGGGTGCCGGACGGACCGACCACGGCCGCACCGGCGCCGTCACCGAAGATGAAGGCGGTGGAGCGGTCGTGAATGTCCGTCATGTCGCTGAGCCGCTCGACACCGATGACCAGCACGTACTCGGCGCTGCCGCCGCGGATCATGCCGTCCGCCAGGTTGAGGCCGTAGCCGAAGCCGGCGCAGGCGGCCGAGATGTCGAAGGCCGGCGCCGTCGGGCAGCCCAGCTTCAGCGAGATCTCGGTGGCGACCGCGGGGGTCTGCTTGAAGTGCGAGACGGTGGAGACGATTACGGCGCCGATCTGGTCGGGCGTGATCCCGGCCTGGGCGATCGCCTTGCCGGCGGCCTGCACCGACATCTCGGCGACCGACTCGTCCGGGCCGGCCCAGCGGCGCTCGGTGATGCCGCTGCGGGTGCGGATCCACTCGTCGGAGGAGTCGATCCACTCCAGCACCTCGGAGTTGGGGACCACGCGGACCGGACGGTAGCCGCCGACCCCGTGAATCCGGGAGTGGGCCGCACCGGTGGTGGGACGGATCTGCGGGACTGCGGTCATGCGGAGAGCTCCTCGGTGGCGTGCTCGGCGATCAGCTCGCGGGCCTTGTCCAGGTCGGCCGGAGACTTCAGGGCCAGAGTCGCCACGCCCTTGACGTTGCGCTTGATCAGGCCGGTGAGGGTGCCGGCCGGGGCGAGCTCGATGACGCAGGTCGCGCCGAGCTGTCCGATGGTCTCCATGCAGAGGTCCCACCGGACCGGGTTCGCCACCTGGGCGACCAGCCGGGAGAGCACCTCGGCGCCGCCGGCGACCACCTCGCCGTCCTTGTTGGACAGGTAGCGCGTCACCGGATCGGACACACTCAGGGTAGGCGCCAGCTCGGCCAGACGGGTGACCCCGGGGGCCATGTAGTCGGTGTGGAAAGCACCGGCCACCTTGAGCGCGATCAGCTTGGCCTTGGCCGGCGGGTCGGCCCGCAGGGCCTCCAGCGCGTCCAGGGAACCGGCGGCCACGATCTGGCCGCCACCGTTGTTGTTCGCCGCCACCAGGCCGTGCTCGGCGAGCTTGGCCGCGACCTCCTCCGGGTCGCCGCCGAGCACCGCGATCATGCCGGTCGCGGTCGCCGCGGCGGCCTCGGCCATCGCCCGGCCGCGCTCGCGCACGAAGGTCAGGGCGTCATCGGCGTCGAAGACCCCGGCGAGCGCCGCAGCGGTGATCTCGCCGACGCTGTGGCCGGCCACCGCGCCGACCAGCTTGCGGGCCTGCTCCTCGTCCGGGAACAGGGCCCGGGCGGTCATCAGGCCGGTCGCGACCAGCAGCGGCTGCGCGACGGCGGTGTCCTTGATCTCCTCGGCATCAGCCTTGGTGCCGTAGTGCACCAGGTCGATCCCGGCCGCCTCCGACCAGCCGTGCAGCCGGTCGGCGACGCCGTCCAGCTCCAGCCAGGGAGCGAGCATTCCGGGGGACTGAGCACCCTGTCCAGGGGCGACGATAACGAGCACGGTTCAACCCTCTCTCGCCCGACCCCCGAGGACGGGTAGGCGACGGTAACGAAGAAAAGCACCTCGGATTGTGGAGTCTCTACAGGACGGGAAAATCAGTCCGCGGCGGACTCCAGTCGGCCGAGCGCAAGCGCAATACGCAGAGTGAACGCCGAACGGACGTCCGACGGGGCGTACCCCGTGACGTCGGTCACACGACGCAGCCGGTAGCGCACGGTGTTGGGATGGACGAAGAGCATCCGGGCGGCTCCCTCCAGGGAGGAGGCCTGCTCCAGGTAGACACTCAGCGTCTCCAGCAGTGCCGACCCGGCCTCGTCCAGCGGTGTGTAGATCTCCTCCACCAGCTGGCGGCGCGCCACCTGGTCGCCGGCGAGTGCCCGCTCGGGCAGCAGGTCGTCGGCGAGCACCGGCCGCGGCGCGTCCGGCCAGGCCGCGCAGGCCCGCAGGCCGGCCGCGGCCGCGTGCGCCGAGCGGGTCGCCGACAGCAGGTCGCCCACTGTCGGGCCGACCACCACCGGGCCGGGCGCGAACTGGCCGATCAGCGCCCGGGCCGCGTGCACCGGCTCCTTGTCGCCACCGACCACCACCACCAGGCGCTTGCCCAGCACCCCCGTCAGCACCTGCAGCCGGGCGTGCCGCGCGGCCCGGCGGATCGCCTCCACCACCGCCTCGCTGTCCCCGTCCGGTGCGTTGCCCATCACCACCCGCACCTGGCTGGGCTGCCCCCAGCCGAGCGCGGCGGCCCGGGACAGCAGGCCCTCGTCGGCGTCCCCGGAGAGCAGGGAGTTCACCACCAGGGCTTCGAGCCGGGCGTCCCAGGCGCCACGGGCCTCCGCGGCCTGGGCGTACACCTGGGCGGTGGCGAAGGCGATCTCCCGGGCGTAGACCAGCACCGACTGGCGCATGCCGTCCTCGTCGCCCGGCGCCGCGACCTCCGGGATCGCCTCCTCCATCACCTCGATGGTGGTGCGGATCAGCTCCACGGTCTGACGCAGCGTGATCGCCCGGGTCAGCTCGCGCGGGGCGGTCCCGAACACATCGGTACTGATCGCCTGCTTGGCCTCCGGGTGGCGGTACCACTCGGTGAAGGCCGCGATGCCCGCCTGGGCCACCAGGCCGATCCAGGAGCGGTGCTCCGGCGGCATCCGGCGGTACCAGCCCAGCTGGTCGTCCATCCGGGCGATCGCCGCGGTGGCCAGCTTTCCTGACGCCTTCTCCAGGCGCTTCAGGGTGGCGGCGCGCAACTCGGCGCGCTCGGCGGCCAGTCGTCGCTCCACGGCGGTGCCGCCGGAGGTCGCGGTCTGGCGCACGCGTCGGGGGCCCGACGGGCGGGTGGCCTTCGGGGACGGCTGCTGTTCGGGTGGATCTGACGGGTCTGGCACAGGGACAAGACTGCCTCACCGCGTAGGGTGCCCGCACACGCCCCCCGCACCTGACCCGCTACGGTGGGTCAGGTGACCGACCC
Organism: Kitasatospora sp. GP30; assembly: GCF_029892145.1. NCBI lineage: Bacteria > Bacillati > Actinomycetota > Actinomycetes > Kitasatosporales > Streptomycetaceae > Kitasatospora > Kitasatospora sp. GP30. The sequence goes on from NZ_JARZAH010000002.1 coordinate 228,705, forward strand.
CTCGCGCCCACGGGCCGACCTGCGCCGCACCGCCGAGCGGTATGTCTCCGAGCCCGCCGCCGGGGTGCTGACCCGGCACGCGTTCTCCTTCTCCGAGCACTACGACCCGAAGAACCTGCACTTCGGCGCGCTACTGGCGTGCAACGAGGAGACCCTGGCCCCCGGCGCCGGCTTCGACGAGCACCGGCACCGGGACACCGAGATCCTCACCTGGGTGCTGGACGGCGCGCTGGCGCACCGTGACACCGACGGTCACGCCGGGGTGGTGCGCCCCGGCATGGTGCAGTACCTGAGCGCCGGCTCCGGCGTGGCGCACACCGAACGCAACGTCGGCGGGGCCGACGTTCCGGTGCGGTTCGTGCAGATGTGGCTGCAGCCGGACGTTTTCGGGACCGACCCCGCCTACGGCCTGCGCCGGGTGCCGGAGGGGGACGGTCTGACCCTGCTGGCCTCGGGGATGACCCGCGACGCCGACACCGAGGCGCTGCGGCTGCGGCGCTCGGACGCGGCGCTCTGGCTGGTCACCGCCGGACCGCAGCAGGCACTGCCCGAGCTGCCCGAGGCCCCCTACCGCTACGCCCACCTGACGGCCGGTTCGCTCGGCTACCGCACCATCCCCGGGCCGCGCGGCCAGGGGCGCTCGCTCGACCCGGGCGACAGCGTGCGGATCACCGGGGAGGCGTTCGCCGCGCCGATGGCCGGGGACCAGGGCGCCCAACTGCTGCTCTGGGAGATGCACTCGGGCCTGACGTACGGCTAGTCGGCCGGCTGGAGACCGCGGATGACGGCGCGCTCGACCGGCGAGTGGGCGCCGTCGGCCCGGTCCAGCTCCAGCGGGCCGACCGGGACCAGCGGCGGCTGGGCGATGAAGCGGGCGGTGCTGCCGCGGTTGGGCTGGGCCGCGTGGATCAGGAACGGGTGGCACAGATAGACGTCCCCGGCCCGCCCGGTGGCCGGCGCGGTCTCCCGGTCCGGCGCGTCCAGCCGGCCGTCCCGGTCCATCCGGGCGCACAGCTCGAAGCCGTCGACGCCCCGCTCGCCGTACTCCGCCAGATAGCGCGGCACGTCCAGGTGGGAGCCGACCTTGATCCGGGTCGGGCCGTCCGCCTCGGTCACGTCGGAGAACAGGAAGAGCATCAGCAGGGCCCGCCCCCGGGACCGCAGGTTGAGCCAGTAGCCGTTCTCGCCGTCGGGGGTGTAACTGGCGTCCAGGTGCCAGCCGGTGTCCCCCGGGTCGGCGGGGTGCGGGAACCGGATCGGGAAGGTGCCAAGACCGGTGCGTGGCACCCAGCGCCCCTCGCCGACCAGCTGGTCGAAGGCTGCGTGCAGCCGCTCGGTGGTCGCGGCCCGTTGGAACGGCTCGCTCCCGTAACCCCAGAGCCGGACCACCGGTTCGGTCCAACTGCTCGGGTCGGCCGGGTCGCAGCCGGTCTCCTGCCAGAGGAACTCCCGGCACTCGCCCGCCAGTTCACGCGGGAAGGCGTCCCGAAGCCGGACGAACCCGGCGGTGGTGAACCGGTCGATCTCTTCAGCTGTCAGCACATGTCGCACGCCCGTGATTCTCGGTGCGGAGGTTGCCCGCGGCAATCGAATTGTGTGCGACTATGCCCACAGCTCGGCCAACAGCCCGTTCACCGCCTCGGGTTGCTCCTGGTGCGGGGCGTGCACGGCGCCCGGAACCAGGACCCGGCGGGCGCCGATCCGCTCGGCGACGAAGGCGCCGCAGGCCAGCAGCGCCTCGCCGACGAACGCGCGGTAGTCCGGTGCGGCGGTCTCCCAACTGCCGTTGACCACCAGCTTCGGGTAGTCGGCGTCCCTGATCGGCGCCAGCGGGATCATCGCGTCCCAGGCCGGCCGCTCCGCCATCGCGGAGGCGGCCGCGCGCAGCAGTTCCGGTGTGAACTCCGGCTGCGGCAGGCCGTAGTCATCCGTGGAGTAGCACAGGTACTCCACGGGGCTCATCGGCTCCCGCTGCTCGCCGAACGCCGCCCGGAGGCGCTTCAGCGCCGCCGCGATCCGAGGGACCTCGTCCTCCGCCGTGCGCAGCACGGAGGGTTCGATCAGCGCCAACGACCTGATGGCGCCTGGTTGCCTGGCGGCCGCCAGCAGGGCTCCGGCGGCGCCGTAGGAGTGCCCCACCAAGTGGGCGCCGCCGCCCAGCAGTTCGGCGATGTCCTCGGCGTCGACCTCGTAGTCGCTGTGCTCGATGTCAGGGCTGGCGCCGAAGCCCCGCCGGTCCATCAGCTCCAACCTGAACTCGGTTGCGAGCGGGCGCTGTTCGCGGAAGCAGTCGGTGCCCCAGCTCAGCGTGCCGTGCACCAGCAGCACCCGATCGGTCGCCGCCGTGCCGTCCTGCCAGACCGTCACCCGCACCGGTTCGCGTCGCATACCGACGCATCCTACGGTGGGTCAGGTCGCGGGCGGCGACCGAGTTGGGAGCCGTCAGCCCCGCTTGCCCTGGGACCAGTGCGCGTAGCTGATCCGGTCCACCGGGGTCACCGCCACGGTGGTGCCCCACTCGTTGCGGCCCAGTCGGGAGAGCGGGCGCAGCAGGCCCATCTCCGGGTGGCCGTCGACCAGCACCGACTCGTCCACCGCCGCGTGCACCACCTCGCCGAGCACCAAGGTCCCGTCGCCCAGGGTGATGGTGCTGTGCAGTCGGCACTCCAGTGCCACCGGGGAGGCGGCCACCCGCGGCGGCTTGACCCGCAGCGAGGGCTCGGTGGCCAGCCCGATCGCCTCGAACTCGTCGATTTCGGCCGGGAAGTCCGCCCCGGAGGCGTTGACCTCGGCCATCAGCGGCTCGGGCGCCAGGTTCACCACGAACTCGCGGGTCTCCAGCACATTGCGCAGCGAATCCCGGCTGGCCACCGAGGTGAACTGGACGATCGGCGGCTCGATGCTGGAGATGGTGAAGAACGAGTGCGGGCCCAGGTTGGCCACCCCGTCGGCGCTCACCGTGGAGACCCAGGCGATGGGCCGGGGCACCACGGTGGCGGTGAGCAGGCGGTAGGTGGCGTCGCGGCCTATCTCGGCGGGACTGAAGTCGATGCGCATGCATACAGTATCCACGTCGTCCGATCGACGCTGCGACGGCCTCACGGGTGGTGGCATCTGGGAACGGCTTGCGGGGGCGTCAACCGGCGTTGCACACCTGCACCACCGCGTACCGTCCGCTGGTGCGCCAGGCCTCGCCGGTGTCGTCGAGTTCGCGCACCGCCGCCTCCGGCAGGCCGGTCACCACATCCGACTTGAGGGTGCGCAGGGCGGCGACCGGCGACGGGAAGTGGCCGGCCGCCTCGGCGAACGCAGTGGTCGGCGGCCACAGCCGATCGCCCACCAGGCGACGGTAGTTGAGGTCGCCCTTGAGGATCGTCAGGGCGGCGCCGGCGAACTCGGCCGCCAGCTCGGCGGGCAGTTCGCGGTACGGCAGCGGGGCGCAGAAGAAGGCATGGGTGCGGACCGTCAGCGTGCCGTCGCCGATCGCCCGCCAGAGGCGGTCGCCGATCGCGCCGGCCTTCGAACTGCGCAACCGCCCCACCGCCGCCAGTACATCGGCCATCATGGCGTCGGAGACGTAGTACGGCTGCGGCTTCACCCAGAGTGCCACCTCGGCCGCCAGGCCGCTGGTCAGCAGGTGGTCGATCAGCACCAGGTCCGGTAGCAGCTCGCGCCCGGCGTTGTCCGCCACCAGGTCGACCCGCCCACCTGCCGTTCGCTCCAACTCCCGCCACAGCAGCGGCCCGTCGTCCACCAGCAGCCCGGTGGCGGTGACGGCGCCCGGGTCGTTCGTGATCCGGAACCCGAGGTCGGCCCGGTTGCCCCAGAGCGCCGAAGTCAGCAGTGCCGCGCGCCGTTTGGCCTCCGGGAGGTCGAGCAGCGCGCTGAGGGCCGCCAACTCCTCGTCCACCGTGGGGTTCGCCAGCTCGGCACTCTTGAACGGGCCGAACGGGTCGACGCCCTGCCAGGCGCCCGGGGTGAAGTAGCCGGTGGCGTCGAGCAGTCGGCGGTAGAAGTAGCTCTCCGCCCAGAGGAACGGCACCTCGCCCCAGGGCAGCCCCCACAGCACCTCGCCCCAGCGCAGCCACTGCTCGTGGTCGGGGGCGTCCGGCGGCAGTGGGGTGAGCACGCCGGTGGTGCTCTCCGCCAGCAGCTGCCCGACGTGCCGGCGTTCGGCCGGCCCGTACGGCAGTGCGTCAAGCACCTGCCGGAGCAGCTTGGGGTGCCGCTCGTGGAAGACGCTCCAGGGGAAGGAGCCGGGGTCGCCGCTGAGGATCACCGGTGCGTCGGGCATGGCCGGGGTCCGCCTTTCGTCAGGCTGCTGCCGCTTCTCGTCAGGCTGCTGCTTCTTCATCCTCTGCCGGGCGGCAGAGCTTCACCAGGTCGTCCAGTGACAGGTCCAGGGCGGCGGCGAGGGCCGCGATGGTGAAGAACGCGGGTGTGGGGGCCCGGCCGGTCTCGATCTTGCGGAGGGTCTCGGTGGACAGGCCCGCCTGAGCGGCGACCTGCACCATGCTCCGCTCGCCGCGGGCCCGGCGGAGCAGGGCGCCGAGCCGTTCGCCGCGTTCGCGTTCCTGAGGGGTGAGGGGTGTGCGCACCATGGCCCCAATACTAATGCCGTGATACAAATACCGGTATAAGAATTGGTGCCCAGCTGGGAGTGGACGATGGTGGAGATCAAGACCGATACGGCGCTGGACGCGATGCGCGAGGCCGGGAGGGTGGTCGCGGACGCGCTCGCCGCGGCGCGGGAGGCAGCCGGGGTCGGGGTGTCGCTGCAGGAGCTCGACGAGGCGGCGAGGGCAGTGCTCCGCGAGGCCGGCGCCGACTCCCCGTTCCTCAACTACCGCCCCCACTTCGCCCTCACCCCGTTCCCGGCGGTCATCTGCACCTCCGTCAACAACGCCATCGTGCACGGCATCCCGACGGACTACCGGCTTCGCGACGGCGACCTGGTCAGCGTCGACTGCGGAGCCCACCTCGGCGGCTGGACCGGCGACTCGGCGATCAGCTTCACCGTCGGCACGCCCCGCCCCGCCGACCTGCGCCTGATCGAGACCACCGAACGCGCCCTGCAGGCCGGCATCGCCGCCGCCGTGGTCGGCGCCCGGATCGGCGACATCTCCCACGCCATCGGCACCATCGGCCGTGCGGCGGGCTACGGCATCCTCGCCGACTTCGGCGGCCACGGCATCGGCCGCCGCATGCACGAGGACCCGCACATCGCCAACGAGGGCCGCCCGGGCCGGGGCATGGTGCTGCGGCACGGCATGGTGATGGCCCTGGAGCCGATGTTCCTGGCGGGCGGCGGCGACACCTACGTGACGGCACCGGACGGCTGGACCCTGCTCACCGCCGACGGCACCCGAGCCGCGCACTGCGAGCACACGGTGGCGGTGACGGAGGACGGGCCCCGGGTGCTGACGATGGGGTGAAGGCGCGTGCTGGGGCTGGCCGCGCAGTCCGGCATCGAGCAGACCACGGGGTCGGCCAACTGCGGATCGGCGAGCAGCCGGCCGCGCTCGTCGTCCCAGTGCTCGGTCACCACATGGTCGGTGTGGAAGTCGTCCGGCCCGAGGTAGTCGGCGAAGCCGTAGCGAATGCGAGCGGGGATGCCCGCGTGGCGCAGGAACGAGCAGTGCAGGAGGGAGAAATCGCGGCAGACGCCGACGAATCGGTCATCGGCGGAGCGTTGCGTGGTCAGCGGGGCGCCGTTCCGGTCGAGGATGATGCGCAGGACGTCGTCGGTCCGTTCGCTACCGCCCGCTGTCCTCGTGCGCGCGCACGAACTCCGCGATGCGGGCCAGGGTCCCCGGGGTGTCCGTGTGGATGTGGCCCGCCAGGCCCAGGGCGCGGGCGGTGATGACGTGGCTGGGGGTGTCGTCGATGAAGAGGGCGTCGGTGGGGGTGCAGGCGAGGCGGTACAGGGTCAACTCGTAGATGCGGGGGTCGGGTTTGGCGCAGCCGACCTCGCAGGAGAGGACGAGGGTGTCCACCAGGTCGAGCAGGCCTGCGCGTTGGAGGGCCGGGCGCATCGAGGGCCAGGCGTTGCTGACGATCGCGGTGCGGACGGACGGGCGGAGGGCGCGCAGGGCGGCGACCAAGGCCGGGTCCCATGTCTGACTGAGCGTCACATCAGCGCGCAGAGTGGCACCCTGGGCGACGTCGAGGCGCAGGCGCTCGCGGACCACGCCCCACCAGGCGTCCTCGCTCACCCGCCCGATCAGGATCTGGTCGTCGTTGCCGCCGAAGAGGGCTGCCATCACGTCGGCGGGCGTGCAACCGAGCCGGGCGGCCCAGTCGTCGGCGACGGCCGGGAGGTGGTCGGGACTGAGGACGCCGCCGATGTCGATCAGCACGGCCGGCCCGGACACGCGGCTCACCGCAGCAGGTCGAGCAGCGGCGCGAGTCCGGCGGGCCGCTCGGCGACGGGGAGGTGGTCGACCGGGAAGTACTGGCAGCCGATCGCGGTGGCGGCGGCGTCCTGGACCGGGTGGTCGCCCACCATCAGGACGTCAGCCGGCGCCAACCCGAGCCGGTCGCAGGCGGCTTGGAAGATCGCGGGGTGGGGCTTCTGCACGCCGACCTCGAACGAGAAGACGTAGGCGTCGACCAGTTCGTCCAGGCCGTGGGAGACGAACACCGGCCGCAGGTCCCAGCCGATGTTGCTCACCACGGCGATCGGCAGCCCGCGCCGCCGCAGCTCGCGCAGGGTCGGCTCGGCATCGGGGTACGGCTGCCAGGCGGCCGGCGACCGGTGGCGATCGTAGAGCGCGTCCGCCGACAGGCCGGCCGGCAACTCGGCGGCCCGGGCCAGCGCGGTGTAGGCGGCGCGGTGTTGATCTGCGCTCAGGTCGCGGGCCGACCAGAGCGGCTCGATCGCCTCAGGCAGATCGACCGGTACAGGCCCGCCCGGGAGCGCGCCGAAGTGGTCCAAGCGGCGCAGCAGTTCCGAGCGTCCACGGTCGGGGACGGCGAGGCCGGTGGGGGTGAGGCAGGCGTCGAGCCACTCAGCGGTGGACTCGATGCGGAAGAGCGTGCCGGAGAAGTCCAAGAGGACACCCTTGATCATGCGGCGAGCCTATCGGCGTCACGGCACCCGATCGATCACACGGGGAGCGCCGCGCGCAGTTTCCGTGATCCGACGCCGTCCCGTGCGTCTCCTGAAGGGGGTTCCGGACCGTGGCCGACCGCCACGGCTGATGGAGGGGTGGCACATGAGGCTCGAACTGCGGCACCTGCAGATGCTTTGTGCGATGGCGGACTGCGGGAGCGTGGGCCGCGCGGCCGGCTTGCTCGGCTATTCGCAGCAGGCCCTGAGCGGACAACTCCAGCGCATCGAAGCCCACTTCGGCCAGCCCCTGTTCAAACGCACCGCCGACGGCGTCAAGCCGACCGGCTACGGCGCCGCCATCGTGGCGCAGGCCCGCGATGTGGTGACCCGCGTCGGCGCCATCGGCGGACACCCCACACCCAGCGAGACGCGGCAGGCCGACCGCTCCCGGCCGCTGCGGCTGGCCACCACCGGTTCGCCACTCCTCGCGGGCATGGTGACCCGGGCCCGCGACCGGCTCGGCGAGCTGCCGCTGAACGTCACCAGCGTTCACCAGCCGGCGGCGGCAGCCGAGTTGCTGGAGCGGGGCGCCGCCGATGTCGCGCTCGGCGTCGACCATCCGGGGCGGACCCTGTGCCTGGCCCCCTCCCTCACGCAGCTGGGCATCGCCACCGAGCCGCTGTTCATCGCCATGCCCGCCGGGCACCGGCTGCGCCACCGCCTGGAGGTGCCACTCGCCGAACTCGCCGACGACCGCTGGTTCCTCGCGCCGGACAACGGCGCGGGGTGGCCGGCCGCGCTCCACCAAGCGTGTGCGGCGGACGGATTCACCCCGGCCGCCGTGCACGAGTACCTCGGCGACCACCAGCAGCTCCAACTCATGGTGGCCCAGGGGATGGGCGTGACGGTGGTCCACGCCACCGTGCGGGCGATTCCGGGTGTGCTCGTCAAGCCGCTGGTGGGCTCCCCCCTCTGGCGCCGCCACCTGCTCGCCTGGCGGCCGGACGCCGTGACCGGGCCGGTGCTGGAGGTCCTGCACGCCTCAGCGCTCGCCGCCTACCGCGAACTGGTCGCCGGGGCACCGCACTTCCAGGCCTGGGTCAAGCGAACGTACCAGGTCAGGGTGGCCGTCGAGGCCGAGTAGCAAGAACGCCAGAGCAGCTCGGTGTTATGAGCAGGACCTCGCAACTGCTGTGTCCCAGAGCGTTCCCCAGCCTCCCGCGCGATGGAAGTCTGCCTAACCAGCACCGGGGCCTGCACGCTCCGCTGCCGCACCTCCCCCCACGCACACGTCACTTGAGGAGCGCCATGCTGCGCCGACCCACCCTCAGAAGCCTCGCGGCCACTCTCGCCGCCACCACCCTGCTCGGCCTCGGAACCGGCACCGCGCTCGCCGCCCCACCCGGTTCGGCCCCACCCACCGCTGCGTCCAGGGTGGCAGCGGTGCCCGCCCAAGGCCACGCCCGACCCCCGGCCGCCTACGCCCCGACCGGCGTCTCGGATGCCGGCACCGACCGGGACGCCGTCCAGATCGGCCGCCTCACCCCCGCCCAACTGCCGCCGGCCCGCCCGGCCCTGCCACACCAGACCGCTGCCCAGTCCGCCCACTCGGCGGCCGCCCAGTCGTGCACCCCCGCCGACTTCAGCGGCCGCACCGGAACCGCGCTCGCCGCGTACCTCGAGTCCTCGACCACCGACTGCGTCAACACCCTGTTCGCGCTCACCGGAAAGGACGCGCACGGGGTGTTCCAGGAGTCCCAGGCGATCCCGGTCGCCGAGGCCCTGAAGACCGTGGCCGCCGCCTACAAGGGCGACGACTCCTCCGGCATCCAGCAACTCGTGCTCTACCTGCGCGCCGCCTACTACGTGCAGTTCTACGACGCGGCCGACGTCGGCCCGTACGACGACAAGCTGACCGCGCCGGTGACGGCGGCCATGGACGCGTTCTTCGCCAACCCGCACTCGCGGGACGTGACGGGCGCCAACGGCGCCATCCTGGGCGAGACGGTCACCCTCACCGACAGCGCCAACCTGCACCAGCACTACCTGGACGTCTACCAGCGCCTCTACACCGCGTACAGCAGCTCCTGGGACGCGGTCTCGGGCATGGACACCGTCGTCTACAACGCCAACAGCGCGCTCTGGCGGGCGGCGAACAACCCGGCGTTCGTCACGGCCATCAGCGGCGACCACGGCCTGGTCAACACGCTCAACGCGTTCGTGCTCAACCACACCGGCATGCTCGGCGGCGACAACACCTTCATGGTCGCGGGCGCCGGCCAGGACCTGGCAGCCTACGTCCAGTTCCCGGCACTGCGGCCGACCGTCCAGCCGTTGATGCTCGGCATGCTGCACACAGCGCGGATGACCGGCCCGATGGCCGCGCTCTGGGTCGCCGTGGCCCAGCAGAGCGTCGACTTCGACGCGGCGAACTGCGCCACCTACGGCACCTGCAACCTGCCCGACCGGCTGAAGGCCGCCGTGCTGACCGCCTCGCACACCTGCACCCCGACGATCACGGTGGCGGCCCAGGCCCTGGACGCGACCCAGCTCGCGGCGGTCTGCGACAGCCTGGCCAAGCAAGTCCCTTGGTTCCAGAACCTGGTGCGGGCCGGCGGTCCGATCCCGGGCCAGACCATCACCGGCGAGACCATGGTGGTGTTCGCCAGCCGGCAGGACTACCAGATCTACGGCCCCGCGATCTACAACATCGACACCGACAACGGCGGCATCACCGAGACCGGTGACCCGAGCCGGCCCGGCAACGCCGCGTTCTCGGTGATGTACCAGGCGCCCTACGCCACCGACTTCACCGCGAACATCTGGAACCTCAACCACGAGTTCACCCACTACCTCGACGCCGTGTACAACACCCGCGGCGACTTCACGGCCGAGACCGCCGTCCCTGACGTGTGGTGGATCGAGGGCATCGCCGAGTACACCTCCTACACCTACCGGGGTGTCGCGGACACCGAGGCGCTGGCCGACGCGCCCCAGCACACCTACGCGTTGAGCACCCTCTTCCAGAACACCTACGGCAACAGCGACACGACCCGCACCTACCCGTGGGGCTACCTGGCGGTGCGCTACATGTGGGAGCGCCACCCCGACGTCATGTACGCGATGCTGGGGCACTTCCGGACCGGTGACTACGCCGGCGGGTGCAACGTCTACAACGCGCTCGGCACCAAGTACGACGCGGATTTCGCCAGTTGGCTCAACGGGCTCGCGAGCGCAGGGAGCGGAAGCCCGACGGCGGCCTTCGGCACCTCGATCGACCGCCTGTCGGTGGCCTTCACCGACAAGTCCACCGAGACCGGCAACGGCCGTATCACCGGCTGGAGCTGGAACTTCGGCGACGGTGCCGGCGCCAACACACAGAACCCGACGCACAGTTACGCCAAGCCCGGCAGCTACACCGCCACCCTGACCGTCACCGACAGCAACGGCCACACGGCCACCACCACGGCCCAGGTCGCGGTGAGCAACACCGCCGCCTGCACCGGCGCCGACCAGCGGCTGCTGGACCGGAACTGCTACCGCGCCGACCAGTCGGCCGCGGCCGGCGGCGAGGACTACCTGTACATCTACCTGCCCGCCGGCACCACCCAGTTGACGGTCAGCACCACGGGCGGCAGCGGTACCGCGTACCTCTACTACAGCCCGAGCGGCTGGGCGACGAAGTCCCATCACTCGGTCGCGTCCACCCACCCCGGGACGGCGCAGTCCCTGACCGTCACCAACAAGACGGCCGGGTACCGGTACATCACCCTGTACGGGGCCACCGCGTTCAACGGGGTCACCGTGAGCGCCGGTTACTGACCTGCCTGACGGGCTAGTGGCCGTGGTCGACCCCGGTGGCTCTCGCGCCGCCGGGGTCGACCACGTATCCGTGCCGTGGTCCTGCCCGGAGTCCGCACGGACCTCCGCAGTCCGCCATGAACCGTTCAAGTGTCATGCTTTGGAAACAGCCCTCCAGCTGCCCCGATCACCGTTGCGGCAAGGTCACTTCGCCTCGTAATGTTCTTCACGGAATCCCCACCTCCTACTGCTCCCAGGTCTCTGGTCGAGCTGGAGTTGGGTGTTCCCGATCCGACCAAACGTTCCCTGGGGGGGAATTCATGATGCACGCACGTGCCCTTCGCCGCCGTATGGGCGGCGTCGTCCGCCGACTGGCCGTCGTCTCCGCGCTCACCGCCGCGCTGGCCGGCACGGCCATGCCGGCCATGGCCACCACGCCGCCCCCGCCGCCGTGCGACGTGTGCCACTGGGGCAACGGTGCCGACGTTCCGTCCGGCGCCACCCTGAAGAGCGGCACGCAGGTCCAGTTCGGGCAGCTGACCACCCTGACCATGCAGTCGGACGGCAACCTGGTTCTCAGGACCCAGGGCGAGCCCAGCTTCGTCCTGTGGGCCAGCGGCACCTACGGGCACGCGGGGGCGACCGCGACGATGCAGGCCGACGGCAACTTCGTCATCTACGACACCAACCACAAGGCGCTGTGGTCCACCGGCACCTACTTCCACGCCGGCGCCCACTTCAGCCTGATGGAAGACCGGAACCTGGTCGTCTACGACACCCACAACAAGGCCATCTGGCAGTCCGGGAGCAACCTCAAGAAGACCCCCTTGGACTTGGGCGGCCAGGTCGTCACCCAGCTCAACTCCGGGGCCACCCTCTACGGCACCAAGAGCCGGCTGGTCATGCAGACCGACGGCAACCTCGTCATCTACTCGCAGGCCACGGGTCGCGTTCTCTGGCACTCCATGACCTACTACCACCCCGGCGCCCACCTCGTGACGGGCACTGACCGACTGGCCATCTACCCCGCCCAGGGCGGCGCCCCGCTGTGGACCTCCCCCACGGGGGGCCACGGCCAGGTCGTCGGTATCTTCCAGAAGGACGACAACTTCGTCATCTACGACGAGCTGGGCGACGTCCTCTGGGCCACCTACACCAACTACGCCGTCTGACGGGGATCCAACAGCTTGAGCGGCTGGGCGGGCGCGCCCACCGGAACCGGCACCTCGCCCTCTGCGGGCTACTGCGCCCAACGGGGTTACGGTGACGGCTAGTTACTGACCGCAGGTATGGACTCGTGATGCAGGTCGGCCCCGATGGCACTCTCGCCATCGGGGCCGACCTGCATCACGAGCTCCTTGACCGGTGCCTGGGCACGGGGGTGGCTGGACGGGGGCGCTGCCGTGGTGCCGGTCGGTCTTCGGCGACGTCGGCAGGGGCGCGGCCAGGCCGGCGCCCCCGGGCCCGACGGCGTGGCCCCTAGCGCACGTTGTTCTCCGTAATGACATCCTCCTGGCACTGAGTGCTGTGGCGGGCCGCATCCGCCATCGCCTTCCGCACACCGGCGGGGAGCCAAGTCCCTTGTGCGGCTTGGTGGCCACTGGGTGTGCTGGTGATGCTCCAGGGGCGGTTGGCGGCGGACCACGGGACTGGGAGGATGGCGATGCCCGCGTCCTCCCAGTCGGCGAATGCATCGGCGAGCTCGGCGTTGATGTCGACGGCGGGCGTGTCGTTGGAACAGCCGTAGGTGCCGGGCAAAGTGGTGCTGCCGTAGTTATTGGGGGCGCCTACCGGGTCGGTCGCCACGAAGAGGGTTTGGGCGACGGTGATCCTCTCGTCCGTCTGACCGGTGGGGTCGTCGAGGGCGAGGGTGGCACGGGCCTCGACGGGAACGCCCTTGGCGAACGACGGTGAATCGGGGTCGGGGAGGATGGTGGTGTTCCATGGGGCATTGGAGGCCCGGCACGGTCCGCTGAGGCTGATGCTGCCCCTGGCGTCGTTCTGGGCGGTCAGGTCGATGCGCAGCCGGGCCTTGCGAGTGTCGGAGGGATCGTTGCAGCTGTAGGTGCCGGCGAGGGAGACGGAGCCGTCGGAATTGACCGTCGCGGAGTCCTGAGTGATCGACAGGTCAAGGGTGGTGCCGAGGATTTCGATGCGTGACTCGGGGCCGCCCGGATTGGGCGCGGAGGCCTGGGCGACGGTGGCCTGGGCGGTGGGGACGACGAGGGCGGCGGCCAGGGTGACGCTGCCGAGCGCGAGCGCGCAGTGGGGGGTGAATCGCATGGGGACTCGACTCCAGGTGGGGACACGTCGGCGCCCGGGAGCGGGTATCCGAGGCCGAGGGAGCACGGATGGTTGCTGTGCGTAGCAATCCGTGACTCACCGTAGAATGCGCAGTCGAGTCGTGCCACAGCAGTGCCGCCGTTAGCGTGGCGCCGGCTGGCCGGGCGGGCGCTGGGGGCGCCCGCCCGGCAGGCAGTCAGGCGAGGCGGCGGGTGGTGACGGCCTGGAGGAAGGTGGACCAGGCGGTGGGGGCGAAGCGGAGGTGCGGGCCGTCGGGGTCCTTGCTGTCGCGGACCGGGACGGTGGTGGGGAGGCATCATGCGCGCCGCACGGCGCTCGGAGCGCCCGTCGAGACTGCGGCCGCCGTCAGCGGCTGCCGTGCGGTCAGTCCGTAGCCCTGGGGTGGCCAGTCCCCGCGTAGGTGAGCCAGGCGGTGCGCGTCGCGTCGTCGATGAAGTACCAGATCCGGCCGCCGCCGGTTACCTCGTACTGCCGGCGTTCCGGATCTCGCCCGTTGAACGGATCGCCTCGGAGGAACGGCGCAGGTTGCCCGGTGCTTGGTGGCTCAGCTGCTCCCAGCCTTCCGCTGCCTCGCTGTTGGCGAAGCGGAGGCCGTATTCGTCGGCGGTCGGCGATGGGCGGCGACGCGGCCCGGTCCCCGCGCCTCGGGCTCACTCCGCCGCCTCAGGCGTGGGCACCGGGCCGAGGTCGCCCTCGGGTTCGCGGGTCAGGATGGCGTGCAGGGCGGGTCCGCATAGATCTCGGCGCTGTGCCGCCACTGGGTGAGCAGGAGCGCAATCGGGGCGAGGTTGTCCAGGGCCACCGCGCTCCGCGCCGTGTCGACAAGCTTCGAGAGCAGCGCGTCGATGTCCTCGGGCGGCAGGAACGTGGTCCACGGAAGAGCGTCCGGCAGCGCCTGGCGGAGCGCGGCGATGTTCTCCGTCCGCATCAAGCCGGCGAGCAGGCGGGAGGTGAAGTCCATGACCGTGGCATCGCGCTCCAGCCGGTCGACCCGCATCAGGGCGAGGTCCCCCGCATCGCGTCGGCGCAGGCGCAGTGCTCGGACGGCGTCCAGCCGGCGCGTGGTCGCGGCGGGATGGTGAACAGTTCGCTGAAGGGCACGTCCTCGTAGGCTGACGTCATGACATCCACGGTAGTTCGGATGTCGTGCTGCGGTCGGCCGTAGCTGCGCTCACTCGCCCGATTCGTCGGTGAATGAGTGCGCGAGGCGCCGGTAGGGCGTGGCCACGGCGGCCAGGCGCTCCGGCGTCCAGTGGTCGGCGCGTTCATCGAGGCTGAGGTCGCCGTCGCGGCGGAGCAGCCAGATGACCTCGCTCTGGAAGTGCAGCACGGCGTCGCCGGGCACTCGACGCAGGAGGCCGGCGGCAAGGTGCACCACCTCGTCCATGGCGGTGATCGTGTCCCGCTTGTCGAGCGTGAACGCGACGGCCACCGTCTCGGTGAACTCCCGGCCGTCGATCACCGTGGGCCAACGGCGTGGCCCCACCCGGCACACCCGGAACCAGGTGCCCCCGGGCGTCAACGCGCCGTCGCCGAGCATCAGTTCCGTGGTGTACCGCGCCTCGACCAGCCCCGTCCGGTCACCCACCGCGTGGAGCTCGCGGGCCACCTGCGGAGCGGGCCAGGAGGTTGCGAGGTCGAGGTAGTAGTCGAGCGCCATGGCGCCGACCGTACGGCACCGCCCGGGAACTGTCGTGCCAATACCGACCGTTCCATGCAGCGGGGAGGTCGATGATGCCGGGAGTGAGACGCCGTCCGGGCTGGTACCGGGGGGACTGCCATGTGCATTAGGTGTACTCGGACGGTGAGCTGACGCCCGCCCGGCTGGTCGCCGAGGCCCGTGCCGCCGGGCTGCACTTCATTGCCACTACGGATCACAACTCGGTTGCGAATCCTTGCACTTGGGAAGCTGAGGCCGGAGATGGCCTGCTGGTCGTGCTGGGCACGGAGGTGACCACCCGCACCGGCCACTGGCTCGCCCTCGGTATCGAACCGGGCCAACTGATCGACTGGGACTACCGGGTGCGGGACGGACGCATTGACCAGGCGAGGGCGGGCGTGCACGAGGTGGGCGGGCTCTGCGTGGCCGCGCATCCCCATGCGCCGTACCCGACGGGCCGGTTCATGTACGCCTACCAGGGATTCGACGCGGTTGAGGTGTGGAACGGGCCGTGGAGCTCGGACCGGCCGTGGCAGGCCGACAACGAGGCGGCGCTCGCCGAGTGGGGGCGGAGCCTGGCCGCCGACGTGGAAACCGGGCAGTGGCGGCCCGCCATCGGCAACAGCGATGCGCATCTGGCGGGCCAACTCGGCACCCCGCAGACGGTGGTGTTCGCCGAGGAGCTGAGCAGCCCGGGTGTGCTGGCGGGGATCAGGGCCGGGCGCAGCTGGATAGCCGAGTCGGCCGCCGTCCGACTCTCGTTCCTCGCCGATGCCGCGGGCCGCAGCGCCGGGGTGGGCGAGCGGCTGGCGACCGTGGGGGAGCCGGTCACGGTCCGGGCGCGGATCCAGGGGGTGCCGTCCGCCACCGTGACCTTCCACAGCGATCGGGGCGCCGTGCACCGGGGTTCGCTCCCCGCGCACGGCGCGGGCACCGCGACCTGGTGCACGAGTGCGGCGGAAACAGCCTTCGTCCGGGTCGAACTGCGCCACCCCGACGGCCGGATGGCCGCACTCAGCAACCCGATCATCCTGCACTGAGGCCGCGCCGAAGCAGCGCCGAGGCCCCGCTGAGGCAGCACTCCGAGCCCGCACCAACGCGTGTACCAAAGCGCGCGAGGGTCATTGACCCGAATCCAACCAGTGGGTAACTTCCCGGCCAGTAACCTCGCGGAAACCCGGCCCCGCCGCCCCCAACGGCCCGGCCGGTCCTTCTCCCTGGCACAGCCCCCACCCCTGGTTTCAAGGAGAGCCCCCGCATGTCCCTCCGTGCCCGTTCACGCCGTCTCGCGGCCGCCGTCGCGGCGTCCGCCACCCTGGCCGGCCTCGGCCTCGCGCTGCCCGCCCAGGCCCAGGCCGACTCACCCGTCAACTACGTTGCGCTCGGCGACAGTTACAGTGCCGGGTCGGGCGTCCTGCCGCTCGACCTGAGCGCCCCGCTGGAGTGCGCCCGCTCCAGCCTGAACTACCCGCACGACCTGGCCGCCGAGGCCGGGCTGAACCTCACCGACGTCACCTGCGGCGGCGCCCAGACCAAGGACTTCGCCGGCACCCAGTACCCGGGCGTCGCACCGCAGTTGGACGCGCTCGACGCCAATACCGGCCTGGTCACCATGACCATCGGTGGCAACGACAGCGGCGTCTTCATCGACGCGATCCTCGCCTGCGGCTCGGCCGGTGTGGTCACCCTCGGGTTCGGCCACCCCTGCCAGACGCTCTACGGCTCCAGCTTCGACAACACCATCGACAACAGCACCTATCCGGCGCTGGTGTCGGCGCTGAACGCCGTCCGGGCCAAGGCCCCCAACGCCCGTGTGGCCATCGTCGGTTACCCGTGGATCGTGCCGAGCCAGGCCGTGCCCGGCTGCTTCGTCAAGATGCCCATCGCGTCCGGCGACATCCCCTACCTGCGCGACCTGGAGGCACACCTCAACTCGGCCGTGCAGCGGGCCGCCGCCGCCACCGGCGCCGGCTACGTCGACATGTCGGCCGCCTCCGACGGCCACGACGCCTGCCAGCCGATCGGCACCCGGTGGATCGAGCCGGTGCTGTTCGGCACCAACTACGTGCCGGTCCACCCCAACGCCCTGGGCGAGGCCGCGATGGCCGGCCAGGCCGCCGACACGCTCGGCCTCAACTGACCCGCTGACCCACCCCTGAGCCGGCCTGGGGTCGAACCCCGGGCCGGCTCGGCTCACCTGTGCTTGAGCGATTCAGCGCTGTCCGCGCAGCTCCGCGAGTACGGCGTCGGTGAAGGCCGGCCACACCTCGGCGGCCCACGGACCGAAGTCGCGGTCGGCGAGGGCCACGCAGGCCACGCCCGCCACCGGGTCGACCCAGAGGAAGGTGCCGGACTGGCCGAAGTGCCCGAAGGTGGCGGGGGAGCTGGTGGCGCCCGTCCAGTGCGGGGACTTGCCGTCGCGGATCTCGAAGCCCAAGCCCCAGTCGTTGGGCCGCTGGTGGCCGAAGCCCGGCAGCACCCCGCTCAGGCCGGGGAAGGACACCTCAAGGGTGGCGGCGGCCACCGTGGAGGGGTGCAGCAGGCGCGGGGCCTGCAACTCGGCGGCGAAGACGGCCAGATCGGCGGCCGTGGAGACGCCGCCGGCGCCGGCCGGGCTGCGGTGCGCCGGGTCGATCGCGGTGTCCGTCATGCCCAGCGGCTGGAACACGGCCTCGGCCGCATAGCGGTCGAACGGGATGCCGGACGCCTTGGCCAGGGTGTCGGCGAGGACGTCGAAGCCGGCATTGGAGTAGAGGCGGCGGGTCCCGGGGGCGGCCATCGCTCGGGGCTCGTCGAAGGCCAGCCCCGAGGTGTGGGACAGCAGGTGGCGGACGGTGGCGCCGTCCGGCCCGGCCGGGTCGTCCAGGTCGAAGACGCCCTCCTCGACGGCGACCAGCGCCGCGTAGGCGGTCAGCGGCTTGGTCACCGAGGCCAGTTGGAAGCGGTGCCGCTGCGGGCCGTGCGCCCCCAGCAACGCGCCGTCCGCGCCCCGCACCACTGCCACCGCAGCCGTCTCGACCGGCCAGTCTTCGATCATCCGCACGCTCTGCATGACCTGCACTGTAATGCGAAGGAGGGATTTCACGGATTGCGCTTGCTTGGAGTGCACTCCAACTCGATAGCGTCAAGGACGTCAGCACCACACGGACCAACCGCACGGACCAGGGGAAGTGACCGATGAGCGCGGAACTCCTGGCGTCGCTCGACGATGCCGAACGGACGCCGCGGCACAGCATCAGCGAGGTCGCCGAGCTGACCGGGCTCACCGCCCACACACTGCGCTGGTACGAGCGGATCGGCCTGCTCGAACCGGTGGACCGCACGCACGCCGGCCGCCGCCGCTACAGCGACGCCGACCTGGCCCGCCTGGAGTTCCTCGGCAAGCTGCGGCTGACCGGCATGTCGGTGGCGGACATGGTCCGCTACATCGAGATGGTCCGGGAGGGCCCCGCGACCATGGACGCGCGGCGCGACCTGCTGATCGAGCACCGCGCCGAGGTCCGGGAGCGGATAGCCGATCTGCATGCCAGCCTCGCGGTGCTGGACTACAAGATCGACTTTTACGGCGCGCAGGCGGCGACGACCGCGACCACGAGCGCGCAGGCGACCACGAGCGCGCAGGCGACCACGAGCGCGAAGACGAGCGCGAGCGCGAAGACGAGC
Source organism: Kitasatospora sp. GP30 (assembly GCF_029892145.1). Taxonomy (NCBI): domain Bacteria; kingdom Bacillati; phylum Actinomycetota; class Actinomycetes; order Kitasatosporales; family Streptomycetaceae; genus Kitasatospora; species Kitasatospora sp. GP30. The sequence goes on from NZ_JARZAH010000002.1 coordinate 247,187, forward strand.
GCGACCACGAACGACAGCACCACCACGCACGAGCGCACCACCACGAATGACAGCAACTCCCGGAAGGCAGTAAGCGCATGAGCAACACCAAGCTCCCCACCGTCGAGCTCGGCAAGGGCGGTCCGCTGGTCGGGGCGCAGGGCCTGGGCTGCATGGGCATGAGCGAGTTCTACGGCCCGACCGACACCACCGAGGCGCTGGCGACCCTGGACGCCGCGCTGGAGGCGGGCGTCACCCTGTACGACACTGCCGACATGTACGGCTCCGGCGCCAACGAGGAGCTGATCGGCCCGTTCGTCCGGGCCAACCGCGACCAGGTGGTGATCGCCACCAAGTTCGCCATCGAGCGCAGGGCCGACGAGCCGACCTACCGCAAGGTCCGCAACGACCCGGCCTACATCCGCCAGGCCGTCGACGCCTCGCTCAAGCGTCTGGGCATCGACGTGATCGACCTCTACTACATGCACCGCCGCGACCCCGGCGTGCCGCTGGCCGAGTCGATCGGCGCCATGGCCGAGCTGGTGCAGGCCGGCAAGGTCCGCCACCTGGGCCTGTCCGAGGTGACGGGTACCGAGCTGCGCGAGGCGCACGCGGTCCACCCGATCGCCGCCGTGCAGTCCGAGTGGTCGCTGTTCACCCGCGATGTCGAGCAGATCGTGGTGCCCACGGCCGCCGAGCTGGGCGTTGCCCTGGTGCCCTACTCGCCGCTCGGCCGCGGCTTCCTGACCGGCTCCTTCGCCCGGGCCAGCGAGCTGACCGAGGGCGACTTCCGGCACAGCCAGCCGCGCTTCACCGGCGACAACGCGGCCGCCAACGCCGCGCTGATCGCGCCGATCCAGCAGATCGCCGCCGAGCGCGGGGTGACGGCGGCTCAGGTCGCGCTGGCCTGGGTGCAGCAGCAGGCCCAGGTACACAACCTGACGGTCGTTCCGATCCCGGGCACCCGCAAGCGCACCCGTCTCGCCGAGAACGTCGCGGGCGCCGTCCTGAAGCTCACCGACGCCGAGTTGGCCAAGCTGGAGCCCATCGCCGGCGAGGTGACGGGCGACCGCTACGCCGACATGAACTCCACCTTCACCGGGCGGGAGTGACGGCGGCTCATCTCGGATGAACCAGCAAAGGCGCCCTGTCAGTTGATGACAGGGCGCCAGTCGCGGTGCCACCGCAGCGTCAGCTGTACTTGACGTCCTGGTAGTCGCCCAGCGCGATGGTGGCGAAGTTGTAGAGGCTGTCGGTGCCCCGGTCGAAGTAGCCGGCGTGCCCGACGGCCCCGGCGGACGAGATGCGCTCGGCGCCGAAGTCGGGGCTGGTCGGGTCGGCGCCGTGGCCGAGACCGCCGACCTCCAGGTACGGGACGTTGCCGATCCAGTCCGCCGGGTTGCGGGTGGCCCAGACCTGGACGCCGGTGCCGAGCTGGGCGGCGTTGTCCACGTTCATGCCCGGGCTGCCGAGGATCATCATGTCGGTGGTCGCGCCGCGCAGCTTGGGCGCCGCCTCGCCGCAGACCACGCTGCCGTAGGAGTGGCAGATCAGCGACGGCGGGGCGGCCGGGGCCGTGGTCCGGTGCAGTCCGTCGAGGAAGCGCAGCAGCCGCGGCGCGGCCGCGTCGGCCAGCCGGGAGGTCACGGCGTCCGGGCCCAGGCCGAGCGGGCTGACGTAGTCGGTCCAGGCGATCACCGCGGTCGGGACGCCGGGCGAGAGCTTCTGCTCCTCGGCCTGCACGGCGCGGGCCATGCCGGCGGAGCTCTGCAGCGGGCGGTCCTTGGGGTCGTGGTGAGCGAGGTCACTGTCGGAGCCGGGCACCACCACGGAGATCCGCTGGGCGGCGGCCAGGTCGCCGAAGACCTCGGTGACCAGGCCCCGGCCGCGCGGGTCGAAGGCGAGGATCTGGCGGCCCGGTTCGAGCAACGGGCGGGAGTCGTTGGCCCGGGTGGCCGCCTGGGCGCGCTGGTCGGCGTGCAGCTTCTTGTCGGTGCTCGCTGCCAGGGCGCGGTCCAGCTCGTTCTGCACCGCGATGCGGTTGGCCTGGTAGCGCAGCTGGATCGGGGCGCCGTCCAGGTTGCCGACCACCAGGGGGTAGCGCTGCGCGAGCTGCTGCTGCTCGGCGGGGGTGAGCGAGGCGAAGAAGGCTGCCACGGTGGCGGCGTCCGCGGTGGCCGGGTCGGGCAGTGTGCGACCCAGGGAGTGGTCCTGCACCCAGGCAGTGGCGCCGGCCGGCGGAGTGGTGATCGCCACCTGCTCGTTGGACCGGGTCGCCTGGGCCGCCGCGTTGCCGGCATCTGCCAGCACCGCGCAGGCCGCGAAAGCGCCGATCATCACGCGCTTCAGCCGGCGGCGCTGCATCGCCTCAACTCCTGGTGGTACGACGGCTGGTCGGGGACCGCCGAGCGGGGCACGTCTGGATACAAGCGGCCAGCGTAACGGGCGATGGCGCCCCGTCGAACTGTGGGGTGAATCACAGTGAAGCCGACCAGGTGTGTCGTGGACGACACGATGGAAGTCACAGAGTAGCGGAGTCACTCGACGGAGTGTCAGGCGCCTGTTGACGCAGGGTCAGGGTCGGTGACCGGCGTCAGGCGGCCAGTGACCGGTGACCAGCGCCGGGCCGAGCTGGTCCAGCTGCGCCTCGATCACCGCGATCATGCCCTCCGGGCCCTCCTCGCGCTGCCGGTCGCCGGTGGTGGACCAGGCCAGGTGCGCGGTGCGGATCGCGGCGCCGAAGACCGCGGCGAGCAGCCGGGGGCGCAGGTCGGCAGCGGCGTCCACGCCCTCCCGGGCGGCCAGGATCACGGCCACCCGCTGCTCCTGCTCGGCGGAGCGGCGCAGCTGGGCGGCGAGCAGGCTCGGGGTCGACTCGATCAGCTGGAGCAGCTCCAATGCCGCCGAGACGCCCCGGGAGCCCTGCTGGTAGTCCTCGGTGCTGAGGTCCCGCCAGGCCGCGCAGACCGCCATCCGCAGGGCGAGCAGCGGGGGCTCGTCGGGCGGGCGGTCGGCGAGGCGTTCGATGAAGTAGTCCTCCGCATCGGCCAGGACGGCGAGCGCGGCCTCCTCCTTGTTGGCGAAGTAGCGGAAGAAGGTCCGCTGCGATACGTCCACCGCCGCGGCGATCTCGTCCACCGTGGTGCGCGCATAGCCCTGGCTGAGGAACAGCCGGTGCGCGGCGTCCACCAGGGCGTCCCGGGTGCGCTGCTTCTTGCGCTCACGCAGACCGGGTGCGGGAGCGGTCACAGCTGTCGAGGTCGAGCCCATGCCCTCACGATATCGCCTCCGCCGCACCCTGTGACTGCTTGCTGTCAGCCACTGCCATAATCTCCCCAGGTGGCGCCCGCAGGCCGACGCGCTCGTGGGGACGGGCAGGACCCGGGCGCCACTACCCACACTCATCCGGAGAAACGGCCGAGGGCCGGCTCCCCGCCGAAGCGGGGAGCCGGCCCTCAGGCGTGCCGGCGGCGGGGGATCAGGCGTCGCCGCCGGCCGCGCCCGGGTGGGCGGCGGTGACGTCGAGCAGCTGGTAGCGGTCGATCGCCTCCTTCAGCGCGGAGCGCTCGATCTTGCCCTGCTTGGCGAGCTCGGTGAGCACGCCCAGGACCACCGACTGCGCGTCGATGTGGAAGAACCGGCGGGCCGCACCGCGGGTGTCGGCGAAGCCGAAGCCGTCGGCGCCCAGCGACTGCCACTGGCCCGGCACCCAGCGGGCGATCTGGTCCGGCACCGCGCGCATCCAGTCGGAGACCGCGACGAACGGGCCCTCGGCGCCCTGCAGCTTCTGGGTGACGTACGGCACCCGCTGCGGCTCCTCCGGGTGGAGCAGGTTGAACTCCTCGGTGGCGACCGCGTCGCGGCGCAGCTCGTTCCAGGAGGTGGCCGACCAGACGTCCGCCTTGACGTTCCACTCCTCGGCGAGGATCCGCTGCGCCTCCAGGGCCCACGGCACCGCGACACCCGAGGCGAGGATCTGCGCCGGGATCTGGCCGGCGGTGCCGGCCTGGTACTTGTGGAGGCCCTTGAGGATGCCCTCGACGTCGACGTCCTCCGGCTCGGCCGGCATCTGGATCGGCTCGTTGTAGACCGTCATGTAGTAGAAGACGTCCTCGCCGTGCGGGTGCTCGGCGGTGGAGCCGTACATCCGGCGCAGACCGTCCTGGACGATGTGGGCGATCTCGAACCCGTAGGCCGGGTCGTAGGCCACCACGCCCGGGTTGGTGGACGCCAGCAGGTGCGAGTGGCCGTCGGCGTGCTGCAGGCCCTCACCGGTCAGCGTGGTGCGGCCGGCGGTGGCGCCGATGACGAAGCCGCGGGCCAGCTGGTCGGCCATCTGCCAGAACTGGTCGCCGGTGCGCTGGAACCCGAACATCGAGTAGAAGACGTAGACCGGGATCAGCGGCTCGCCGTGCGTCGCGTAGGACGAACCGGCGGCGATCAGCGAGGCGGTGCTGCCGGCCTCGGAGATGCCGTCGTGCAGCATCTGGCCGGTCGGCGACTCCTTGTAGGCCAGCAGCAGCTCGCGGTCGACCGACTCGTAGGTCTGGCCGAGCGGGTTGTAGATCTTGGCCGACGGGAAGAGCGAGTCCATGCCGAAGGTGCGGTACTCGTCCGGCGCGATCGGCACGAAGCGGTTGCCGATGCCCTTGTCCCGCATCAGGTCCTTGAGCAGCCGGACGAAGGCCATCGTGGTGGCGATGGTCTGCTGGCCGGAGCCCTTCTTGACCGCCTTGTACGCGTCGTCGCCGGGCAGCACCAGCTGGCGCGGGCGCACCTTGCGGGTCGGCATGTAGCCGCCGAGCTCCTGCCGGCGGTCGTGCATGTACTGGATCTCTTCCGAGTTGCGGCCGGGGTGGTAGTAGGGCGGGTAGCCCTCCTCCAGCTGCTTGTCGGTGATCGGCAGGTGCAGCCGGTCGCGGAACCGCTTCAGGTCCTCGACGGTCAGCTTCTTCATCTGGTGGGTCGCGTTGCGGCCCTCGAAGTTCGGACCCAGGGTCCAGCCCTTGACGGTCTGGGCCAGGATGACGGTCGGCTGGCCCTTGTGCTCGGTGGCCGCCTTGAACGCCGCGTAGATCTTGCGGTGGTCGTGGCCGCCGCGACCCAGGTGCTGGATCTGCTGGTCGGTCATGTCGTCGACCATGCCGCGCAGCCGCAGGTCGCCGCCGAAGAAGTGGTCGCGGATGTACGCGCCCGACTCGGTGGCGTAGGTCTGGAACTGGCCGTCCGGGGTGGTGTTCAGCTTGTTGACCAGGATGCCGTCGCGGTCCTGGGCCAGCAGCGGGTCCCAGCTGCGGTCCCAGATCAGCTTGATGACGTTCCAGCCCGCGCCGCGGAACTGCGACTCCAGCTCCTGGATGATCTTGCCGTTGCCGCGGACCGGGCCGTCGAGGCGCTGCAGGTTGCAGTTGACGACGAAGGTCAGGTTGTCCAGGCCCTCGCGCGCGGCCAGGGAGAGCTGACCGAGCGACTCCGGCTCGTCCATCTCGCCGTCGCCGAGGAAGGCCCAGACGCGCGAGTCGGAGGTGTCCTTGATGCCGCGGTGCTCCAGGTAGCGGTTCATCCGGGCCTGGAAGATCGCGCCCAGCGGGCCGAGGCCCATGGAGACGGTCGGGAACTCCCAGAAGTCCGGCATCAGCCGCGGGTGCGGGTAGCTGGACAGACCGTACGGGGCCTTCGACTTCTCCTGGCGGAAGGCGTCGAGCTGCTGCTCGGAGAGTCGGTCCAGCAGGAAGGCGCGGGCGTAGATGCCGGGGGAGGCGTGGCCCTGGAAGAAGATCTGGTCGCCGGACTCGCCCTCGGCGTCCTTGCCGTGGAAGAAGTAGTTGAAGCCGACGTCGTACAGCGACGCGGAGGAGGCGAAGGTGGCGATGTGGCCGCCGACGCCGATGCCGGGGCGCTGGGCGCGCGAGACCATGACGGCCGCGTTCCAGCGGGTCGCGTTGAGGACCTTGCGCTCGATCTCCTCGTTGCCGGGGAAGAACGGCTCGTCCTTGGTGGCGATCGTGTTGACGTAGTCCGTGCTGCGCATCTCGGGCACGGCCACGCGCTTCTCGCGGGCACGCTCGATCAGGCGGAGCATCAGGTAGCGGGCGCGCTCACGTCCCCGCTCGTCGATGGCCGCGTCAAGCGACTCCAGCCATTCCGCGGTCTCTTCGGGATCGAAGTCCGGGACCTGACTCGGAAGGCCGCCAATGATGATCGGGTTGCGATCTGATCCGGAAGCCACGCTGTTCCTTCACTGTCGGACGAATTCTCTGGTGTTGTCGCGCCGCCTCCATCGTGCTACCGCGTTCGGAGATCCGTCATCTCTACCGATCGGTAACCATTGTCCCTGCTGGTTATCTGCCATGGGGAACCCGGTCAGGTGGCGTGCGGCCGGCGGTCCACCGTGGGTCCGCCGGAGTGAGGGCCAACAGAAGACTTTACGCCCGTGATCGGCATGCACTCGAATGCCGTTCGTATGGCGGGCGCGGTGACCGGATCTCGGCCATCCGCCGCCAGGCATCCGCAGCATGGGCGAACGGTCCGCAAAAGGGCAAATCGGTGTGATTCCCGGCACAGGTTACGGCGTGTCTTGGGACGACACGTCAACCTTTGGGTGGGATCGGGGGTCGGGTACTTGCGCGAACCGCCGCGCACGTGTGGACTACGGCCACAGCCCTGGCATCGACGCCGGGTCGAAATACTGGAGGTTATTCCCGTGAGCGCGACCGCGGACCCCGCGGACAAGTCCAACCCGGCCCTCAAGCTGGGCTTCGAGCCCGGTCAGGTCATCCAGGAGCTCGGGTTCGACGATGACACCGACCAGGTTCTCCGCGAGGGCATCGAGGAGATCACTGGGGAGGAGCTCGCCGACGAGGACTACGACGACGTCGCCGACGGCGTCCTGCTGTGGCACCGCGATGATGACGGGGATCTGACCGATGCCCTCGTCGACGCCCAGGAGTACCTGGTCGAGGGCGGTCTGATCTGGCTGCTGACGCCCAAGAAGGGGCGCGACGGCCACATCGAGGCCCACGAGATCGCCGAGGCCGCGCAGACCGCGGGTCTCTCCCAGACCAGCTCGATCAGCGTCGCCGCCGACTGGGCGGGCACCCGCCTGGCCACGCCGAAGGCCGCGAAGTCCAAGCGCTGAGCCGTCCCGGCAGCTGGTGATCCGGCCCCCGTTGGAGTCCCCTCCAGTGGGGGCCGTGTGCGTTCCCGGACTGTTCGCCCCGGGCGCTGCCTTCAATGGCTGTTCGCCTCCGGCGCTGCCCTCAACAGCTGTTCGCCTCCGGCGAAACTGTTCAACCGGTGTCTTCAGGACTCACCCGTTAGGCCGAAACCGGTCCGCCGGATGCGAGGATGAGCCCCGCGACCGGCCGTAGCGCCGCCGCCACCCTGCGGGATCCACCGTGACCCGCGGGGCCCTACCGAGACCCGTGACGAAAGGTCCTCACCATGGCCATCGAGGTCGGCACCCAGGCTCCGGACTTCGAGCTCAAGAACCAGCACGGCGAGCTGGTCAAGCTCTCCGACTTCCGGGGCGAGAAGAACGTCGTCCTGGTCTTCTACCCGTTCGCCTTCACCGGTGTCTGCACCGGCGAGGTCTGCGAGATCCAGAACGAGCTGCCGCGGCTGCAGAACGACGACGTGCAGGTGCTGGCGGTCTCCAACGACTCGCCGTTCAGCCTGCGGGTCTTCGCCGAGCAGCAGGGCCTGGACTACCCGCTGCTGTCGGACTTCTGGCCGCACGGCACCGTCTCCCGGGCCTACGGCGTGTTCGACGAGGAGAAGGGCTGCGCGGTGCGCGGCACCTTCGTGATCGACAAGGCCGGCGTGGTGCGCTGGACGGTCGTCAACGGCCTGCCGGACGCCCGCGACACCAAGGAGTACCTGACGGCGGTCGACGCGCTCTGAGCGCGGCGCCAGGGCCCGGCGCGGCGGGACATCCCGGCGCACCGGGCCGCCGCGCCCCGGCGGCGGTCCGCCCGGGCCGCCCGCCGACCCTCGTGGCGCCAACTCCCGTGGCGGGAACCGGCACTACGATCGGCCCGTTGGGCGATTCAGAGAGCCCGCACGGCACAACGAGACGCGACCCGAACGACGACAGCTTCATGGAGGACCTGTGGGTGTGAGCCTGAGCAAGGGCGGCAACGTCTCGCTGACCAAGGAGGCGCCGGGCCTGACGGCCATCCTGGTCGGCCTGGGGTGGGACGCCCGGACCACCACCGGTGCCGACTTCGACCTGGACGCCAGCGCGCTGCTCTGCAACGAGCAGGGCAGGGTGGGCAAGGACAGCGACTTCGTCTTCTTCAACAACCTCAAGAGCCCGGACGGCTCGGTCGAGCACACCGGCGACAACCTGACCGGTGACGGCGAGGGCGACGACGAGGTCATCAAGGTCGACCTGTCGACCGTGCCGCCCGCCGTGTCGAAGATCGTCTTCCCGGTGTCGATCTACGACGCCGATGTCCGCAGCCAGAACTTCGGCCAGGTCCGCAACGCCTACATCCGGGTGGTCAACCAGGTCGGCGGCCAGGAGATCGCCCGTTACGACCTCTCCGAGGACGCCTCCACCGAGACCGCGATGGTCTTCGGTGAGCTCTACCGCAACGGCGCCGAGTGGAAGTTCCGCGCGATCGGCCAGGGCTACGCCTCCGGCCTGCGCGGGATCGCCCAGGACTTCGGGGTGAACGTCTGATCCCCGTCCGGATTCACCCGATGGCCCGCCCGAGTGGCGGGCCGTCGGCGTTTCTGACCGCCCGTGCCCTGAGGAGGGATCAGGAGCAGCCCGGGCGGCAACCCGAAACAGTGGCCGGGAGCGGGCGCGACCCGCTTGATAGGTTCCAAGTTCAGCATGTTCAGTGGGCGGTCCAGGACTGATCGGCTGTGAGTGGGCGTAGACATGGAAGTCGGCCCGCACACGTCCGATCGTGGCGCGGACCGCCAGGGAGTGGGAGGAAAATCCACCATGAGTGTCACGCTCGTCAAGGGCGGCAACGTCTCGCTGAGCAAGGCGTCGCCGAACCTGACGCAGGTGCAGATCGGCCTCGGCTGGGACGCCAGGTCGACCACCGGCGCGCCCTTCGACCTGGACGCCAGCGCGCTGCTCTGCTCCGGCGGCCGGGTGCTCGGCGACGAGTACTTCGTCTTCTACAACAACCTCAAGAGCCCCGAGGGTTCCGTCGAGCACATGGGCGACAACCTGGTCGGCGGGGTCGAGGGCGAGGACGGGGACGACGAGGTCGTGGTGGTCAACCTCGACCTGGTGCCCGCGCAGGTGGACAAGGTGGTCTTCCCGGTCTCGATCTACGACGCCGACGCCCGGACGCAGAACTTCGGCCAGGTCCGCAACGCCTACATCCGGGTGGTCAACCTGCAGACCGCCCAGGAGATCGCGCGCTACGACCTCACCGAGGACGCGTCCAGCGAGACCGCGATGATCTTCGGGGAGCTCTACCGCTACCAGGGCGAGTGGAAGTTCCGTGCCGTCGGTCAGGGCTACGCGTCGGGATTGCGAGGGATCGCCTTGGATTTCGGGGTCAACGTACAGTAAAGATCGCGTCAAAGAGATGATGTGATCTGTCACCGAAAGGTAGTCATAGCGTGTTCCTCCGAACCTTCGGATGGCCGTTCGCGGCCACGATCGCCGCACTGATCGCGGCAGGGCTGGTCTGGGGACCCACCGGGTTCGGCGTGGTGCTGATCCTGGCGATCCTGGAGATCTCGCTCTCCTTCGACAACGCGGTGGTCAACGCCACGGTCCTGAAGCGGATGAACCCGTTCTGGCAGAAGATCTTCCTGACGGTCGGCGTGCTGATCGCGGTCTTCGGCATGCGCCTGCTGTTCCCGCTGCTGGTGGTGGGGCTGACCGCGAAGATCGGGCCAGGAACGGTGCTGGACCTCGCCCTGCACAGCGACCACACCTACCACGGGCTGACCTACGCTCAGCACCTGGAGGCGGCCAACCCGGCGATCGCCGCGTTCGGTGGGATCTTCCTGCTGATGATCTTCCTGGACTTCGTGCTGGAGGAGAAGGACTACCACTGGCTGCGGTTCATCGAACGCCCGCTGGAGAAGATCGGTCGGCTGGCCTCGGTCTCCACGGTGCTGGCGCTGGTCACCTTGGTGCTCGCCGCCCGCTTCTTCGCCGGCGACCGGGCCGAGACGGTGCTGCTCGCCGGGGTGCTGGGCCTGGCCACCTACCTGGCGGTGAACGGCCTGTCCGGGCTCTTCGAGTCGTCGATGGAGGCCGAGGAAGAGACCGAGGAGGAAGACCGGCGGGCCGGGCGTTCGCTCGTGCAGGTGGCCGGCAAGGCGGCCTTCTTCCTGTTCCTCTACCTCGAGGTGCTGGACGCGTCGTTCTCGTTCGACGGCGTGGTCGGCGCCTTCGCCGTCTCCGACAACATCTTCCAGATCGCGCTGGGTCTGGGCATCGGCGCGCTGTACATCCGCTCGCTGACGGTCTTCCTGGTCCGCAAGGGCACCCTGGACGACTACGTCTACCTGGAGCACGGCGCGCACTACGCGATCGGGGCGCTGGCCGGGATCCTGCTGGTCTCCATCGCGCACAAGATCCCGGAGATCGTCACCGGCCTGATCGGCGTCGCGTTCATCGGCGCCGCGCTCATCTCCTCGGTGCTGCGCAACCGGCGGCAGCCGGAGGACCCCGAGCTCGTGGCGACGGACGAGCCCTCGGTGGCAGCCAGGCGCTGATCGGGCGGCCGGCAAGCGAGGAGCCCCGCACCTGGTGATCAGGTGCGGGGCTCCGGTGCGTTCGGGGCCGGTCGGCCAAGCCCGGCTCGGATCCGGGCCTGGTCGGCCCGGCCCGGCCCGGAAGGGTCAGCCGAGCTTCTTCTCCATGGCGCGCAGCTTGCGCTCCAGCGAGTCGAACGGCGAGTCCAGCTTGGGCAGCGACAGCGTGTCGTCGTCCGGGGTCAGGTCGATGGCCTCCCGGCTCTCCCAGCTGTCCCGGCCCTCCCAGCTGTCCCGGCTGCTCCGGCCCTCGCCGCGCAGGCCGGTGGAGAGCGCCGCCGGCTCCAGCGCCGACGGGCCGACCTTGGCCATCGGGTCAGAGGCCTCCGCTAGCGCAGGCTCCGTAGCGGGCTGGGCGTCGCCGCTGCCGCGGGTCAGCGCGGGCACTTGGCGGCCACCGCGGCCCCGGGGCAGGCCGGCACCGGTCCGGGCGATCGCCTTCAGCTCGGCCCGCTCCCGGCGGTCGGCGCTGCGGGCCGCCGCACGGGCCTCCAGCTTGGCGGTCCGCTCCTCGCGGACCTCCTCCACCGCCTCGTCCAGGCTGCGCACGTTCTCCAGCAGCATCAGCGACCAGGCCGCGTAGGTCTCGCGCGGCGCCCGCAGCCAGCGGACGATCCGGATCTGCGGCAGCGGGCGCGGAATCAGGCCCTGCTCGCGCAGCGCGGCCCGGCGGGTCTGCTTGAGCGCCCGGTCGAAGAGCACCGCCGCCGAGATCGACATGCCGGCGAAGAACTGCGGGGCACCGTTGTGGTCGCCGCCGCGCGGGGCGTGCACCCAGTTGAACCAGGCCGAGGCGATGGCGAAGAGCCACACCAGCATGCGGGAGCCGAGCGCCGCGTCACCGTGGCTGGCCTCCCGCACCGCGAGCACCGAGCAGAACATGGCCGCACCGTCCAGGCCGAACGGCACCAGGTACTGCCAGCCGTTGCTCAGGCCCAGGTTCTGCGTGCCGAAACCGACCAGGCCGTGGAACGAGAGCGCGGCGGCCACGCCGGCACAGACGAACAGCAGCACGTAGGAGGAGATCCCGTAGACCATCTCCTTGCGGCGGCGGCGCTCCTCGCTGCGCTCCCACGAGTCCGTGTTCTCCTCGGACTTGGCGGCCTTGAAGCGCAGGGTGGCCACCAGGATTGCAGTGAAGATCAGGGCCGCGCCGCCGACGACGGCCCAGACGACCTGTATGGAGGAGAGTGACATGCGGGTGTGAGCCTCTGCTTTCCGCGGTCGGGCGGGGAGGTTGGAGAGGTGCCCGCGGGTGACGGGGGACACCTGTGCGCCAAGACGATATCGCGTCCGAGAAGGCCGCATGGTACGGGAGTGCGAGTTGGACCGCCAGCACCGTGACGGGTGGTATGCAAACCGAGTGACGGGGTGTCGGATCCGACGATGGCTCAGTCCCGCTACTGGGTAGGGAACCCGGTGCACAATGGTGCGTCAGACGATCGTCGCGGCAGGTGACGACGGGTCCGAGGGCTGGGGGTCGGCTGTGGGTGCGGTCTGGGAGTTCCTGCGCGGTGAACGGCATCTGTCCGACGTGCAGCTGAGCCAGGGCGGCAAGATCACCCTGACCAAGTCCAGCCCCGCGCACGCGATAACGGGCGAGGGCGCGATGACCGGCAACCTCTACGTGAACCTGCACTGGACGGCGCGCGAGGTCGACGGCGGGCAGGGCCAGTTGCGCCGCAAGCTGCTCCAGCCGCGCCAACTGCTGCGCAGCGAGACCGAGGTCGGCCAGCCGATCGGGCCGCAGAACGTCGACCTGGACCTCGCCTGCATGTATGAACTCGCCAACGGCGCCCGGGGCGTGGTGCAGCCGCTCGGCCAGTTCTTCGGCGACCTCAACCAGCCGCCGTACATCAAGCTGAGCGGCGACGACCAGTACGGTGCGCCGTCCGGCGAGACGATGTTCATCAACCTGGAGAAGAAGGACGAGTTCAAGCGGCTGCTGATCTTCGTCTACATCTACGACGGAACGCCGGCCTTCGCCCACACCCATGCCGTGATCCAGATCATCCCGCCGACCGGGCCGCGCCTGGAGGTCAACCTCGACCGCCGGGAGGCGGCCGCCCGGTCCTGTGCGGTGCTGCTGATCGAGAACCAGGGCGGCGTGCTGATGGCCCGCCGGGAGCTGCGGTACGTGCACGGGTTCCAGTCGGACCTGGACCGCCTGTACGGCTTCGGCATGCAGTGGCAGCGCGGCTACAAGGACAACTGAGCCGGCGGCCGTGCCCCGCGGGCCCGGTCGCCGTGCGCCGGGCCGGTCAGCGCGGCTGGAACTGCGGGCCCTGCGGCGGGAGCGCGAAGTTGGGGTCCACCACCGGCGCGGGCTGCGGCGGCACTCCGGGTACCCCGGGTACCCCCGGCGCCTGCTGCGGCGCGGGCGGGTAGCCGTAACCGGGGTGCGGGGGCTGGGTCTGCGGCGGCTGCATGGTCTGAGGGTAGCCGTAGCCGGGCTGCTGCTGCGGATAGCCGTAGCCGGACTGGGTCGGCTGCTGCGTCGGCTGGCTCGGCGGGTAGCCGTACTCGGCGGCCACCGGGGCGGGAGCGGGCGCCGCGGCGGGTGGCGCCGGCACGGTGGGCGGGGCCGCCGGGGGCGGCGGCAGGGCCGGGCCGGCGGTGGGCTGAGCGGCCTGCGGTTGAGCGGCGGGCGGTTGGGCGGCAGGCGCGGGGGCGGTGATGCCGCCGTGCGGCGCGGTGGCCGGCGGGGCGCTGGGCGGTGGCGGCACGGCCGGTGGGCCGGGCTCGGAGGCCGGCTCCGCGGCCGCACCCGGCACGGGAGCCTCCTCGTCCACCGTGATGCCGAAGTCGGTGGCCAGGCCGCTCAGGCCGGACGCGTAGCCCTGGCCGACCGCGCGGAACTTCCAGCCGCCGTCCCGCCGGTAGAGCTCGCCGCAGACCAGCGCGGTGACCGCCTCGATGCCGCGCACCTGGAACTCGGCCAGCGGGTCGCCGCCCGCCGCGCCGACGGCGTCGTAGAGCAGCATCCGCAGCCCGCTGACGTCGTGGAAGGTGCCCGGCTCCACCGAGCCCGCGACCACCACCCGGTCGACCCAGGCCGGGAGCTTGGCCAGGTCGACCTCGATGGTGTCGGCGATCTCCGCGGCGCCCGCCACCCGCTGCTTGGGCAGGTGGCGGACCACCCCGGAAGGGTGGCGCGGCTGGTTGTAGAAGACGAAGTCGGTGTCCGCCTGGACCTTGCCGCCCGCGCCGAGCAGCAGAGCCGAAGCGTCCACGTCCGGTGCGTCCGGCACCGCGCTCCAGCGCAGCACGGCCCGGACCGCGGCTGCGGCCAGCGAGATATTGGCACCCTTCGCCATCACGTGCGTCATACCGGCCATCCTGCCTGCCCACCCGACCGCCGGACAACGCGGGTGCACGGGCGTGTCCGGGCCGCGGGGCCCGGCGGTGCGTGCCCGGAGCGCCGCCGAGTGGCCGAAAAACTTGCCTGATATCGCAACTGATTAAACGTTTATCGCGCGTCGAAAAGTTCAGCGAATTCCGGGTCCGTGCGCGCCGGAACCGCCTCTGACGGGTCGTACGATAGGCCGCTACCGACAGGGTGGGCTGCGGCAACGGGCGTGCTCGCGCAGCATCGCGGGGGATATTCGGCGCAATGCCGGGGGCGGTTCCCGAGCCTTGCCCTGCCGCTGCTTTCCGATGCCCCGCCGGCCATGGGCCGGCCCCGTCACGGGAGATTGTTTTGCGCCATTTCGGCCAGCTGGGCGCGGAGGTCCGCCGACGGCTCTTCCACATCGAGCCGCAGTCGTTCGATCGACGAAGCGATGCCCCCGTGCTGGCCGCCGCCCTGGGTGCCACCCTCTACTGCCCCGCCACCCGGCCCACGCTCGCCGCCGACGTCCGCCGCCAGGCGGCCCGCGGCGCCGTCTCCATGGTGCTCTGCCTGGAGGACGCGATAGCCGACTCCCAGGTCCGCGCCGCCGAGGCCAACCTGCTGACCCAACTGGCCCGGCTTGCCGCCGGCCCCGAGGACGGCCTGCCACTGCTCTTCGTCCGGGTCCGCACCGCCGAGCAGATCGGCGACCTGACCCGGCGGCTCGGGGCCGCCGCCCGGCTGCTCAGCGGCTATGTGCTGCCCAAGTTCACCGAGGCCACCGGCCCCGGCTATCTGGAGCGGCTGGCCGAGGCCGAAGCCGCCCTGGGGCAGCGGCTGTTCGGGATGCCCGTGCTGGAATCGCCCGAACTGGCCCACCTGGAGCGACGCGGATCCGAACTGCTGGGCGTGGCCGAGGTGCTGGCCAAGCACCGCGAGCGGGTGCTGGCTGTCCGGCTGGGCGTCGCCGACCTGTGCGCGGCCTACGGGCTGCGCCGCTCACCCGAACTGACCGCCTACGACCTGCCGTTGGTCGCCGGCGCGATCGGCGACGTGGTCAACGTCCTCGGCCGGACCGACGGAACCGGCTTCACCCTGACCGGGCCGGTCTGGGAGTACTTCGGGCTGCCCGGCGGCGGCCCCGAGCTGGACGGCCTGCGGCGCGAACTCGAACTCGACCTGGCCAACGGGCTGCTGGGCAAGACCTGCGTGCACCCCAGCCAGCTGCCGGTGGTGCACGCCCGCATGGTGGTCAGCCACGAGGAGTACCGCGACGCCTCGGACATCCTGCGCCGGGAGGCGGGCGGGGTCTCGGCCTCCGACTACCGCAACAAGATGAACGAGGCCGGGCCGCACCGGCGGTGGGCCGAGCGGGTGCTGAGGCGGGCGGCGGCCTTCGGGGTGGCCCGGGCCGGGGTCGGGTTCGCGGAGCTGCTGTCGGCGGTGCGGGGTGGGTGAGGTGGTGGCGGGCCAGCCGGAGGGCGGGGCGGCGGCCGGCCGGCAGGCGGGCGGGGCCTGGGACGGTTCCTGGGTGGCGGAGCAGGTCGGCATCGAGCTGTCCGGTGCACCCGGCCTGCGGGGCCTGGTGGGGATGGCGATCCGGCGTGGCAACCCGGCGCGCGCCCAGCTGCTGGTCTCCCGAGTGCTGGGCAAGCACGTTCCGCAGCACCCCTCGGTGGTGCTCGGCACCGGGCGGCGGCTGGGTGCCGAGGTGCGGGCCGTGCTCGGGGCGGAGCCGGCCGTGGTGCTCAGCTACGCGGAGACCGCCACGGCGCTCGGGCAGTGCGTGGCCGACGAGTTGGGCGCCGTCCACCTGCACTCCACCCGGCGCGCGGTGCCCGGCTACACCTCGGTGGCCGGCTTCGAGGAGGAGCACTCGCACGCCACCTCGCACCTGCTGCTGCCACGCGATCCCGAACTGCTGGCGGCTGACGGCGCGTTGGTCCTCGTCGATGACGAACTGTCGACCGGTCGGACGGTGTTGAACACCATCGCCGCGCTGCACCGCCGGTGGCCGCGCCGGCGGTACGTACTGGCCGCGCTGGTCGATCTGCGCACCGCGCGGGACCGGGCGCGCCTCGCGGAGTTCGCCGCCGGGCTCGGGGCCTCGGTGACCGCGGTCGCCCTGGCCCGCGGCGAGATCCGGCTGCCGGCCGACGTGGTGGCACGGGCGGCTGCGGTGGTGCGGGGCGACGTGGCGGCACGGGCCGGAGCGGTGGTGCGGGGCGACGTGGTGGCACGGGCGGCTGTGGTGGTGCGGGGCGGAGCGGTGGTGCGGGGCGAGGGTGCGACCGGCGCGCCGGCTGGTGAGTGCGCCGGCCTGGTGCGCCTGGAGCTCGACTGGCCACTCGGGGTGCCGGAGGGTGCGCGGCACGGCTGCACGCCCGACGAGGTGCGCCGGCTCACCGCGGCGCTGCCCGCGCTGGCGGACACCCTGGCCGGCCGGCTGCGCGGCGACGAACGGCGGATCCTGGTGCTCGGCAGCGAGGAGTTGATGTACGCGCCGCTGCGGCTGGCCGAGGCGCTGGCGGGGGTCCTGCCCCAGGCGGAGGTCCGGTTCTCCAGCACCACCCGCTCACCGGTGCACGCGGTGGACGAGGAGGGCTACCCGATCCGCACCGTGGTGGATTTTCCGGCACCCGAGGGTGAGGGCGAGCGGTACGCCTACAACGTGGCACCCGGCCGGCGCCCGGCGAGCCGGTTCGACGCCGTGGTGCTGGTGGTCGACGCGACCGCCGACACCCCCGCGCTGCACGCGCCGGACGGCCTGCCGGCCCGGCTGCTCGCGACCACCGACCGGGTGGTGCTGGCCGTACTGCCCACGGTCGGGGCGCTGCCGCGCCCGCTCGGCGGCCCCGACTTCTCCTCCTACTCGGCGAGCGAGGTGCGCTGGCTGCTGACCGACCTCTCCGGCGCCGCCCTGGAGGCGCCGACCGCCGAGCGCGAGGCCGCGACGCAGTCCGGGCGGGCGCACTACGCCCAGTCGCTGCCGGTGGAGTACCAGCCCGGCCCCCACTACCAGGAGCTGTTCCGGCAGGCGCTGGCCGCCTCGGCCCGCCGGCTCGCGGTGGCCGTCGGCGTGGTCGCCGAGACCCTGCTCCGGGAGCGCGGCAGTGGCCTGGTGCTGGCCTCGCTGGCCCGGGCCGGCACGCCGGTGGGCCTGCTGGTGCGGCGCTGGCTGGCCCGCACGCACGGTCTGACGGCGCCGCACTACGCGGTGTCGATCCTGCGCGGTCGGGGCGTCGACCGGGTGGCACTGCGCTACCTCGCCCATCACCACGAGCCGCGGCAGGTGGCCTTCGTGGACGGTTGGACCGGCAAGGGCGCGATCACCCGGGAGCTCACCGCCGCGCTGGCCGGTACCCCGTTCGATCCCGCGCTGGCCGTACTGGCTGACCCCGGCCGGTGCGTGCGCACCTACGGCACCCGGGAGGACTTCCTGATCCCGTCGGCCTGCCTCAACTCGACGGTCTCCGGGCTGGTTTCGCGCACCGTGCTCCGCGCCGACCTGATCGGCCCCGGGGACTTCCACGGCGCCAAGCACTACCGGGAGTTGGCCCCGCACGACCTCTCCGCGCGGTTCGTCGACGCGGTCTGCGAATGGTTTCCGACGGTCCGTCAAGAAGCCATGGCAGCAGCGGACGTGCTGGCTCGGGCGGGCGAAGGCCGGGAGCCGGACTGGGCCGGCTGGGCGGCCGTCGAGCGGATCAGCGAGCAGTACGGGCTGGCGGACGTCAACCTGGTCAAGCCCGGCGTGGGGGAGACCACCCGGGTGCTGCTGCGCCGGGTGCCCTGGCGGGTGCTGGTGCGGGCCGACGCGGGCACCGAGCTGGAGCACCTGCGGCTGCTGGCCAAGGAGCGGGACGTTCCGGTGGAGGAGGTGGCCGGGCTGCCGTACTCGTGCGTCGGATTGATCCGGCCGCTGGCGAACGGCGGGAGGTGACCGCAGGGGGCCTCCCGCCGCCCCGGTGCGCGGGCTCAGCCGCAGCAGCCGCCACCGCAGCAGCCCCCGCCACCGCCCGAGGACTGGGGCGCGGCTGCGCCGCCCGGCGTGGTGATGGCGACCGTGGAGAGCAGCTTGGTGGTGTCCGGGTGGCCCTGCGGGCAGACCGCCGGGGCGTTGGCCTGCGCCATCGGGCGGCGCAGTTCGAAGGTGGCACCACAGGTGCGGCAGCGGAAGTCATAACGTGGCATGACCGCAGCGTACCCGCGGGGGCACCCCGCCGCCCGGGTGCTGCGGCAGGACCCTGGTTCCAGCTAGCGGGCGTCCGCGCGGATCAGCGCGACCACCTCGGCGGCCGCCTGCCGGGCGCCGTCCAGCTCGGTGAGGAACAGCCAGTAGTCGGGGTGCCGCCCGGCCGCCGACAGCGCGGCCACCGCGCGGTCCACCCGTAGCACCGCGGCGTCCAGCGGCCCGGCGTGGCGCGGGTCCGGGGTGCTGCGGCCGGCCATCGCCAGGCGCTGGGCGTCCCGCAGCGCGAACCGGGCCCGCTCCACCTCGGCCGTCGGCTCGCTCGCCACCGCGGTCAGCCGGCGCAGCCGGTCCGCGACCGCCTGCGCCGAGCCGTCGGCGGTGTCCAGCAGCGCGCGCACCGTGCCGAGCGCGGCCGTCGCATCCGCCCAGCGCTGCTCGTCACGGGCCCGGGCAGCCTCGGCGAGCCGGGCCTCGGCGGACCGCACGGCCTCGTCCAACTGCAGCGGCACCCGCTGCAGGTCCTGCCAGCAGGCCGAGGCGAACCCCCGGCGCAGCTCGCTGAGGGTCGGCTCGACCACCGCCGATCTGGTGCGCAGCGCGTCGATCCGGGTGCGCAGGCTGGCCAGCCGGCGGTCGATCCCGGCGGCCTGCTCGGGCAACTGCTCGGCCTCGGCCCGGATCTGAGCCGCCTGCCGCCGGACCTCCGCGGCGCGCCGCAGGGTGTCCTTGATGCCGTGCCGGGTGACGCCCTCGTTGAGCTTGGTCAGCTCCGGCGCCAGCGCGGCCAACCGGGCCGCCGACTCGGTGGCGGTCAGCCCGGCGGCCCGCACGGCGTCCAGCGCGGTGGTGGCTCCGAGCAGCTCCCGCTTGGCCTGCTCCACCGCCGGGGCGACCCGGGCCAGCTGGTCCTCGGCGTGCTGCACCAGCGGCTGCAGCCGGGCGAGGTAGGCGCTCAGTTCGGCCTGCCTGGCGTTCAGCTGCTGGTGGGCGTGTGCCAGGCGCTGCCGGGCCTCGGCGACGGCCCCCGGCGCCAGCTCGGCGGCCTCCAGGTCGGCGACGTCCAGCGCGGCGAAGTAGCCCAGCGTGACCTGGTTGATCCGCTCGGTCAGACCCCGGTAGTCGGCCAGCGCCTGCCGCACCATCGCCGAGTCCTCGGCCGCCCGCACCGTCTCCACCGCGAGCTCCGCTTCCCGCTGGGCGGCCTCCAGGTCGTAGAAGGCCAGCTGCGCCGCGTCCCGCGCGGCCACCGCCTCGTCCCGCTGAGCGTCGTTGCCGCGCCGCCACCAGGAGCCGCGCCCACCGCCACTGCCGAACGACCCGCTCACCCAGCACCCCCTGCTCAACCCGCCGACCGGACCCCTCATTCTCCCCGATCGCCCCGCCCACCCTTCGTACCGCCATATCCGGCACGACGCCAGGCCGCGGATTAGGTACTCTTACCTCTCGCCGCACGGCCCCTCGGGACGCCGCCCTGCGGCGGGGGTGCGTAGCTCAGTGGTAGAGCGCTGCTCTTACAAAGCAGATGTCGGCGGTTCGAAACCGTCCGCGCCCACCGTGTGACCAGCAGCCCCGGACCGTGGAGGTCCGGGGCTGCTGTCGTCAACGGGTGGGGGTCAGGCGGGCTTGGCGGTGACGGGGTTGATCTGGTCCTGGCCGTTCTCGATGATGAGGTAGCTGTTCGGCTTGACCTCGGTCCAGTCCGCGGAGAGGTCGTCGAGCGGTTCGGAGACCACCAGGCTGGTCCCGGCGGAGAGCAGTTTCAGGTTGTCGTTCTCCGGGTGGAGGCGCTGCAGGGCGACGGGGTCGGTGCTGTAGAAGAGGGAAGGCGGCTTGCCCTCGGTGGCGTAGCGGAAGGCCCAGATCCGGAAGCCGTCGGACACGGCGAGCGTCATCAGCAGCGGTGGCTTGGCCACGCCGTGCTTCTTGGCGGTGGCCTCGACCAGGTGGATCATGCGCTCCACCGCGCCTGGCACGTCGTCCACCAGGCCGAAGGTGAGGGCGAGGTAGAACATGACCTCGGTGTCCGTGGTGCCGTCGATGAGCGGGAAGAGCGTGGGGTCGACCGCGAGCATCAGGTCCCGGCGCACTTCCGTGAAGCCGTTGATCTCGCCGTTGTGCATCCACAGCCACTTCCCGCAGCGGAACGGGTGGCAGTTGGTCTCCTGGGACGCGGTGCCGGGGCTGGCGGCGCGGATGTGGGCGAAGAACAGGCTGGAGCGGACGTGGGCGGCCAGGTCCCGCAGGTTGCGGTTGCTCCACGCGGGTTCGATGCCGCGGAACACCGCCGGGGTCTCGTCGGGGTCGAGTTCCTCGACGGCCGGGTCGGTGTACCAGCCGATGCCGAAGCCGTCGCCGTTGGTCGTCTGCTGGTCGGACATGAGCCGGGAGTGCAGGCTCTGGTCGATCAGCGAGTGCTTGGGCTTGTAGAGCAGTTCGTCGAGGAGGATGGGTGTTCCGCAGTACGCCAGCCAACGGCACACGAGGCATCACCACCTTGCCGGTAGGGGCACATGGGTCTCTCCACGGTAGGGCGGCAAGGTGATCCCGGGCCTGCTGGACTACTCCGGGAGTCAGGCTGCAATCAGGCTGCCACGGGCACGAGGTCGTGCATCTCGTCCTGGCCCTCCTGGATGATGCCGTAGCTGCACTCCGGGACGGGGTTCCAGGCGCCGGAGAGGTCGCCGAGCGGTTCGGAGACGACGATGCGGGTCTCGTCGGAGACCAGGCGCAGGGTTCCGACCTCGGGGTGCAGGGCACGCAGCGAATCGACGTCCGTGCTGTAGAAGAGCGACCGCGTGGCGCGCTCGGTGGAGTACCGGAAGGCCCACAGGGTATCGCCGTCGGAGACCGCCACCGTCATGTTCACGGCGTTGGGTATGCCGTGGCGGGCGGCGGTGGCCTCGACCAGGCCGATCATGCGCTCCACCGCGCCCGGGACGTCGTTCTCCATGCCGAGGGTCAGGGCGAGGTAGAACATGGTCTCGGAGTCGGTGGTGCCCTCGATCGAGGAGAACAGGGAGGGGTCCACCGCAAGCATGAGCTCCCGGCGCAGTTCGTGGAAGCGGTTGACCAGGCCGTTGTGCATCCACAGCCACTGGTTGTGGCGGAACGGGTGGCAGTTGCTCTCCTGGGTCGCGGTGCCGGTGCCGGTGGCGGCGCGGATGTGGGCGAAGAAGAGGTGCGAGCGGACATGGCTGGCCAGGTCGTGCAGGTTGCGGTTGCTCCAGGCCGGTCCGACGCCGTGGAACACCGCCGGCGTCTCGTCCGGATCGAGTGGGCCGACGGCCGGGTCGGTGTACCAGCCGACGCCGAAGCCGTCGCCGTTGGTCGTCTCAGCGCCCAACTTGGAGTGGCGGCTCTGGTCGATCAGGGAGTGTTCGGGCTTGTAGATCAGTTCGTCGAGCAGGATGGGTGTCCCGGAGTAGGCCAGCCATCGGCACATGGGTGCTCACCACCTTGCCGGCGCTGCGAGGCGCGCGGCGTCGAGGCATGCCGTCCCTTCCACGGTAGGGCGGTGCGCGGGCGGCGGCGCGTCGACGCTGGGCGGGTGGGCGGCCGGGCGGGTGGCAAGCAAGCGCTTGCTCAGTAGTCCAGCCCCGGATACCAGTCGTCGCGCCCCTGCGGGGTGAGGTCCAGCAGGTTCCAGACCGGCGAGAGCAGGTCGATGCCGCGCTGGTCGATGTCGGCGTCCATCCGGGGGCGGGTCGAGTACTGGTGGCGGATGGTGCCGTCGGGGTCCTTGGTGAACACCGAGATCGTCGAGTCCTGGTTTCCCGCCTCGTCCTCGCTGCCCAGCAGGTACTTCCGTAATCCGTACTACGGGAGCGAACATGGACGATGTGATTACGAGCGAGTACGACGGGTGCGGGCTGTGCTTCGTGGGGGTGCGTCGACTCAGCCGCAGGACCGATAAGACCAACAGCCCAGAGAGGCAGCAAGGTCAGATCCTACGGGCCGTCACGAGCGTCGGAGGGCATGTCATCGGGTGGGCAGATGACTGGGAGGTGTCTGGCGCCACCAATCCGCTAACCCGGCCGCAGTTCGGTCCGTGGCTTCGAGGTGAGATGGGTCCGTACTCTGGGACCGCCGCCGCCTCAGTGGACCGTATCGGCCGCAACGTCCGCGACACGCTCAACACCCAGGCGCTCCTGACCGAACAGGGCCGGCTGATCGTGACCGGCGATCATGACGGGATCTGGGATTTCAGTGACTCCAATCAGGAGAATGACTGGATGATCAAGGCTTGGGGATCACAGATGGAACTGAGGGCAATTCAGAAGCGCAATCGCGACGAGACAGTGCGCGCGCGTGAGGCTGGCCAGCCCAAGCAGCGCCCGTCATATGGATACCTGTACGTGCGGCTTGTGCCCATGGGCAAAGTTGACCACGTCGAAATCGACCCCATCGCAGCCGAGATCATCCGGCAGGTTGCCGAGCGGATCCTCTTGGATGAGACGGGCACGATCACTTGTGCCACCGAGGCAGCTCGGTTGACCCGAGCCAAGATCCCCTCGCCGAGTGACCGCCGTGCTGAGCTCTATGGGCGGAAGCCGAAAGGAAGCCCTTGGACGGGCCAAACTCTCTATTTCATCCTGACCAGCGAAGCCGCGTTGGGCTACCTCATGCACCAGGGTAGGCCGGTCCTGGGCCAGGATGGCCGGCCGGTGCGTCTTGCGGATCCGCTGTGGGACCAGGCCACCCATGACGCCCTGGTCGCGAAGACTGCCCCGAAGCGGAAAGAGGGCCGCGCCCCTAAGAGCGTGCACCGACTGTCAGGCCTATCGTCCTGTGGCAACTGCGGAGTACGCCTGTACATCGGTAGCGGAAGCCGTGAAATGACTTACGGCTGTACCGGCCGGTTTCGTGGCCTGCCGCAGAGTCAGGATTGCAGGCCCGCTCCGTCGATGACCATCTCTCATATGGATAGTCATGTTGAGAACTGGTTTCTGGAGACGTACGGCCATATGGAGGAGGTGAAGCGGATCTACGACCCGGGCACAGGCTACGCAGCCCAGATCAAGGCGCTTCAGGTCGACCGTGACCGCTTGCTAAAGGACCGTGAGGCAGGCGTGTACGACGACCCGCAGCGGGAGGCTTGGTTCTATGAGCGCCACCGGGCCATGGGTGCGCAAATCCAGGAGTTGGAGGCTTTGCCCGAGCGGGAGCCGGGAATGCGGATGATGCCCACCGGACAAGAGATCGCCGACGTGTGGAACGCCGCCGCTGATGATGTCGCCAAGCGGGAGTTGCTGAACGAGTTCGGCGTACGGGTCGTGCTGCACCCCCGAGGCGTCAGCAATCGGCTTGTGATCACTGGAACGAACCCGTTCGCCTCCGTCGCCTAGGAGCACGACACGGCCCCGGGGAACCGAGATCGTTCTCCGGGGCCCTACGGACTCAGGCGCACAGCGCCAACCGTGGGACGGCAAACCGCAGCAGTCGACCGCCCAGCGTCGTGAACTCACCCACCCGCGCGGACAACTCCACCATCACGGGCAGCACGGCCAGCAGTTCGCCCGCCGCATCCCCCAGGACCCCGGCTACACCCCAAGGAGCGAGCCGCAGTTCGAACGCTCCCACATCGGGCGCCGTAGCCAGGGTGAACCTCAGGCCCGCATCACTGGCGGTGATCACCTCCGCTCGCAGGCCGGACGCAGCGGTGACTACTTCCCAACCGCCCGACGCCTCACCAGGCGTGCCCCCGAGCAGACCAGCCACCACCGCAGCCAGCCGCGCGCCGAGGCAGGAGAACCGCCACCACACCTGATCGCCACGAACGACGGCTGAGGCACGCCCCACGACCTCACTGTTCATGATCAACAGCCCTCTCGTGCCGCTCCTTGTCAGCCCCCCGGGGTCCCCGCCGCGCCCCACCCACCCACCCAGGGGTCAGGTGGTCGCGGGCAAGCTCGCGGGCCCGGTGCAGGTCTTCCGCGATACCGGCAGCGATCAGCGCTTCCGCCGGGGAGTGCCCCGACCCCGCAAAGCGCCACTCACCAACGGTGATCTCGTCATCGGAGCCGACCAGGTGGCGCCGCTCGAACCGGGCCCGATCCGCTCGCAGCTGACGGAACGTCGTGGAGTACGCGCGCGTCTTGGTCAGGCAGTGCCCCCGGTAGCCGAACATGTGCGCCCACAACCGCAGCCGCAGATGCTCCAGCTCCGCCAGGCCACCCAGGCGCCAGGCCGTACCGACCAGAGCCCGCACATGATCCGACACCGACAGCAGTGGGATCTGCTCAGCGCTGGTGATCCGGTGATCCAGCGCCCCGGCCGCCTCAGCGCTCTTGGTGGTGTACTTCGCCACATAGGCCGCCACCCGCTCATCAGTGAGCCGACCACCGCCACCCGTGATCGCGTGCACCTCCACCTGGCCCCCGAAGCGCAGCACTGGCACCGCGTACGCGTCCGAGGACGGAACCCGCACCCGCGCCGCCCCAGCAGCCGAGCGCACCGCCGCGACCAGGACATCAACGGACGCCCATTCGGGCGGCTCATTTTCCAAGAGCGCCGGAACCGCCGTGGCACCGACCGCAGCACCCGGACCAACCGCCCCAGTCGGGCCGTCGATCCGCAGCACCGCATGGAAGTGCACCGCCCCGCGCCGCTGGAACTCAGCCACCTTCACAGCCGAGACCCGCAACAGCCGCCGCACCGCTCCCTTGCCAAGCCCGCCGACCACACCAAGCCGGTAGTAGAGGCAGTCCATAAAGACCATCCACAAGCGGCCAGCGTGCGCGTGCCACAGCACGTGGGCGACGTAGTCATAGCAGGCCGGGCACAGCGGCTGACCGACCGATGAAGCGTCGTCGTCGTGGCGCCGCCCGCAGCCCAACGGCAGACCGTGCTCACAGACTTCGGATCGGCGTGGACGGCAGCGGCCCGCCCGGTGGACCGCCCCGAACGAGGGGGCCGTGAGCGTGGCGAACACCATCGGCCGACGACCCACCGCGATCGGCACGCCCTTGCCACCGGCGAGCCCCGCCCGCACCAACTGCCAGGCATCACCCTGGTACAGGCGCGAGCAGGGCAGGCACACCGTCGCCCGCCGGTTGCGGCACCGCACTGCCAGCCGGCCGCCCGGCTCACCATCAGTCGAGTACTGCCGCAGCAGCTCGCCCGACACCGCATCGAACGTCGAGGACCGCCCGATCAGGTAGACCGGGTGCTCGCACCCGCCGGTCGCCTCGATCTGCTCCAACCACCGGTCCAGCCGGTGCATTTGCCCCAGCCGCACCAGATCACGATCCACCGCCGACAAGCGCCGCAGCCGCTCCTGCTGCTCCAGGAACAACCGCCGCGCCTCTCGGCTTTCAAACGGATTGCCGTTCATGGGGGATGACTCCAAGGAAGAACGGGCCGCCCCGGCCACACCAGGCAAAGCCCGGCATGACCGAGAACGACAGGGAAGGGGTGGGCTGGGAAGGGGTCGTCGGCTGGTCGCATGGGAACTCCAGTTCGATTAGAGAGTGGAATCGCTGCTACTGCGTGAAGCGCGTCACGAGCCAGGACACCGCGTTGCCGACGGGGTCACCCAAGTGGCTCTGCGCCATGTAGAAGCCCCACAGGCCGATCAAGATCACCTGCCAGACGTACAGGATCCGGGTCCGCAGGAACACGATCACGAACGTCCCCAGGAACAGGGCCATGCCCAGTTGGCTGGTCATTCGCCACCCACCCCGCCCACGCTCGCCGGGTACAGGTCGACCATCGCCGGAGTCAGGTGCGCGAACTCCTTAGCGATCTCCTCTGCCTGGCGCGTCGTGATCGCGTGGGTCCGGGCCCGACGCCAGCCACCACCCGGAGCACCGAGCGCGACCGCCAGTCCCGGGTAGTCCTCGGAGATCATCTGCGCCGCATCCACGGCAGTGCTGTCGATGTCACCCAGCACCATTTCGGCGGTGCCCCCGTCCGCGACCCGGAAGCAGACTCGCCCGCCGAGCTGTGCGCGAAGCGAGGTGACACCCTGGCCCAGCTCGGAGCCGAACCGCTGTCCGGCCAGCACCAGGTGCACCCCCAGCGCCGCGCCCAGCTGACCGATTCGAAGCATGGACGTCGACACCCGGGCAACCTCCGCCTTATCGGCAGTGGAGGCCATCAGGTACAGCTCGGCCACCTCATCCACGAGCACGATCACCGGGACAGGCCGCTCACGCTCCGGCAACTCCCAGACCGAGCGCACCCCCTCCATCCGGCACAGCGCCATCCGCCCGAGCGTGATCTCCACCAACTGATCCAGCAGGTCAGCCGCCTCACTGCGGGTGCTGGCCAGGGCCGTCAGGCGCGGCCCGAACAGGGACAGCTCCATGCCGCCCTTCAGATCGATCCCGACCAGCGCCACCCGCTGCCGGGACCACTGGTGAACGAGCGCGGCGATCAACGTCGACTTACCCGAACGCGTCGCACCCACGATCAGCCAGTGCGGCACCTTCCGCAGATCGATCCGCCACCACGCCCCGTCATCCCAGATCCCGACCACCGCCGACAGGA
This sequence comes from Kitasatospora sp. GP30, assembly GCF_029892145.1. Classification (NCBI taxonomy): domain Bacteria; kingdom Bacillati; phylum Actinomycetota; class Actinomycetes; order Kitasatosporales; family Streptomycetaceae; genus Kitasatospora; species Kitasatospora sp. GP30. Next base: position 273,922 of record NZ_JARZAH010000002.1, read on the forward strand.
AGCCGGCCGAGCGCGCCAACGGCGTGAACGGCATCACCAGCGGATCCCAGGCCAGCGCCGACAGTCGCACCGTCCCGCGCTGCTCGGACACGACCCGCACCGAGAACACCCGCCAGGCATGCGCCATCGATTCAGCCGCCGCCGCATACTCCTCCGGGGTCTGCCCCGGGTGCAGCCTCACCTCCACGACCAGGCCGCCCAACTGCCAACGCGGAAAGCCCATTCGAGGCTTGACCGGCCGCAGCGCCCGGCCCCTCAGCACCACGCCGCCGACCAAGGCAAGCGGGGGCCGCCGAGCGACCGACAGGCCTTGAAGATCAGCCAGCCGACGCCACGTCCACACCACCCGCAGCGCCGTCGACGGGAAACCCCACACCGCCCACCACGCGTGCGGCACCCTGCGCTTGAGCCACGGCGACACGATCGCCACCACGATGCACACACCGATCGCCGCCGCCAACACCCATATCCCGTAAGGGAATTGGGACGACTGGACGGCGCCACCGTCCAACCTCATGTTGCTCATGCCTTCACCTCCTGAGTCTCAGTTGCGATTTGGTTGATCACGTCCATCTCCACCACCAGCGAGCGGCAGATCTGATCGGCCAGCGTCTGGCGCCGGTAATGCACCACCGGCCGCAGGAACCCGAAGAACACCGTGCCGATGTCCACCACATGCAGCACGGAGCGCATCACCGAACGGGCCGGACCCAGCGGAGCGGCGGTGTCCTCATCCACCGTCACAATCCGCATCAGCCGCTGCCCCAGCGACTGGCCCGTGCGACCGCGCAACGCTGCCTGCCACACCAGGAACGCCAGCGGCAGCACCCAGTAGAAGAACCGGAACACCGGCTGCATCTGGACCCCGACCAGCAGCGCCAGCGCCTGAATCAGCGCGAACGGCGGCCGAGCCAGATACAAGACCACCGAATACGCCTGCATGATCCCCATAGCGATCGTGATCTCCAGCAGCGTGGACATGGCCCGAGTCGACCAGTCCGCCAACCCCGGCACCGCAGACGGTCGACGCTCCCGCCCCGGCGACGGGCGCCGCTCACCCACCAACGCCCGCCACCCCTGAAGATCCGTCACGAGCCTTCACCGCCCGACTCCAGCGGCGGCAGCTCAATCCCGTTCTCCGCCGCCGAGTTGAGTAGTTCGGTCTCCAGATCCTTGGCGAGCGCGGCAGCGTCCGCCGCCTTCAACGCGGTGATCGCGAACAGGAACCGGGCCGTACCGCACTCCATCCCGACATGCATCTCGTCGCCCAGGTCCGACAGTTCCCACAGCCTCTCCCGCAGCTGCACCCACGTGCGGTGACTCACTTCGCACCGCCACGCGAGCCACGCGGATCAGCCGCAGGCATCTCCGGCACCGGCGGAACACCGCCCGCAGGCGCCACCGCCACCGAGTCGGCCCGGTACGCCAGACCCGCCCGACCCTCGATCTCCCACAGCGACGCCTCCAAGTTCACGAAGGACAGCACCTGACCCACCTCCACCGCCGGCTCGCCAGCCACCGTCACCTCGATTACCGACGCCCGGTAACCGACCGGCCGCACCGCCACACCGACCGTCCACAAAGGGACCCCATCGCGATTGGCACGCTGTGCGCCCGAGTCGCGATCGGTCTTCTGCTCCTTGGACACGCACAGGAAGACACCCACACGCGTCACATCAACGGGAACGTTTCGCAAGGTCAACCTCCTTGTAGGCCCCCGGAGATGACCACCTAGGTCAGCAGTCATCCTGATGAATCTGGAGGGACCACTGATGATGCGTCAGCTTGACGGTGCGCGCAAGGGGATTCATCCTGATGACTGCTGAATGAGCGTCAGCGCATGCCCGTTGACCAGGCATAAGATGATCGAAAAAACGTTCCAATGAGACCGGGCCCAGACAGGCCAGCATGACCCGAAGGGACGGACACCACATGGCAGTGCGACCAAAGACCCTGCATCAGCAGGTCGCCCATGAGATGCGACGCTCCATCGCACGCGGCCGATGGAAGCCAGGCGAGAAGATCCCCACCGAGGACCAACTCACCGTCCTGTACGACGTCTCGCGCGCCACCATCCGCCAAGCCGTCGCCGCCCTGCGCAACGAAGGCCTACTGTCCGTCGAGCAGGGACGCGGAACCTTCGTCCGCGAGCCCCGCCACGAACCCGAGCCCGTCTACATCGAGCGCACCGTCTTCGAGCACGAGGACGGCACATTCGGCGGTCCGGACTGCTGGCAGTTCGATGAGAAGCCCACTATCTACACGGTCCGCGTGGACGAACCCTCCGCCGCAATCCTTCGCACCGAGGAAGGCGAAGCCGCCTACCTCGTCGACCGGATGATCACCCACAAGCCCAGCGGGGCACGCACCCGACACGCCATGCTGCTGCCCATGGAGCGCATCATCGGCACCCCCCTCGCCGCCGACCCCGACGTTCGCCCCCGCCAGGCCTACGCCGCACTCACCGCCGCTCACGGCCCGATCGAGTTCCGCGAGGGCATCACGGCCCGCATGCCCAACCCCGACGAGAACGCCGCGCTTCACGTCCCCGACGGCACGCCCGTTCTCATCACCCAGCGCGTCACCCAGACCCAAGACGCCGCCAAGCGCCTGATGCTGGAAACCCTGACATTCGGCGCCACCGGGGTGCACCTCACCTACACCCACCGCGCCGTGACCGGCGGTTTCTGACTGCGCAGTCTGGAAGATGTCTTTACGTACTCAAGAGCGGCGGCGCGTTCGCGCCGCCGGGCGGCCCTTGCGCCCCGGCCGGGCATGCGGCCTGGCGGCCGGTCCCGGCCGGGCGCCAGGCCGCCCCACGCGAACACCACCAGCCCCGAGCACGACACCACCGAACGGCAGTCAGGCCCCACTGCCACGCGCAGTATCAGGCCGAGTCGCCCCCGTCGTTCGAGTCAGCGAACCGCTCAAGCAGCGTTGCCAGTCTCCGCGCTCCCGCGGCTGTCCCTCGTAGACAAACGACCCCGCTCCCGTCGTCCGCCCAACCGGCCTGTGCCCGCACGACCTCATCGCCCACCAGGCCAAGCCGACCGAGCACCGCGTTCAACGCTGAGACCGCCTGTCTCGCCTCCAGCCACGCCCCCGCATAGTCGACGCCCGGCAGCTTCGGGCCGCCGCCCAACCAGTTCATGCCCCCGTCATATGCCGGAGCATCGTCTCTATCCCAGTCGTCCATGCCTTCCCCCTCGGCCGCACCCGATGAGCAACACACTCAAGATCCGCACGGGCCGCCCCCGACACCCGGTGCGCGACCAGTACTGTAGTCGCAGCATCACACAAAGCAGCGACAAACACGCAACCGCCGTGTCACCGTCAACAAACCACCCACAATCACCACCGCCCCACAACGAAACAGCCCGACCACCCACAACAAGGGTGATCGGGCCGCCACTTCAAGCCGCTACTACCTGCCCAGCAGCAAGCGCCTCACCGCGCCAGCACACGCCAGGCACGCCCACACAGGTCGGGCAACGCCGGTCACCATCGGAAGGCTGCCGACGCGGACCGGGATCAACGGGCGCTCGTAGCACCGCACACACGCAGGCCTGTCGATCATCACGCCACCGCCCCAGGCATGCACTGTGCACCCGGATACGTGTACCCCGGATCCGGCCAACCAGCCGCCACCACCTCCAACGCCCGCCGCCGCACCGCCTGTTGCTGCGCCTCCCCGAACGCCACCCACAGCGGAACCACCTGACCGGGAGCGGCACAAGGCTGAACCGGTGCCAGCCGCAGAGCCTCCCGATCCTCCACGAGGCGCCCATAGCGACCACGGACCAGCGCGTTGTCTTCCCCTGCGAGGGGCTTAGCCCGCTCCACCACATGCGGCGGAATCGCCGTCAGCACTTCCCACGACCCGGAAGCCGGCGGCTGCCACGAGCCAGGCTGACGCACGCCAAGCTGCACGCGGATCGGTTCGAGTTCGACAGGCCGATCCGGCACTGCCGAGATGGCCCAGGCCAGCGCCCAGGCAGCCAAGAGGCAGATAGCCCAGGCAAACGCCCAGGCGATAGGGTGTGTCATGTCGGAGCCCTCCAGTGGCTTCGGCCATGCCCCGGGGGTGTTACCAGCACCCGCCGGGGTCCATCTTCTGTTATGGGTTCGAACGGTAGACGGATGGTCCTGATCTGTCTAGCCGTCAGCTTTGGCGCTACCGCCGAAGCCCCGCCCGTGCGTCATGATCGACGCGCGATCGGGGCCGGTCTACGGGGTCACGCTGGTGTGGACTGCCCGCTGTGACTGCCGGGCGGATCATCCGGCCTGTGGATCCGTGGCCGGTACGGACGACCCTTTAGGGTGTACCGGTTCGGGTCCGGCTGATCCGGGTAGGCAGTGATCCACTCGTTGCACCGAAAGCAGAATCCTTGCTTGGCTTCCGGGTCGAACGCGATGGGTTGATCACACAGCGGACAGTCCATGGCACTCCTACGCGCTCAGGTCGAACTCCCCGGCCTTCACGGCGGCCGTGAACGTCGCCCAGGACTCCGGGCTCATGGTGACGATCTCATCGGGCCGCTCGCTGTCTCGCAAGGCGACCACGCCGGAGACGTTCACCGCCACCTGCGGGCACGACTTGCGCACCGTGTTCTGGCAGGCAGCCACGGTGACGAACTCGAACTCGGTCTCGGGACGCTTGCTCATTGCGTTGATCCCTTCTCGTAGATTGCCAGCACGGGGATACCCCTGTGCCGTTGTGCACTTTCAGGACCCGCCCCGGCGTCCGGGGATCCGACCGAGCACTGTGATCGAGCCCGTCCCGGGGCGGGGGTCTTTGGGGATGGAGCTCAGCTGCCGGTACAGATCATCTGTTTGCCGTTGGGCATGATCTTGACGCCCGACCCGAAGCAGATCGGGCAACTCGGGTTGCCGTAGCTTCGAAGGACGGCAATCGCAGCGTTGAGCTTGCGCTTCAAGGGTGTTACTCCTGTTTGATGTTGAGCGTGAGCGGCACGTCCTCGGGGATGTTCAGCGCCTTGCGCACCTCGTAAGCCACCGCCCGTTCCAGTGCTCGCGTCCGTCGTCCTCGGTGATGAACGGGCACTCATCGGCCCCTTCGATCTCCAGCTCGAAGCCCACGGCGGGAACAACGTTGACGTTGACGACGCGGGGCTCGGGGTTGGCCATCAGGCGACGGCGGACAGGTGCCCGGTTCCCTGGGTGGCCGGGGTTCGGCGCAGCCTGCGGACGGCCGCCATGTTGGCGGACTGCCCGGACGTCCCGCGCAGCTGGTTCACGGCGGACTCGTGCAGGAACTTCATGATGCTGAGCTTCGCGTCCAGCTCGGCCGTGCTCGCGTGGCGGTTGGCCATCGCGTGGAGTTCTGTGCCGTTGGCGTACAGCTCGGCTCGGATCGCACTGAGGGTGCTCATAGCGCTTTCCTCTCAAGGGAGTTGGATGGTCCCGCCCGCCGACGTGCGCGCGCCGACGGACGAGACCAGGGCCCGTGCTGGCCTTGGGTAGCCCTACCGGGCCAGCACGGGGGCTTAGCGGGTCGGCTACTGCCGCCGACGACGGGCCCCGGCTTCGGCGAGACGCAGGCTCACCAGTGGGCCCGTGCAACCCAAACGGGCAGCGATTTGGGTTACAGACAGCCCTTCCTCCACGTGCAGACGCACCATTTCCTCGGCCGAGAACTGGCGCGCGCTGCCTCTGAGCACAGGGTCCGCACGAGCGAGCGTGAGCGGTGAAATGTCAAGCACCGCAACGGAGTTGTCACCCCACTCAATCCAGCTCACGCTATGTCCCTGCCGCTCCGGACTTGGGCGCGAATCTCTACCTTGCGGGCGTACCTCGCTGCGCGCTCGTAACCGACCTGACAGAACGGCAGCGTGACCACCTGCCCGTCATCCCTGGTGATCTGGGGACCAGGAGCTACCAGGGTCGGACGGTCGCAGCAGACGCACCGGCCGAGCTGCCACATGTAGGGCGGCGGCAACGAGACCGGCGACGGCACGAACTCAGCATCAGTGGGCGGGGGTTGAGTCATTCCCCGGCTCCCTGCATCGAGGGCACTGACAGTCTGCCGGCGGCCCGTACTGGAAGTTCCGACCCTGCCGCAACGCCTCGCCAGCGAGGTACTCAAGGCGCATCGCCTCGAAATCGGCTCGGGTCGCCGTGCGCTTGCTCCGGTACAGCGGTGAGTCCGCCTGTCTCGCCACAGCGCCGCTCCTCTCGGAAGTGCCCGCATTGGCTTTTCCCTGAGTAGCCGACTGACTACCGAAGGGGGACTACCATCTCGACTGTCGGGAACTCATGCAACTATCCGAAAGATCAACGTGAGTTGAGAGAGGCAGTATGAATATCAAGAAACTCAACCCTGCCGCTTCCCCGCGCGCTGCCTTCGGGGCCCAGCTGCGCAGGTCACGGGAGGAAAGGGGATGGACTCAAGATCAGCTCGGAGAGTACTTGGAGTGCACCGGCGGCCACGTCTCTGGCGTAGAAACAGCCGTCAAGTCACCTAGCAAGGCGTTCTCGATCAAGTGCGATCGTCTGTTCGGCACAGGCATGGTGTTCCAAATCCTCTGGCGAGCCATCAAGGGAAATCCCTTCATGGATGGCTTCCCTGCGTACACGGCGGAGGAAGCTTCGGCCGAGGCGCTACGCGTGTACGAAGACCGGCGAATTCCGGGACTCTTACAGACCGCTAGCTATGCGGCCGCCCTGGAGTCGGGGAACGTGCTACGCGGCAAGATCACGCAAGAGCAGGCAGACGCACGGGTCAGCTTCCTCATGGAGAGGCAGCAATTGCTGACGAAGATCCCCCTGGTGACCCTTCATGTGATCATGGATGAGAGCTGTCTTCAACGAACCATCGGCGGACCCAAGGTGATGATCGACCAGTTCCGCAAGATCGAGGAGATGTTCAAGCGCCCCAAGACGACGATTCAGGTAGCGCCCAACTCGATCGGGGCAACTCACCCACTGGCGCACCCCGTCACCCTCCTGACCATGCCCGGACGTGGGACTCTTGGGTACACGGAGACCCTGCAACGCGGCTTTGTAGAGAAGGATCTTGACACACTCCACCAATGGGGCGGTGACTATGATCAACTTCAGGTCGAGGCACACCCCCAAGCTGCTTCGCTGGGCCTGATCCAACAGGTAAGAGAGGACCTTGAACATGGTTGATCTGTCTGGCGCCAGCTGGCGCAAGAGCAGCTACTCCGGCAACGGTGGCACGTGTGTCGAGGTGGCCGATGGCTTCCCCGGCGTCATGCCCGTGCGGGACTCGAAGGACCCCGAGGGAGGTGCCCTGGTGGTCCCGGCGGACGCATGGCGGGCATTCGTGGGCGCCGTCAAGGCAGGATCCTTCCCGAACGCCTGATTACCACACTCCCGTGTCGACAGCCCCCGACGATGCTCATCCGTCGGGGGCTGCCGCCTTGTAGCCGGGGCCGGCGAGGGAAGCTTTACGCACCTACCGCTGGCGGAACCCGAGTCGAGCAAGACCGGGGGGCCACTCGGCCAAATTGCGGTCAGGCCCAGAAGCCCTGACCGAGTCGCAGCAGCTTACGGCCCCCCGGCCATGCCCGACCCCACCACCGGCAGGACACCGCCCAAACCTTCCCCCGCCTCCGCGCGCCCGCGCGCACCGCATGCGGCTGGGCATCAAACTCGCGGTTGACCAGGGGACTTATCGAGACCGGCCGGTTGACGCTGGATCGACGGGGTATCATGTATAGAGGAAGTAACCGAGGTCGTACTTGAACGAGCTGGCGCCGCAGCTGAGCAGCCGCAGCCGGTCCCAGCGCCGCCGCCGGGCGTGCTCGCGCAGCTGCTCAGGGTCGGCGGCGGCGATCACCACGAAGTCGGCCCGGCGCTGCACATGGCCGACCACGCCGTTGAAGCCGTCGATCCACAAGGTGCACATCGGGCAGGGGTCGACCTGCTTCTTGCCGTACATGAACTGGTAGACCAGCAGGGGACGTCCGGGCTCGGTGAAGAGCGAGGACAGCTGGACCGGACGGACCGGCAGGTCGCCCTGGTCGAGAGAGGCCGGGCCCTCCAGGAAGATGTAGTCGGTCACCGCCGGACCGGGTGGCAGGGCCCGCCGCCGCTCCGCGGCACCCTCCCGCTGCCGCATCAACTCGATCTCGGCGCGCTGCAGTTGTTCGCGCGCCCCGGCGTACTCGGGGCTCTCGTTGGGCAACCGGGTGGCATACGGGTGGAACGGCGAGACAGAGGACATGCGGCCAGCGTCGGCCGGGGCGGTGGGCCGGGCAACCGGGGTGTGCCGGACGGGTGGTGCGGGGCGCGGCCCCCGCACCACCCGTCCGATGGCTCAGCGGTGGCTCGGGAACTCCACCACCTGCTGGTAGGTCGGCCGGTTCTGCCAGGTGGTGGTGGCGTCGGTGATCCCGCCCAGCGGGCGCTGGATGATCGCGTCGGCGCACCACTGGTCACCGGCCGAGCAGTTGCCGTCGCCCGGGTAGACCTGGGACGCGCTCTCGGCGGCGGCCTGCTGCAGGGTGTTCAGCAGCACCGTCCGGCAGGCCGCCAACTGCCCGCCGCCGCAGAACTGCTGAGCCAGCGGACCGGCCACCGGGTGACCGAGTACCGAGCGCAGGTCCTTGTCCAGGTAGCTCCACCAGCCGTACTGGAACGACGAACCCTTGTGCGGGATCGACTCGTTGGCGCTCACCGAGCCGTTGGTGGACCCGGTCTGCCCGCCCGAGGGCGACTCGTTGATCTGCAGGGCACCGGTCAGCGCGGTGTAGGCCTGGTCGCCGAGGCCGGGGTGCATGACGCCGTCGGCGAGCAGCGGCCACCAGGCGTCCAGCACCTGGATCGCGGTGGCGTCGGTGTAGGCGTGGCTGCCCGCGGAGGTCTCCACCCGTTTGCTGCCGGACGCCTGCCAGGAGGTCAACTCCTGGACGACCGATGCGAGCTGGGGGTCGGTCACCGGAGCGCTGCCGATCACCTGGAGCAGCTCGGGCAGCACGTCCTCGCCGCGCAGGTCGGTGACCGCGGCGTCCTCCATCGCCTGGGTGAGCGAGGCCCGGGTCACCCCGCCCTTGGCGACCAGCGCCTTGACCCGGGAGTCCAGCAGATTGGCCCGGTGCACCGAGCCGTCACCGAAGCCGGCCGAACCGTAGTCCGCGGCCTGCTTGTTGTTCCACGAGACGTAGTAGTCCTGGTCGACGGACTGCGGGTGCTGGGACGGCGGGGTGTACTGGGCGGTGTTGGTGGCCGGGTCGAACCCCTGCCACTCGTAGGCGGGTTGGGCCATGACCGGCAGGCCCGGGTCGACTCCGGGCGCCCGCACCGGGTTGTTCCCGGAGTTGTAGTAGGCGGTGTGCTGGGAGTCGGCGTAGAACCAGTTGAAGGTGTAGTTGATGTTCTGCACCGCCTGCTGGAAGCCGGCGGGGCCCTGCACCACGGACGGGTCGTTGAGCATCTGGAACCCGACGATCGAGTCCACCTCGTGCTTGTAGCTGGAACGCAGCGAGGTGAACGCCACCGGCTGCCCGCCGACCGTGCCGCGGGCCGTCACCAGGCCGTAGTCGGAGCGGTACATCACCAGTGAATAGGAGCCGGCCGGGGTGGAGTCGGCGGTGGTCGGCGACCAGGAGTCGTTCTGCACCAGCTTGTCGAACGGGGTGCAGACCCCGTGGTAGAGGTAGGACTCGGCGGCCGGCGTCACCGGGGAGCCGTCGGTGGTGCAGAGCGGCACGGCGTAGGTGTCGGTGATGTCCTGCCCGGCCGAGGTGGCGCTCCACGCGTAGTCCTGGCCGCGGCCCAGCTCGACGTAGAAGCTCAGCCCGGCGAAGGCGGCACCGCGGGCGCTGATCCCCGGGCCCTGCAGCTCCTCCAGCATCAGCAGCTGCGGCGCGAAGTAGCCGGTCTGCGGGCCGAAGACCGCCACGGGATGTCCGCTGGCGGTGTACTTGCCGGACACCACGAGGGCGTTGGACATGCCGTGCTTGGCCGTCAGCAGATTGCCGGGCAGCACGCCGGGGGCGGCCGTGGTGCTGCTGGTGGCCGATCCGGTGGCGTTGTAGATCAGTTGCTCGGGCACCACCGAGCCGGGGTCCGGCATTGCCGTGCCCTGCGGGTTGTTCGGCGGCAGCGCGTACGGGAACGACTGGCCGTTGTGCAGGGTGGTGACCGCCTCCGGGTCGTTGGCCTCGCGCAGCGAGAGCCACAACTGGTCGCCGAGCGCGGTGCCGTAGCGGGCCTCGGCGGCCTGCTTGACTGCGGCCGACTGCAGTTCGCCGCCGCCGCCGGAGCCGAACAGCGCGCCGATCACCGAGGCCAGTGCGACCAGGTCGGTCAGCTTGAACGGCTGGATCGAGCCGGCGTTGGTGATGGCGTTGACCTGCCCGGTCAGGTCGTACTCGCCCGGGAAGTAGCGGCCGCTGTAGGACTCGTTGATGTACTGGTTGATCCCGTCGACATAGGCCTGGGCGTCGGTGAGGGCCTGCTTGGTGCGGGCGTTCTGGTTGGCCAACACGTCGATCTGCGCCTGGAGTTCGTCCTCGGTGTAGGGCGCGGCCTGCCAGAAGCTCTGCTCCAGCTGCCGGTTGGCGGCCGCGCCGCCGGCGAAGCCGGACAGCTCGCCCCGGCCGACGTGCCGGAACAGGTCCATCACCCAGAGCCGGTCCTGGGCGGCCGCGTAGCCGGCACCGAACTCGGTGCCGTACCTGGTCGTTCCGGTGATGTGCGGCACGCCGACCTTGTCGCGCAGGATGGTGACGTCCGGGCGCGGGTTGCTGGTGCTGGTCACCTGGCCGGCCGGGATGCCGAACGAGGAGTCGTTGAAGAAGTTGTTCAACTGGTCGTTGGTGAGGCCGGGGTAGCTGGACGCGAGCGCGGAGTAGGGACCGAGCTGGTCGTCGGTGTGGGCCGGTTTGGTGCCGAACACCTTGTTGGCGAGGATGTCGGCAAGGGTGGCGTTGCCGTTCTCGCCGGGCGGCAGGATGTCGTTGCACTGTCCGGCGCAGTAGTCGTTGGCGGCGGCCCGGCCGGTCGTGGCGTGGCCGGTTGCGGCCTGGGCGGTCACGGCGCCCGGCACGGCCGCCAGCAGAGCGGCGGCCAGGGTGGCGGCGAGCGCGGTTCTGATCCCGGTGGAGCGACGGGCACCGGCGTGTGGTCGCCGGATCCGCAAGGGCATGCGTGGGGGCACGATCAGGCTCCTCGCTGTGCAGGAAAGGAAACCTGACGGTAAGTCGGATTCTGTTCGGTGCCTAGCCGCTGTGCGCGGATTCAGTGTGATTATTTGTCATGTCTTGACGACTTCGAGGGTCGGGGCGGCGCCGGACGCGGTGGGGGTGAAGCCTGCCGGTTGTAAGGGAGAGATAAAGCGCTGGCAGCAGTTCGCCTGTTCGACAGATCCCTTTGGCCCAGCGCACGTCCAGGGCGGCAACAACCAAGGCATGCGAGTCGCCATCGTCACCGAGTCCTTTCCGCCGGAAGTCAACGGCGTCGCCCACAGCGTGCTGCGCACCGCCGAGCACCTGGTGCGGCGCGGCCACCAGCCCCTGGTCATCACCCCGGCCCCGGCCCGCGGCTCCAGCAGCCCGGAGCACACCTTCGGCCCCGGGGCCGCCGACCTGCCGGTGGTGCGGATCCCCTCCGTCCCACTGCCCGGCTATCCGCAGGTGCGGCTCGCCCTGCCCAGCTCCCGGCTGGGCGCGGCACTGGCCGCCCACCGGCCCGACCTGGTCCACCTGGCCAGCCCGTTCATCCTCGGCGCCCGAGGCATCGCCCAGGCCACCCGGCTCGGCCTGCCCAGCGTGGCCGTCTACCAGACCGACCTGGCCGGCTACGCCCAGGCGTACCGGATCGGCGGCGGTCTCGGCGCAGCGGCCGCCTGGCAGCGGATCCGCACCATCCACCGGGCCGCCACCCGCACCCTGGCGCCGTCCACCCCCGCCGCCCAGGACCTCACCGCGCACGGCGTCCCGCGCGTCCACCTGTGGCCGCGCGGCGTCGACTCGCTGCGCTTCCACCCCCGCCACCGCGACCAGGCGCTGCGCCGGGCGCTCGCCCCCGGCGGCGAGGTGCTGGTCGGCTACGTCGGCCGGCTGGCCCCGGAGAAGCGGGTCGACCTGCTCGCCGGAGTGGCCGCCCTGCCCGGTGTCCGGCTGGTGGTGATCGGCGACGGGCCGAGCGCCGGCGCGCTGCGCGAACTGCTGCCCGGCGCCGTGTTCCTGGGTCGGCGCACCGGCGAGGAACTGGCCCGCTGCTACGCCAGCTTCGACCTGTTCGTGCACACCGGTCCGCTGGAGACCTTCTGCCAGACCATCCAGGAGGCGATGGCCAGCGGCGTCGCGGTGGTCGGCCCGGCCGCCGGCGGGCCGCTCGACCTGATCGGGCACCGCCGCACCGGCCTGCTGGTCGCCCCGCGCGACCAGCGCGCCGTCACCGAGGCGGTCGCCGAACTCGCCGCCGACCCGCAGCGCCGTGCCGCCTACGGGCAAGCCGGCCGGGGCGACGTCACCGCCCGCACCTGGGAGGCGATGGGGGACCTGCTGCTGCGGCACTACGCGGAGGCGGTGGCGGAGCACCACGGCACGCCGGTGCGCTACGACGCGGTGCCGCCGGCTCCCGCGCAGCCCGTCGAGGAGCTCCCCGCTCCGGTCGCTCCGGTCGAGCACCCGGCTCCCGTCGAGGAGCAGGCGGTATGAGCTCCTCGCTGCGCATCGTCCGGCTGGCCAACTTCGTCACCCCGGTGTCCGGCGGGCTGCGCACCGCGCTGCGCCACCTCGGCGCCGGCTACCTGGCCGCCGGGCACGAGCCGGTGCTGGTGGTGCCCGGCCCCGAGCACCGCGACGAACTCACCGAACAGGGCCGGGTGGTGACCCTCCCTGGCCCGGTGCTGCCGGCCAGCGGCGGCTACCGGCTGCTCACCGACCGGATGGCCGTCGCCCGGCTGCTGCACCGGCTGGCCCCCGATCGACTGGAGGTCTCCGACCGCACCACGTTGCGCTGGACCGGCAGTTGGGCCCGGCGCAACGGGGTGCCCGCGGCGATGGTCTCGCACGAGAGCGCCACCGGCCTGCTCCGCACCCGGGGCTTGCCCGAGCCCGCCGCCCGGGCGCTCGCCGACCGGCTCAACTCCCGCACCGCGCGCGCCTATGACACCGTGATCTGCACCACCGACTGGGCCGCCGACGAGTTCCGTCGACTCGGCGTCCAGCACCTGGTGCAGGCGCCGCTCGGCGTGGATCTGGACCGACTGCACCCATGGCGGCACGACCAGGCCGTGCGGCAGCGCTATGTGACGGAACGTCAGACCATGCTGATGCTCTGCTCGCGGCTCTCGGCGGAGAAGCGGCCGGGACGGGCGCTGGACGCGCTGGCCGAGCTGCGCCGCACCGGACTGGACGCCGTCCTGGTGGTGGCCGGCACCGGCCCGCTGCGGGAACGGCTGCAACGGCGCGCCGGGCGCGAGGGGCTGCCGGTGCGGTTCCTCGGCCACATCGCCGAACGGGCCGAGCTCAGCGCCCTGTTGGCCTCGGCCGATGTGGTGCTGGCGCCCGGGCCGATCGAGACCTTCGGGCTGGCCGCGCTGGAGGCGCTGGCCTGCGGCACCCCGGTAGCGGTCAGCCGCTCCTCGGCGCTGCCCGGCATCGTGGCCGACGCGGGCGCGGTGGCCGCCGACACCGGACCCGGATTCGCCGCAGCGGTACGGGAGTTGCTGGCCCGCCCCGAGGGCCGGCGGCGTGCCGCGGCCCGGGCCCGGGCCGAGCAGTACAGCTGGGACGCGGCGGTCGCGGCGTTCCTGGCCATCCACGAACGGAGCAGAGCACGCAGCGTCGGGAGCATGACATGATCGCACCCACCCACTCCGCGCCCGCGATCGCGGACGCCCCGGCCGAGATCGTCCGCTTCGCCGCCCTGGGCGACTCGGTCACCGAGGGGGTCGGCGCCCCGGCCGGCCCGGCCACGCCCGGCTGGCGGGGCTGGCCGGCGCTGCTGGCACCCGCATTGGCGGCCGACCCGGCCCACGTACTGCACCGCAACCTGGCGGTCAGCGGCGCCCGCAGCGCCGACCTGGTCAGCCGGCAACTCCCCGCCGCGCTGGCCATGCGGCCGCATCTGGTGGCGGTGGTGGCGGGCGGCAACGACACCCTGCGGGCCGACTTCGACATCGCCCGCACCGCCGCCGACCTCGACACCGCACTGCGCGAACTCGCCGCCGCCGGATCGGTGTTGCTCACCGCCTGCCTGCCCGACCCGGGCCGACTGCTCGGGCTGCCCGGACCGCTGGCCCGCCCGCTCGCCCGCCGGATGGCGGCCGTCAACACCGTGGTGCACGAGCTCTCCCGCCGCCATGACGCGATCCATCTGCACCTGGCCGAGCTGCCCTGGCTGCGCGACCGGCCGCTGCTCAGCGCCGACCGCCTGCACCCCAGCCCCGCCGGGCACCTCCTGATCGCCCGCGAGTTCCATGCCTGCCTCGCCGCCGCCGGTCACCCGGTGGGCCCGCCACCCGCCGCGGTGCTGGCCCCGCCGGCCCCCGGCCGCTGCGCCGACCTGTGGTGGCTGGCCACCCGGGGAACAGCGTGGCTGGCGCGGCGCAGCGTCGACCTGCTGCCCGGCCTGCTGGCCCTGGCGGCCGCCGAAACCGTGCAGCAACTCCGCGGTCGGGGCGCCGAGTTGGACGCCCGCGCCGAAGCGGCGGCCCGGGCGGCGATGGCGACGGTCGGGCCGGCAGGCGGCAGGGGGATGGAGTGATCAAGAGGCGGGCCAGCTGTGGTCGAAGTGGGTGCACCCGTCTACGATCTCGGTTGCCGACCTGGCAGTGAACAACTGAATGGGAGCCGTTGCTGTGAGACTGCTGATCGTCGCGGGCTACGCCGCCGTCCTCGCGCTGCTGGTCGTGGGGACCCTGGTGGGGAACGTCTTCGGCCTTGGCGACGGCGGCCGACTGCTGCTGACGCTCGTCGAGTTCGTCACCGGCCTGCTGGTTCTGAGCATCGTGATGGCGGCGCTGCCTCGCCGGATGCAGCAGCGGGTGGCGGGTGCGCAGCCCACCTCGGCGATGATGCGGCGGCGGGTGGACCGACTGCTGGTCGCCCTCGGAGCCATCCCGGCGCGGTCGGCGCGGGCCGACATCGCCGCCCTGGCCGACGGAACGGTGCTGTACGCGCGGGCGGTGCGGATCGACGGTCTACGCCCGGCACTTGGCACGCTGCTGTTCGAGGCCCCGAGCGGCGGGCAGCCCGTGTTGAGGTGGCGTCAGGGCATGGCGGTCCAGACGATCCCGACACCGTACGAGCTGACCGAGCTGGAGAACATCCCCCGCACGGCAATCGCACGCTCGCTGAAGGCCACCAGCACCGTGTGGATCGGCGATGCCGTCAACGTCCAGCTGACGCCGATGGATCTGGAGGTGCTGCGGCACGTGGTGACGGCGGCGTAGCCGTGGCCTGGGCAATCCGGGCTCTCACCGGTAGGCTCGCCGCCGTCGTCGTCGAGTGAGGAGGTGAGGGTTATGGGTGCCGTGAGCGAGCTTCGCCATGCCCTCATCCGGGTCGCCGACTGAGCAGAGCGCACCGGCGCCATGCCGCCGCGGCCCGGGCCACGACAATGAATTCCGGAGTCGCAGACCGTGCACAGCAACACCGCTCAACCGATGAACCTCCTTGTCCTCGGCGGCACCCGCTTCCTGGGCCGCGCCATCGTCGAGGCCGCGCTCGGCGGCGGCCACCAGGTGACCCTGTTCAACCGGGGCCGCACCGACCCGGGCCTGTTCCCCGAGGTCCGGACCGTCATCGGCGACCGCACCGAAGACCTCGCCGCCCTGACCGACGGCCGCTGGGACGCCGTCGTCGACGTCGCCGGCTACGACCCCCGGGTGGTGGCCAAGTCCGTCGGCGCACTCCAGGGCCGGGTGGGCCGGTACGTCTTCGTCTCGTCCCTCTCCGTCCTGGCCGACCAGAGCACCCCGCAGAACGAGGACGGCGAGGTGCTCCGGCTGCGCGAGGACCTGCCGCCCCACGAGGAGTACGGGGCACGCAAGGCCGCCTGCGAGCGGGTGGTGCTCGACGCCTTCGGGCAGCAGGCCACGATCGTCCGCCCCGGCATGATCGTCGGCCCACACGACCCCACGGACCGCTTCGTCTACTGGCCCCGCCGCTTCGCCCGCGGCGGCCGGGTCCTGCTCCCCGGCGATCCGTCGGACGCCGCCCAGTTCATCGACGTCCGCGACCTCGCCGACTGGATCCTCGGGTGCGCACGAGCAGGGCTCGGCGGCGTCTACAACACCACTGGCCGGTCCATGCCGTTCGGTGCGTTCTTCGAGGCCTGCCGTGCCGTCACGCGGTCGGCCGCCGAGCCGGTGTGGATCCCGAGCGACCGGCTGCTCGCCGCGGGGGTCGACCCCTGGATGGGGGTCCCGATGTGGATCGCCGACCCGGACTGCGCCGCCATCAACCAGGTGGACGTCTCGCGGGCGCTCGCCGCCGGCCTGGCCCTGCGGCCGCTCGCACAGACCCTGGCCGACACCCTCGCCTGGGACACCGCCCGGGGCGGCCCGGCCGCCGACGGCGAGGGACTCGGCGCGCAGGAGGAGCAGCGCCTGCTGAGCGAACTGGCAGGCTGACCCGATGACGTGAAGCCGGCCGGCAGCAGGCCGGCCGGCTTCACCGACAGGGGCACCACTGGTGCACCGGACAAGGAGCGAACCGGATGACGGCAACGCCGAGCACACCCTGGTCGGTCACCATGGACTACTCGCAGGATGTGGCCCTCGCGCTCGCCGTGCGCGACGCGTTCGGCTACCCGGATCCGCTCCGCCTGCCGCCCGTCGACCCGCCCGTGGCACTGGAAATCCGCCGGGAGGAGCACCAAGACCCGGTGATCGCGGAGCAGTGGCGGACGTGGTGGGAACGCGCCATGGCGTCACCGACCCACGAGTCCCAGATCGCCCGCACCCTCGACGGCCCGCTCGGCGTGGTCCTCCACCGGAACTCCGCCGCGCTGCTGGCCTGGAGCTCCGCTCGGAAGAGGGAACTCGCACGGCTGAGCAGGCCGACCCCCGGCCGGCAGCGCACCCGCCTGGCCGACGCCCTCCGCGACCACAGCCGGCAGACCGGCTTCCAGTTCTCCGAATTCCACCTGGCGATCACTGCCATCCCGGCCGGAGAAGTCTGCTTCCAGCCGATCCGGGACGATGTGATCGCGGCGAGCATCGCGCTGATCCGGGACCAGGGCGCCTACGTCGCCGAAATCATCGAGCACGTGGTGAGGCGGCAGGCCTGAGGGCCCTCCCTTGACTTCAAGCCTCCTTGAGCTACCAGGATGGGCCGCAGGCGGTTGTCCGATCAAGGAGTTGAAGCTGATGCGCGCGATCTGGCTCAAGCAGTTCGGTGACCCCTCGGTGCTGGTGCCGGGTACGGCTCCCGATCCGGTGCCCGGGGCGGGGGAGGTGCTGGTGGCCGTGGAGTTCGCCAACATCACCTTCGTGGAGACGCAGTTCCGGGCCACCGGGGCGGGGCCGTTCCGGGCCGAGCTGCCGATGATCCCGGGCAATGGGGTGGCCGGCACGGTGACGGCCGTCGGGCCGGGCGCGGATCCGGCACTGCTCGGCCGGCGGGTCGTCACCGGCACGGGCGGCAGCGGTGGTTACGCCGAACTCGCCGCGGTGCCGGCCGCCGGGGTGTTCGAAGTGCCGGACGGGCTGGCCCTGGACGACGCGCTGGCGCTGCTGGCGGACGGGCGGACGGCGGTGCTCCAGCTGCGAGCGGTGCGGCCGGTGGCGGGGGAGCGGGTGCTGGTGGAGGCCGCGGCCGGCGGGGTGGGCAGCCTGCTGGTGCAGTTGGCCAAGGCAGCCGGCGCCGAGGTGGTCGCGGCGGCCGGTGGGCCCCGCAAGCCGGCGCTGGCCCGGGAGTTGGGCGCGGACCTGGCGGTCGACTACCGGGAGGCCGACTGGACGGCCGCGGTGGGGGCGGTGGACGCGGTGTTCGACGGCGTGGGCGGCGCGATCGGCCGGGCCGCCTTCGAACTGCTGGGCCCGGGTGGGCGGATGGTGAGTTACGGGCTGGCCAGCGGGGAGTGGGCGGCGATCCCGGCCGAGACCGCGGCGGCCCGGGGCGTGGCGCTGGTCACCGGCGACCGCACCCCGGACGCCCTGCGCGACGCCACCGAGTACGCACTCGCCGAGGCGGCGGCGGGCCGGCTGCGCCCGGTGATCGGCCAGCGCTTCCCGCTCGCCGAGGCGGCCGCCGCGCATGCCGCGATCGAGTCCCGGGCGACGGTGGGCAAGACGCTGCTGGAGGTCGGCACGCCCCCGCGACCCAAGCGGTGAGCGGCTAGCATGGGCCCCATCATGCGGCTGCACCCGATCTCCTGGACCCGGCTCACCGAGCAACTCGCCGACCGGGTCGAGCAGCTGACGCCGGCCGACGGCGGGCAGTGGCCGCGGGTCGCGGTGGACGGTGCGGGCGCGGCCGAGCCGGGGCGGCTGGCCGAGGCGCTGGCCGACGAGCTGCGGCTGCGCGGTCGGGCGGTGCAGCGGATCCGGGCGCAGGGGTTCCTGCGGCCGGCCTCGATCCGGCTGGAGTACGGCCACCAGGACGCGGACGCCTACGTCGACCTGTGGCTGGACACCAACGCGCTGTTCCGCGAGGTGTTCACGCCGCTCGACCCGGGCGGCAGCGGCAAGGTGCTGCCGGACCTGTGGGATCCGCGCACCGATCGCGCAACCCGCAGCCCCTACCGCCAGTTGGCCCCCGGCACCGTGGTGCTGGTGGACGGGCCGCTGCTGCTCGGCCGCTGGTTCCCGTTCGACCTGACGGTCCATCTGCTGATGTCCCCACAGGCATTGGCCCGCCGCACCCCCGACGCCGAGCAGTGGACGCTGCCCGCCTTCGCCCGCTACGACGCGGAGGTCCGGCCGGCCGAGAACGCGGATGTGCTGGTGCGGGTGGACGACCCCAACCACCCGGCGACCGACCTCAGTTGAGCAGCCCCACCAGCACCTGGTGCACAACCGGACCGGCAGCGACGAAGCCGGTCGACGAGGCTCGCCAGGGCGCCCCGCGCTCGTCGGTGACCAGGGCACCGGCCTCGGCGGCGATCAGCGCACCCGGCAGCAGATTGGGCCCGTCCAGGCCGAACTCCCAGAAGGCGTCCAGGTGTCCGGAGCCCACCTGGGCCACCTGGAGCGCGGTCGGCCCCAGGTTGCGCACGGCGACCACGCCCCCGGCGAGCACGGCGCTCAGCGAGGCACCGGCCCGGTGCAGCGCCCACGGGTCCTCACGGACCGCCGGCGGCTGGCTGGTGGCGACCACGGCGGCGGCCGGCTCTCGCGCGGACGGGGTGATCGGCCGGCCGTTCAGCCAGGCACCGGATCCGCGCAACGCGGTGTAGCTGAAGCCCAGTTGGGGCGCGTGCACCACGGCGAGCACCGCCTCGCCGTCCCGCAGCAGGGTCGCGGTGACCGCCCAGTGCGGCTGGCCGAGCAGGTACTGCACCGCGCCGTCCGTGGCGTCGCACACCCACCAGTCGCCGCTGTCCGGCACCGCACCCGCCAACTCGGCGTCCAGCCAGCCGACTTCCGGGCGCAGCGCGGTCAGCCGGTCGCGCAGCAGGCCGGCCGCCGGCTCGTCGATCGCGGCGAAGGCGGCGAACGCCTCGGCGCGGCCGGCGGCCGGCAGCGGCTCGCTGTGGTGCTTTTCCGCGAGCCAGTCACCGGTCTCGCGCACTGCCGCCAGCACGCCGTCCAACAGCTCGGTCATCGCCCGCTCCGTCCCAGTCCATCAGCTCTCCCGTGTGGGACAAGGAGTATCGTGAGCCCGGTCGAGTATGTCGTGGACCACCCTGGATGTGGCGGAGATCGGACAGCGATGGCACCCAGAACAGCGGATCTGGACACCGTGGAGACCCTGGACACCTTGGACCGCCGACTGGTCTGCGCCCTGCAAGTCGACGGCCGTGCCGAGCCGGGCCGGATCGCGGCCGCACTCGGCGTCTCGGCGCGCACCGTGACCCGGCGGCTGGCCCGGCTGCGGGAGACCGGGGTGGTCAAGGTGGTGGTGCAGCCGCGGGCCGTGGACGGCGCGGTCGGTGCGCTGCTGCTGCGGATCCGGGTGCTGCAGGGCCGGGTGGCCGCGGTGGCCGACGCGCTCGCGGACCGCTCGGACGTGCCGTTCGTCGATGTGATGCTGGGCGGGCAGGAGGTGGGCGCGGTGCTGGTCAGCGACCAGGCCGGCCGGGACGGCCTGCTCTACCGCCAACTGCCGGTCACCGGCGCGGTCACCGAGACCACGGTGTACGCGGTGCTGCACCCGTTCGCCGACGCCGCGCAGTGGCACGCCGGCCTGCTCACCCCCGAGGAGACGGTCGCCCTCACCCCGCAACCGACCACCCCGTCGCCGACTCTGCCGTCCCCGGTCGCGTCGAAGGACGACTCGCTGGACCGCGCGCTGGTGGCCGCCCTGACCGAGGACGCCCGCAGCTCGGCCGCCGCCCTGGCCGCCGCCGTCGGCGCCCCCGAGTCAACGGTGCGCCGGCGACTGCAACGGCTGGCTACGGCCGGGCAGTTGCGCACCCATGTGACGGTCGACCCGCGCCTGCTCGGCATGGCCGTGGACGCCAACCTCTACCTCTCGCTGCCGCCCGGCCGGCTCGCCGCGGCCGGCACGGCACTGGCCGCCCACCCGCAGGTGCACGGGGTGGTGGCCACCAGCGGCCCGCACAACCTGATGGCCGCCGTCTTCTGCCCGGACCACGCCGCGCTCTACCGCTTCACCACCGAGGTGCTCGGCCCGCTCGGCGTGGATCGGATGGAGACGGTGATCGTCGCGCGAGCCGTCAAACGCGCGGGCGCGCGCGTGGTGCTGCCCAGACCATGAGCGTCAGGCGCGTGGCGCTGCCCAAGCGGTGAGCGTCAAGCGCGCCTGGTGCTGCCCAGACCGTGAACGTCAGGCGTGCGTCGTGGAGCCCGGCCGGACCACCATCAGCACCGTGACCACCGCCCAGAGCAGCGAGAACAGCCCGGTGCTCATGGCCAGCATCTTGAGCCCGCCCAGCGCCTTGCCGGCGTCGGCCTCCGCCTCGCCGGCCAGGGTGTCGACCACCGCCTGCTGCGGGGGCAGCACAAGCACCAGCAGCACCAGCGCCGCCACGATGGTGAGCACCAGCGAGGTGATCAGCCAGGGGCTGCTCATGACGCCCATCACCTGCGCGGTGCCGATGCCCAGCACCGGCACCGCGACGCCGATCGCCGCGTAGACCTTGGTGATCCGGTTCAGGGTGTGCACCGCCGAGGCCTCGCCGGCCGCCTCCGGCCCGCCGGCCAGCGCGGCGCGCGCCTTGCGCGGGAACATGCTCGCCGCGACCGTCACCGGCCCGATGGCGATCACGGCCGCCAGAACGTGCAGGCTCAGCAGGAACTTGCCCATGGAAACGATCGCTTTCGTGCGGTGGGTGCGGCCATCCGGGGGAGACGGCTCCGCCCGGCACGCTAACACCCGCCCCCACCGCCCACGGGCCCGGCCCTGAGGCCGGGCCCTCCGCAGGAACCGTCAGGCCACCGCGGGAACCCTCAGGCCACCGCGGGAACCCTCAGGTCACCGCGCCCCGCTGGTGGAACCGCTCGGCGCGCCACTCACCGCTCGCCAGCACCTCGCGCAGCGCCTCGGCCGCGTCCCAGGCGTCGGTGTACGAGGTGTAGAGCGGGGTGAACCCGAAGCGCATCAGGTCGGGCGCCCGGAAGTCCCCGATCACCCCGCGCTCGATCAGCGCCTGCACCACCGGGAACCCGTCCGGGTACCGGATCGCCACCTGGCTGCCGCGCCGCTCCGGCTCCCTCGGGGTGACGATCTCCAGGTCCGCCAGCCGCGTCATGAACAACTCGGTCAGCGCCAGGCTCTTGGCCCGCACCTGGTCGAGGTCGACCTGCTCCCAGATCTCCAGGGTGGCCCGCAGCCCGGCCAGTGCCAGCAGCGGCGGGAAGCTGGTCATGAACCGGGTGATGCCCTGCGCGGCCTGGTACTCGGGCCGGAAAGCGAACGGTTCGGCATGCCCGAACCACCCGGTCAGCGGTTGCCGCACGGCGTCGTGGTGGCGGGTCGCCGCGTAGAGGAAGCCGGGCGCGCACGGCCCGGCGTTGAGGTACTTGTAGGTGCAGCCGACCGCGAAGTCCACCTCGCAGGCCGTCAGGTCGATCGGCAGCGCGCCGGCCGAGTGGCACAGGTCCCAGATCATCAACGCGCCCGCGCGGTGCACCCGTTCGGTGATGCCGGCCATGTCGAGCAGCACACCGGTGCGGTAGTCCACGTGCGAGAGCACCACCGCGGCGACGCCCTCGTCGAGGTGGGCGTCCAGGTCGTCCAGCGAGTCGAGCAGCACGCTGCGGGCGCCCTCGAAGAGCCCGGTGACGCCCTCGGCGATGTACAGGTCGGTCGGGAAGGTGTCCCGCTCGCCGAGCACCGTGTGCCGTCCGGGGCGCATCCGCAGCGCCGCCGTGAGGATCTTGAAGAGGTTGACCGAGACGCTGTCGCAGACCAGCACCTCGCCGTCGCCGGCCCCGATCAGCGGCGCGATCCTGGCACCCAGGGTGTGCGGCAGCTCGGTCCAGCCGGCCGCGTTCCAGCTGGTGATCAGGCCCTGGCCCCACTCCTGCTCGACGGTCCGTCGGACCATCTCGGGGGTGCGCACCGGCAGCACGCCGAGCGAGTTCCCGTCCAGGTAGATGCCCTCGGCGGGCAGCGTGAACTCCTTGCGCAGCGGCGCCAGCGGGTCGACGGCGTCCAGCGCCGCGCACTGCTCACGGGTGGTGGGGACGGCCAGGCTCTTCGGGTCGGTCACAGCTCTCCTCGCACGGTCCACAGCTCCGGAAAGACGTCCTGCTCGGTGGCGGCCTTCAGCCAGGCCAGTCCGCTGGAGCCGGCGGTGCCCGACTTGGCTCCCATGGTGCGCTTGACCGAAGAGTAGTGGCGCTGGCGCCAGCGGGTGACCCGTTCGGCGGTGTCCAGCAGCGCCTCGGCCAGCTCGACCAGATCGGCGTGCGCCGGGTCCGTGTAGACGGTGCGCCAGGCGGCCTGCACGGCCTCGCTCGGCCGGTAGCGCTCCGTGCCGGGGGCCGCCGGCTCGCTCAGCAGGCCGCGGCGGGCCAGCAGCGCCAGCACCTCGTCGTAGAGGCTCGGGCCGTGCAGGGCGGCGGCGAGCTGCTTGCGGACCTCAGGCGCACCGCCGTACATCTCCAGCAGCCGCTCGGACTTGTTGCCGAGCATGAACTCCAGCAGGAGGTAGGCCGAGGACTGGAACCCGGAGGCCTCGCCGAGCAGCGGGCGGAAGGCACTGAACTCCACGGGGGAGAGCGTGGCCAGCAGGTCCCAGGAGCTGTTCAGCACGTCCTGGGTGAGCGCGCCCCGGCGCAGCGCGGCCCGGGCGGCCGGCAGATCGTCCGCGCGCAGCGCCTGCTGGGTCAGCGTCCACTCGTGCCGCACCAGGTCGAAGAGCAGCTCCATCACCTGGGTGGTGATGATGAACGACATCTCGGCGTCGACGGTGCTTCGCGGCTGCTGCAGGGTGTGCAGCACGTCGAGGCGGGCGTAGGCCTCGTAGGGCGTGGCGCCGCCGTGCGCCGCGGCCGGGTCGGCGTCGTACGCCAGCTTCGGCTTCTGGACGGTGGACTGGGCCATAATCTCGCTCCCTCTCATGGCAGGCGCGGACTATTGTGCGGCGGCTCACGGCAGTCTTGAATGGGTACCGGCTACCAGATCACGGTCATCGCTTTCCGATCACAAGGTGTTTTCCCCGATGACTTGGCGATCACTCCGGGTAGCGGCTACTGCCCTGGAGGAACCCGATGGCGCTGGACGCGCTGGACTGCCGACTGCTCGCCGAGTTGCAGGCCGACGCCCGGCTCTCCTACAACGAATTGTCGCGCCGGGTCAGCCTGTCCGCACCGGCCGTCGCCGAGCGGGTTCGGCGGCTGGAGGCGGACGGGGTGATCGCCGGCTACCACGCGCAGGTCGACCTCTCCCGCGCCGGACTGCCGGTGACGGCGCTGGTCCAGGTGCAGTGCTACGGCCCGCGCTGCCTGCTGCGCGACCCCGAGGTGGCCGAGTGGCCGGAGGTGCTGCAACTGCACCGGGTCACCGGCGGGGCCTGCTGCGTCCTGCTGGTGGCGGTCCCCGGGATGGCCGAGTTCGAGGCGCTGACCGACCGGTTCGCCCCCTACGGGCAGCCGACCAGCTCGATGATCCTCTCCACCCCGGTGCCCTGGCGGCCGGTCACCCCGCCGTAGGCCCGCCTCACTGCCTGTTGGTGCCGGCCAGGTGCACCCCGAGCCCCTCCAGGCCGTTGAGGATGAGCTCCACACCGACCGCGGCCAGCAGCAGGCCGAGCAGTCGCGAGAGCACCTCCAGGGAGGTCTGGTGGGTGCGGCGCAGCAGCGGGGCCAGCGCCAGCACACTGACCGCGTTGCACGCGACCACCAGCAGATAGGCGCCGGCCACCATGAACCGCCAGCTCACGGCGTCGTTGGCGAGCGACTCCACCAGCACCGCGGTGATCGCCAGCGGGCTGGCGACGTACGGCAGGGACAGCTCCCGCAGACCTTCGGCCAGTGGGTGGCTCAGCCGGTCGTCGTAAGCGGTCGTCGCGACGCCGAAGTGCACCCCGAGCACCAGGCCGACCGCGTAGAGGAAGAAGATCGTCCCGCCGGCCAACTGCAGCGACTCGTCGCTGACGTGGAAGAACCCGGTCACCGTCTCGGCGAGCAGGGCCATCAGCACCCCGACGGCCGCGGCCAGCCCGGTGCTCACCGCCACCAGCCTGACCAGTTCGCGCTGGCTGCGGGTGCGGCTCAGCTCGGCGTACGTCAGCAGCACCTTGGGCGGGCCGACCACGGCGAAGAAGGTGATGAACACGCTGCTGAAGTTGAAGGTGGCCATTTCCCCAGAATGAGCGAGCGGACCGGGCCGGGGCGGTCGGCGCACCGGCGGGCGCGCCGGCTGTGGGCGGCGTCTCAGCGGGCCAGGCGGGGATCCCCCGGATGGCCGCGCCGGGGTGAGGAGTGGGCAGCGGTCGGTTGGGATGGAGGCGTCATCCGGGGGCGGCAGAGATGAGGACACCATGGGCTGCGTCAACCGCAAGGATCTCGGACTGCTCGTGCTGCGGGCGGCCGTCGGCGGGGTGCTGTTCTCGCACGGCACCCAGAAGCTCTTCGGCTGGTTCGGCGGCGGCGGGCTGGAGGGCACCGCGAAGGCGATGGAGTCGATGGGGTTCAAGCCGGGCGGGCAGAGCGCGCTGGCGGCCGGCCTGGGCGAGGCGGGCGGCGGCGCGCTGCTGGTCGCGGGGCTGGCCACGCCGGTGGCCGGGCCGGTGGTGGCGGGCACCATGGCCGGGGCGGCCTCGGTGCACTTCCCGCACGGCTTCTTCGTCACCAAGGGCGGCTACGAGTACCCGGCGCTGCTCGGCGTCTGCGGTCTGGCGCTCGGCATCGCCGGCCCGGGCCGCTACTCGCTGGACGAGCTGACCGGCAACGCGTTCAACCGCTCGGTCCTCGGCGCGCTGTCGTTCGCGGCCGCGGCGGCCGGCGCCTACGCGGTGGTGACCAAGCGCGAGCGCGCCGTCCGGGAGGCGGCCGCCAAGGCGATGGAGTCCGAGCCCGAGTAACCCCGAACGTCCCTGCCACCCGCGGTCGGACGGCGGGAGGAGTCCGCAAACCAACCCTCAGTCGAACAGCTGGTGAACTTCGGGTCCAACCCCGCCTGACGTCTACACGGACGTAGTACGTTCTCGCGGGGAGGGGCCCGAAAGCCGTTTCGAACGGCTCGGTGCGGTGTCGCCTCCCACCAGACCCGTACCGCGACTGAGGGTGTGCCGATGTCCCTGACCTACCCGGAATCCATCGGCGTGGGCCTGCTGCAAGGTGTGACCGAGCTCTTCCCGGTCTCCAGCCTGGGACACAGCATCCTGATCCCGGCCCTGGTCGGCGGCCAGACCAAGAGCGACCTGGACCTGACCGCCGCCCAGTCCCCGTACCTGACGGTCCTGGTCGGCCTGCACCTGGCCACCGCGCTCGCCCTGGTGGTCTTCTTCCGCCGGGACTGGGTGCGGGTGATCCGCGGGCTGTACACCTCCATACGCGAGCGCCGGATCCAGACCATCGAGCAGAAGCTCGCCTGGCTGCTGGTGGTCGGCACCATCCCGGTCGGCATCGCCGGCCTGGTCGCCGAGAAGGCGCTGCGCAACGCGCTCGGCAAGCCCGTTCCGGCGGCGATCTTCCTGGCGCTCAACGGTTTCGTGCTGCTGGGCGCGGACCGGCTGCGGCGCGGCGGCGGCGGTCGGCGCCGGGCCGGCGCGGCCGTCCAGCACAACCCGGGTGTCGACCCGGACCTCGCCTCGGACCGCCGGCTGGTCAAGATGAGCTTCGGCAAGGGCGCCTGGATCGGCGCCGCCCAGATCCTCGCCCTGCTGCCGGGCATCAGCCGCTCCGGTGTCACCATGAGCACCGGCATCCTGCGCGGGCTGAACCACGAGGACGCGGCCCGGTTCTCCTTCCTGCTGGCCACCCCGGTGATCCTGGCCGCCTCGGCGCTCAAGCTGCCCGAGCTGGCCAAGCCGGAGAACGCCGGGATCCGCGGCCCGCTGCTGGCCGGCTCGGTCGCCGCCTTCGTGGCCGGCTACATCTCGGTGAAGTTCCTGACCAAGTACTTCGAGAACCGCAGCCTGACCCCGTTCGCGATCTACTGCATGGTCGCCGGCGTCGGCAGTGCGGTCTACCTGAGCATGTGACGGTCCACCTGCGCGTGTGACGGTCTCCCTGCGCGTGTGACGGTCTCCCTGCGCATGTGACGGCCCTCACCCGGTTGCCCGGCCCGCCTGGCACGGGTCCCGGCGCCGGTCGACGGTGGGTGGGTAGTTCCCGACCCAGGAGGCCACCCGATGGACCGCCGCACCCCGCCCCGCGCCACCGCGCCGCGCCGCGTCCGCGCGCTCGCCGCCCCGCTCGCCCTGGCGACCGGGGCGGCACTGTCGTTGGGGCTGGCCCTGACCGGCTGCTCGTCCAGCACCAAGGCCACGACCTCCTCGGCGGCCTCCTCCGGTCTCGCCGGGGCCCAGTCGGTCCTGTCGTCGATCGCTTCCGGGGCCGGCTCGCAGGCCGCCTCCGCGGCCTCCTCGGCGCTCTCCGCCGCCGCCTCCGTGGGCTCCTCGGCGCTCTCGTCCGCGCAGTCCGAGGCCGCCTCCGCGTTCGCCGGCGCCACCGGCGGCGTGAACGCCACCAAGGACGTCACCCTGGGCACGGTGGGCACCACCTCGGACGGCGAGCTCCAGGTGCCGGTCACGGTGGCCAACCACGGCTCCGGCAGCGCCCGTTACACCGTCCAGGTCGCCTTCAAGGACGCCAGCGGCGCCCTGCAGGACACCACGGTGGTCACCATCGGCCCGGTGGCCGCCGGCCAGACCGGCACCGGCACGGCGGTCAGCCACCGCGCCCTCTCCAGCGGCATCACCGCGACCGTGGAGACGGCGCTGCGCTATTAGGGCCGCTCTTATGGATCATGCCGGGCGCGCGACGCCGGAGCGCGCACGCCCCGGCCTTCGGCCGGGAGGGACCCCAAGCTGCGTTGTCGTCGGTTGCCTATGGCTGGGGCAGCCGCGCGCCCTGCGGCGCCGGCCACAGGTGTGACAGCCGACCTGATCCATAGGAGAGGCCCTGAGCCCGGTCAGGTCGGGCGCACCAGCCGGTTCTCGTAGGCGAAGACCACGGCCTGCACCCGGTCGCGCAGGCCGAGCTTCAGCAGGATCCGGCTGACGTGGGTCTTCACGGTGGCCTCGGCGAGCTGGAGTTCGGCGGCCACCTCGGCGTTGGACAGGCCCCGCGCGACCTGGACCAGCACGCTGCGCTCCCGGGCGGTCAGCGACTCGATCGCGGTCGCCGCGCGATCGGGGGAGCTGCGGTCGGGCAGCTTGTCGGCGAAGTGGTCGAGGAGCCGCCGGGTGATCCGCGGCGCCACCACGGCGTCCCCGGCCGCCACGCTGCGGATCGCGCTGAGCAGCTCGGCCGGCTGGGCGTTCTTCAGCAGGAAGCCGGAGGCGCCGGCCCGCAGCCCGGCGAAGGCGTACTCGTCGAGGTCGAAGGTGGTCAGGATGAGCACCTTGGTGTCAGGGGACTCCTCGACGATCCGGCGGGTCGCCTCGATGCCGTCCATGCCGGGCATCCGGACGTCCATCAGCACCACGTCCGGGCGCTGCTCGGCGGCCAGCCGGACGGCGGTGGCGCCGTCCTCGGCCTCGCCGGCCACCGCCAGGTCGGGTTGCGAGTCGAGGACCAGGGTGAAGGCCACCCGCAGCAGCGGCTGGTCGTCCACCAGCAGGACGCGGATGGTCATGACGGCTTCTCCTCGGCGAGGTCGGGCAGGGCGAGATCGAGGGTGGCCGCCACCCGCCAGCCGCCCTGCGGCAGCGGCCCGGCGCTGAGCTCGGCGCCGTAGGCGGCGGCCCGGTCGCGCATCCCGGCCAGGCCGTGGCCGGTGCCGAGCAGGCCCTCGGCGGGGCGGGGCAGGGCACGGCCGTCGTCGCACACCTCGACCGCCACCGAGCCCGGCCCGCAGACCACGGTGACGGTGGCGCGGGCGCCGGCGGCGGTGTGCTTGATGGTGTTGGTCAGCGACTCCTGGACCAGCCGGTAGACGGTGAGTTGGGCACCGGGGGAGACATGGGCGTGGTCGCCGGTCAGCACCAGCTCGGTGGGCAGCCCGGCGGCGCGCACCTGGGCGGTCAGCGCGGGCAGCTGGCCCAGGCCCGGCTGCGGGTGGCGCAGCGCGTCCGGCTCGTCGGCGCGCAGCACGCCTAGGAACCGGCGCATGTCGGTGAGCGCCTGGCGGCCGGTCTCGGCGCTCTGCCGCATCGCGGCGGTGGCCTTCTCGGGCGCGTGCTCGTTGGCGTAGACGGCGCCGTCGGCGAGCGCCACCATCACCGACAGGTTGTGGGTGACGATGTCGTGCATCTCCCGGGCGATCCGGCTGCGCTCCTCGGCGACCGCCAGCGCGGACTGCTGGTCGCGCCGGCGCTCCAGGTCGCGGGCCCGCTGCTGCAGCGCGGCCAGCTTGGCTTGCCGGGCCCGCACGTTGCGGCCCAGCACCACGGCGGCGGTGGTGACGCCGGAGAGGAAGAAGACCGTTTTGAGGACCGCCTCGATGGGGGAGGCGATCGGGTACTCGGGGCGCCAGCGCAGCACGCACAGCAGTACGCCGACCTCGAGCGTCCCGTATGCGGCCAGCGTCCAGCGGAACGAGCGGTGCGCGGCCACCGTGTAGAGCGCGATCAGCGCGGCGATGTCGGCCGGCAGCACATGGCTGCCGGCCCACCAGCTGATCACCCACTGGACGAACGCGACCACCGCGACCACGGCGAAGACCCCGACCGGGTGGCGGCGGCGCAGCGTGAGCGGCAGCACCAGGGCGGCCTGCAGCGGCAGCTCCCAGAGCCCCGGCATCATCCGGGCGTGCACGGCGGAGGTGAGCACCAGCAGCAGCACCGCGCCGCAGCCGTCGACCAGCACCGGGTGGCGCTCGCCGAGCCGCCGGGCCCGCAGCGCCGCGAGCCCTCGGGCGGCGCCGGGGAAGCGCCGCCCGAGGGCGGTCATGGGCAGCTCGGGCAGTCCAGCCACTGTCATTGCGCCATTGTGCAACGAACCGGGCGACCGGTGACGGTCACGCGTCCCGCCGCTTGAGCACCGCGGCGGCGGCGACCAGGGCGATGGCGACATAGCCGCAGAGCAGGCCGAACCCGGCCCACGGCGCCATCTCGTGCGGGGCCTGGGTGATGTGGGTGAGCGCCTGACCGGCAGTGCCGGGCAGATACGGGCTGATGTTCTGCTGCCAGGAGCTGGGCAGCGCCTCGCAGAGCACCGGCAGCACCAGCAGCACGCCGAAGACCGAGGCGATGCCGCCGGCGGTGTTGCGGATCAGGGTGCCGAGGGCGACCGCGAGCAGGCCGATGGCGGTCAGGTAGAGGCCCATGCCGAGCACCACCCGGGTCACCCCGGGTGCGGAGAGCGTGGTGTCCAGGTGCTTGCCGGCCAGGATCGACTGGCCGACGAAGAAGGCGACCAGGCACGAGACGGTGGCCACCACCCAGGTGACCGCGCCGAAGACCAGCGCCTTGGCCCAGAGCACCGGCAGCCGCTTGGGCACGGCGGAGAGCGAGGCCCGGATCATGCCGGTGGAGTACTCGCCGGTGACCACCAGCACGCCGAGCACGCCGATCGCCATCTGCGCCAGGTAGAAGCCGCGCAGGCTGTGCTCGGCGGGCGTGAAGGCAGCCCGCTCGTCGGCCGGCAGGTGGTCCCAGCGGTTCATGGTGGCCCAGCAGAACAGCGCGCCGAAGCCGATGGTGAGCGCGGCCGCCACCGCCAGGGTGATCCAACTGGAGCGCAGCGAGCGGAACTTGATCCACTCGGAGGTGACCACCCGGGGCAGCGTGACCTTGCCGTCGCCGGCCCGGTTCGAAAGGTACGTCGCACTGCTCATGCCGCGGGCTCCTTGACCAGCTCGGCGGGCCGGACCACGGCCTCGTACTCGACGGCGTCCCGGGTGAGTTCCATGAACGCCTCCTCCAGCGATGCCTGACGCGGCGTCAACTCGAAGAGCACCACGCGGTTTTCGGCGGCCAGCTTGCCAACCGCCTCGCTGTCGACACCCTCCACGGTGAGCACTCCGGGCTCGTCCTCGACGGCGACGGCCGCACCGGGAAGGTCGCGCAGCAGCAGCGCCAGCTCGTCCGCCTGCGGGGTGCGCACCCGCACGCCGCCCTGCGAGGCGCCGGCGGTGAAGTCGGCCACCGAGGTGTCGGCGATCAGCCGACCGCGGCCGATCACGATCAGGTGCTCGGCGGTCAGGGCCATCTCGCTCATCAGGTGCGACGAGACCAGCACCGTACGGCCTTCAGCCGCAAGCGACTTGAGCAGGTTGCGGATCCACAGGATGCCTTCGGGGTCGAGCCCGTTGACCGGCTCGTCGAGGATCAGCGTGGCCGGGTCGCCGAGCAGCGCGGAGGCGATGCCCAGGCGCTGGCCCATGCCGAGCGAGAAGCCGCCGGCCCGCCGGCGGGCCACCTCGCGCAGGCCGACCAGGTCGATCACCTCGTCCACCCGGGAGGTCGGGATGCCGTGGGTGGCGGCCAGTGCCAGCAGGTGGTTGCGGGCCGAGCGGCCGGTGTGGATGGCCCGGGCCTCCAGCATCGCGCCGACCTCGCGCAGCGGGGCCGGGTGGTCCGAGTAGCGGCGGCCGTTGACCGTGGCGTGCCCCGAGGTCGGGGTGTCCAGGCCGAGCAGCATGCGCATGGTGGTGGACTTGCCGGCTCCGTTGGGGCCGAGAAAGCCGGTCACGATGCCGGGACGGACGCTGAAACTCAGGTCCTGGACGGCGGTTTTGGGGCCGTAGCTCTTGGTGAGGCCGACGGCTTCGATCATCTGTGGTCCTCGGGCGAGGGGGTGGACGGGCGACGGTGTCCACGCTAGGCGCCGGCAATGGCCGAAAACGTGCCGCGTGAGGAGGAACCGCAGGTGGCGGGGGTGGTCCACAAGACCCACCGGACGTACATCTTGAGACGGACCTTGCTTCGGATGCAGAGGGTTTGCCGGACGCGCCGTGCCCCCGGAGCGGCTGCGCTCCGGGGGCACGGGTCGTCGGGTCGTCGGTCAGGAGCTCTCGGGCATCTGCGGCTTGATCAACCAGAACGCGCCGCCCTGCGGGTCGGTGAGCGCGCCCATCTTGCCGACCGGCGTGTCCATCGGTGGGACCAGCACCGAGCCGCCGGCCCGGACCGCCGCGTCCACCGTGCTGTCCACGTCGTCCACCGCGAAGTAGACGGCCCAGTGCGGCGGGGTGCCCTCCGGGTGGTTGGCCAGGCTCTGCGCGCCGCCGACCGGCTTGCCGCCGACCTCGAGCCCGTAGTACTCGGGCATGTTCTCCGCGCCGGGCATCTCCATCAGCTTGATCTCGATGCCGAGGGCGGCCTGGTAGAACGCCTTGGCACCGGGGATGTCGCTGGTGTTCAGCTCGTTCCAGATCACCGCGCCGGGCTCGTTGACGATCTGGGCGCCGAAGAAGTCCAGCTTCTGCCACACCCCGAAGACCGCGCCGGCCGGGTCGGCGGCGATGAACATCCGGCCGACCGTGCCGACGGTCATCGGGCCGAAGAGCACCTTGCCGCCGTTGGCGCCGACCCGGGCGGCGGCGGCATCGGCGTCGTCGGTGGCGATGTAGGTGGTCCAGGTGGTGGGCGGTGGCGGGTTGCCGTCCATCGGCACGGCCGCCATGATGCCGCTCACCGCCTTGTCGTCGAGCATCATCACGGCGTAGCCGCCGAACTCCTCGGGGCCCTTCTCGCCCTGCCACTCGAGCAGGTCCTTGTAGAAGTCGATGGCCGCCTGCTGGTCGGGAGCGGCGAGGTCGACCCAGCACGGAGTGCCGGGGGTGTACGGGGTGGTGACCACGGGCATGGGTGTCGCCTCCAGGGCGGAACTGGTCCGGTCAGACGTTTGTTGCCCCCCGGACACACACTGCCGCCGTCCCACCGCCCCCGCCACTCAGAGGGCCCGCCACTCGGGAGCGCTCAGGGCGCGCCGGTCTCGATCCGGGTGAGCATCCGCCCCAGCAGCCCGGAGAGCACGGTGCGCTCCTCGGCGCCGACGTCCTGGAGCAGCTCCTCCTCGAAGACGGCGGCCATCCGCATCGACTCCAGCCACTTGTCGCGGCCGGTCTCGGTCAGCTCGATGATCACCCGGACCCGGTTGGCCTCGTCGCGCTCCCGGGTGACCAGGTCCTCGGCCACCATCCGGTCGATCCGGTGGGTCATCGCCGCCGGGGTGAGGCCCAGCCGCTTGGCCAGCTCGCCCGGGCCGAGCCGGTACGGGCTGCCGGCCACCACCAGGGCCTTCAGCACCTCCCACTCGGCGCTGGTGATTCCGAGCACAGTCAGCTGCCGGTCGTAGGCCACCGACATCCGCCGGGCGACCCGGGACAGGGACGACACGATGGTCTCCACCTGCGGGTCGACGGTGGGGAACTCCCGCTGGTAGATGGCCACTTGCTCGGCGATGCCGAGGTCACCGCAGTCCGGTTCGGCCGCCGTGGCGGCCTTGCGTGCGCTCATGGGCCACAGTCTCCCACGCCTTGTAGCGGAGTTAAGGCTTTGACAGTGGAGTCTTTCCACTCATAGAGTTTAGCTCTGAAATCTTGAGGGTTGAAACCGGTGAGGGGTGGTCTCCATGATGCAGCTGAAGTTCGGTACGGGTGGCGCCCTTCGCCGGGTCCAGCTCGGCAACGCGCTGAGCGCCTTCGGCAGCGGGTTCACGCTGCCGTACATGTTCATCTACGTGGACCAGGTGCGCGGGCAGGGTTCCCTCGCCGCCACCATGGTGTTCACCCTCTTCGCGCTGGCCGCGCTCGCCGTGCTGCCGTTCGCCGGCCGCTCCATCGACCGGTACGGGCCGCGCCCGGTGCTGCTCGCCGGGTGTGCGATGGCCGCCGTCGGCGCGTTCGCCTTCGGGCAGGCGCAGAGCACGGCCGGACTGCTGCTCTCCGTCTTCCTGTTCGGCGGCGGCGTCACCACCTGCCAGCCGGCGCTGGCCACCATGATCGTGCGCAGCTCCACGGCCGCGACCCGCTCGCACGCCTTCGCGCTCCAGTTCACCCTGGTCAACCTGGGGATGGGCATCGGGGCGCTGGTCGGCGGGCAGATCGTCGACGTGGCCGAGCCGGCCAGCCTGACCCGTCTGTTCACCATCGAGGCGCTGACCTACCTGGGCCTGGCCCTGGTCACCGGCACCGCCAAGCTGCTTGATGAGCGAGGGGCCGGCCCCGGCCCGGTGCCGGTCACCGACGACCGGCAGCCCAGCGGCCTGCGGACACTGGCCGGCGACAAGGCGATGCTGAACCTGCTGGTGCTCGCCGCACTGATCTTCTTCACCTGCTACGGCCAGTACGAGTCGGGTGTGGCGGCCTTCGCCACCACCACCGTGCACACCGCGCCGTCCACCCTGGGCCTGGCGATCGGCGCCAACGCGGTCACCATCGTGGTGCTGCAGATGATGATGGTCCGGATCACCGCCAAGCGCCGCCGTACCACCGCGATGGCCGCCACCGGCGTGGTCTGGGTCGGCGCCTGGGGCATGGCGCTGCTGGCCGGCCTGATCCGCGGCGAGGCCGCGCTCGCCACCGCGGCGATCGTCTCCATCTACGTGCTGTTCGGCATCGGCGAGTCGATGCTGGCCCCGACCCTGGGCCCGATCGTCGCCGACCTGGCCCCGACCCGGCTGCTCGGCACCTACAACTCGGCGTTCTCGCTGGTCAAGCAGACCGCGACGGCGGTCGGCCCGGCCTTCGGCGTGCTGCTGGTCGGCTCCGGAACCTGGCCGCTCTACCTGGCCGCGATGGCCGGCAGCACCCTGCTGATCATCGTCATGGCGCTGCGGCTGCGCGGCCACCTGACGCCCGCGCAGGACAACGCCGAGCGGCCCGCTCCGGTCACCGTGCCGGTCCGTGAGCTGCAGACGGCGGCATGAGAGGGTGACGGGGGAGACCGCGGCCGCCTAGAGTCGTCGGTGATCAACGAGTCGACGACGGTGGGGCCATGGCGAATACGGCAGTCATCGAGCGGCCGGCCGGTGCGCACCCGCAACCGGTCGGCCGCACGTCCGTGCTGCTGGAGCTGGGCCGCCGGCTGCCCTGGCTGGTCCGGCACGCCGGCTGGCTCGGGCCGATCGCTGTGGCGCTGTTCGCCGGCGTGCTGCGGTTCTGGAACCTCGGCTACCCCAACGCCTTCGTCTTCGACGAGACGTACTACCCCAAGGACGCCTGGTCGCTGCTCCACCAGGGATACGAGGGCAGTTGGGCGGAGAACGCCAACAGCGCGATCCTCTCCACCCCGCAGCAGATCCCGCTGAACACCCAGTGGGCCTTCGTGGCGCACCCGCCGCTCGGCAAGTGGGTGATCGCGATCGGTGAGGCGGTCTTCGGGCTCCATCCGTTCGGCTGGCGGGTGATGGTCGCGCTGGTCGGCACGGTCTCGGTGCTGATGCTGGCCCGGATCGGCCGCCGGCTCTTCGGCTCCACGCTGCTCGGCTGCACCGCCGCGCTGCTGATGTCGGTGGACGGCCTGCAACTGGTGATGAGCCGCACCGGCCTGCTCGACGGCATCCTGATGTTCTTCGTGCTGGCCGCCTTCGGCTGCCTGCTGATCGACCGCGACCACACCAGGGCCAAGCTGCTGGCCGACGGGGTGGACGGCGACCGGATCCGGCTCGGGCTGCGCCCCTGGCGGCTGGCCGCCGGGCTGATGCTCGGCTGCGCCTGCTCGGTCAAGTGGACCGGCGCCCCGATCCTGGCCGCCTTCGCGCTGCTCACTGTGCTCTGGGACCAGGCCGGCCGACGCCGGGCCGGCGCCCGGCACCCCTGGCGCAGCATGCTGCGGCACGACTTGGTGCCCGCCTTCTGCTCCATGGTGCTGGTCGGGGCGGTGGTCTACATCGGCTCCTGGGGCGGCTGGTTTCTCAGCTCCGGCGGCTACGACCGGCACTGGGCGGACACCCACCCCGGCGGCTTCCTGCCCGGACCGCTGCGCAGCTGGTGGCAGTACCAGACCGAGATGTGGCGGTTCAACACCACGCTGACCACCCCGCACACCTACCAGTCCAACCCGTGGAGCTGGCTGGTCCAGGGGCGCCCGGTCAGCATGTACTGGCAGCCGGTGCCCTTCGGGCAGCGCGGCTGCACCGACTCCGGCGGCTGCACCACCCAGATCCTGGCGCTCGGCACCCCGCTGCTGTGGTGGGCGGCCTGCTTCGCGCTGGCCTATCAGCTCTGGGCCTGGCTCTTCAAGCGGGACTGGCGCTCCGGCGCGGTGCTCTGCGCGGTGGCCGCGATCTACCTGCCCTGGTTCCAATACCAGCAGCGCACCATCTTCTCGTTCTACATGGTGGTGCTGGTGCCGTTCCTCTGCCTGGCCGTGGCCCAGATGCTGGGTGCCATGGTCGGCCCGGCGACGGCGACCGTGCGGCGGCGGGCCTGGGGCGGGGCGGCCGCCGGCGGCCTGGTGCTGGCGATCATGGGCTGCTTCCTCTACTTCCTTCCGCTGTACACCGCCCAGGTGATCCCGATGTCCGACTGGCAGGACCACATGTGGTTCACCAGCTGGATCTGAGCGCGGCCGGCTCCAGCCAACTGCTGCCGGTCACCCCGCTGCTCGGGGTGCTGATGGCGGTGCTGCTCGCGGCGGCCGTCGCGGTGGCGGGGTGGGGGAAGCTCGGCCACGGGCGCTCGGTGCTGAAGGCCGGCGTGCGGGCGGTGGTGCAGCTGGTGGCGGTCTCGCTGGTGATCACGGGCGTGGTGCACTCGCTCTGGCTGACCGCGCTCTTCGTGCTGCTGATGTTCACGGTGGCGGTGCGCACGGCCGGGCGGCGGATGACCGAGGCACCGGGCTGGTCCTGGGCCTGGGCCGCCGCGCCGATCGGGGCCGGGGTGCTGCCCCTGCTGGCCCTGCTGCTCGGCACCCGGCTGCTGCCGTGGCAGGGCCTGTCGATCGTGCCGGTGGCCGGGATCCTGATCGGCGGCGGGCTGACCGCCACCTCGCTGGCCGGTCGGCGGGCACTCGACGAGCTGACCCAGCGCCACGGCGAGGTGGAGGCGGCACTGGCGCTCGGCTTCGAGGACCGGGACGCCCGGCTGGAGATCTGCCGCACCGCCGCCGCCACCTCGCTGGTGCCCGCGCTGGACCAGACCCGCACCGTCGGCCTGGTGACGCTGCCCGGTGCGTTCGTCGGCATGCTGCTCGGCGGTGCCTCGCCGGTGGCGGCGGGGGCGGTGCAGCTCTTCGTGCTGGTCGCACTGCTGGCGGTGGAGGCCGTGGCGATCGTGGTGGTGCTGGAACTGGTCGGGCGGGGCCTGGTGAGGCGTCCGGTAGACTGGCGGGGTTGAAGGGGAGTAGCCCTCCACCGGACCGTCGACATACTGGCCGCCCCAGCGGGGTGGCCCGGCGCCCGGGACACCACGTGTGTTGGCGAGACCTTCGGCCGCAGTGCTGTCCGTGATGACCAGTGCTGTCGGGCCGGGGTCTCCTCTGTTTTCGGGGCCGCGCGGCCGGGCAGCCCGACCGTGGAGGAACGTCCCCCGATGAATCCGACCGTGTTCGCCGTGACCTTCGGCATCATCTTCCTGGCCGAGCTGCCGGACAAGACCGCGCTGGCCGCGCTGATGCTGGGCACCCGCTACCGCGCGTCGTACGTCTTCGCCGGGGTGGCCGCCGCGATGGCCGTGCAGGTCGGCCTGGCGCTGGTGGCGGGCAGCCTGCTGGCGCTGCTGCCGCACCGCTGGGTGGAGGGCGTGGCCGGGCTGCTCTTCCTGGCCGGCGCCGTGATGCTGCTGATGCACAAGGACGAGGACGAGGAGCACGAGGCCCGCAAGCCCGCCGCTAACAGCTTCTGGAAGGTGGCCGGAACCAGCTTCCTGGTCGTGGCGGTCGCCGAGTTCGGCGACCTGACCCAGATCATGACCGCCAACCTGGCCGCCAAGTACGCCGAGCCGCTCGCGGTGGGCCTGGGCGCCTGGCTGGCGCTGTGCGCGGTCGGCGGCCTGGCCATCCTCGGCGGGCAGAAGCTGCTGAAGCACGTGCCGATGAAGGCGATCATCCGGGTGGCCGCCGCCGCGATGCTGGTGCTGTCCGGGATCAGCATCGTCGAGGCGGTGACCGGCTGAGGCCGGCGGGGGCGAGGGGTCAGCAGGTGTCGCCGGCGTTGAGGGCGTCCTGGGTCTGCTGGTCCAGCACGCCCGGCTGATCCGCGTTGATGTTGTTCCAGTCCTGGAACTGCGCCACCTCGTTCGCGGTGCGGGCGTCGTAGGTCCCGCTGTGGGTCCCGCCGCAGCCCGCCGAGCGGAGCTGCCGCTGCAACGCCACCACCGCCGGGCCGGAGTCGTTTGGGGCGGGCAGGGCGGCGCTCGGACTCGGGGCGGCGCTGGTGGGCGGCGCCGTGGTGGGCGGCGGCGCCTGGGTGCTCGCGGGCGGGGGCGGCGGGGCGGCCGCGCTGGTGCTGGGGGCCGGCGGCGCGGTGGTGCGGGGCGCCGCCTTGGTTCTGGGCGCGGCCGGTCTGGCCGAGGTCGCCGGGGCCGCGCTGGCGCTGGCTGCGGTGGTGGCGGGGGCGCTGCTGGGGGCGGCGCTGTCGGTCGGCGCGCTGCTCGGCGAGGCGGCGCCGGTGGGCACGACCGGCAGCGCCTGGTCGGTCGACGAGCCGCCGGGGGAGAGGACGTAGGCCAGCCCCACGCCGAGGGCGACCACACCGGCACCGGCCGCCGCGACCAGGCCGCTGCGGCGCCGCCGGGCCCGTCGGGCGGCGGCGCGGCCGCGGGCGCCGTCCTGGCTGTCGGCGATCGGGAACAGGCCGAGCTCCCGGGGCGGTGGCGCGGTGCTTTCCTGGCGGACCGGGTTCAGGCCTGCCGGGTTCGGGCCGGGCGGGTTCGGGCCGGGCGGGTTCGGGCCGAGCGGGGGCAGTACGGCGGTGGCGTAGGGGTCGGTGGGCGCGGTGGCGTACGGGTCGGTGGCGTACGGGGCGGCCGGGGGCAGTACGGCGGTGGCGTACGGGTCGGCTGGCGCCGGGGCGTACGGGGCGGGGTACTCCTCGACCGGCACCGACGGGACGTACGGGCGGACCAGCGGGGGCCCCTCGGTGTGCGGGAGGACCGCCGTCTCGGTCAGATCGGGATCCTGGCCGGGACCTGGCTGGGCGAACCCCGGCATGGGCCGGTCCTCCTGGAGATTGCGACGGGCTTCGGAACGCGCCCGATTATGCAGGACGCCACAGCGGGCGAACAGTGCCACCCGGCTAACGAATGGCCCAACCCCGAGCCGCAAAAGCAGACAAATCTGACACGATGAGAAGTCAGAAGCTGCCGGATCATCAGGATCACCGACGAATCACCGACGGATCACCAGACGGAGGTTCTGTCATGGCGGAACCGGCGGCCGAGACCCGCGTACCGGCCCCCCAACAAGCGCCGGTCCACAACCTCTGGGTCCCGATCGGCGCGCTGCTGCTGGCCCTGCTGCTGGCCGCGCTCGACCAGACCATCGTCTCGACCGCGCTGCCCACCATCGTCAGCGACCTCGGCGGGCTGGAGCACCTCTCCTGGGTGGTGACGGCTTATCTGCTGGCCGCCACCGCCGCCACCCCGCTCTGGGGCAAGTTGGGCGACATGTACGGCCGGAAGCGGTTCTTCCAGGCCTCCATCGTGATCTTCCTGGTCGGCTCGGCGCTCTGCGGGCTCTCCCAGAACATGGGCGAGCTGATCGCCTTCCGCGCGCTGCAGGGGCTGGGCGGCGGCGGCCTGATCGTGCTCACCCAGGCGATCGTGGGCGACCTGGTGCCACCGCGCGAGCGGGGCAAGTACCAGGGCCTGTTCGGCGCGGTCTTCGGCGCCACCAGCGTGCTCGGCCCGCTGCTCGGCGGGTTCTTCGTGGACCAGCTCTCCTGGCGCTGGGTCTTCTACATCAACCTGCCGATCGGCGCGGTCGCCCTGGTGGCGATCGCGCTGGTGCTGCACAGCGCCGAGGTCACCCACAAGCACGCCATCGACTACCCCGGCATCGTGCTGATCGCCGCCGTGGCCACCTGCTTCGTGCTGATGACCTCGCTCGGCGGTGTCAGTTACGGCTGGGGCAGCTGGCAGATCATCGGCCTGGGCGTGCTCGGCGTGCTGCTGCTGATCGCCTTCGTGCTGGTCGAGCGGCGGGCGGCGGAGGCCGTGCTGCCGCCCCGGCTGTTCACCTCCCGCACCTTCAACCTGGTCGCGGTGATCTCCTTCGTGGTCGGTTTCGCGATGTTCGGGGCGCTCACCTACCTACCGACCTTCCTGCAGGTGGTGCAGGGCGTCTCGCCGACCATGTCGGGCGTGCACATGCTGCCGATGGTGCTCGGCATGCTGGTCACCTCGATCGGGTCCGGCCAGATCGTCGCCCGCACCGGCCGCTACCGGCTCTTCCCGATCATCGGCACCGCGGTGATGGTGGTCGGGCTGGTGCTGCTCTCCCGGCTCACCGAGTCCACCTCCACCACCGTGATGAGCTTCTACTTCCTGGTCTTCGGACTGGGATTGGGCCTGGTGCTGCAGGTGCTGGTGCTGATCGTGCAGAACTCCGTCGGCTACCAGGACCTGGGCGCCGCCACCGCCGCCGCCACCTTCTTCCGCTCGATCGGCGCGTCGTTCGGCGTCTCGATCTTCGGCACCATCTTCACCACCGGCCTCAACCACCGGCTCCGGGACGTACTGCGCGGCGTCCCGCTGCCACCGGGCTTCTCTCCCGGGAGGATCACCGCAGACCCCCGGGTGATCCGCACCCTGCCGCCCGCCACCGCGCACAACGTGCTGCACGCCTACGCCAGTTCCATCTCCCAAGTCTTCCTCTACGCCGCCCCCGTGGCGGCCGTGGCCTTCGTGCTGGCGCTGTTCATCAGGGAGCAGCCGCTGCGCGAGTCGGTGACCGCGCCGGACCTCGGCGAGTCGATCGGGATGAACCCGGTGCAGCGCAGCTCGGTCGACGAAATCGCCCGCGCCCTCGCGGTGTTGAACACCCGGGAGGCCCGCCGCGACCTCTACCGGCGGATCACCGCCGAGGCCGGGCTCGATCTGCAACCCGCCTCCAGCTGGCTGCTGCTGCAGCTGCTCCGCCAAGGCTCCATGGAACCGGCCGAGTTGGCGGAACACCGGATCGTGCCGCCGGCGGTGATCGAGGCCGCCGCCCGCGAGATCGAGGGCAGGGGCCTGGCGATCCGCAACGGGCTGCCGATGCGCCTGACCGAGGAGGGCGAGCGGGTCGCCCAGCAACTCGTCACCGCGCGGCGCACCCAACTGGCCAAGCTGCTCGGCGACTGGGACGAAAAGCAGTTCGCCGACCTGGCCGCGCTGCTCACCACGCTGAGCCACAACCTCTGCGGCGACCCGCACGACCGCCCCGACCGCGTCCCCGAGCCGCACGTCCCGCACAACGAGGGGCGCACGCTCTGAGTCCGGCAGTTCAGTTCAGTTCAGTTCAGTTCTTTCAGTAGGTATGCAAGGGCGTTGCGGAGGTCGGCCGGCTCGCGGTAGTCCACCCCCGTCATGCCGAGCGCGCGAGCGGCCGCCACATTGCCCGCGGTGTCGTCGACGAACAGGCAGCGCTCCGGCGCAACTCGGGCGCGCTCGGCGGCGATCCGGTAGATCCGCTCCTCCGGCTTGACCGCGCCCACCTCGGCGCTGTTCACCACCGCATCGGCCAGCCCGGTCAGCTCCATCGCCGCCAGGTCGGCATCCAGCCAGGCCGTGGCATTGGTGACCACCACCACCGGGACGTGCTCGCGCACCGCGCGCAGCAGCGACACTATTGCCGGGTCAGCCCGGAACGGCGCGCTGGTGAAGGCCGCGGCCAACTCCGCTGCCGCGGCCGGCTCCGGTGTTGTGGCCGACTCTGCTGCCAGCCGTTCGGCGATCCGCGCCTGCCACTCTGCCTTGCCCAACTGCCCCAGCAGCAGCGGGCCGCGCAGCTCGGGGTGGAAGGCGGTCCTCATGGTGTGGCCGGCCGGCAGACCGGCGGCTCGCTCCAGGCGGTTGAGCTCGCCGTGGTCGAAGAGCCGGATCACGCCGTCGAGATCGGTCAGCACGGCATCGAAGGGCCGGATGGTGGTGGTCATCCGCCCGGTATACCGGGGGCTTTGCGATCTTGTCGAGGGGCCGGCCCGCCACGGCGGCCGGCGGCCTCCCGGAGGTCGCGCCGCGAGCTGTCCGGCCGTCCGGCCCGGGGTGGCTCAGTCGCCTTCCGGCGTTCTCAGACGCTGAACGGTACCGAGTGGATCTCGTCCGCCCGGTGGCCCGCGCGCTCGTGCACCCGTTGCACGGCGTCGGCCGACGGCGCCTCCGAGAGGCACCAGACGGTGCCGGAGGCCGGGTCGGCCCAGGCCTGCTTGAAGTGCACGCCCTCGTCGCGCTGCGCTCGCAGGTCGGCCTGGTGGGCCTTCTCCAGCTCCTCGGCGGTGATACCGGTCATCCCGTGGTGGAC
Source organism: Kitasatospora sp. GP30 (assembly GCF_029892145.1). Taxonomy (NCBI): domain Bacteria; kingdom Bacillati; phylum Actinomycetota; class Actinomycetes; order Kitasatosporales; family Streptomycetaceae; genus Kitasatospora; species Kitasatospora sp. GP30. The sequence continues at coordinate 315,937 of NZ_JARZAH010000002.1, forward strand.
GTCCATGAAGGTGGCCATGGCAATCCTGCCTCCGTCCGTGTCGCCGAACCTTGCCACCTCCAGCCTGGCGCAGTGCGGCAGATCCGCAACGGGGCCGGGATCACCGAGGTCAGCGGGGGGTGGGGTTCGGTGCTTCGAGGGTGGGGTGGGGTGGGGGCTGGTGCGGTGGGTGGTGCGGGATTGGGTGCTGGTGGTCAGGTGGGGTGGGGTGGGTCGTGCGTGGTGGGTGGTGCGGGACCGGGTGTCCGGTGGTTAGGCGGAGTGGGGTGGTTGGGGTGGGTTGGTGCTTGGTGCTTCGAAGGTCGGGTGGGCGTCGAAGGCGGCGCGGCGGGTGGCGCGGCGCAGGGCGCGCAGTACCGGGCGCCCGGTGACCAGGCAGAGCACGGCGGTCAGGGCGGCGCGCGGTAGGTCCCAGCCGAGCGAGGTGGTCAGGCAGTAGACCGCGAACCGCGGCAGGTTGGCGCTCAGCGGGTCACCGGGCACGAAGGCGATCGAGCTGCTCAGGCCCGCGATGTACGGCCAGCCCTGGAGGTTCATCACCGTGCCGTACAGCACCGCCGCCACCGCGCCGTACCCCGCCAGCAGCAGCACCTCGGGCCGCCCGCGCAGCCGGTCCGCCCCGGGCAGCAGGCCGGCCCCCAGGCAGACCCAGCCCATGGCCAGCATCTGGAACGGCAGCCAGGGCCCGACCCCGCCGGTGAGCAGCGCCGACGCGGCCATCGTCACCGCGCCGAGCACGAACCCGCTGCTCGGGCCCAGCACCCGGCCCGCCAGCACCATCAGGAAGAACATCGGCTCCAGGCCCGCCGTCCCCGCCCCCAGCGGTCGCAGCGCCGCACCCGCCGCGGCCAGCACCCCCAGCAGCGCCACCGCCTTCGGCTCCAGCCCGGAGTCGGCGAGCTGGGCCAGCAGGACGGCGAGCAGCAGCGGCAGCAGCAGGGCGAACAGCCAGGGCGCGTCGGCCGCGTGCGCGACCACCGCTGAGCGGGCCGAGGCGATCAGCGGCCAGGTGAACGCGGCCAGGCCGAGCAGGCTGGTGAGGGCGAGCGTGGCGACCGAGCGGGGGCCGAGCGGCGGGAGCGGGCGCTGGTTCACGAGGTGCCGCCCTCCTCGGCGCGAGTGGGAGTGGGGGTGGGGGTGCGGTGGGCTGCCCCGGGTGCGGGTGCGGGTGCGGGTGCGGGTGTGGGGGGCTGGCTGGGCTGGGGGTGGGCTGGGGTCATTGGGCGGGTGGGCTCTGCGGTCCGGGTGCCCTCTTCGGCGGATGGGAGGGGCTGGCTGGGCTGGGGGTGGGCCGGGGTCACTGGGGGGTCGGGCTGCTCGGTTGGGGTGCCGTCGTCAGCCAGGGCGGCCGCGACCTGGGTCACCGTCAGCCACGGCTGCGGGGCGAGCACCTTGGCCACCTGCGGGGCGTACACCGGGGAGGCCAGCACCACCTCGGCGGACGGGCCGTCGGCCACCAGCTCGCCGTCGGCCAGCACCAGGGTGCGGTGCGCCAGCTCGGCGGCCAGCTCCACGTCGTGGGTGGCCAGCAGGATCGCGTGTCCGTCCGCGGCGAGGCCGCTGAGGATCTCGACCAGCCGGGCCTTGGCCGGGTAGTCGAGGCCGCGGGTCGGCTCGTCGAGCAGCAGCAGCGCCGGGCGGGCCGCCAGCACCACGGCCAGGGCCAGGGTGAGCCGTTGCCCCTCGGAGAGGTCGCGCGGATGGGCGGCGTCCGGCAGGCCGGGCAGGAGGCGCTCCAGCAGGGCGCGGCAGCGTCCCGGTTCGGCGCCCGCGTCCCGGTCGGCGGCGGCGCACTCGGCGGCCACGGTCTCGGCGTAGAGCAGGTCGCGGGGGTCCTGCGGAACCAGGCCGACCCGGCGGACCAGCTCGGCCGGGCGGGCCCGGTGCGGGGTCAGGTCGCCCACCCGCACCGAACCGTTCGATGCGGCATGCAGGCCCGCCAGCGCGCCGAGCAGGCTGGACTTGCCCGCGCCGTTGCGTCCCATCAGCGCGGTGACCTCACCGGCGCGCAGTGCGAGTGAGACGCCGCGCACGGCGGGGACCGGGCCGCGCCGGACGGCCAGCCGGTCGACGACGGCGACCGGGGGTGGGGTGGTGGCCGGGGCTTGGCGGTTGGCGAGGTGGCGGAGCAGTCGGGTGGGTCGACTTTCGGTGGGGGCGGTGGTGGGGTCCTGGGGGTTGGTGAGACGGCGGAGCAGTCGGGTGGGCCGACTTTCGGGGGAGGTAAGGGCGGTGGTGGGGTCCTGGGGGTTGGTGGTGCGATGGAGAAGTCGGGTGGGTCGACTTTCGGTGGGGGCGGTGGTGGGGCCCTGGGGGCTGGTGGTGCGGTGGAGAAGTCGGGTGGGTCGACTTTCGGTGCCTGGGCCCTGTGAGGCGGTGGGTGGCTGGTGGTGTGCCAGGCGTTCCCGCAGGTCGGCGGCGCGGCGGCGGGCGTCACGCACCGAGAGCGGCAGCGGCGACCAGCCGGCCAGCCGGCCCAGGCCCACCACCGGCGGGAAGACCGGCGACTCGGCGAGCACCTCGCCCGGCGCGCCGAGCAGCGGCGCACGGCCGTCACCGGGCAGCAGCAGCACCTGGTCGGCGTACTGCACCACCCGTTCCAGGCGGTGTTCGGCCATCAGCACGGTGATGCCCAGGTCGTGCACCAGCCGCTGCACCACGGCGAGCACCTCCTCGGCCGCGCCGGGATCGAGGGCCGAGGTGGGCTCGTCCAGCACCAGCACCCTGGGGTGCACGGCCAGCACCGAGCCGATCGCCACCCGCTGCTGCTGACCGCCCGACAGGGTGGCCAGTGGGCGGCCGCGCAGCTCGGCCAGGCCGAGCAGGTCCAGTGTCTCCTCCACGCGGCGCCGCATCACCGCCGGCGCGATCCCCAACGACTCCATGCCGTAGGCGAGTTCCTCCTCGACGGTGTCGGTGACGAACTGAGCGCGCGGGTCCTGGCCGACGGTGCCGACCAGGTCGGCCAGTTCGCGCGGCCGGTGCTCCCGGGTGTCCCGGCCGGCCACCGTCACCCGGCCGCGCAGCAGCCCGCCGGTGAAGTGCGGCACCAGGCCGCTGACCAGGCCCAGCAGGGTGGACTTGCCGGCCCCCGACGGGCCGACCAGCAGGCACAGCTCGCCCTCGGGGATGGTGAGATCGAGGCCGGCGAGGGCCGGGGCGGCGGCGTCCGGGTAGTGGACGCTGACCTGGTCGAAGGTGATCACGAGCGGCCGTCCAGGGCGGGAGTGAGGGGGAGCGGTCGGGGTGCGGCGATGGCGGGGAGCAGCGCCAGCAGTACGGCGAGCGCGGCGAACAGCGGCAGTACCGGGGCAGTCGGCGGAACCACGGTGGGTGTGAAGGGAGCCGGGTCGCGCACCGAGAGCACCGTCACCACGGCCGCCGCGGCCAGCCCCGAGCCGGCCACCAGCCACTCGGGCCAGGACCATCCCTCCGGCCGGTAGCGGGTCCGCACGGTGCGGCGACTGCCGAGCGCCAGGCCGGTGGCGGTCAGCGCCAGGCCGGCGAGCAGCGCGGGCAGTGCCCAACCGCCGCCGTCCGAGCCGAGCAGCCCGAAGACCGCCGCGCACAGGCCCAGCAGCCCGAGGACGGTGCAGGCGGTGGTGGCCCGGGCGAGGGCACGCGATACCGGACGGGTGCGGCCGAAGCCCCGGGTGTCCATCGCGGCGGCGAGCGCGATCGAGCGCTCCAAGGCGCTCTCCAGTACGGGCAGTCCGACGCTCAGCATCGAGCGCACCCCGCGATCCGGGCGGCCCCGCAGCCGCCGGGCCGCCCGCAGCCGCTGCACGTCCGCCAGCAGGTTGGGCGCGAAGGAGAGCGCGACCACCACCGCCACCCCCACTTCGTAGAGCGCGCCGGGCAGCAGTCGCAGCAGCCGGGCCGGTGAGGCCAGCGCATTGGCCGCGCCCACGCAGACCAGCACGGCGGCCAGCCGCAGCGCGTCGTAGAGCGTGAAGAGCAGCCCCTCCAGGGTCACCCGGCCGCCGATCCGCACTCCCTGCGCCCAGGCGGGGAGGGGGAGTTGGGGGAGCGTCAGGATCGTGTGCGAGCCCGCCACCGGGGAGCCGAGGAGCAGCGTGAACACCAACCGCAGCGCCAGCACCGCCAGTGCCACCCGTAGGAAACCGGCGTAGCTACGGGCCCATGGTGCCTCGGTCCGCCGGGCGGCCACCACCAGGGCGGCGCTGGCCATGATCAGCAGGAGCAGCAGCGGGTTGGTGCTGCGCGACGCGGCGGCGGCCAGCCCGAGCGCCCAGAGCCACCAGGCGCCGGGGTGCAGCGGGCGGGAGTTGGGGGTGGCGGTCATGGGGTTGGCCGGGGGTGGGGGTGCGTGTGGGTGTGGGGGGTGGCGGTGGTGGTGTGCGTGTGGGGCGTGGTGGTGGGGTGGGCGGGGAGTCGGGTGGGCCGACTTTTGGGGAGGGCGGTGGTGGTCATGGGGTGGGCCGGGGGTGGGTGTCGGGGGCGGGTATCTCGCACTGGGGCGGCTTCGGGCGGATGCCGCGCGAGGTCGCGGTGAGGGCGAGTGCGCCGAGGGCTCCCGCGGTGTGCAGGGTGAGCAGCGGCAGGGCGGCGGCGCAGAGGTGCTGCGGGGGTGTCATGGGGCGCGCTCGATGGGGTCGGTGGGCGGGCGTTGGTGATGAGGGTGCTGGGCAGGGCGGGGCGGGGGCTGGGCGCTGGCGCTGGGTGGTGGGGCGTGGGTGGTCGGGTGTGCGGTTCATGGGCGGTCGGGGGTGCTGTGTGTGGTGGTGCGTCGGCGGTGGGCCAGCCAGGCGGCGCCCCCGGTCACCAGGGCGATCAGGGCCAGGGCGGCGGGGAGTGGCAGGGCGGGGGTGGTCGCGCGCGGTGCGGTGGGCGCCGCTGCTGTGGCCGGGGCCGGGCCGGTCAACGCCTCGCCGCAGCCGCTGACCGGGTAACCGGCGATGGCGCAGAGGATCCCGTTGGTGTCGTAGCGCAGCGGCGGGGCGATGGCAGCCAGCACCTCGGCGGAGCTCGCCTGGGTTGGCACCTGGGCACAGGTGGTGCGAAGTGACGGGGGATCAACATGGGCTGACGGTGCGTCAGTGGGCGTGCCGAAGTCTAGGACGACGCCGACCCGCTTGCGCCCGGGCTGCGCCGGGACGTTGGCGCACAGCGTGGCGAAGTCGGGGGCAGCGCCCGGGCGTTCGTCGGCTTGGCCGACGCCCTGGCTGAGGGTGAAGCGCCAGCCGTCCACGCTGCCGTCCGGCGGCTGGTACATGGCCGGGCCCTGCTGCTGATAGGCCCAGCTGCCCGAAGTCCCGCGCCAGAACGACCAGTAGCGGTAGTCGGCGGCCTGCGCCGGGCCGGCGGCCGCGAGCAGCAGGCCGACCAGGGTGGCGAGCAGCGCGGCAACGACGGTGGTGCGGTGGGTCGTTGCCCGCCGGGTGCCGGGGGTGCCGGGGGTGCCGGGGGTGCCGGGGGTGCCGGGGGTGCCGGGGGTGCCGGGGGTGCCGGGGGTGCCGGGGGTGCCGGGGGTGCTGGGGGTGCTGGGGGTGCTGGGGGTGCTGGGGGTGCTGGGGGTGCTGGGGGTGCCGGGGGTGGTGGGTTGCGCTGCGAGGGGCGTGGCAGCGGTTCCCGGGTGCCGGGTGGTCTGGGCGGCTGGGGGTGTGACTGCGGTGGCCCCGGCGGTGGTTCGGGTGGTGGTTCGCGGGTGCTGTGCGGTCGGGCGGGGTGGGTGTGGGGTTGCGGGGGACTTGTCGTTGGCTGTGGTGGTGGCCGGGTGCCGGGTGGTCTGGGCGGCTGGGGGTGTGACTGCGGTGGCCCCGGCGGTGGTTCGGGTGGTGGTTCGCGGGTGCTGTGCGGTCGGGCCGGGCGGGGGTGGGGGTGTTGTGGTTCCGTGCCCCGCCCGGTGGGGCCGGGTCACGACTGGCGCTTGCGCTTGCTCAGGTAGACGCCGTAGCCGATGCCGATCAGCAGGCCGCCGCCCGCGATCCAGAACGGGTTGAGGCCGCCCGAGCCGCTGCTGTGCTTGGTGGCGGGGGTGCTGGTGGCGGCGGACGGCGCGGCCGGGCCGGCGGCGGCCAGGCTGCTGACCAGGTCGGTGCCGGCGAACGAGTGCGGATCGCGCCCGGCGGCCTTGGCGGTGAGGATCAGCGTGGCGGTGGCGGCCGCGTCGGTACCGGACTTGTTGTGCAGCCAGCCGGCGGCGTTGGCGGACAGCCAGTCCACGGCCGGGCCCGCCTGTGCGCCGTAGCCGGCCTTGGCGAGGCTCAGCACCGCCCAGGAGGTGGCCGCGAAGTCCGGCGTGGGGGCCGCACCGGGCATGGCGAGCATCAGGTGCCGGTCGTTGGCGCCCAGCGCGCCCACCAGGTAGGCGGCCGAGCCCTCGGCGGGCGCGACGGCACCCGAGCAGTCCAGCGGCTTCGGCGCACCCGGCTGCGCACTGCCCGCCGTCACCGGCAGCGAGCCGTCGGCCAGGGCCAGCCCGGCCTGGGCGGTGGCCAGCGCGTTGGCGGCCGGCGCGGCGCCGGGGGCGGCCGCCTGGTAGGCGAGCGCGCCGCGCTGGTCGGCCGCCGCCTTGCAGTCGAGCTGCAGTGCCGTCAGCGCCTGCACCCCGCTCTTGCCCTGCTTGGCGACGGTCTTCGGGTCCACTCCGGCCGCGTGCAGCGCGCTCACGGCCAGACCGGTGGAGTTGGCGTCGCCCGCGTTGCCGGGGTTGTAGGACCAGCTGCCGTCGGCGTTCTGGTTGGCCTTCAGCCAGCCGGTGCCCTTGTCCACCGCGTCCTGGTGCCCGCCGAGCGCCACCAGGGCCTGCATCGCCAGCGCGGTCGCGTTGCTGTCCTCGGTGGCGGCCGCGCAGGCGGTGCCGGTGTCGGCGCGGAACGACGGCCAGCCGCCGTCCGTGCACTGCTGGCCCTTCAGCCAGTCCACCGCGGCGGTCGGGGGCGTCTGGCCGGTGGCCTTCAGCGCGAGCAGCGCCAGCGACTGCCGGTAGACGCCGTCATAGGTGGGGTCGCTCTTGCCGTACAGCGCACTGGGGGCCGCCGCGGGGGCGGGCGGCGAGGACGGTGCCGTCGCCGACGCGGGGGCGGACGGTGCGCCCGAGTCCGCCAGCGCCGGGCCGGTGGCGAGACCGGTGAGCAGGCCGGCGGCGAGCAGGGCGGCCCCGATACGGGCGGGTGCGAGCATGGCGGAGCGCGGGCCTTTCGGTGGACGGGCAGACGGAGCAGACCGGCCGCGGTCCCCGCACCCGGCCATGGCCGGGGCCGAGCGCGGCCACCAAGACTCTAGCCGGAGCCCACGGCAGGGCCCCGCGAGCCGTCGTGCCGGCGCCCCCGCGGGCCCACGCGAGTCGTCGCCCGGGCCCCGCGAGTCGCCGATCCGGATCCGCCTCAGGGCCCCTGCGGGCCGTCGTCACCGCGGCCGCAGGCCCACGCGGGCCGCCGCAGGACCCCGAGAGCCGCTGTCCCAGACCCGCCGCAGCGCCGCGCCAGCCGTCGTGCCAGCGCCCTGCAGCGCCCACGCGCCCCGTCGCCCCGTCGCCCACGCGCCCCGTCGCCCCAGCGGCCCGAGAGCCGCTGTCCCAGACCCGCCGCAGCGCCGCGCCCCGTCGCCCCAGTGCCCCCGCAGCCCCCCGCGCCCCGTCGTCCCCGACCCGTCGCAGCTCCCCCACCACCCCCCACCGACCCGTCGCACCCCCGCAGGCGCCGCAGTACCAGTGCCCCCAACGTGGCGTGGTGTGAATCACCAGCCCGCCCTGCGAAGCACAAGCTACGGGCCGGTAATCTTCAGGGTCTCTGGAGTTCACACGCTCGGCCCGGTGGGCGTGGGCAAGAAGGGGCCGACCATGACGGGGCAGCCACCCACCGCCGACCAGCCGCTGCGGATCGCGCTGCTCTCCTACCGGGGTGACCCGTTCTGCGGTGGCCAGGGTGTGTACGTCCGCCACCTGTCCCGGGAGCTGGCCCGGCTCGGTCACCACGTCGACGTGATCGGCGCCCAGCCCTACCCCGTGCTAGACGAAGGCGAGGACACCAGCCCCGGCAAGGTGCGCCTGGTGAAGCTGCCCAGCCTGGACCTGTACCGGGCCGACGACCCGTTCCGCACCCCGAAGGCCGCCGAGCTGCGCGGCCCGGTGGACGCGCTGGAGGTCGCCACCATGTGGACCGGCGGGTTCCCGGAGCCGCTCACCTTCTCGCTGCGGGCCCGGCAGTACCTGGCCAGGCACCGCGGGCGCTACGACGTGGTGCACGACAACCAGACCCTCGGCTACGGCCTGCTGGGCCTGGCCCGGCACGGTTTCCCGCTGGTCACCACGGTGCACCACCCGGTCACCGAGGACCGCCGCCTGGAGCTGGCGGCCGCCGACACCCGGGCCCGTCGGCTGTCGCTGCGCCGCTGGTACGCGTTCACCCGGATGCAGCGCCGGGTCGCGGCCCGCCTCGACCATGTGATCACGGTGTCCGGCAGCTCCAAGGCCGACATCGTCGACCAGTTGGGTACCGCGCCGGGCAGCATCCAGGTGGTGCCGATCGGCGCCGACACCCGGCTCTGGTCGCCGTCCGACGCGGTGCCCGTGGTGCCCGGACGGATCGTCACCACCTCCAGCGCGGACGTGCCGCTCAAGGGGCTGGTGTACCTGGTGGAGGCGCTCGCCAAGGTGCGCACCGAGCGTGACGCGCATCTGGTGGTGGTGTGCAAGAAGCAGGGCGAGGGCCCGGTCGCGGACGCGGTGAAGCGGTTCGGGCTGGAGCGGCACATCGAGTTCCGCACCGGGCTGAGCGACCAGGAGCTGGTCGAGCTCTACCGGTCCGCCGAGGTGGCCTGCGTGCCCTCGCTCTACGAGGGGTTCTCGCTGCCGGCCGCCGAGGCGATGGCCACCGGCACCCCGCTGGTGGCCAGTACCGGCGGGGCGATCCCCGAGGTGGCCGGGCCGGACGGCGAGACCTGCCTGGCCGTGCCGCCCGGGAACGCGGACGCGCTGGCCGGCGCGCTCGCCCGGCTGCTGGACGATCCCGAGCTGCGGGCCCGTCTCGGGGCCGCCGGCCGGGCCCGGGTGCTGGCCGGCTTCACGTGGGAACGGGCCGCCGAGCGCACCGCCGTCTGCTACCGGGCGGCGATCGCCACCGGGGTCGGGCAGCGGGCCCGCTCCGGTCCGGGCTGGCGCTATGTCTGACCGTCCGCGGCCGTGAACCTCCGTCACCTGATCACCCGTCACCCCCGCTTGACGTCGTAACGAAGGCGTCGTAACGAATGGGAGTCCCGCAGTGCTGACCGTCGACTTCTCCCGCTTCCCACTCGCCCCGGGCGACCGGGTGCTCGATCTGGGCTGCGGCGGTGGCCGGCACGCGTTCGAGTGCTACCGCCGCGGCGCCAACGTGGTGGCCCTGGACCAGAACGCCGACGAGATCGCCGAGGTCCGCAAGTGGTTCGCCGCGATGGCCGCGGCCGGCGAGGCGCCCGAGGGGGCGAGCGCGGTGGCCATGGAGGGCAACGCGCTGGCGCTGCCGTTCGAGGACGAGTCCTTCGACAAGATCATCATCTCCGAGGTGATGGAGCACATCCCGGACGACAAGGGCGTCCTCAACGAGATGTTCCGGGTGCTCAAGCCCGGCGGGCTGCTCGCCGTCACGGTGCCGCGCTGGCTGCCGGAGAAGATCTGCTGGTCGCTCTCCGACGAGTACCACGAGGTCGAGGGCGGCCACATCCGGATCTACCGCGGTGACGAGCTGCTGGACAAGCTGCGCGACGCCGGCCTCAAGCCGTACGGCACCCACCACGCCCACGCCCTGCACTCGCCGTACTGGTGGATCAAGTGCGCGGTCGGCGTCAACAACGACAAGGCGCTGCCGGTGCGGGCCTACCACCAGCTGCTGGTCTGGGACATCGTCGGCACCCCGGTGATCAGCAAGCTCACCAAGGCCGCCGAGGCCGCGCTCAACCCGGTGATCGGCAAGAGCTTCGTCGCCTACGCCAGCAAGCCCAACCGGACCGCCGAATGACGATCCCCGAGGGTGTGGCGGCCCCCGAGACCCTGCTGCTGACCGGCGTGCTGGACGCCGCCGAGGCCGCCGCCACCGTGCGCTCGATCCTGGCCGAGCAGCGCCCCGACGGCGGCATCCCGTGGTTCACCGGCGGCCACCTCGACCCGTGGGACCACACCGAGGCGGCGATGGCCCTGGACGCGGCCGGCGAGCACGCCGCCGCCGAGCGCGCCTACCGCTGGCTGGCCGAGCAGCAGAACCCGGACGGCTCCTGGTACGCCGGCTACTACGGCGACGGTGCCCCGGGCGTCAGCAACCGGGCGGTCGAGAGCAACTTCTGCGCCTATGCGGCGGTGGGCAGTTGGCACCACTACCTGACCACCGGCGATGACGCCTTCCTGGACCGGATGTGGCCGGTGGTGCGCCGGGCACTGGACTTCACGGTGGGCCTGCAACTGCCCGGCGGCCCGATAGCCTGGCGGCTGGACGAGGACGGCGCACCCGCGCAGGAGGCGCTGCTGACCGGCTCGTCCAGCATCCTGCACGCCCTGCGGTGCGGTCTTGCCATCGCCGAGCACCGCCAGGAGCCCCAGCCCGACTGGGAGTTGGCGGCCGGTCTGCTGCAGCACGCGGTGGCCGAGCACCCCGAGCGGTTCCTCGACAAGGGCCGCTACTCGATGGACTGGTACTACCCGGTGCTCGGCGGCGCGCTGAGCGGTGCCGCGGCCGAGCGCCGGCTGGCGGCCGACTGGGACCGCTTCGTGGTCGACGGGCTCGGGGTGCGCTGCGTCAGCGACCGGCCCTGGGTGACCGGTGGCGAGAGCGCCGAACTCGCCCTCGCGCTCTGGGCGGTGGGCCGGCACGAGGACGCCGCGACCATCCTGCGCTGGATCCGCCGGCTGCGGAACCAGGACGGCTCCTACTGGACCGGCTACGTCTTCGAGGACGACGCCATCTGGCCCGAGGAGCACACCACCTGGACCGCCGGCTCGATGCTGCTCGCGGTGGCCGTGCTCGGTGGCGACCCCGCCACCTGCGCCGTCTTCGCCGCCGACCAGCTGCCGGGCGGGCTTGCCGTGCAAGGCTGCTGCTGACCGCAGCGCGGAAATGCCGAACGGCCCGGCGGGAGAACTCCCGCCGGGCCGTTCGCAGTTGAGCTCGGCTGCGGTCAGCCGCGCTGGATGCCGGTGACATCCACCAGCACACCCTGGGTGCCGTCCTGCAGCTGGGCCACCAGGGCGGTGCCGCGCTGCTCCACCGCCAGGTACCAGGTGCCGGGCACCAGCTGGCCGACCGGCGGGCCGGCCGAGCCGTCCTTGGGGGCCAGCGACCGCGGCGCCGGAACGGCGAACCAGAACGGCGCGAACTCGGCGACCGGAGCGCTCTGGGCGGGCGCCGCGGCCGCCGGGGCCGGGTCGGCGGCCAGGGTCGGCGGCAGTACGGCGGTCTGCTCGGCGGCCGACTCGGGGATGCCCTGAGCGGCCACCGGGGCGGCAGCGGCAGCCGGAGCGGGGGCCGGGAAGGCGTCCTGCGGCTGCGGCTGGGCACCCACGCCCGGGGCCGGCTGGCCGAACTGCGGCTGCTGGCCGGGCTGCTGACCGAACGCGGCCGGCGCACCGGCCTGGCCGGCGCCCGGAGCCGGGAAACCGTAGCCGCCCGGCTGCTGGCCGGGGAACTGCTGACCCGGCGCCTGCTGCTGACCCGGGTAGCCGTAGCCGCCCGCCTGCGGGAAGCCCTGGCCCGGGAAGCCCTGCTGGAAGTTCGGGGCGGCCGGCTTGTCGCTCACCAGCGGCGCCTGGAGCGCCGGCACCAGCGGCCCGGCGACGGCCGCACCGGTCAGCACCGCGGTGGCGATCAGACCCAGGTAGGCGCCCCAGGAGTGGGAGAAGGTCACGTCCGGGGTGTCGGAGCTGCTGGCCAGCGACCAGAGCGCGGCCCACAGCGAGGCCACCGCGAGCCCGCTGCCCCACTGGTCCAGCCGCAGGCCCAGGATCTGCCGGGTCTTCGCCGCCTCACCCTGGAGCCGCTGCAGCAGGATCAGCACCGCCGCGGCGATGCCCAGCAGGTAGATCGACGGCAGCACCGGGAGCAGGTAGGTGGACCAGGCGTTGTCCGGCATGCCGCTGATGGTCTTGCAGGTGCCCTCGTAGCAGGCCTCGGCCGTGACGAACGGCAGGAAGGACGAGATGAGCAGAAGCACGGCCGCACCGGCGACGGCGGCATCTCCCCTGGTGAGAGCGCGCAGATTCACGGTCTTGGTTCCCCTCGCTGGTGTGTCGTGTCGGCGTAACGGCCTGTGATTCTACTGATCCCGGTACCAACCGGTCAGCCGGTGGGGCTCGGCGTGGCTTCGGCGTGGCTCAGAAAGGCGGTGAACCCGTCGGCGATGCCCTGGGCCGCCTGCTGCCGCCACTGCGGATCCGTCATCCGCTGGGCGTCGCCCGCGTTGCGCATGTTGCCGCATTCGATGAACACCTTGGGCACCTTGGACAGGTTCAGTCCGCCCAGGTCGTCACGGGTGTCCAGGCCCTGATCGGCGATGTAGTCGGCGAACTGCTCGCCGGTGGCGCGCTGGAAGTCGTCGCGGACCAGCAGGCCGAGCTGGTGCGAGGGCTCGGTGATCGCGGTGGTGTCGGCCTGCCCGGCGACCACCTTGGCCGGCATGATCACGTGGAAGCCGCTGCCGGAGGCCGGTCCGCCGTCCCCGTGTACCGAGATGGCGGCGTCGGCGTGCGCGTCGTTGCCGATCGCCGCGCGCTCGGTGACGCACGGGCCGTACGGGCGGTCGCCGTCCTGGGTGAGGATCACCGTGGCGCCGAGGCCCTGCAGCAGGTCGCGCAGCCGGTGCGAGACGTCCAGGGTGAAGTCGGCCTCGGTGTAGCCCGCGTCGGTCGAGGTGCCGGTGGTGTCGCACTCCTTGTGCCCGTTGCCGACGTCCACCTGCTGGTTGATCTCGGTGGGGTGGTTGACGTTGTTCGGGTTGTGGCCCGGGTCGAGCACGATGGTGCGGCCGGCCAGCGGCTTGCCCGCGGGGCTGCCGGGGCCGGCACTGCCGGGGCTGGCGCTGCCAGGTGGCGCGCTGCTCGCGGCGGCACTCGGGCTGGCGCTGCTAGCGGCGGCGCTGCTGGGGGAGGCGCTCGGGCCGGCGCTGCCAGGCCTGGTCGGTGCCGGGGCGGCGGCACCGGCGGCCGCGCTGCTGCCGCCGCAGCCGGTGAGCGCGAGTGCCGTGGTCAGGCCCAGCGCGGCGAGCAGCGCGCCGCGGGCCGGGCGGGCGGCGGCGCGGTGACGAGTGGGCTGGGCGGGCCGGGTGGTACGGAGGTTCACGAGCTGTCAGATCCTGTCCCAGGTCCGGCTGGCCAGGCCGTAGCTGCCGGCCAGCGCGTTCCACTTGGCGACGAAGTCCTTCTTGGCCTGAGTGGCCTGCGGGTTGAGCTGGTCGGCCTTCTGCTTGTCCGCGGTGTCGGGCGCCTGATTGCCGTTGGCGCAGCCGCCGGCGCTGACCGACTGCGCCCAGGCCGCGTACGCCCGGTCGATGTCCGCGGACGTCTGCCAGGCCGACTTCAGGCTCTGCACGGCGTCGGCGCCGCCGGGGATGTCGGCCACGTTGAGGACGGCCAGCTGGGCGACCAGCTTGTCGCGCTGGTCGGCGCCGCTGGTGAAGGTCTGCACGGCGGCGTCGATGTCGGCCTTTGCGGGGCAGCTGGCCACCTGGGCGACCGCGCTGCCGATCGGGGCCTTGGCAGCCTCGCCCTGGGTCAGCAGGGCGTCCAGCGCCTGGGCCTCGCTCTGCGCGTTCGCCCCGCCACTCGCGCTCGCGCTCGCACTGGCGCCCGCCGAGTCGGACGCGCCGGCGCTCGGGCTGTCAGTGGCCGACGGCGAGCCGGACACCGGCGCGCCGCCCGTGCTCGGCGCCGTTGCACCGGTGGCGGGCGGGGCCGCCGCCTTGGCGGTCGGGCTGCCGGAACCGGAGTTCTGCATCGCCAGCACCGCGCCGCCGCCCACCGCGAGCAGCAGCACCAGGCCGGCGCCGACCAGCAGCGGGACGCGGCGGCGGGCCGGGCGGTCCTCGTCGTCCGGATCCTCGTACCGGCCCGGCAGGTCCAGACCGCCGCCGGGCGGGGCCTGGGGCGGCGGGGGGTAGCCGGCGGGGACCGGGGGCAGCATCGCGGTGGGCGCGTCCGGCGGGGTGCCCGGGGGGTAGCCGTAGCCGCCCGGTGCGCCGGGGGGCGGGGGCAGCAGGGGAGCGGCCGGCGGGTAGCCGTAGCCGGGTTGCAGGGCCGCCGGGCCGGGGGCGGCCGGGGGTGCGGTGGGCGGGGCCGGCAGGGGAGCGGTCGGCGGATTCGCCGGGGTGCGCGGCGGCGGGTAGCCGTAGCCGGGTTGCAGGGCCGCCGGGCCGGGGGCGGCCGGGGGTGCGGTGGGCGGGGCCGGTGGCACGGGCGGTGGCGGGCCGGCCTGCAGATACGGACGGGCGGTCAGCATCGGACCCTGGTCGCCCACTGCCCCGGCCTGTGGCTGCGGCGCCATCGGGGAGGCGGGCACACCCCCGGGCGGCGTGGGCCCGGTCGGACGCGGCGGGCCGCCGGCCGCCGGACGGCGCACCCAGCCGCCCGCGCCGCCGTTCGCGGCCGGATCCCAGACCGCGGGTGTCATGTCGCCCTGATGGTCCGTCATGCTCAGTGGCCCCCGCCTTCAGGTCCGGCCGTGCCCGTGGTCGCTGGTGGTCAGTGGTGCGCGGTGCGGCGCGCCCGCCGGTCCCGTCCGGATCGTCGGTGCCGGTACGGACCCCGCGAGTGCCCGTCGTCACCGTACCGGCCGTTCGCGGTCCCGAGGGGATCGGCTCCGGAAAAATCGAGCCGATCCGCCGTAACGGACCACGCACGGTCAGCGGGCCGTCTCAGACGGTGCGGCGCAGCACCCGCAGCGAACCGGAGACCGAGACCTCCTCGAACCCCTCGGCCAGCGCCCGCAGGTACACCCGGTACGGGGCCTGGCCGCCGTCGGCGGGGTCGGGGAAGACGTCGTGCACCACCAGCAGGCCGTCCTCGGCGAGGTGCGGCACCCAGCCCTCGTAGTCGCCGGTGGCGTGCTCGTCGGTGTGCCCGCCGTCGATGAAGACCAGCGAGAGGCGGCCGCCCCAGACCGCCGCCACCTGCGGGGAGCGGCCCACCAGGGCGATCACGTGCCGCTCCAGGCCGGCCCGGTGCAGGGTGCGGCGGAACCGGGGCAGCGTGTCCATCAGGCCGACCTCCGGGTCGACCAGCGTGTCGTCGTGGTACTCCCAGCCCGGCTGCTGCTCCTCGGAGCCGCGGTGGTGGTCGACGGTCAACGCGACGGTGCCGGTGCGGCGGGCGGCGTCGGCCAGCAGGATCGCCGACCGGCCGCAGTAGGTGCCGATCTCCAGCACCGGCAGGCCGGTGCGCTCGGCGGCCTCGACGGCGGCCGCGTACAGCGCCAGGCCCTCGTCCACCGGCATGAAGCCGTCGGCGGCGCTGAAGGCCGCCAGCACCTCGGGAGCCGGGGCGGGGGTCTCGGTCATGGTGCTGCTCCTGCGCTGGTGGATCGGGCGGACGGGGTGGGGACATCCTCGCACCGCATTACCGGCCGGTAGCCGGCTGGGTGCCCCGGACATGGGGACGGGCCCGACCCCGCCGGTGGCGGAATCGGGCCCGGGATCGCGCATGCGGCCGTCGGCCGTCAGTTCGCGGTCGCCTCCATGCGGTGGCGGCCGCGCCCGCCGGCCTCGCTGTTGTCGTCCGAGGCGAGCAGACCGCGGTGGCGGCCGTGGGCGGCGTCCTCCGAGTTGGCCTCGTCGGCGCCGTGGTCGCTGGTGTCGTTGAGGGTTTCGGACATCTGTCGTCTTCTCCGTGCGTGGGTGCAAGGTCTGTGGTGCCGCGCGGCACCGCCGGCCATGACCGGGCCCGTACGCCGTGACCGGGCCTGGCACAGGGAAATGCCGCCTCGGTATGGCGCGGCGACCCGCGGCACACCGAAGCGATCTCGCCCCGTTGGTAGGTCACCCTAATGGCCGACTCTGACAAAGCCTATCTACCCCCGCGCCTGGCGGACGATCAGACGCGGCGTGTCGCCGGCGGCGGCACGCAACGTCGATGCCGTCGCTCCTGACATCCGCCGCGACGCCCGCCCCGCGGCCCGGCCCTGGCGCCGGCTGGGCAGCACCGCTCTCAGAGTCGGTCGAGCAGCTCCGGCAGCCGCTCGATCAGCGCGGTCGCGCCGGCGTCGACGAGCCGTTGAGGTGGCATCAGAGCGGTGTAGCCGAGCACGTCCATGCCGGCGGCCCGCGCGGCCCGCACTCCGTTGGGGCTGTCCTCGACCACCAGGCAGTCGCCCGGCGCCACCCCGAGCGAGGCCGCCGCGTGCAGGAAGAGGTCCGGAGCGGGCTTGCCCACGCCGTCGACGTCCTGCGCGCTGAACACCACCTCCCGCGGCAGCTGCGGACGCAGCCCCGCCCGGTCCAGGGTGAGGTCGATCCAGGCGTGGTCGGAGGAGGACGCCAGGCAGTACGGCACACCGCGCTGCCGCAGTTCGGTCAGCACCGCCGCGGCGTCCGGCGTCGCGGCCAGCCCCTCGCGGAAGGCGGCGAAGACCCGGTCGTGGCAGCGCGCCGTGAAGTCCTCGGGCAGGACGCCCCGGTAGCGGTCGGCGATCACCTGGTGGACCGTCCGGCCCGCGTTGCCGAGGAAGTGGTGGTAGGACTCCTCGAGGGTGGTCGGGAAGCCGAGTTCGGTCAGATAGCCCGAAAGGATCCGGTGTGCGGTCGGCTCGCTGTCGACGAGCACCCCGTCATTGTCGAAGATCACCAACTGATAGGCCATCAAGGCAGCCTATCGACTCCCTGATGTGTGGCCCTGAATGGTCATAGACCTGCCCAAAGCGCGGGCTTGTCGATAGGTTTGGCCTCGTGACCAACGAATTCAAGGACGGAAGCGCCGGAGACGCCGACTACAGTGCCATCGGTGCTGGCTACAGCAACTACCGCCAGCCGGATCCGCGCATCGCGGAGCTCATCCAGCAGGCCCTGGGCGAGGTTCGCACCGTTGTCAACGTCGGTGCGGGGGCGGGGTCCTACGAGGCCGGGCCGTTCGAGTTCACCGCGGTGGAGCCGTCCCAGGTGATGCGGGAGCAGCGGCCCGACCACCTGGCGCCCGCCATTGACGCCACGGCCGAGCAACTGCCCTTCGAGGACGGCTCGTTCGACGCCGCGCTGGCCACCTTCACCGTGCACCAGTGGAGCGACGTCAAGGCCGGACTGCGCGAGCTGCGGCGCGTCGCCCGCGGTCCGGTCGTCATCCTGACCTGCGACCCCGCACTGGTGCGGGACTTCTGGCTGCACCAGTACGCGCCGGACGTCCTCGACCACGAGGCCCGGCGCTACCCCGCGATCAGCACCATCTCCGACACCCTCGGCGGTGCCGTCGCGGTGGACCGGGTGCCGATCCCGGCCGACTGCACCGACGGCTTCAACGAGGCCTACTTCGCCCGCCCGGAGCGGCTGTTGGACCCGGGCGCCCGCCAGGCCTGCTCGGCGTGGAGCTTCGTCGAGCCGGAGCTGCGGGAGCAGTACCTCAAGAAGTTCCGCCGCGAACTGAGCTCCGGCGCCTGGGACGAGCGCCACGGCGCCCTGCGGCACCAGGAGAGCTACAACGGTTCGCTGGTGCTGATCCGCGCGATTCCCTGATCCGCACTCCGCTCGGTCCCGCCCGGTTCGGTCCCGCCCGGTTCGGTCCCGCCCGCTCGCCCGGGCGGGACCGAACTGCTGCCCGCGCTCAGCCGGTTGCGGCGGCCGGGTCCAGCACCGCCGTCAGCAGCCGGTTGGCCAGGGGGGCCGGGGCGGCGAAGTCCAGGCTCAGGTTGGAGACCGAGTAGACGGCGCGGACGCTCAGATCGCGGCTGGCGAACATGCCGTTGGCGTAACCGAGATCGTGCCCGGTCTTGCCCCAGAGCAGTTGCCCGTCGGGCAGTTGGACGGACATCAGGCCGGCACCGAAGCAGGCCAGCTTGTTGCAGGAGGTGCCGTTGACGAACGGCACGGGCTTGCCCTGGCCGTCCTTGGGCAGGGTGAACAGCTCCTGCTGCTGCGCGGCGGGCAGCAGGCGGCCCTGGAGCAGGGTGGTGAGAAAGCGGTCCAGGTCGGCCGGGGTGGAGATCATGTTGGACGGGTCGCCGCCCTGCTCGCTGACGTCCACGTCCTCACCCTGACTGCCCGTCAGGTAGCCGTGCAGGTAGGGGCGCGGCATGGTCGGATCATCCTCCGGCACCGAGGTCTGTTCGAGGTGCAGCGGCTTCAGGACGCGCTCGGTGACCTCGTCCCTGAAGGAGCGGCCGGTGGTCTGCTCGATCAGCTTGCCAGCGATCCGGAAGCCGAGGGAGTTGTACTCCTGCTCGGTGCCGGGGGTGAAGTGCGGGCCGGGCCAGGGGCGGTCGGTGGGGCGCAGGGTGGACTGGATGATCTCGTCGAAGGTGCGGTACCGGTAGCGGTCGGCGATCGTCTGGTCGGCGCCGACGGCGGGCGCGCCCTCGTCCACGTCCGGCAGGCCGCTGGTGTAGTTGACCAACTCGCGCACGGTGATCGGCTGGAAGGTGCCCGGCAGCAGGCCCGGCAGGTAGTGCTGCACGGTCTGGTCGAGGTCGATCCGGCCCTCGGCGGCGAGCTGCAGCAGCACGGTGGTCTCGAAGACCTTGGAGATGCTGCCGACGTGGAAGTGCGCGTTCGGCGGGATCGCCCGGCCGGTCACGCCGTCGGTGGTGGAGCCGGTCCACAGCTGCCCCGGCTCGCCGACCCGGGCGATCGCGCCGGCGGTCCCGTCGGTGGGGTGGGTCTGGAGGGCGGCCCGCAGGGCGGTGGGGTCGAGAGGCGGGAAGGCGGTGGCCGTGTTCGGGTGCGTCGAGGCCGGGGCGCCTGCAGCGAAGGCCTGGGCGCCGGTGCCGGCGGTGAGGCCGATCAGGGCGGTGCAGGCCAGGCCGAGGGTGGCGGCGCGACGGGCGAGCGGCTGCATGCGGTGGCTCCGGTGGTTCGGGGGTGCGGTCCTTGGTGACGTGAACCAGCCTGACGGCGGGTCAGCTCGCCGGGTATCGGGATCAACCCGGAGCCGTCCCGGAGTAGCCCCTGAGCCGACCCTTGAGGGTCTGATAATCGGAGTTTCGTCCGTGCACGATTTTTTTCCGCCGGGCCCTCCCGTCCGCCTTGCCACGGTGGCACCCTGGGATCATGACGCCGAGCTATCGGACGATCGCCGAGCGTGCTGTCCGGGAGGTGGCTCCCGCGGCCGAGTGGCGGGTTCAGGAGGACGAGACCTGGTGCATGGTCTCCCCTCCGCGACACGTGTGCCGTGACCAGGGCTGGAAGTTGCATCTGTCGGCGACCCCGAGGGTCGCGTGCCGACTGCTGGCGGCGGCGGCCCGGGTGCTGGTGGCGCACCACTGCGCGTTCAAGTTCGCCGTCACCCCGCAGGTCGCCGCCGAGCTGAACTCGGTGTGGGCGGTCCGAGGCCAGTCGGGCAAGTTCATCACCGCCTATCCGGCCGACGACGACCAGTTGCGGCTGCTCGCCGAGCAGCTCCACCGGGCCACGGCCGGCTTGGACGGCCCCGCTATCCTCTCCGACCGGCGCTACCACCCCGACAGCCCGGTGTACTACCGCTACGGCTGCTTCGCCCGGCCGCACGAGCTGAACGACGAGGGGTTCTACGAGGGCCGACTGCGCGCCCCTGACGGTAGTTCGGAGCCCGACCGGCGGGAGGCGTGGTTCTCGCCGCCGACCTGGGTCCCGCTGCCGTTCGACCCGCCCGCGCCCGAGGATGCGGCGTGGCGGCGGCGTGGCGGACCAGTGCGCCTCGCCGACCGCTATCTGGTCAAGGAGGCCATCCGGCACTCCAATCGGGGCGGCGTCTACCGGGCCCGGGACGAACGGACCGGCGCCGACGTCCTGTTGAAGGAGGCCCGGCCCCACGTCGCCGCCGACCCCAGTGGGCGGGACGCGCGGGACTGGCTGCGTTATGAGGCCGAGGTGCTGCGCGGCCTGGCCCCCCGGGGTGTCGCCCCGGCTGTGCACGAGGTGTTCACGGCCGCCGAACACGTCTTCCTGGTAGAGGAGTTGATCCATGGCGGCACCCTGCAGCAGTGGGCGGTCGACCGCGCGCGGCAGGCCGGCGGCCGGATGCCGGCGCGACTCGTCCGGCAGTTGGCGGGCCGGCTGGCACGGCTGATCGGCGAGGTGCACGCTGCCGGGTTCGTGCTGCGGGACTTCAAGCCGAGCAATGTGATGATGGCGGCCGACGACACACCCGTGCTGGTCGACCTGGAGTGCGCCGCCCGCCCGGGCGAGCCGGTCCGGGTGGTCGGCACCCGGGGATTCACCGCCCCCGAGTACCTGGCGACCGCCGAGCCGGACGATCCGCCGCGGCCCGCGCCCGGCCCGGCGGTCGACTGCTACAGCCTGGGCGCGACCCTGCTCTACGTGAGCACCGGCATCAACCCGGTGCTCACCCCCGACATCCCGGCCGCGCGGACGGACAGCGAGCGGATCGCGGCGATCGTCCGGGCCGCGCTGCCCGAGTTCCCGGCCCTGCGGGCGCTGGCCCCCGCGATCCTCGGGCTCACCGCCGAACCGGCCGGCCGCTGGTCGCTGGCGGCGGTCGCTTCATTCCTCGCGGCCGAGCCCCAGGACGGGCCGGTGCCACCGGCCGCCGAGTTCGCCTCCGAGGACCTCGACCGGCTGCTGACCGACGGGCTCGCCCATCTCGCGGAGACCGTCGACCCGGCGGCCGAGTACCTGTGGGCCCGCCCGCGCTCGCTGCCGTACGGCGACGCCTGCAATGTGCAGATGGGCGCGGCCGGCGTGCTGGCCGTGCTGGACCGGGCCGTCCGCTGCGGGCACCGCGCGGCCGAACCGACGCTGCGCACCGCCGCGCACTGGCTGGACCGCCACCTGGAGCGGCCCAGCAGGACGTTGCCCGGCCTCTTCTTCGGCCGCTCCGGCACGGCCTGGGCCCTGTACGACGCCGCTCGCACCCTCGGCGACGAGGCACTGGCGAGCCGGGCGGTCGACTACGCGCTGCGCATTCCGCTCGACTGGCACAACCCCGACGTCTGCCACGGCCTGGCCGGCGCCGGCACCGCGCAGCTGCACCTGTGGCACGCGACGGGCGACCAGCGCTTCGCCGAGCGGGCATCGGAGTGCGCGGACCGGGTGGTGCGACTGAGCTCGCAGGCGCAGGGCGGGGTGGACTGGCCGCTTGGCGAGGGGGTCCGCTCCGAGCTGGCGGGTGCCGGCTCCTATGGCTTCGGACACGGGGTCGCCGGGCTCGGCACCTTCCTGGCTGCCGCCGGCCGCGATCTGGGCCGGCCCGAGCTCCTGGAGATCGCGGTCGGCGGCGGCCAGGTGCTCTGCGCCGTCGCGGAGTCGGCGGGTGACTCGGCCGAGTGGCCGAAGGGCCCGGGCCGCACCGAGCGCATGGGCCTGAACTTCTGGTGCAACGGCAGCTCGGGCATCGGCACCTTCCTGGTCCGCCTCTGGCAGCAGACCGGGATCGACCGGTTCCGCGCCCATGCGGAGCGGGCTGGCGTCGCCGTCCACCAGAACCGCTGGCGGCTCGGCCCCGGCGACTGCCACGGCGTGGCCGGCAACGCGGAGTTGCTGCTCGACCTGGCGGAGGCGACGGGGGAGCAGCGGTACCGGGGGTGGGCGGCGGAGAGCGCCACCTGCCTCTTCGTCAGGGCGGCGCATCGCGGCGGCCGACTGGTGGTGCCGGACGACACCCTGCGTGACATCTGCGCGAGCTACCACGTCGGCTTCGCCGGCGTCCTGGACTTCCTGTTCCGCCTCAGACACGGCGGCCACCGTTCATGGCTGGTCGACACGGGTCGACCCGTCGGGAGGCCGTCGGCAGCAGAGAAGTACACCCCGAGAGGAGAGTCGAACCATGGATACCCAGGTTCTGGAACTGCAGGAACTGCCCGAAACCGACGAGGAGTTGCTGGAGCCGCTGATGTGCTGTGACACCGGCCATCACAGCTTCGAGGTCAGTGACTTCTGCGCCGTCCCACCGGGCGACGAGAAGTAGCGGTCCACGGGGCCTGCGCGGGCGTGCCGACTGCGCTCGCGCAGGCCCACCGACTCCGTGGCGGTCAGTCGGCACCCCGCCTGCGCCAGGATGCCCAAGCTGGGCCTGTCAGCAGCAGCGGCCGGCCATGGACCAGCCGCCGGACGGCGGGCGTTACGACGGCGGACAGGCCTGCCTGGAGTTCTGGCGGGCGCCGGCCGTCGACCGCACCGCTCGGTTCGGGCCGGACGAGGTGGTGGTGATGGGTGAGCACGCCACCATCCGCCGGCGGTACCGGTACGGCGACGGCCCCGCCGACTGGGTGCGGGGCGTCGACCCGAGGAGGGTGCGGGACGGCCGCATCGTCGAGGCCCTCGGCTGCAGCAACCCGGCCGGCGAGGTGCCGCTGGCGGCCGAAGCGTGAACGGCGCCAGGAGGCCCCGGCGTTCCGGCAGTAGGCACTACGCCTCGGCGCCGGCGTTCGGCAGGGTGGCCATCTCCATGGGGGACTGGCGCGGCAGTAGCAGCGGAGTCGCCAGCAGGAGCAGGCCCGCGGCCGCGATGGCGGTGCGCGGGCCAGTGAGGGCGGCGAGCAGGCCCCAGAGGGCGGTCAGGGCCGCGATGGTGGCGCTGCTGGTGATCGACCAGGCGGAGATGGTGCGGGCCACCAGGTGCTGCTCGGTGTGGTCGAGCCGCATGGTGGCCAGGACCGGGTTGGTGATGCCGATGAAGGCGATCAGGGCGAACTGGAGGGCGATCACCAGCAGCATGCCGCCCGTGCCGGGGCCGACGAAGGCCAGGCCGATCGGCCAGCACGCGCGCAGGGTGCCGCCGACCAGCAGCACCCGGTGCCGGCCGTAGCGGTCGACGACCCGCTTGGAGAGCCGTGAGCCGAGCAGGCCGCCGATGCAGGGGGTGGCGAAGGCCAGGGTGTACTGCCAAGGGGCGAAGCCGAGTCGGCCGAGCATCAGCACGGAGAGCAGCGGTTCGGTCGCCATGATCAGGGCGTTGAACAGGACGGAGTTGAGGAACAGCGGGCGCAGCACGGGGTGGCCGAGGATGTGGCGCCAGCCGTCCAGCAGCCCGCCGCCGGCGCGGGGCGAGCTGGGTGGCGCCGGCTGCGGTTCGCGGTGCCGGATGGCGGCGATCCCCACCGCGGAGAGCAGATAGCTGACCGCGTCGGCCAGTACCGTCACCACCGAGCCGAACCAGCCGATCGCGGCGCCGCCGAGCGGCGGGCCGAGCACGGTGGACGTCCAGGTGGTCGACTCGAAGCGGGCGTTGGCGGCCAGCAGGTCCTCGGGCGGGACCAGCGACTTGAGGTAGGCGCTGCTGGCCGCCCGGAAGGCGATCTTGGCCGCCGCCACCACCACGGCCACGACCAGGAGTTGGAGGAAACTGAGCCGGCCGATGGCATAGGCGGCCGGGATGGTCAGCAGGGCGGCGAACCGCACCGCGTCCATCGCCACCATCACCCGCCGCTTGCGGCGGAACTCCACCCAGGGCCCGAGCGGCACCGCGATCGCCGCCCCCACCGCCAGCCCGGCCGCCGCGAGCAGCGAGACCTGGGCCGAGCCGGCGTGCAGCACCCGGATCGCGATCAGCGAGAAGGCGCCGAAGCCGAGCCCCGAACCGTAGGCGCTGACGGCGTAGGCACCCCAGAGAAGGTGGTAATTCCGCCCGAGTGATCGCCGCTTCGCCATGTGTGCCTTCCCCAGTCGTACAACTCCGCCGTGATACGGACCATCCAAGCGGGCGGCGTACATGCTGTTCAAACCCATCGGAGGGGGCATAGCCACAACGGATCGTTGTGACAGTAGCATCACGACCCATGGACCTTGAAGCCGTGCGCACATTCGTGGCCGCCGCCGACGCGGGCCGATTCCAGGACGCGGCCGTCGACCTGGCGATCACCCAGCAGGCCGTCTCCCGGCGGATCGCGACGCTGGAGGGGGAGCTCGGGGTGCGCCTGTTCACCCGGACCGCGCGCGGCTCGGTGCTCACCATCGACGGGCAGGCGTTCCTCCCGCACGCCCGCGAGCTGCTGCGGTCCGCCGAGCGGGCGGTGGCCTCGGTGCGGCCGGGGCAGCGCGCGCTGCGGGTCGATGTGATCGGCATGCGGATCGCGCCGGCGGCGCTGCTGCGGGAGTTCCACCGGGCCCACCCCGAGATCGAGCTCGACGTGGTGACGCTCTTCGACGGTGACACGGCGATCGCCGCCGTCGCCTCCGGGGCGATCGATGCGACGTTCCGTGCCGTCGTCCAGCCGGGGCGCCAACTCCCGGACGGAGTACGGTCGATGCGGGTGATCGACGAGCCCCATCAGCTGCTCGCCGGGCCCCGGCATCCGCTGGCGGCGGCCCGGGAGGTCACCATCGCGGAGCTGACCGGCCACCGGATCTGGATCCCGGGTGCCTCTCCGGGCACCGAATGGACCGCGTACTACGACGAGTTGGTGGCCGAGTTCGGGCTCGCCATCGACGCGGTCGGGCCCAACTTCGGCAGCGAGGCGCTGCTGGAGGTGATCGCCGACTCGGCGACGGTGGCCACCCTGACGGCGGAGCGGACCAGATTGGTCTGGCCCGCGGAGTACGACCTGCGGCGGATCCCGGTGGTCGACCCGGTGCCGCTGTACCCGCACGCGCTGGTCTGGCGCGACGACAACTCGCACCCGGCCCTGGCGGCGCTGCGCGAGTTCGCGGCAGCCCAGGCATGCCGCGTGGAGGGGTGGGTGCCCGGCTGGGTGCGGTGAGAAGGTGGAGGTGAGCGGGCCGCAGGCCCCCGCAGGAGGTGGCGCACCGATGGAGCAGGAGAGCCCCACCGCCCGGCAGCGCAGGCTGTGGGACTCGGCGGCCCCCGGCTACGACCGGCAGATCGCCTTCTTCGAGCGCGTCTGGTTCGGCGGCGGACGGGAGTGGATCGGCTCCCGCGCCTGCGGCCGCGTGCTGGAGGTGGCGATCGGCACCGGCCGCAGCCTGCCCCACTACCGGGCCGGCGTGCGGCTCACCGGGATCGAACTGAGCCCGGCGATGCTGGCGATCGCCGTCCGGCGCGCGGCCGAGCTCGGCATCGACGCCGACCTGCGTGACGGCGACGCGGAGGAACTCCCCTTCGCGGACGGCACGTTCGACACCGTGGTGTGCGTGCTGGCGCTCTGCTCCATCCCCCGGCCGACCCGGGCGGTCGGTGAGATGGCCCGGGTGCTCAGGCCCGGCGGCACGCTGCTGCTGCTCGACCACGTCGGCAGCAGCTGGCCGCTCCTGCACGCCGTCCAGCGGCTCGCCGAGCGGGGCACGATCCGCGCCGCCGGGGAGCACTTCACCCGCCGCCAGCGCCCGCTGGTCGAGGCGGCCGGGCTGCGGATCACCGAGGCCCAGCGGCTCAAGGCCGGCACGGTGGAACGCATCGCGGCGGTCAAACCCGCTCCGGGGCAAGGCCGGGTGGCCCGGAGCGCGAACGCCCTGGGCCACCCGGGGTGACTGCTGATCCCGATCGCGTCAGGCGATGGTCGTCAGGCGATGGTGAAGATCAGGCAGGTCAGGAGCAGGCAGGTGAACTGGCAGCCGTTGCCGCCGTTCAGCTCGACCGACTCGGTCTCCGGCAGGTCCTGCAGGGCCGCGAGGTCGGTCTCGAAAGCGGTCATCTCCATGATGGGTTCCTCCCCTTGATGGTCGCGCCCGGGTCAGGCGCGGTGTTGTGTGGTGCCCCGCCCGGCCACGGTGGCCGGGCAGTCCCCCCGGGTCGCGTCGCGATCGCGAAGCGGGGAAGTCTGTGATGTGACGTTTCGTCAGCCGGTGCGCCCGGTCCGCAGGAAGCCGGCCAGCAGCTCGTGCAGGACGGCGGAGCCCTCCTCGGCGAGCACCTCGTGCCCGGCCCCGGCGGCCTCCACGTAGCGGAAGTCGCTGCCCTCCGCACGGCCCAGGCGCAGCAACTCGTGGCGCAGCGCCCGGGACTGGCCGACCGGGACGGCCTCGTCGCGGTCGCCGTGCACGATCAGCAGCGGCGCGGTGAGGCGGTCGGCGAGCGCCAGCACGTCACGCGGGCCGAGCTCGTCGTCGACCGGTTCGCCGCCGCCCAGCCGCCTGGTGAGCGCCCGCACCGGTGGTGTGGCCTCGGCCAGCAGGCGGGCACCGGACAGGAACGGCGCGACCACGGCGCACCGCGCCACCCGGTCCGCCGGGGCGTGGGCGGCGGTCAGCAGCGCCAGGAAGGCGCCGTAGCTGACCCCGAACAGGGCGGGTGGCTCCAACCCGATCGCGGCCCGCTGCCCGGCCAGTCCCTCCAGCAGGCCGAGCACGTCGGCCAGGTCGGGCCCACCCCAGGCGCCGCGGATCGCCATCGCGTGCTCGGTGCCGTAGCCGGTGCTGCCGCGCTGGTTGGGCGCGAGCACCGCCAGGCCCTCGGCGGCCATCCGCTGCAGCATCGGGTCGAACTCCAGGCGCCAGGCGTCGGCCGGACCGCCGTGTAGCGCGAGCACCAGCTGCGGGCTGCTCAGCCAGGCCTCGCCGCCGTAGACCACCGCCTCGATCGGGCCGAGCGGTCCGGCGAGTTCCAGCGCCTGTGCGCTGTGCCAGCGGCCGCCCTCGGCGGGCGCCGAGCTGCCGTCCAGCCGCCAGCCGAGCACCGGAGTCGATGGGGCGCCGGTGACCTGGGCCGGGACCAGCCCGGTGCCGGGTACGGCGGCGGCCGGGTTGGGCAGCAGCCGCGGCCCGGACAGCGGGGCCAGGGCGAGCGGCAGCGGCCCCGCGGCGGCCACCCCGGCCCCCGGGCTGCGCAACCGGTCGACCCGCAGGGTGGCCAGCGCCGCCGGGCGGTCCGGCGCGGAGTACGGCATCCGCAGGCCCGCCGCCGACCAGTGGCCGACCGCGCCCAGCCGGCCGGGCGGCACCGCGAGCGGCTCCAGCCGTCCGCCGCCCGGCCGCCACAGCGCGAGGGCCGACGAGACGCCGTGGTCGACCTGGATCGCCACCCGGGTCTGCTCCGGCGCGCGGGCGCCGGGTTCGAGCACCACGGGACGCAGGAACAGTCCGGGTACGTGCAGGCACTCGGGGAACCGCACGGGGGCCGAACTGCCCAGCACGCCCCAGCCGAGCCGGTCCGCGCCGGGCGCGTCGCTGCGCAGCAGCAGGAACGAGGTGTCGGGGTCGAAGAGCACCAGCCGGTCGTTGCTCCGCTCGGAGATCTCCAGCAGCGGCGTCACGGTGCCCAGCCGCAGGTCGAGCACCACGGACTTGACCACGCCCGCGCGCACCCGGTCCAGCGCCAGCAGCCGCCCGGTGCGGTCCAGCCAGACGCCGCCGCCGTGCAGCCCGGCGAACTCGGCGACCTGGCGGGGCGGGCGCCCGTCGGCGAAGACCAGCCAGGCGTGGGTGGTCGGGGTGGTGTCGGTGCCGAGCGCCACGGCTACCGGTGCGTCGGATGGGGAGGACGCGGCCGGGTCCACTGGGAGCGCCACCAGCCGCAGCCCGGGCATCCGCAGCGTGGCCACCGGCTGCTCCGCGGCCGCGGCACCGGCCGGGCCCGGCGCGAGCAGCACCAGGTCGTGGCGTTCGCCGTCGTGCCGGCAGGCCAGCAGCCGGCCGTCGGGCAGCGGGACCAGCTGGGTGCGCAGGCTCTCGAAGCGGCCGCCGGGCAGCGGCAGCGGAACGGGCTCGGCCAGGGCGCCCGGGGCGAGCCGCCAGCTCTCGGCGTACCAGCCGCCGTCGGGGCCGGCGGCCAGGCAGGCGGCGTGCGAGCCGTCCGCGGCGAAGGCGAAGCTGAGCCGGCGCAGTGCGGGAGTGGTGGCACGTATCGCGGTGTTCATGCGGTCGGCTCCTGACGGGCGGTGGGCTGCCGGACGGCGGTGGCGGCGACCGGGTCGACCCAGAGCCGCGGCCCGCCGTGCAGCAGGCGCAGCAGGAAGGCGAGCGGTCCGGCCGTCCCGGTGCCGTAGCCGGCCGCGCAGCCGGTGCCGGTTTCGTCGGGCAGCACCAGCAGGCCGTCGTGCAGCACCGCGCGGGCGCCGAGCAGCTCGGCGAACTCCCGGGCGCCGTCCGTAAAGCGCGCCTCGCCGGTGGCCTCGGCCAGGTCGAGCAGGTACTCGCCGTCCCCGGCCAGGCCGTGGCAGGCGCTGGTGCCGCAGTGCCAGCGGTTGTCCAGCACCGCCTGGCCGGCGGCCAGGGCCAGTTCACCCGCGCCGGTGTCGCCGGTGGCCTGCCAGTAGCGGAGCAGGAAGCTGCCCACCCCCGAGGAGCCGTTGCACCAGTGCGCCAGCCGGACGGTCGCCGGGTCGCCGGCGCTCTGCGGCCACCAGGCGGCGCCCTGGCCGTCGTAGCGGGCACCGGCGGCGGTGCGGGCGGTGGCGGTCAGCGTCCGGACGGCCCGTTCGGCGCCGGCCAGGGCGGCGGCGTCGCCGGTGGCCCGGTGCACCGCCAGCAGGAAGGCGCCGACGCCGGCCACGCCGTGCCCGTACCCGAGGTGGGTGATGCCGACCAGGCTGGAGTCGAAGGTCTTCGGCACCGGCCAGACCGTGCCGTACGGCTCCGCCACGGCGGCCGCGAGCAGCCCCCGGGCAGCGTCCAGCGCGGCTTGGTGGTCGCCGAGCCGCAGCCGCAGGAAGCCGGCCCCGGCGGCGCCGTGGCAGACGTCCGGGTTGGGCCACCGGTGCGGGATCGGCTCGGCGAGGCGCCGGGCCCGCTCGGCGGCGGCCTCGTCGCCCAGCGCCTCGGCGGCGTCCAGCAGCGCCCAGGCGACCCCGGAGCGGCCGAAGTGCAGGCCGGGCAGCACCACGGGTTCGGCGGCGCAGCGCCGCTCGATCCAGCGGGCGGCCTGGCGGATCGTCGGCGCCGCGGCCGGATGGACGGCCAGCCCGCGGGCCAGCACGGCGAGCACGCCGGCCGCGCCGTGCTGCACATTGCACGGGTCGGTGCGCTGCCCGTTCGGCACGGTCGGCCAGAGCCGGTCGGGACGGTGCGGGGTGGCGGTCTCGGCCAGCCGGCGCAGCCCGTCCCGGACCAGCCGGTCGAACGGCTGCGGCGCGGGGACGGGCGGGGGAGCGGCCGGGGCGCCGAGCAGTCGGCGGACCTCGGCGAGGGGGGCGCGCTGCTCGGGCCGCTCGGCGCGCAACTCGCGGACCAGCGGGGCCAGTCGGCGCGCGGTGGCGCCGGTGCGGGCGGCCAGTGCCAGCCATCGGTCGAGGCGCTGCGGGAGCGGACGGCCGGGGGCGGGCTGCTCGGGGAGCAGCGGGTCGTGCCCGGTGGCCAGCAGGAAGAACAGCCCGCCGAGCGCGAACAGGTCGGCCTGCGGGTCGGCCACCGCGGCCGACCCGCGCTGCTCCGGGGCGCGGTAGCCGGGGGTGCCCGCGGTGCCGGCCAAGGTGCCGACGGCGCAGGCGAGTTCGAGGTCCACCAGGCACAGCGACCCATCGGTGCGGACCAGGACGTTGCCGGGTGCCAGGTCGCGCAGCACCACGCCGGCCGCGTGCACCCGCGCCAGCAGGTCGACCAGGGCCAGCGCCATCGGCTGCGCCTGGTCCCACGGCACGTCCGGCGCGCCGTCCCTGGTCAGCCGGGCCGCCACCCAACTGCCCAGCGCCTGGCCCGCGATGTGCTCCTGCACCAGCAGCAGCGAGTCCTGCTGCTCGATCAGCTCCAGTGGTCGGGCGGTCAGCCCGAGGTCGGCCAACTCGGCGAGCATCCGGGCCTCGTGGCGCAGCGCGCTGCGGGCCTCGGTGCCGGAGCGGTCCACCTCGATGTGGGCGCGGGCCTGCTTGACCACCACGGGGGTGCCGTCGGTGGTGTCGGTGCCCAGGAACACCCCGCCCTTCGCGGAGTGCCGCAGCGCCGCGGTGAGCGCGAACCGCCCGCCGACCAGCACCCCGCCACCGCCGCGCCGTGCGCCGCTCGCCACCGCCGCCTCCGCTCCCCGTACCGGGTCGACCACCCAGGGCGGGCAGCGGTAGCCGGCCATACGAACATCTTCGAACCGTTCATCGTCAGGTCCGTGCAACATCGATCGATAAGCGCCGTCATTACCGAGTTCGGCCCGCCGGGAAAACGCGCCGTACCGGTAGTGCACCAGACTGTCGGGCGCGAAAGGGCGATCCGACAGCACCACCGGCCCCGGCATTCCCTCGGTGGCCCGGTGCAATTCCTCGGCGAGCCGCAGGAACTGCACCTCGTCCGCCGGATAGACGGTGATGAACTTTCCGGCCGAACCGCGCTCGCTGTTCCGGGAATTGATCTGGTGCAGCTTTTCCCGGTCGGCCGCGAACTTGAAGGTGCACGGATCCTCGGCGATCGCCCCGGCCACCGCCGAGAGCACCTCGGTGGCCACCGTGCCGGCCGCACTGACATGGATCTTCCACCCCTGGGCGGGCGGCGCCGGCACGCCCTCGGGCGGCCGGACCGTGCACCAGAAGCCGTCGCAGGCGGCCCCCCAGCCGCCCGCGACCTCGGCGCCGCCCGGTGCCGCGGCACCGGTCACGGCCGCCCGCGCCACCTCCACCAGCGTGTCGTCCGCGAGCGCCCCGGTCCGCCACGCGTCGTCCACCGACTCCGCCCCCCCGACCGAGCGCAATGGTGTGCCCGTCCCCATGCTGCTTTCACACCCCTGTTCTGGCTCGACGGTCCGGATTCGATGTCCGCAAGGCCGGCCCGGGAATCCCCCGGAGGCCTTCGGAAGTGCGGGAAGTCACCTGCCGCCGCTACCCGCGTCGAATGTCGACTGCGGCTTCGCGGCTCTTTCTCAGCCCCCCGGCCCGAGTAACTTCCCGGCGCACCAGAGAAGTTACTTTCAGTGCGAGGGGTGCTCAACGCCAAGCGGGTCACTTCACTCGTAAGGGTGATCTGGATTCGTTTTCGCCGTCATGCGGGCCGCCGATCATGCCTCATTCGCCCCCGCACTCCCGGGCGAGCGCGGCGCGGCAGAGGGCCGGCGGGCCTCGGAGCGCCCTCGCACGCGGGTTGACGAGCACCCGTCCGGCCCGCTCCGGCCCAGGCAGGCGGTAGTCTCAACGGGTGCCGAAACTGTCCGAGGTCATCACCGCACTGGAAGAGCTGTACCCGCCCCGGTGGGCGGAGTCCTGGGATGCCGTCGGACTGGTCTGCGGCGATCCGGACGCCGAGGTGCGCCGGGTGCTCTTCGCGGTCGACCCGGTGCCGGCGGTGGCCGAAGAGGCCGCCGCCTGGGGTGCCGACCTGGTCGTCACCCACCACCCCCTCTATCTGCGCGGCACCACCAGCGTGGCCGCCACCTCCTTCAAGGGCCGGGTGGTGCACTCGCTGATCCGGGCCGGCATCGCCCTGCACGTCGCCCACACCAACGCCGACCACGCCGACCCCGGGGTCTCCGACGCGCTGGCCGAGGCGATCGGCGTGCGGGTGCTCGGCCCGCTGGTGCCGGACCCGACCGACCCGGCCGGGCGGCGCGGCACCGGGCGGATCTGCGAGCTGCCCGAGCCGCTGCCGCTGGGCGCCTTCGCCGACCGGGTGGCGGCCGGACTGCCCGCCACCGCCACCGGGATCCGGGTGGCCGGCGACCCCGGCCTGACGATCCGTCGGGTCGCGGTCAGCGGCGGCTCCGGCGACAGCTTCTTCGCCGAGGTCCGGGCCGCCGGCGTGGACGCCTATGTCACCGCCGACCTGCGCCACCACCCGGCCTCCGAGGCCTCCGAGGCGGCCCCGATCGCCCTGGTCGACGCCGCCCACTGGGCCACCGAGTGGCCCTGGCTGAAGCAGGCCGCCCGCGAACTCGGCGGCGTCGCCGAGAAGCACGGCTGGACGCTGGAGACCCGGGTCTCCACGCTGGTCACCGACCCGTGGACGGCGCACGCGCCGATGCCGCACCCCGCGTCCTCCTAAGGCGCACCACCCACCCGACCGCTCGACCCCATTCCCCCAGGAGCTCCCCGCGTGAACGCCGCGCCCGCCGACCAGATCCGCCTTCTCGACCTGCAGGCCATCGACTCCAAGCTGGACCAGCTGGCCCACCGGCGCCGCAGCCTGCCCGAGCACGCCCAGATCGACAAGGCCACCGCCGACCACACCGCGCTCAAGGACCTGGTGGTCGCCGCCGAGGCCCAGCACGGCGACACCACCCGCGAGCTGGCCAAGGCCGAGCAGGACGTGGAGCAGGTCCGCACCCGGGCCGCCCGCAACCAGCAGCGGATGGACTCCGGCGCGGTCGGCTCCGCCAAGGACCTGGAGAACCTGCAGCACGAGAACGCCTCGCTGGCCAAGCGCCAGGGCGATCTGGAGGACGTCGTGCTGGAGGTGATGGAGCGCCTGGAGACCGCCCAGACCCGGGTGACCGAGCTGACCGGCCGGCTGGAGCACGCCGAGGTGGTGCTCAAGGAGGCCACCGGGCGCCGGGACGCGGCCCTCGCCGAGATCGACGCCGAGGTGGCCAAGGTCGCCCGTGACCGCGAGGCCGTCGCCGCGGTCATCCCGGCGGACCTGCTCAAGCTCTACACCCGGCTGCGCGAGCAGCAGGGCGGGGTCGGCGCGGCCCGGCTCTTCCAGCGCCGCTGCGAGGGCTGCCGGGTGGAGTTCGCCCACGCCGACCTCAACGCGATCAAGGCCGAGCCGGCCGACGCCGTGGTCCGCTGCGAGAACTGCGGCCGGATCCTGGTCCGCACCTCCGACTCGGGCATCTGAGGGCAGCTCTGATGGCGGAGCGCAGGTTCATCGTCGAGGCGGACGGCGGCTCCCGGGGCAACCCGGGCCCGGCCGGCTACGGCGCGGTGGTCCGGGACGGCGACACCGGCCGGATCCTGGTCGAGGCCGCCGAGTACATCGGTACCGCGACCAACAACGTGGCCGAGTACCGGGGCCTGATCGCCGGCCTGCGCGCCGCCCGTGAGCTTGACCCCGAGGCCCGGGTGGACGTCCGGATGGACTCCAAGCTGGTGGTCGAGCAGATGTCCGGGCGCTGGAAGATCAAGCACCCGGACATGCAGCCGCTGGCCGCCGAGGCCCGCGAGGTCTTCCCGCGCGGCCGGGTCGGCTACGAGTGGATCCCGCGCGAACGCAACAAGGACGCCGACCGGCTGGCCAACGAGGCGATGGACGCGGGCAAGGCCGGCAAGCAGTGGGAGCCCAAGGTCCGGCCCGCCGCCCCGGTGCTCGCGACCGACCCGGAGCCGCTGCCGGAGCCCGCCGCCCCCAAGGCCGGCTGGGGCGCCGACCTGGGCATCACCACCACCTTGGTGCTGCTGCGCCACGGCGAGACGGCGCTCACCCCGCAGAAGCGGTTCTCCGGCTCCACCGGCAGCGACCCGGAGCTCTCCGCCAGGGGCCGCTGGCAGGCCGAGCGGGCCGCCGAGGCGCTGGCCGGGCGCGGCACCGTGCAGGCCGTGGTCTGCTCGCCGATGCTGCGCACCCGGCAGACCGCGGAGGCGGTGGCGGTCCGGCTCGGCCTGGAGGTCCGGGTCGAGGAGGGGCTGCGTGAGCTGGACTTCGGCGCCTGGGAGGGGCTCACCTTCGCCGAGGTGCAGGAGCGCCACCCGGCGGACCTGGACGCCTGGCTGGCCTCCACCAAGGCCAGGCCCACCGGCAGCAGCGAGAGCTTCGCCTCGCTGACCCAGCGGGTCTCGGTGGCCCGGGACAAGATCCTGGCCCGCTACGCCGGCAAGACCGTGCTGGTGGTCTCGCACGTCAGCCCGATCAAGACGCTGGTCCGGCTGGCCCTCGGCGCGCCGCCGGACGCGATCTACCGGATGGAGCTGTCGGCGGCCTCGATCTGCGCGGTGCAGTACTACGGCGACGGGAACGCCTCGCTGCGGCTGCTGAACGACACGGGGCACCTGCGCTGACTGAGCGCTTGGTCACTGAGCTGCAGTGACCCTGCGCTCAGTGCAGGCCGGTGACCACCACGTCCAGCTGCCACGGCTTGCGGGCGGTGCCCTCGGCGGCCAGCTCAACGGTGTAGCCGAGCCCGCCCAGCACCTCGAACAGCTCGCCCGGAGTGGCCGGTTCGGCACCGGAGTTCAGCAGGTCGCGGACCAGCCGCCCCTTGGTGGCCTTGTTGAAGTGGCTGACCACCGAGCGCTTGCCGTCCTTCTCGTGCAGCACCCGCACCGTCGCGGTCCGCGCCGCCACCTCGCCGGCCGGCTTCCAGGACGCCGCGTACGCCGAGCTGCGCAGGTCCAGCACCAGCGAGTCGGCCGCCGCCTCGCGCGGCAGCACCTCGGCCAACTCCCGCCGCCAGTAAGCGCCCAGCGCCCCGAGCGGCGGCAGCTTGACCCCGCCAGAGCAGCGGTAGGCGGGGATCCGGTCGCCGATCCGCACCGCGCCCCACAGCCCGGAGAACACCAGCAGCGAGCGCTCGGCCCGCCCGTAGGCGGCCTCGTCCAACTTGCCGAGGGCCAGCGCGTCGTACAGCACTCCGGTGTAGAGCTCGCCGGCCGGCAGCGTGCCGGCGGTGCGCAGCCCCGCGTTGCGGGCCACCTCGCCGCGCAGGCCCTTGCTCAGCCCGAGCACCGAGGCGGCGTCGTCCTCGTCCCCGCGACAGAGCTCCACCAGCGCCGACAGCACCCGCTCGCGGGCCTCGGCCAGCCCCGGCAGCGACAGCTCGGCCAGGTTCAGGGGCGCCCCCTCGGGCGCCTCGGCCTTGCCCTCGGACGGCGGCAGCAGGACCAGGAACGGCATGCGCGTGACTTCTCCTCGATACTCCTCAAGAACCTTCCGCAGCAATCTACCCGCCCGCCGTCACCCTCCCTACCATGGGCAATCTCCCTACCATGGGTGAGGAGGGGGTGGCACGCGATGTTCCACCGAGAACAGGTCGAGATCGAAGCCGAGCCCGCGGCAGTCTGGGCCGTGCTCACCGATGTGCAGCACTGGCACACCTGGACGCCGTCCGTCGAGCTGATCCGCCGCCCGGACCCCGAGCGCCCGTTCGGCGTCGGCTCCCGGGTGTGGATCAAGCAGCCCCGGCTGCGCGGCGCGCACTGGCAGGTCACCGCGTACGAGCCGGAGCGCTCGTTCGTCTGGCACACCCGTGCCCCGGGAGTGACGACCGAGGCCGGCCACCGGCTGCAGGCCACCCCGACCGGCACCCGGGTCACCCTGGACCTGCGCCTGACCGGCCCGCTGGCCCTGCTGGGCCGCCTGCTCTACGGCCGGCTGATCCGCCGGTACCTCGCCCTGGAGGCGCTCGGCCTCAAGACCCAGTGCGAGACGACGCCCGCCGCCTGGTGACCGCCCTCGGTCCGGGGGACCGGTCACGACCGGCTACGATGACCAGTACGGCGGACGAGCCGGCCGGGCGGTCGCGACGGGTCCCTCACGGGGCCCGCCGAGGAACGTCCGGGCTCCACAGAGCAGGGTGGTGGGTAACGCCCACCCGGGGTGACCCGCGGGACAGTGCCACAGAAAACAGACCGCCTACCTCGGTAGGTAAGGGTGAAACGGTGGTGTAAGAGACCACCAGCGACCGAGGTGACTCGGCCGGCTCGGTAAACCCCACTCGGAGCAAGGTCAAGATCGGGACCCTCGGGTCCCGTGCGCGGGTGTTCGAGGGCTGCTCGCCCGAGCCCGCGGGTAGACCGCACGAGGCTGTCGGCAACGGCAGCCCTAGATGGATGACCGCCTCCCCGGGCCGCGCAAGCACCCCGGGAGACAGAACCCGGCGTACAGGCCGACTCGTCCGCCCCTAGCTG
Source organism: Kitasatospora sp. GP30 (assembly GCF_029892145.1). Taxonomy (NCBI): domain Bacteria; kingdom Bacillati; phylum Actinomycetota; class Actinomycetes; order Kitasatosporales; family Streptomycetaceae; genus Kitasatospora; species Kitasatospora sp. GP30. Next base: position 351,576 of record NZ_JARZAH010000002.1, read on the forward strand.
GGGCTTTGCCCGGGAAAGGGCCTCTGACCTGCGTCGGAGGCCCTTTCCGATCTTTCGGGGGCTGCCGTGTTACGCGGCCGAAAGTCCCTCGAACGTCCCTCGGACAGCGCTGAAAGTCCCTGAAAAGTCCCACCGATTGAGGGCCGGTGAAGGTGCGGCCGGGCAGGAAGCTGCTCTCCAGGTAGCCGTTGCACCCGTTGCCGACAAGCGCTGCGCCATCATCCGTTAGTTCCTCTTCGAAATGGCTTTCCGCGGCCGCCACGAGATCAAGTCGTGGGTGCTGAGCCCCGAAGCGGGTGAACACGTCATCGAGGTTGCCTTGGTACGTCTCGGCGTGAACGAGGTCCGGGCGTGGCTCTGTCAGCGCCTCCCATTGGCGAACCCAGGGCATCAGCTCCTGGATGGCGACAAGTAGGGGAGCGATTCTTGGCCCAGCGCCTCCGGGGCGACGACCGTTCAACCTCCGCCCGCGCGATCCAACCCGATCACCTCATCAGGATCTGCCGCTGCAGTACGAGCGACCGTGGTGCGCCTCAGATATAGGTGTAGTTCACCGGGTTGCTGGGGCCGGACGAGGTGTGGACGACGATCGGCACCGTGCCGGCGGCATGGGCGGGCGTCAGGACCAGTACGAACATCCCCAGGTCCTGCGAGACGATGGTGGCCGGAGTGCCGCCGAATGTGACCGCGACGACACCGTTGAGGTTCGCGCCGATGAGCAGGACGGTGCCGCCGCCGCTGGCGAGGCCGATGTCCGGAGCAACGACGTGCAGCGACGGGGCGGAGTGGCCAGTGACGGTCTGGGTGTCCACGGGCGACGTCGACCCGTTGAAGTCGGCGTCCCCGCTGTAGACGGCGGTCAGTGAGTGGCTGCCCACACTCAGCGTGGTGGTACCGAACGTGGCCACGCCTTCGGCGAGGGCGCTGGTGCCCAGCAGGGTCGCGCCGTTGAAGAACGACACCGTTCCTGTCGGTGTGCCCGCTCCAGGGGCCACCACGGTGACAGTCGCCGTCAGAACCTTCGCCTGACCCGATGCCGACGGATCGGGCGCCGAGCTCAGGGCGGTCGCGGTGTCGGCTTTCCCGACGGTCTGGGTGTCCACGGGCGACGTCGACCCGTTGAAGTCGCCGTCCCCGCTGTAGACGGCGGTCAGTGGGTGGCTGCCGTCGCTGAGTGCGGAGGTGGTGAAGCTGGCGACGCCGGCGGCGAGGGCGCCGGTGTCCAGCAGGGTCGCGCCGTTGAAGAACGACACCGTTCCTGTCGGTGTGCCCGCTCCAGGGGCCACCACGGTGACAATCGCGGTCAGAACCTTCGCCTGACCCGATACCGACGGATCGGGCGCCGATGACAGGGCGGTCGCGGTGCCGGCTTTCCCGACCGTCTGGGTGTCCACGGGCGACGTCGACCCGTTGAAGCTGCCGGTCCCGTTGTAGACGGCGGTCAGCGAGTGGCTGCCCACGCTGAGGGCGGAGGTGGTGCACAAGGCCACGCCTCCGGCGAGCATGCCGGTACCCAGCAGGGTCGCGCCGTCGAAGAACGACACCGCCCCCGTCGGAGAGCCGTCCTCGGAGGTGACGGTGGCGGTGAGAAACTTCGCCTGGCCGAACACCGACGGATCGGGCGCCGAGCTCAGGGCGGTGGTAGTCGTGAAGGTGGCGGTGTCGATCACACTGACGGTGTTGTCACTGTTGTTGGTGACGTAGGCGTGCAGGCCGTCGGGGGTGATTGCCACATCGAATGGCCCGGTTCCCACGGGGACGGTGCTGGGGACGGTGTTGGTGGTGGTGTCGATGACGCTGATGGTGTTGTCGCCGTTGTTGGTGACGTAGGCGTGCAGGCCGTCGGGGCTGATCGCGAGGCTGGTCGGCGCGGCTCCCACGGGGATGGTGGTGGTGGCGGTGTTGGTGGTGGTGTCGATGACGCTGATGGTGTTGTCACTGTTGTTGGCGACGTACGCGTGTAGGCCGTCGGGTGTGGTGGCGACCCCGAACGGTGTGGTCCCGACGGGGATGGTGGTGGTGGCGGTGTTGGTGGTGGTGTCGATGACGCTGATGGTGTTGTCGCCGCTGTTGGCGACGTACGCGTGTAGGCCGTCGGGTGTGGTGGCGACCCCGAACGGTGTGGTCCCGACGGGGATGGTGGTGGTGGCGGTGTTGGTGGTGGTGTCGATGACGCTGATGGTGTTGTCGCCGCTGTTGGCGACGTACGCGTGTAGGCCGTCGGGTGTGGTGGCGACCCCGAACGGTGTGGTCCCGACGGGGATGGTGGCGGTGACGGTGTTGGTGGCGGTGCTGATGACGCTGACCGTGTTGTCGCCCTCGTTGGTGACATAGACACGCAGACCGTCCGGCGCGGCAGCCACCTCGAACGGTGCGGTCCCCATCGGGATGGTGGCGGTGACGGTGTTGGTGGCGGTGCTGATGACGCTGACCGTGTTGCTGCCCTCATTGGCGACGTACACGTGCAGGCCGTCGGGAGTGATGGCCTCTCCCGTCGGAAAGTTGCCCACTGGCACGGTCGGGTCCAGCGGTCCACCCTTGGGCCCTGCGATGCCCAACAGTTGACGCCACTTCGCCTGAAATGCGTTGGCCATGACACACCCCTTTGATCCGGTTTGATCGTGAGGTGAGGTGCCTGGAAAGACGAACTGATGAACCGTCAGGTAATAGCAACGGTGCCAACGAGAGCGTCTCGCAACCTTCCAGGGGGCGCCCATCTGGTGCCGCCACTGGCCGTCGCAGCCAGAACAGGCGACAGCCCGTCCCCCGGGAAGGGATGGGCAGCCCACCGGGTCCAATAGCAGAAGTAATGCACCATCCCCTGTAACCGGAACAGGCGGTAGGCACGTAAGTCACCCGTACGGAGCAACCAGCCCAACCAGTTGATGAGTAGTCACTCACCACCTCTCCCCTCAGCGTCGGCAGCCACCTGCTGACCGGCGTCTACGGCGGAAGTACGAAGTTCAACGGCTCCACCTCGCCCGTCGACACCCAGGTGGTGGTCTGATCGTTTGAATTCCCGTGCCCGGGCCGGCCTTTGAGTCGGCCCGGGCACGGACTGTCCGGGGCACGCACTAGGCTCCGGGCGGCCCATGGGGACTACCTGGCCAACAGTTCGTTCCTCCGTCGCGATGTGCGACAGGTCCGCCGACAGCGCGGGCCCGCCAGTACCGCCGCGCGACGCCCATGCTGCGCGCGGTGGTACTGCTGCTCCTTGATTCGTCATCCACGCCTGTGACCTGCTGAGGCGTAGTGCGGTAGATCGAGAAGCACAGTCGCCGTTCAGCTTGGCGAGAGCCTTCGTGGAGCTGGTGCGCCACTCTTACTGATAGTGGTAGCGAGCCTTGAGGATCTTCACCTCCTTCTCGTCGGCTCGGTACACCAGGCGGTGTTCGTCATCGATCCGGCGTGACCAGTAGCCGGCCAGGTCGCCCTTCAGCGGCTCGGGCTTTCCGATCCCGTTGAACGGGTCGCGCTGGATCTCGCCGATCAGGCGGGTGATCCGCTGAGCCATCTTCCGCTTCGAACCGAGCCAGAACAGGAAGTCCTCCCAGGCGTCCGGATCGACGTGGATGCTCCTCACACCTCACCGGCCAGGGCTTCCAGCTCCTCCATGGTCTTGGTGGCGCCGGGGTGGCCGACCCTGTCCCGGGCGGCGGCCTCCATGAGCCGCTGGGCATTGGCGGGGGAGCGCAGGAGATAGATCGTCTCCTGCCACGAGTCGTAGTCCTCGGCGGACATGAGGACTGCGTCCCCGCTCTTGGAGGTGATCCGTATCGGGGTGTGGTCATCGTTGACCTTTTTGATCAACGGGAAGAGCTGCTTGCGTGCGTCGCTCGCGCTGATGGCCATCGGAGTACCCTCCGCGTGAGTCCAAATTTCTGTACTGGAATGGTACGAGTTCCTGGTACCAGACACCACTCGCTCCACTCCTCGCGGCGATCGGAGCGCAGGCAGCGCCAACGCCGGCATCGGGATCAGCGGCTCGTCGGTCGGCGGGTGCGCGGCGGTGGTCATGGTGCCGTCTCCGTTGCTGCTCTGGGCACCGCCAGCATGCCGAGGAGCACGGCTGGAAACCAACGAACCTACGAGACCGGAGGCGACAACGGCTCGGGGTGCACCTTGGTCGCGCCGCGGGGCGTCAAGACGGGCGAGAACTGCCCGGGCTCCCGGCTCGGCGCCGCCCCGGATGCCCGCTCCAGCGGGCGGGCGCCGGGCTGACGGTGTGTCATGGGACCCATGGCACACCGACAGCACTGGCTGATCCGCTTCACCGACGAGTTGATGACGCTGACCAGCGATCTGACGCAGGAGCAGGCCGCCGACTTCGTCCGCCGGGTCTACCAGGCCGGCCACGAGGCGGGCGTGGCGGAGGCCCGTGAGGAGAACCGCCGCGAGGGCGAGTGACCCCGGGGCGCCAGGCGCTCGGAGCCAGGAGCCGGCAGGCGGAGCGTCAGTGCGGGATGGCGTCGATCACCTCGCGCGCGCCCTGCCGCAGCAGCGCCACCGCGACCGAGGTACCCAGGGTCGCCGGGTCCAGCGGACCGGCCCACTCATGGGCGTCCAGCACGGTCTTGCCGTCCGGTGAGAAGACCCGGCCGCGCAGCGAGAGCCGCCCGTCCCGTTCGGCCCGGGCGAAGCCGGCGATCGGGCTGTTGCAGTGCCCCTGCAGCACGTGCAGGAACATCCGCTCGGCGGTGGTCTCCCGCCAGGCGTCCTCGTCGCCGAGCCCGCTGACCGCCGCGATGGTGGCCGCGTCGTCCTCCCGGCACTGGATGGCGAGCACCCCGGCACCGATCGGCGGGCACATCAGCTCCACCGGCAGGATCTCGCTGATCCGGTGCTCGGCGCCGATCCGGGCCAGGCCGGAGGCGGCGAGCAGCAGCGCGTCGGCCTCGCCGGCGGCCAGCTTCTCCAGCCGCCGGTTGGCGTTGCCGCGCATCGGCACGCAGATCAGCTGCGGGTGGGTGACGGCGAGTTGGGCGATCCGGCGGACCGAGGAGGTGCCGATCCGGGAGCCGGGCGGCAGCTGATCGAGGGTCAGGCCGCCGGGGTGCACCAGGGCGTCCCGCACGTCGTCGCGGCGCAGGAAGGCGGCGAACACGGTGCCGGCCGGCAGCGGACGGTCGGCGGGGACGTCCTTGACGCAGTGCACGGCCAAGTCCGCCTCGCCGGCCAGGAGCGCGGCGTCCACCTCCTTGGTGAACGCGCCCTTGCCGCCGAGTGCCGAGAGCGCCCCGGTCCAGCGGTCCCCGGAGGTGGTGACCGGCACCACCTCGGTGTGGATTCCCTGGTGCAGGGCCGTCAGTTCGGCCTGGACCCGGGCGACTTGGGCCATGGCCATCGGGGACGAGCGGGAGACGATCCGCAGCACGGCGGGCACAGGCAGCGTCATGGCACCACGATAGGGGGTCCGGGCCCTCGCGAGCGGCGGAACACCGCCGCCGCCACTGTGCCGCTCGGGCGGGCACGCGGTAGCCTGCACCCTTCGCACACCGGTCGGCGAGAACACCGCGGAACAGTACGAGCACAGCACGAGCACAGCACGAGAGCGGAAGGGGCCCTGCCCGGATGGCCGAGACCCGCGAGTCCGCGATCCCGTCCCAGCGGGTGCCCGTCTGGGGCCGTACCGGGCGGGCGGCCCAGGCGGCCCGCCAGGGCCGGCTGCGGGAGGCCGGGCCGCACCTGGCGCTGGCCGTGCTCTTCCTGCTCGGGTACGGGCTGGTGGAGCTGCTGCGCTACCAGCGGTTCGCGGCGCCCTCCTGGGATCTCGGGATCTTCACCGAGGCGGTCAAGGGCTATGCGCACTTCGGCGCGCCGACCCTGTCGATCAAGGGCCCGGGCTACAACGCGCTCGGCGACCACTGGTCCCCGATCGTCGCGCTGCTGGCCCCGGTCTGGTGGGTGTGGCCGTCGCCGGTGATGCTGCTGGCCGCCCAGGCCGCACTGTTCGCCTGGTCGATCGGGGTGGTCTCGGACACCACCGAGCGGGTCCTCGGCAGTCGCAGCAAGGGCCTGCTGATCGGTGCCGCCTACGGCCTGTCCTGGGGGCTGCAACGGGCGATCGACTTCGAGTTCCACGAGATCGCCTTCGCCGTCCCGCTGCTCGCCGTGGTCTGCCGCCAGCTGCTGTTCAAGCGGTGGGACCGGGCGGCCTGGTGGGCCATGCCGCTGGTGCTGGTCAAGGAGGACATGGGGCTGACCGTGGCGGCGGTCGGCGTGGTGCTGCTGGTGACGGCCCGGCGCCGGTCCACCGCGGCCGGGCTGGTGCTGTTCGGCCTGGGGTTCGCGGCACTCACCGTCGGCGTGCTGATCCCGCACTTCAACCCCCAGCACCAGTACGACTACTGGGCCAAGCTGCCCGGCGGCACCCATCCGCAGCTGTGGCAGCTGGCGATCGCGCCGTTCACCCGGCTGACGGTCTGGAAGACCTGCGGCTGGCTGCTGGGCATCGTCGGGTTCCTGGCGCTGCGCTCGCCGCTGGTGCTGCTCGCCCTGCCCACCCTGGCCTGGCGCTTCGCCTCCTCGAACTCGATGTTCTGGGGGCAGGACTGGCACTACAACGCGACCCTGATGCCGATCCTCTTCCTGGCCCTGGTGGACGCGATCGCCCGGCTGCGGGCCGGCAATGCGGGGTCGGTGCTGCGGGGCTTCGCGGAGGGCATGGTGCCCGGCGCCCTGGCGATCGGCGCGGCCTGCACGGTGAGCCTGCCGGTCGGCGTCGGCGGGTTGGCCGACCCGGGCACCTGGAGCGGCGGGCAGCACGCGGCGGCGCTGCGGGACGCGCTGGCGCTGGTGCCGCGCGGCGTCACGGTGGAGTCCACCATGGGGCCGCTCTCCCGGCTGGCCGCCGCCGACGACGCCTACTGGGTCGGTGGCTGCAAGCCGAACCCGCCGCAGTACCTGGTGCTCGACACGGAGGGCTGGAACAACCCCCCGACCGATCTGCCCGCCTACGGCGCCGCGTTCCACCCGGGGGCCCGGTTCACGGTGGTGTTCAACCGCGACCAGGTGACGGTGCTGCGGCGCCAGTGAGGTGCGACCGCGCTCGCCGTCAGCCGGCGGCGAGCCGCTCCAGCACCCGCACCGCACGCTCGGCGTGGTCGGCGGCCACGAACAGGTGGTCGTGGTGGAAGCCGGCCACCACGTTGCAGCTGATCCCGTGCTCGGCCAGCCGGCCGGCGACCGCGGTGGCGATCGCCATCCCGGTCTCGTCCCGCACCATGGGGGTCCCCCCGGCCGAAGGCTGGGGGAGGCTGCGCAGCGTGATCCAGACCGCCGGATAGGCGTAGTCGAGCCCGAGTGCCTCGGCCTCCTGCTGTTCGACCACCGCCGTGATGCCCTCCGGCTCCGCGACGGTCACCACCGGACGCAGCCCGGCCGGCACCCGCCCGGGGAAGCTGCAGAAGACATACCGCCCCGGGGCGACCTCGGGGCGCAGCTGCCTGAGCAGCTCATGAAGATCTCTCTCGCCGGCCATGCCTGCCACGGTAGCGGCCCGGCCTGCCCGGATCCGGGAACCCGCCGCTGGAAGTTCTTTCCGATATATCGTTGCCAGTCGACAGTCACCGATATATCGTTGAGCCATCGAGACAGTACGCGACAGTCATACCGACAACGGGCGCGTACGACAACGAAAGGCAACCAAGGAGGTGCGCATCATGCGCGCAGAACGACATGGCAGGCGCGGCTACCGGGCCCGGTTCGGCGAACCGCTGGGTGAGTACGGCGAGGGGCGCGGCGCCTTCGGGCCGCCGATGCCGCCGGGCGGCCCGTTCGGCGGTGGCCCGTTCGGGGGCTTCGGACCGCACCGCGGCGGCCGCGGGCGCGGCCGGCACGGGCGGGCGCGGCGCGGCGACGTCCGGGCCTCGCTGCTGGCGCTGCTGAAGGAGCGTCCGATGCACGGCTACGAGATGATCACCGAGATCGGCGAGCGGACCGGTGGCGCCTGGCGGCCCAGCCCGGGATCGGTCTACCCGACCCTGCAGCTGCTGGAGGAGGAGGGCCTGATCGAGGCTCAGGAGTCCAGTGGCAAGCGGCTGTTCACGCTCACCGAGACCGGTCGCGCCGAGGCCGAGGGCGGTTCGGCCGAGCCCTGGCAGGAGGCCGGGCGCGGCATCGACTGGGCAGCGGTGCAGGAGGTGGGGCAGACCATGGCCTCACTGGACCACGCGATCCGCCAGGTGATGACCACCGGCACCGAGGAGCAGCGCACCAAGGGGCTGGCGGTGCTGGTGGAGGCCCGCAAGAAGCTCTACCTGATCCTGGCCGAGGCCGAGGAGGCGTGAGTCCGCGGGCGGGGGAGGAGGGTTACTGGACGACGTCCTCGGGCGCCCGGTACTCGTACCGCCAGCGCATCCGCCCCTTGGCGTTGTACACCTTGGCCCGGTCGTACAGCAGGGTCCGGGCCGGCTCGTCACCATGGGCCGGCACCGGCACCCGGTAGACCTTGGGCACCCCGTTGAACAGGCTCACCATGATCGGCAGTACCCGGCCGTCCAACGGTCCGCCGACGAACTCGGTGTCCTCGCTCCGCATGACCAGTGCCCTTCCCACGTGCTGATCCGTCCAGCTTCGCACCTGGTGGGGGCCGCTCCAAACCCGCGGGCCGACACCCCCGGGTCAGAGCAGCCCCGCCGCTCCCTTATCCTGCTCAATACGCCTCCGGGACCAGAGCCCGGTCAGCGGGCCCCGAGCGCACCCCCTCCACGGCAGCACCCCACGTCCGGTGAACCCCGGCGCGGCCGCCCGGTGGACGGCCCCGGGCCTGACCGGGAAGCTGCGGACCGCGCCCGGTGTTGCGTCGGTAGGTGCGTAGAACGCTGTGGCGCACCGGTGACAGCTGTGCGGAAGGGGCCTGATGGTAGCCAGCAGCAGGTGGACGGCGTGGTTGCGGCGTGATCGGAACCCTGGGCCGACCGCGGGCCGCCCGGCCACTCCGCAGGCCCGACTGGAAGAGCTGCTCTCCTCGGTGCGGGCCGGCTTCCCGCTGGCGCCGGCGGCGCATCCGGCCGGCCACCGCTGCTCCTGTGACCGGGTCGGCTGTCCGGCGCCGGCCCGGCATCCGCTCTCGTTCGCCTGGCAGTCCCAGGCGACCACCGACACCGAGCAGCTGAACCGCTGGCTCTCCCGCGACCCGCAGGCCAACTTCATCTCCGCCACCGGCCGGGCGCACGACGTGCTGGACGTGCCCGCCGAGGCCGGCCGGCTGGCGCTGGAGCGGCTCGCCAAGCTCGGGGTCGAGGTGCCGGTCGCCGCCGTCGGCGAGGACCGCTACCTGTTCTTCACCGCCACCCGGGGCACCCCCGAGGACGAGGACGAGTTCTGGTCCTCCGAGCTGGACAGCCACCCGGACTCGCCGACCGAGCACCCGGGGCTGCGCTGGCACTGCCGCGGCTCCTACACCCTGCTGCCCCCGGCCGCGCTGCCGGACGGCACCGAGGTGCGCTGGGTGCGCGGCCCCGAGCACCCGCTGCCCGATCCGCTGCGGGTGCTCGACGTGCTCACCGACGCCTGCACCGAGGTCGGTGCGGTCGCCGAGGAGCAGTGGCTGATCGGCTGACGCCGCGTCAAGACGCCGCGTCAAAGGGCTGGTGGGGCAAAGGGCCGCTCAGGGGAGCGTCAGGATCTCCGCGCCGTCGGCGGTCACCAGCAGGGTGTGCTCGAACTGGGCGGTGCGCTTGCGGTCCTTGGTGACCACGGTCCAGCCGTCCGGCCAGACCTCGTAGTCGTAGGTGCCCAGGGTGAGCATCGGCTCGATGGTGAAGGTCATGCCGGGCTTGATCACCGTGGTGGCCCGGTCGCTGTCGTAGTGCGGGATGATCAGGCCGGAGTGGAACGAGGTGTTGATCCCGTGCCCGGTGAAGTCCCGCACCACGCCGTAGTCGAAGCGCTTGGCGTAGGACTCGATCACCCGGCCGATCACATTGATCTGACGACCCGGCTTGACCGCCTTGATCGCCCGGTTGAGCGACTCCCTGGTCCGCTCGACCAGCAGCCGGGACTCCTCGTCCACGTCGCCGACCAGGTAGGTGGCGTTCAGGTCGCCGTGCACCCCGTGGATGTACGCGGTGGCGTCGATGTTGACGATGTCGCCGTCCTGCAGCACCGTCGAGTCCGGGATGCCGTGGCAGATCACCTCGTTGATCGAGGTGCAGATCGACTTGGGGAAGCCGCGGTAGCCCAGGTCGGACGGGTAGGCGCCGTGGTCGCACATGTACGCGTGGGCCACCGCGTCCAGCTGGTCGGTGGTCACCCCGGGCGCGATCAGCTCGGCCGCCGCCGCCATCGCCTGTGCCGCGATCCGGCCGGCGATCCGCATCTTCTCGACGGTCTCCGCGTCCTGCACCTCGGGACCGGTGTACGGGGTCGGCATCGGCTTGCCCACGTACTCCGGCCGGGCGATGTGCGCCGGAACCTTGCGGACGGGGGACTGGGTGCCGGGAACGAGGTGAGCCATGGGCGGAGTCTATCCCGCAGGGCCCGCCCGGCCCGGCTGTGTGTGCGAAGGCGTGGCCGGGCATGATCCAGCCAGAGCGACGAAGGAGACACCATGCCCCTGTTCCGCCACCAGCCCACCGGCAAGCCCGGTGAGTGGTACTACTGCCTCAAGCACCAGAAGGTCGAAGAGGGGCCGGAGTGCGCCGCCAAGGACCGGCTGGGGCCCTACGCCACCCGCGAGGAGGCGCAGAACGCGCTGGAGATCGCCGCCGAGCGCAACCGCGAGTGGCGCACCGACCCGGCCTGGAACGACGACCGCCCCGAGGACGACCGGAGCTGAGGCCGGCTACCAGCGGTTGACCGGCTCCGCGGTGAACTGCCGGACCAGCCGGGCCAGCCGGGAGCGCGGCCGCTCCCCGGCCGCCGCGCTCACCAGGTGCTGCACCAGGTCGAAGCCCGGCTCGGCCGGCTCGTCGACGGTCAGCCGCTCGTGTGCCAGCTCGCCCAGCTCCCGGTCGCCCGCCTCCAGCGCCAGTACCACCGCGCCGCCCCGCCGGGCGTCCGACACCCGCGCCAGCAGCTCCTCGCCCGCCGCGCCCGGGCTCACCACCAGCACCGTCTCGCCCCGGCCGGCGGCGGCCAGCCGGTCCGGCCCCGGATGCCGCGGCCCGGCCGGCTGACGGCGGATCAGCAGCGGCGACAGCTGCGGCACCGCCGACCAGGCCGCCTCGTCGTCCAGGTGCGCGGCCAGGTGCCAGGGCTCGTACTCCGCCGTGCCGACCAGCAGCAGGCCACGGGCGGTGCGCCGGGTCACCGCGCCGCGCAGCGACCCCGCGAAGGAGCGGGTGGCCGCCAGCAGCTCGGAACCGGCCAATGCTTCGCGGACTTCCGACAGGCTGGTTGCATCCATCCCCGAAGCATGGAGCCTGCCGCAGGCGTTTGGCAGGATCACCGGTATGACTTCCCTCGAATCAGCGACCGACAGCGGACCCGACGTCAACGACCTGGTGGTCGGCGTGCTCGGCGGGACCGGCGACCAGGGCCGGGGCCTCGCCTACCGGCTGGCACGGGCCGGCCAGCAAGTGATGATCGGCTCGCGCAGCGCCGAGCGGGCCAAGACGGTGGCCGACGAGCTCGAGAACGGCGTGCTGGGCGCCGACAACCACACCGTCGCCAAGGACTGCGACGTGGTGATCGTCGCCGTCCCGTGGGACGGCCACGCCGAACTGCTCGGCGGCCTGCGCGCCGAGCTGGCCGGCAAGATCGTCATCGACTGCGTCAACCCGCTCGGCTTCGACAAGCAGGGCGCCTACCCGCTGCGCCCGGAGGAGGGCAGCGCCGCCCAGCAGGCCGCCGCGCTGCTGCCCGAGTCCCGGGTGACCGGCGCCTTCCACCACCTCTCGGCGGTGCTGCTGCAGGACCCGCAGGTCGACCGGATCGACATCGACGTGATGGTGCTCGGTGACGACCGCGCCGCCACCGACGTGGTGCGTGCGCTGGCCGACCGGATCCCGGGCATGCGCGGCGTCTACGCCGGCCGGCTGCGCAACGCCCACCAGGTGGAGTCGCTGGTGGCCAACCTGATCGCGGTCAACCGCCGCTACAAGACGCACGCGGGTCTGCGGATCACCGGCGTGTGACGGAATGTGACAGTCTGGTCACGGAATGACGGGTCCGGAGTCACCCGGCTGCGGGCGGCTCCGGACCGTCGGCGACAATGGACGCCGACCGACCCGCGACAGACCCGTCGCCTCACCGACCGGAAAGCCGGACAGATGCCCCGCAACGCCCTCTACGCCTCGATCGTCTTCGTCCTCGCGGTGTCCGCCGCCGTGGTGTCCTTCGTGGAGGGCAATTGGCTGGGCGTGATCTGGGTGCTGCTGGCCGGTGTGTCCAGCAACATCGCCTGGTTCTACCTGCGCAAGGAGAAGCTGGCCCGGCAGGGCGACCAGGCCTGAGCGCCCGCTAGCCCCGCCCCGTCACAGCTGCCAGAACCGGAACAGGTGCTGGCCGAAGTAGATGTAGAAGTCGTCCACCCCGAACAGGTTCATGATCTGGTAGACCAGGTTGAAGAACCACTGGTTCACCTGCGACTGCCAGAAGATGATGAAGACCGCCAGCAGGCCGTACGGGGCGAACGGCTCGACCGCGCGCCGGGTCTTCAGCGACAGCCAGGGCTCGATGATGCCGTAGCCGTCCAGGCCCGGGACCGGCAGGAAGTTCAGCAGCGCGGCACTCACCTGCAGCAGCGCCAGGAAGGTCAGCGCCGCCGGGAAGGTGTGCACCAGGTAAGGGCCGACCTGCGCGGTGCCCGGAGTGCCGTCCAGCCAGCCGGAGCCGACCGGCACCAGCAGCACGATCGCGAAGGCCAGGTTGACCAGCGGGCCGGCCGCCGAGATCAGGCTGTGCTTCAGCCGCCCGCGGATCCGGTGCCGCTCGATGAAGACCGCCCCGCCGGGCAGGCCGATCCCGCCCAGCAGCACGAAGACCACCGGCAGGATGAAGCTGGTCACGGCGTTGGCGTACTTGAACGGGTTGAGCGTCAGATAGCCCTTGGCGCCGACCGTGATGTCGCCGCCGTGCAGCGCGGTCCGGGCGTGCGCGTACTCGTGCAGGCAGAGCGAGACCATCCAGCCCGCCACCACGAAGAGGAACACCCCGAAGCCGGGGGCCCCGTATCCCTGCCACACCGCCCACGCCGAGGTGCCCAGTATCGCGAGCAGCACCCAGAAGACCGGGCTGATCCGGCGCTCGTCGCTGGACCGGCGCGCGTCGGCAAAACTCATCACAGCTCCCTGGGGGATGTCGCCTGCTTCATCCCGCGAGCGTATAGGGCCGCCGCGCCGGGCGGAGCCCCCGTCCGGGACGGCCCGGATCCGCAGGCAGCAGAATGGTGCGGTGCACTATGGGATTCTCGGGACCACGACCGCGCAGCACGACGACGGCACCCCGGCGCCGCTGGGCGGTGCCCGGCTGCGTGCGCTGCTCGCCGCACTGGTGCTGCGCCAGGGGCGGCCGGTGCCGGCCGAGGTGCTGGCCGCCGAAGTCTGGGCCGACGAGCCGCCCCAGGACCCGGCCGCCGCGCTGCAGACCCTGGTCGGCCGGCTGCGCCGCACCATCGGCCGCGCCGCGGTCGGCTCCGGGCCCGGCGGCTACTGGCTGACGGAGGATCAGAGTGACCTGACCCGCTTTCAGGAGCTCACCGCCCGGGGCACGGCGGCGCTCGCGGCGGGCGAGGCGGCCACCGCGGCCCCGCTGCTGCGCGAGGCGCTGGCGCTGTGGCGCGGCCCGGCGCTGGCCGACCTACGGGACCGGGCGGGCAGCGCGGTGCGGCTGGAGGCGCAGCGCACCGAGGCCCACCGGGCCCGGATCGCCGCCGACCTGGCGCTCGGCCGGGCCGCCGAGCTGCTGGCCGAACTCGCCGGCCTGAGCGCCGACCATCCGCTGGACGAGCCGCTGCAGGTGCTCTGGATCCGCGCGCTGCACGGCGCCGGGCGCACCGCCCAGGCGCTGGAGCAGTACGAGAAGGTCCGCCGCGCGCTCGCCGAGCAGCTCGGCGCGGATCCGGGCGCCGAACTGCGCGCGCTGCACCAGGAGCTGCTGCGGCCCGCCCCGGCGCCGGCGGCGACACCCGCACCCGCCGCGCTGCCTGCTGCCGAGGCCGGCAACCTGAAGGCCCGCCTCACCAGCTTCGTCGGCCGCGAGCAGGACCTCGCCGCCGTCGCCGAACTGCTCGGCACCGCACGGCTGGTGACCCTCACCGGCCCCGGTGGCTCCGGCAAGACCCGCCTCTCGGTGGAGGCCGGCCGGCTGGCCCAGCACGCCGGCAGCTGGCCGGACGGCGTCTGGCAGATCGAGCTGGCCCCGCTGGAGGACCCGGCCGCGGTGCCCGGGGCGGTGCTCACCGCGCTCGGCCTGCGCGCCGTGCTGCACCACTCGGTCGGCTCGGTCACCGAGGGGCCGGTCGACCCGGTGCGGCGAATAGTCGAACACTGCGCCCGCGCCAAGATGCTGCTGCTGCTCGACAACTGCGAGCACCTGATCCAGAGCGCCGCCGAGTTGGTCGACCTGCTGCTGGCCGAGTGCCCGCAGTTGACCGTGCTGGCCACCAGCCGGGAGCCGCTGGGCGTCCCGGGTGAGGCGGTGCTGCCGGTCGAGCCGCTGCCCGACCCGACGGCCCGCCGGCTGCTCGCCGAGCGCGGCGCGGCGGCCCGGCCCGGCTTCAGCATCGAGCAGGACCCGGACGCCTGCGCCGAGATCTGCCGCCGCCTGGACGGCCTGCCGCTGGCCATCGAACTGGCCGCGGCCCGGCTTCGCTCCCTGACGCCCCGCCAGCTGGCCGACCGCCTGGACGGCCGCTTCGCGCTGCTCACCGGCGGCAGCCGGGTGCTGCTGCCCCGCCAGCAGACCCTGCGCGCGGTGGTCGACTGGAGCTGGGAGCTGCTGGACGAGCGGGAGCGCGCGGTGCTGCGCCGGCTTTCCGTCTTCGCAGGCGGCTGGACCCTGGAGATCATCGAACAGGTGTGCGCCGACGGCGAGTTGGTGCGTACCGGTGAAGTGGCCGAGCTGCTCGCCTCGCTGGTCGACAAGTCGCTGGTGGTGGCCGGGCTCAACCAGCCCGAGCAGCCCCGCTACTGGATGCTGGAGACCATCCACGAGTACGCGACCGAACGGCTCGCCGAGGCCGCCGAACCGCAGGCCGCCGACCGGCACCTGATCGCCTACCGCGAGCTGGTCCGGATCACCGAGCCGCAGCTGCACGGGCACCAGCAGCTGCCACTGCTCGGCGTGTTGGAGCGCGAGCAGCAGAACATCCGGGCCGCGCTGCGCCATGCGGTGGCGAGTGGCGCGGAGGCGGACGCGCTGGCGCTGGTGCTCGGCATGGCCTGGTTCTGGGCAGTGCGCGACTTCCGTGGCGAGACCCGCAGTTGGGTCGACCAGGTGTGCGCGATGACATCTGACCCGTACGGCCCGGACGCCCCCGCGCCGGTGCCGCTCGCCGAAGACCCGCTCACCTACCCGTTCCCGTGGCCGGAGCCGGTGCTCCAGGAGGCCCGCCGCCAGCTGTGGATCTACCACCTGGTGGTCCGCTTCGAGGGGGACATGGCGGTGATCGGGGACGCCGAACTGACCGAGCGGGCGCCCAGGATCCTCGCCGCCTACACCCCGGAGCTGCCGCAGTCCTACAGCCTCGGGCCGCTGCTGCGGCTCTTCGCCTGCTTCCTGGCCGGCCAGGCGCAGCAGATGCTGGAGCTGATCGACCAGGCGGTGGACGGCTGCCGCCGGCTCGGCCGGGAGTACGAGTTGGCCTGGACGCTGCAACTGCGCGCCAAGATGTCGAACGACCAGATCGGTGGCCTGGAGCAGGCCCGCCGGGACGGCGACGAGGCGATGGCCATCTACCGTCGACGGGGCGACAGTTGGGGCATGTCCGAGACGCTGGCCGCCCAGGCCGAGACCGCCGGCTTCTCCGGGGACAGCGCCGAGGCGGTGGTCCGCTACCGGCAGGCGATCGAGCTGGCCCTGGAGCTGGGCGCGCCGCAGGAGCTGCCGATGCTCCAGGTGCGGTTGGGTGAGGCACTGCTGGAGCAGGACGAGGCCGAGGGGGAGCGGGTGATCCGGGAGGGGCTGGCGGGTGCCTCCCGGACCGGTCGGTACACCGACGGCGCGCTGGTCTACGGCCACATGGTGCTCGCCGCCCTCCATGCCCACCGGGGGGAGACCGCGGCGGCACTGGCCCAACTCGCCGTCCTGGATGCCTCCCACCAGGTGGTCGAAGCAGCGGCGCCGGGCCTGATGGGCGGCCTGACGGCCTGCGCGGCGGCCCTGATCCTGGCCCGCTGCGGTGACATCGACGCCGGGGTGGCGCGGATGCGCGAGGGGGTGCGGATCCTGCGGGTGGTGCCACTGGCCGCCTCCGTCTTCGCCCAGCACATCACCCAGCAGATGCTTCCGGTGGTCGCCGGGGTGCTGGAGCTCCGGGCCGAACGGGACGGCGACCTTGAACTGGCCCGGCTGGCCGCCGTCCTGTCGGGCGCCCACGGCGACCGGATGGGACTGCAGGGCACCTACATGGAGCGGCTGGAGCGCTCCCGGCGCGAGGCGGAGCTGGTCGCGATGCTGGGCCGGGAGGAGTTCGACCGGCTGATCGAGCAGGGCGGTGGCCTGTCCTGGGACGAGACCACCGCCCTGCTGGACGCGCTGATGGACGGTGACTGACGCTTCGTCAGGCCACCTTCCGGAACCGGGCCACCGCCAGCGGTGCGGTGACGGCGGTGATCGCCACCGACCAGAGCAGCACCATGGTGACCGAGTGGGCGACCGGCCCGCCGTTGATCAGGTGGCGGCTGGCGTCCGCCAGGTTGGAGAGCGGGTTGTACTTGGTGAACGCCTGCAGCCAGCCCGGCATGGTGCTCGGCGGTGCGAAGACCGAGCTGCCGAACTGCAGCGGCATCAGCACCAGCATGCCGACGCCCTGGACCGCCTGGGCGTTGTCGAGGGTGAGGCCGAGCAGCATGGAGATCCAGACCAGCGACATCCCGAACAGCAGTGACAGCGCGACCGCCGCCAGCACCCCGGTGATCCCGGTCTTCAGCTGCAGTCCGAGGATCAGCGAGAAGACGATCAGCACGGTGTAGGCGACCAGGCTGCGGCAGGCCTCGGCCAGCAACTTGCCGATCAGCACCGAGGCGCGTCCGATCGGCAGGGTGCGGAACCGGTCCATCACCCCGGTCTTCAGATCGGCGTTGAGGCCGGTGCCGACCGCGATCGCCAGGTTCGTGCCGGTGGTGCCGAGCAGGCCGGGGATCAGCCACTGCTTGTAGGAGCCATGGGTGCCGGAGATGGCGCCGCCGAAGACGTAGACGAAGAGCAGGGTGAAGATGATCGGCATCAGCAGTGCGTCGAACATCGACTCCGGATCGGCCTTGATCCGCATCAGGTTGCGCCGGGTCAGCGCGCCGATGTGGCGCAGATGGGCGGTGAGGCTGATCCGCTGGTCGGCGGACTCGCTGCTGGTGAAGGTGCTTGCGATGCTCATCGCGCGGACTCCTCGGCGCTCTGCGGGGTGGTGGCCAGTGAGGTGGTCTGGAGCCCGGTGAGGGCCAGGAAGACCTCGTCCAGGCTGGGAACCGCGGTGTCGATGCCGGTGATGCCGAAGCTGCGGCCGCCCAACAATCCGATCACTGCGGTGAGTTGCTTATCGCCGGTGATCGGCACGGCGAGCAGGTCGGTATCCGTGGCGGTGGCGGGGATGCCGTGATCGGCCAAGCAGTGGACCATCTCGGGCAGTTCGGCCGGCCGGGCGGGCCGGACCTGCAGGGTTCGGCCGCCGACCTGCTGCTTCAGGCCGTCCACCGTGCCGTCGGCGATCACCCGGCCGTGGTCGATCACCGTCAGGTCGGTGGCCAACTGCTCTGCCTCCTCCATGTACTGGGTGGTGAGCAGCACGGTGGCGCCGTCGGCCACCATCCGCTGCACCTCCTCCCACACCTCGTTGCGGGTGCGCGGGTCGAGGCCGGTGGTGGGTTCGTCGAGGTAGAGCACCCGGGGGCGGCCGATCATGCTGGCGGCCAGGTCCAGGCGGCGGCGCATCCCGCCGGAGTAGGTCTTGGCCGGGCGCCCTGCGGCCTCGGTGAGCGAGAAGCGCTCCAGCAGCTCCGTGGCCCGGGCCTTGGCCCGCTTGGCCGGCAGGTCCAGCAGCCGGCCGATCAGATAGAGGTTCTCGGCACCGGAGAGCAGCTCGTCGACCGAGGCGTACTGCCCGGTCAGGCCGATGGTGCGGCGCAGTTGCTTGGGCTGGCGCAGCACGTCGTAGCCGCCGACCACGGCGGTGCCCGCGTCCGGCTTGAGCAGCGTGGAGAGGATCCGGATCAGCGTGGTCTTGCCGGCCCCGTTGGGCCCGAGCACGCCCAGCACGGTGCCCTGGCGGACCGTCAGGTCGACGCCGTCCAGGGCCTTGGTGGCACCGAAGTGCTTGACGATGCCGCGGGCCTCGACGGCGTGGCCCGATCCGGCACTGCGACTGGTGTGCTGCCCCCGGTCGTTCGGGGCGGGTGCGATCTGCGTTGTCATGACGCCAGACTGTCCGGCGCCGCTGTCAGGCCCCGGGCATCCGGCTGTCAGTGCTGTCGGCCCGCTGTCACCGGATGACAGCGGGCCGACAGCGCCTGTTCAAAGGGCTACTTGAACGCGTGCTCCGGCGCCGGGAAGGTGGCGCCGCGCACCTCCTCGGCGTACTCGCGGGCCGCGTCACCGAGCACGGCGCGCAGGTTGGCGTACTGCTTGACGAACTTCGGCACCCGGCCGGCCGTCATCCCGGCCATGTCCGTCCAGACCAGCACCTGGGCGTCGCAGCCCACCCCGGCGCCGATGCCGACGGTCGGGATGGCCAGCGTCTCGGTGACGTGCGCCGCCAGCTCGGCCGGCACCGCCTCCAGCACCACCGCGAAGGCGCCCGCGTCCTGCACCGCCTTGGCGTCCCGCTGCAGTCGGTGGGCCGCCTCGTCGCCGCGGCCCTGCACCGGGTAGCCGCCGAGCGCGTGCACCGACTGCGGGGTGAGGCCGATGTGCGCCATCACCGGCACCCCGGACTCGGTGAGCAGCTCGATGGTGCGGGCGCTGCGCTCGCCGCCCTCCAGCTTGACCGCGCCGACCCCGGCCTCCTTCATCAGCCGGGCCGCGTTGCGCAGCCCCTGGGCGGGGGACTCCTGGTAGGAGCCGAACGGCAGGTCGCCGACGACCATGGCGCGCTTGGTGCCGCGCACCACGGCGGCCGAGAGGATGGTCATCTCGTCCATGGTGACCGGCACGGTGCTCTCGTAGCCGAGCGCGCAGTTGCCGGCCGAGTCGCCGACCAGCAGGACCGGGATGCCGGCCTCGTCGAAGACGCCGGCCGTCAGGGCGTCGTAGGCGGTGAGCATCGCCCACCTCTCTCCGCGCTGCTTGGCGGCGGCCAGGTCCCGGACGGTGACGCGGCGGTTGGTGACCCCGCCGTAGAGCGAGTGCCCGCCGGACGCGGTGACCGCGGCGGCCGGCGCCTGGGTGGATCCCTGGTCCGGCGTCTGGGCAGGCGAAAGCTGAGAAGCGTTCATTGAACAGGCTCCTGATGGGTTGTGGTCTCGTGGCGCCGTGTGGCGTCCCCGGATCTCCTCCATGCTTGCACGGCCGGTGCGCCGCGCAAAGAGCCGGGGCGGGGGCTCCGGTTTTTCCCGAGGTCGCCGGTTCTTCACAAGGCCGTCCTCGGCAGTTTCCGAGACGGTCGGCCGCCGTTCCCGGCACAGTCCGCGGGCATTCCCGGGACAGTCCCCGGGCGCTTCCGATACGAGACGTACTCGTATCGGAAATCAGGTACAGTCATGCCAGGGGGATTACGAGACGATCGCGTCTCGCTGCGCCCGCCACCAGCCGCTGTTCTCCGCATGGACGGGACATTCACGCACATGACCACCGCGATACCAGGCGCCGCACGACGGGTGCCGGACCACATCCATCGCCGCCGCTGGGCGATCCTGAGCACGCTGATCCTGGCGCTGCTCGTCGTCGTCCTCGACAACTCGATCCTCAACGTCGCGATGAAGACCATCGCGACCCCGGCCCCGGTCGGCCTTGGTGCCACGCAGAGCGACCTCGAATGGGCCATCAACTCCTACACCCTGGTCTTCGCCGGCCTGCTGTTCACCTCGGGCCTGCTCGGTGACCGGTTCGGCCGCAAGAAGGCGCTGCTCAGCGGCATGCTGGTGTTCGGCGTCGGCTCGCTGCTGTCGGCGCTCGCCACCAGCCCTGGCCAGCTGATCGCCTACCGCGGCGTGATGGGCCTCGGCGGTGCCTTCGTGATGCCCGCCACGCTGGCGATCATCATGAACGTCTTCGAGCGCGCCGAGCAGCCCAAGGCGATCGGCGTCTGGGCCGGCGCGGTGGGCCTGGCGATCGCGATCGGCCCGATCACCGGCGGGCTGCTGATCCAGCACTTCTGGTGGGGCTCGGTCTTCCTGATCAATGTGCCGATCGTGGCCGTGGCGCTGGTGGCCATGTTCCTGATGGTGCCGGACTCCAAGGACCCCAACCCGGGCCGGCTCGACCCGGTCGGCGTGCTGCTGTCGATCATCGGCCTGGTGGCGCTGATCTACGGCATCATCAAGGGCGGCGACCTGGCCTCCGTCACCGCCACCCAGGCCTGGGTGCCCGGCCTGATCGGCGTGCTGGCGCTGGTCGCGTTCGTGCTCTACGAGAAGCGGATCGAGCACCCGGCGCTGAACGTCAGCTGGTTCCGCAACAAGGTGTTCTCCACCTCGGTGGCCGTGGTCGGCGTGGTCTTCTTCGCGCTGATGGGCGTCTCCTTCTTCGGCGTCTTCTACACCCAGAGCGTGCGCGGCTACAGCGCGCTGCAGTCCGGCGCGCTGATGCTGCCGCTGGCCTGCGCCCAGCTGGTCTTCGCGCCGCGGGCCCGCCTGGTGGTGGACAAGATCGGCGTCCGGGCCACCTGCTCCGGCGGCATGGCGCTGATCACCATCGCCTTCCTGGGCTACCTGCTGCTCGGCCAGCACACCCCGATCTGGGTGCTGGAGGTGATCGGCTTCGTGATGGGCGCCGGCATGGCGCATGTGATGCCGCCGGTGACCGTGGCCATCATGGGCTCGCTGCCGCGCGAGAAGGCCGGCGCCGGCTCGGCGATCAACAACACCTTCCGCCAGGTCGGCGGCTCGCTCGGGGTGGCGGTGCTGGGCGCGGTGCTCTCCACCGTCTACCGCAACGGCATCGCCGACAAGCTGCCCCCGCAGGCACGGGACAAGGCCGGCGAGTCGCTGGAGGCCACCCTGGGCTTCATCCAGGCGCACAAGGCGCAGGCCGGCGGGCTGGTCCAGCCCGCCTACGACTCGTTCCTGCACGCGATGCACACGGTGGCGGCCCTGTCCGCCGGGATCACCCTGGTCGGCGCGCTGCTGGCCTGGTTCTTCCTGCCGGCGCGGATGGCCGGGCCGGGCGGGGCGCCCGAGCCGGCCGGCGCCGCAGAGCGGGTCGACGCAGCCGACGCCGTGCCCTCCGCCAAGGGCTGAGCAGGGCGAAGGAGAATAGGGCCATGGAGACAGATCGCCAGATTCCGCAGCCGACCCCCGAGCCGCCACGCTGTGGGGCGCCGCGTCGCGGACGTCCCCGCTCGGAGGCGGCGGAGCTGGCGATCTGTCAGGCCGTGGAGCGGCTGATGGCCGACGGCGGCACCCTGGCCGACCTCACCATCGAGGGCATCGCCCAGGAGGCCGGCGTCGGCAAGGCCACCATCTACCGCCGCTGGCCGAACAAGGACGCCCTGCTGGTCGACGTGATCGCCCGCCTGGAGGAGCCCGAGCCGGAGCTGCCCGGCACCAGCGTGCGGGACGACCTGGTGGTGATGATCGACTACATGCGCCGCCGCGGCCTGGCCAAGCGCTCGCGGTGGGCGCTTCGGGTCGCCCTGGACCAGATGAACGCGCTGCCCGCGCTCAAGGAGGTCTACTACGACCGGGTGATCCAGCGTCGCCGGGTGGCGTTCCGCTCGCTGGTCGAGCGCGGCATGGCCGACGGCGAGATCCGCTCCGACCTGGACTCCGCGCTGATCGCCGAGATGCTGGTCGGGCCGATGCTGATGCGGGCCATGGTCTACCCCGACTCCCCGCTGGACGACCCCGGGCTGCCCGGGCTGATCGTGGACACCCTGATGGAGGGCCTGGGTGGCCCGGCTCACAGCTCCGCGAATCCGGAACCCGCCGCACCGGTGGACGCGTCGCTATCCGCATAGGCTGAGCCGACGAGCCGATCATCTCGGTGCGAACCCGTCCTTTCCGGGTGAGCCCGATGGGCCGGGACCGTCGGGCTCGGCGCCGATGACGACGAAGGGGCCACCGGATGACCCAGGCCGATCAGGTTGGGCTGCCCACGGACGCCGACCAGCCCGCTCCCGAGGCCCCGGCCGGCCGGTGGCGATGGCGGTGGGGGACGGACTCCCGCGGCCGGAACTGCTGGCGGCGCGGCTGGGTGCTCGCCGTGCTCGCCGCCGCCCTGGCCGGGCTGCTGGCCGGCCACCGGCTGGTGCCCGACTCCTTCGGCAACTTCGGCAGCCTCTTCGAGACCTTCCTGCCCTGGGCGGGCCTGCTGGTGCTGCCGCTGCTGGTCCTGGCGCTGCTGCGGCGCTCGGCGACCGCACTGATCGTGCTGCTGCTGCCGGTCGCCGTCTGGACGCAGCTCTTCGGCGGCCTGCTGGGGGACAAGAGCGGCGGCAAGGGCGACTTCACCGTGGTGCAGCACAACGTCGAGGCCGACAACCCCGACCCGGCGGGCACCGTGCGGCTGCTCAACTCCTCCGGCGCGCAGATCATCGCGCTGGAGGAGCTGACCGGCCGGGCGCTGCAGGTCTACACCGCCGGGCTGGCCGCCAAGTATCCGTACCACGTGGTCGAGGGCACGGTCGGGCTCTGGTCCAGCTATCCGATCAGCGGCACCCGGGTGGTGGACATCAAGATCGGCTGGACCCGGGCGTTCCGCACCCAGGTGGACACCCCGCAGGGTCCACTAGCCGTCTACGTGGCCCACATGCCGTCCGTCCGGGTGAAGTTCGACGGCGGCTTCACGGCGGGTCGGCGCAACGTCAGCGCCCAGGCGCTGGGCGACGCGATCCAGGCCGAGCCGCTGCAGAAGGTGCTGCTGCTCGGCGACCTCAACGGCACCATGAACGACCGCAGCCTGGCCCCCGTCACCTCGCAGCTGCGCTCCGCCCAGGGCTCGGCCGGCTCCGGGTTCGGCTTCAGCTGGCCGTCCGACTTCCCGATGGCGCGGATCGACCAGATCATGAGCCGGGGCATGAAGCCCACCGACTCCCGGGTGCTGCCGGCCGACGGCAGCGACCACCGGGCGATCGCTGCCGACTACCGCTACAACCGGTGATCACCCCCTTCGCCAGCCGTTGGTGATCGGCAGCCGGCGGTCGCGGCCGAAGCCCTTCTGGGAGATCTTCGGGCCCGGCGGGTACTGGCGCCGCTTGTACTCGGCGGTGTCCACCAGGCGCCCGACCCGGTCCACCACGGCCGGGTCGAAGCCCTTGGCCACGATCGCCTCCCGGCCCAGGTCGTGCTCGATGTACAGGTCGAGCACCGAGTCCAGCAGGTCGTAGTCGGGCAGCGAGTCGGAGTCCACCTGGTCCGGGCGCAGCTCGGCGCTCGGCGGCTTGAGGATGGTGTTCTCCGGGATCGGCGGAGTCTCGCCGCGCTGCTCGGCCAGCTCGTTGCGCCACTTGGCGAGCCGGAAGATCAGCGTCTTGTAGACGTCCTTGATCGGGCCGAACGCGCCCACCGAGTCGCCGTACAGCGTCGAGTAGCCGACCGCCAGCTCGCTCTTGTTGCCCGGGGCCAGCACGATGTGGCCCTCCTGGTTGGAGATCGCCATCAGCAGCGTGCCGCGCAGCCGGGACTGCAGGTTCTCCTCGGCCAGACCGGTCAGGCCGAGCGACTCCATGTAGGCGTCGAACATCGGGGCGATGGACACGGTACGGAAGTTGAGCCCGGTGCGGTGGGCCAGCTCGGCGGCGTCGTCCCTGGAGTGCTGCGAGGAGTAGCGGCTCGGCATCGACACGCAGTACACGTTCTCGGCGCCGATCGCGTCGCAGGCGATGGCCGCCACCAGCGCCGAGTCGATGCCGCCGGAGAGGCCGATCAGCACCGACTTGAAGCCGTTCTTGCGGACGTACGCCCGGGTGCCGGTGACCAGCGCGGCGTAGATCTCGGCCTCGTCGTCCAGCAGCCGGAAGTCCTGCGCCGGGGCCGGCTCGGACTGCTCGACGGGGGCGGTGCCCAGGTCGAGGCGGACCAGGCGCAGGCCGTCGCTGTAGACCGTCCCGTCCGGATCCTGGTGGTCGGCGGTCGGCAGCTCCAGGTCCATGACCAGCAGCGCCTCCTCGAACTTCGGTCCGCGGGCGAGGAGTTCGCCGTCCTTGGTCACCACCAGGGTGTCGCCGTCGAAGACCAGCTCGTCCTGGCCGCCGACCATGTTGAGGTAGGCCAGGGTGCAGCCCGCCTCGGCGGCCCGGCGCCGGACCAGCTCCAGCCGTTCGTCGTTCTTGCCCTGCTCGTACGGCGAGCCGTTGACCACCAGCAGCAGCCCGGCGCCGGCCTCGCCGCTCGCGCGCACCCGGCCGCCCTCCTGCCAGATGTCCTCGCAGATGGCCAGGGCGACGTCCACCCCGTCCACCCGCAGCACCGGCAGCTGGTCGCCGGGCACGAAGTAGCGGTACTCGTCGAAGACGCCGTAGTTGGGCAGGAAGTGCTTGGCGAACCGCAGCGCCACCTCGCCCCGGTACAGCACCGCGGCGCAGTTCTGCGGCGACGAGGTCTCCGGCTTGCGCCCCAGGTAGCCGAGCACCACCGGGACCTCGCCCAGCCCCTCCGCGGCGAGCCGCTCGGCGGTCTCCACCAGCGCGGCCCGCGACGCCTCCACGAACGACGTCCGCAGTGCCAGGTCCTCCACCGGGTACCCGGTCAGGGCCATCTCCGGGAACGCCACCAACCGCGCCCCCGCCGCCACGGCCTGCCTGGACCAGCGGATCACCTCGTCAGTGTTGTGCGCGATATCGCCGACCCGCGGGTCGGTTTGGGCCAGGGCAAGACGCAGATTCGGCATGGGGCCAGTGTAATCGTCGTTCTGACGCTATGGGGGGTGAGGGGCGCTGATGGACGCCGGGGGCCCTCGGTGTTCGACCGGTTCGCACCCCGTTCCCGAGCTGTTCCGCGTCCCGGGTGCCCGGCTGGGGTCGGGATCCGGGATGATGGGGACTGGTCGGTCAGGTGTCCGGTGATCACGCTCGCAGGCGGGGTGCGAACGTAACACGAACGTAAAGAGCAGAGGTGAGACTGTCCCCATGGGCAAGCAGCAGGAGTTCGTGCTTCGTACGCTCGAAGAGCGTGACATCCGGTTCGTCCGGCTGTGGTTCACCGACGTGCTCGGCTTCCTGAAGTCGGTGGCCGTCGCCCCGGCCGAGCTGGAGCAGGCCTTCGAGGAAGGCATCGGGTTCGACGGCTCGGCGATCGAGGGCTTCGCCCGGGTGTACGAGTCCGACATGATCGCCAAGCCGGACCCGACGACGTTCCAGATACTCCCCTGGCGGTCCGAGACCCCCGGCACGGCGCGGATGTTCTGCGACATCCTGATGCCCGACGGCTCGCCGTCGTACGCCGACCCGCGGTTCGTGCTCAAGCGCACCCTGGAGAAGGCCTCCGCCCAGGGCTTCACCTTCTACACCCACCCGGAGATCGAGTTCTTCCTGCTGAAGAACCTCCCGGGTGACGGCACCGTGCCGGAGCCGGCCGACCAGTCCGGCTACTTCGACCACACCCCGCGCGGCGTCGGCCACGACTTCCGCCGACAGGCCATCACCATGCTGGAGTCGATGGGCATCTCGGTGGAGTTCTCCCACCACGAGGGCGCCCCCGGCCAGCAGGAGATCGACCTGCGCTACGCCGACGCGCTCTCCACCGCCGACAACATCATGACCTTCCGGCTGGTCATGAAGGAGGTCGCGCTGGAGCAGGGCGTGTACGCCAGCTTCATGCCCAAGCCGTTCTCCGGCTTCCCCGGTTCCGGCATGCACACCCACGTCTCGCTCTTCGAGGGCGACCGCAACGCCTTCCACGAGTCCGGCGCCGAGTACCAACTCTCC
Organism: Kitasatospora sp. GP30; assembly: GCF_029892145.1. Classification (NCBI taxonomy): domain Bacteria; kingdom Bacillati; phylum Actinomycetota; class Actinomycetes; order Kitasatosporales; family Streptomycetaceae; genus Kitasatospora; species Kitasatospora sp. GP30. Next base: position 377,695 of record NZ_JARZAH010000002.1, read on the forward strand.
AAGATCGGCCGCTCGTTCATCGCCGGCCTGCTCCGCCACGCCGCCGAGACCGCCGCCGTCACCAACCAGTGGGTCAACTCCTACAAGCGCATCTGGGGCGGCTCCCAGCGCACCGCCGGCGCCGGCGGCGAGGCCCCCTCCTACATCTGCTGGGGCCACAACAACCGCTCCGCCCTGATTCGCGTCCCCATGTACAAGCCGGGCAAGCAGGGCTCCACCCGCGTCGAGGTCCGCTCCCTGGACACCGGCTGCAACCCCTACCTCGCCTACGCCGTCACCCTCGCCGCCGGCCTCAAGGGCATCGAGGAGGGCTACGAACTCCCGCCCGGCGCCGACGACGACGTCTGGGCCCTCTCCGACCCCGAGCGCCGCGCCATGGGCATCCAGCCGATGCCGCAGAACCTCGGCGAGGCGATCGACCTGATGCAGCGCAGCGAACTGGTGGCCCAGACGCTGGGCGAGCACGTCTTCGACTTCTTCCTGCGCAACAAGAAGCAGGAGTGGGAGGAGTACCGCAGCGAGGTCACCCCGTTCGAGCTGCGGAAGAACCTGCAGGTGCTGTAACCGGGTTCAGAGGCCGACCACGCACACGAGAAGGCCCCGAGCCGGCGGAACGCCTCCGCTGTCCCGGGGCCTTTGCGATCACGCCGGGCTGCTTGAAGTTCTCCCCGCGGCGACTCGGCGCGGGTACCCGGGGGTTACGCACCCGCCGTTGCGGTCCAGGCGTGGGCATTGCGCCGCGCGAACTCCCGGAAGGCAGTGGGCTTGCGACCGGTGACCTTCTCGACGTCCTCGTTGGGCGTGGAGCCGTGCCCGCTGCTGACGGTGCCGGTCAGCCAACGGAGCATCACCGCGTAGTCGGCGGGGACGATTCCGGCGGCGACGGCGCCGCCGATCCAGGACTCGGGGTCGAGGTCCTGGTGTGTGACGGGCTGTCCGGTCACGGCGGCGATGATGTCGGCGACATCGCCGACCGTGAGGGCCTGCGGGCCGGTGGGCGCGTACCGGGCGCCGGCGTGGACCTCGGGGGCGAGCAGCGTCTCGGGCGCGACGGCTGCGATGTCGGCCGCGTCGACGAAGGCCTCGGTCCCGCTGCCGGTGGGAACCGTGATCGCCCCGTTGATGACGGGCAGGTGGGTGTCGGTGAAGTTCTGCATCACCCAGGCGGGACGTACGACGGAGTGGGTGATGCCCGTTCGGGCGGTGAGGTCGGCTTCGACGGCCCTGATGTCGATCTGCGGTGGGGCGTCGTCGGCGCCGTAGGTGCTCAGGTAGGTGACGTGGCGTACGCCTGCGGCCTCGGCGAGGTCGAGGAAGGCCGCGACCTGGTCGACGTACTTCGCCCGCAGGACGGGCGTCACGAGGTAGAGGCTGTCGATGCCGCGCAGGGCGTCGGCGTGGGTGGCCGGGCTGTCCCAGTCGAACAGCACCTCGGCGCCGTGGCGGGCGGCGGTGCGGGCGTCCCGTCCTCGCCCGGCGAGGCTCTTCGCCAGGAGCGAGCCGGTGCGGCCGGTGCCGCCGAGAATGAGCGTGGTGTGCGGTGATCCAGTCATGCCTCCATCGTGAGAGAGACCACAAGAGCGGATCAATGCGTGAATCACTCCTTCTTTTATGCCAAACGCTCTGATCATTGCCCGCCATGGGCGTGCTGCTGATACTGGTGGCATGGACCCACTGCGTGATCACCTGGCGCGGGCCCGCGCGGGCGGCGCGGTCTTCGCCCGGACGGTCGCCGAGCCCCCGTGGGGGCTGAGGCTGGCCGGCACGATCCAGTTGTCCGTTCACACCGTCGTCCGCGGTCGGGCATGGCTGTGGTTCGCCGCCGACGACCCGGGGAGCGCGGTGGAACTCGTGCCCGGGGAGGTGGCCCTCGTCCGCGGCGGCACGGACCACTACATCGGCCACGCACCCGGCACCGACTGCCTCGAACCGGAGGAGTTCCGGGCCCGGCACGCTCACGACGGGGAGACGGACGCGCCGGGGGCGACGGTGTTCCTCTGCGGCGCCTACCGGTTCTCCGGCGACATCGGCAACGGGCTGCTGGAGGCACTTCCGCAGGTCCTGACCCTGCAGGCGGCCGTCGGCGATCCGCTGCGGGACGTGATCACCCTGCTCTCCCACGAGCTGGCCAACCCCGAACCGGGCCAGGCCACCGTGCTCGACCGGCTCCTGGACGTCCTCCTGGTCCTCGCCATCCGCACCGACTTCCGCCGCAGCCCGACCGCGCCCCGCTGGTACCGGGCTTCCGTCGACCCCCGTCTGAGCCCCGCGCTCCAGGCGGTGCACGAGGACGCCGGCCGCCGGTGGTCCGTCCCCGAACTCGCCGCGATCAGCGGCCTGTCCCGAGCCGCTTTCGCACGCGCCTTCCACGACGTGCTGGGCCAGACCCCCATGCAGTACCTGACCGACTGGCGCATGGCCCTGGCGAGGGACCACCTGCGCACGGGTGACCTCGGCATGGCGAGCATCGCCCGCAGCGTCGGTTACAGCTCGCCCTACGCCTTCGCAGCCGCGTTCCGCCGCCACCACGGCGAACCACCCGGCGCCTGGCGACAACGAGAGTCGACGCGCGGCAAGGAACTCCAGCCGAGCGGCCCGCACATCCACTGACACCCGGCAGCCCGAGGCTTCGCCCGGTCAGCCTGCGAGCGCAGTATGCGGGTGCTCAGGGGCGGGAGTCTCCGCTCGGTTCCTCCTGCGATCCCCGCTTCGCGCGTTGCTTCATGACGAGGAACACGATCGCTGTGACGACGGTGATGCCCAGTGCTACCAGGCCGATCCAGTGCTGCCGCAGAATGATGCCGGCGTACGCCAACTCGACCACGACGACGCCCATCACGGCCTGCAGGGCATCCAGCCACCGTCTCCGGATGACCTGCACCGTCGTCATCACGACGCCGACCACTGCGAAGAGCACCACAGCTGCAATCACCGGAAGAGCATAGGTGTGGCCGTGACGGAGCGGTAGGCATCGCCCAACCGCCAGGCCCGCTCGCCGGGTACAGCCTGCTGGCTCGGGGCCGGTTGGCGTCTTCTGGTGGATGATCAGAATGCCATGTGGAGGAGTGGTGTAGGCGGGATGAGTGAATGGCGGGGGATATTTGGCGGGCACTCGGCGTGCTCATCGTATTAGCGGACGTGGGCTGCTCATGATCTGAGTCACTGTTGGCTCGGTGTCGTGAGGGAGTCCCTGTGAGTAGTCGTCAGGAATCGGCGAGCGGGGTGGTGAGCCGATGAGAGGCGCACGCCGCTGGATCGCCCCGCTCGTGGCACTCGGTGCTGCCAGTGGTGGGTTGCTGTACACCGCGCTGCCGGTCAGCGCGCATGTCGGGCACGCGGGCCGGGTGGCGCTGGTGGGTTCGGCTGCGGCAGGGGACTCGCAGGCGCCCCGGGCCTCGGCTTCGCCTGCGCCGGCCGCCGCGCCTGACATGGCCTCGGATCCGGCTTCGCCGTCCGCATCTGCGTCCCCGTCCGCGTCTGACTCTGCGTCTGCGTCGCCGTCCGGATCGGATTCCGGGTCGCCGTCCGCCTCGGCGTCGCCGTCCGACGCCGCGTCGGCGTCCGCGTCCGACTCGCCCTCCGCGCCTGACTCGGCGTCGGCCTCCGCCTCCGCGTCCGACGCTCCGTCCGACTCCGCGTCGCCGTCCGCGTCCGCGCCCGCGTCGCCGCAGGCCGAGGCGAGCCCCTCGGCGTCCGACGCCGCGTCGTCGCCCGCGCCCGAGCAGAGCTCGACGCCCGTGCAGCAGGGTACCGACGGGCAGGAGCGGTGCCATCTGAAGATCGTCAAGACCGCCGACCGGGACCACTACCTGCCCGGCGAGATGGTCACGTACACCATCACGCTCACCAATGACGGCAATCAGATGATCACCGGCGCGGTGGTCAGCGACGACCTCAGCGGTGATCTGCAGGACGGCGTGTACAACGACGACGCCCATGTCGGCACCGGCACGCTGAGCTACGCGCCGCCGGTCCTGACCTGGGTCGGCGACCTGAAGCCGGGCGACAGCACCCAGATCGTCTACACCGTCACCGCGAACAACCCGGACAGCGGCCCCAAGCACCTCAAGGACGCGGTGACCGGCCCGGGGTTCAGCAACTGCCCGACCGGCACCGAGGACGGCTGCCACCTGGACCTGGGCTCGCCGAGCCTGACGGTGAGCAAGGAGGCCGATCGCAAGCAGGCGAAGCCGGGTGAACTGGTCACCTACACCGTGCGGTTCGGCAACTCCGGCAGCGACCGGTTCCCGGACAACGACCTGCCCGTCATCACCGACGACCTGAACCAGGTGCTCCAGCACAGCACGTTCGTAGCCGGTTCACTGAGCTCGACGGTGCCGACCGCGACCTTCGACCCGACGGCCAGGACGATCACCTGGACCGGTGAGTTGGCGGCCGGTGAGGAGGGCTCGTTCACCTACCAGGTGCAGGTCGACGATCCGTACTCGGGCGAGCGGTTCCTGCACAACACCATCGTGTCGCCGCAGTCGACGGACTGCCAGGAGGGCTCCACCGACGTCCGCTGCAGGGCCCACATCGAGATCCGCGTGGAGGACCGCACACCGCCCCCGAGCCCCACCCTGGCTCCCGTCCCGCCCCCGACCCCCACCCTGGCTCCCGTCCCGCCCCCGGCCTCGGTCCCGTCGGCGCCTGAGCCCCACCACACTCAGCCCCAGGGCCACCACGAGCTGCCGCACACCGGCGTCAACGGCACCGCGCTGCTGGCCGGCTCCGCGTTGGCGCTGGTCCTGAGCGGCGGCGGTCTGCTGATGCTGACCCGCCGACTGCGCAGGCACCGGCACTGATCACCAGCAGGTACCGACCGGCCTGACGGCCGATGCGGGGCCCGACCACCACCCGGTCGGGCCCCGCACGCATGCCCGCCGGCGACTCCCGACCCGCACTGACGGCCGACTGCGGCAGGTGCGCCGGGTGATCGACGCGGGTAGGTGCGAGATGATCGAGCCAAGCGCACGGAGCGACGGGAGGGCGCATGTCCGCTGCCGGGAACCGCCTCAGCCGACCGGAGAACCGGTTGGTCCGCCGGGGTTTCACCGACCCCGAGGCCGCCGTCCGCCGGCTGAGCGCACCCGCGCTGGTGGGCCTGGCGGACGACCCGATCCTGCTGGACGCGCTCGGGGCCACCGCCGATCCGGACCTGGCGCTGCTCGGCCTGGCCCGCCTGCTGGAGGCGCTCCCGGACGACGAGCGGCAGGCCCTGCGCGACACCCTGACCGCCTCCAAACCGCTGCGCGACCGGCTGCTGGGCGTGCTGGGAGCCTCCGCCGCGCTCGCCGACCACCTGGCCACCCACCCCCGGGACTGGCATGCGCTGGTCACCTTCGAGCTGCGCGACATCCACCCGGGCATCGCCGACTTCCGCCAGGAGCTGGAGCAGCAGGTGCGCGACTCGCCGGCCGAGCCCGCCGACGCGCTGCGCGCCGCCTACCGGCGCTGCCTGCTCACCATCGCCGCCCGCGACCTGAGCGACACCGCCGACTTCGAGCAGACCGCGGCCGAACTGGCGGACCTGGCCGGCGCCACCCTGCGCACCGCGCTGCAGATCGCCGCCGAGCAGGAGCCGGCCGCCGCCGACGCCTGCCGGCTCGCCGTGATCGGCATGGGCAAGTGCGGCGGCCGGGAGCTGAACTACGTCTCCGACGTGGACGTGATCTTCGTGGCGGAGGCCCGCGAGGGCGTGGAGGAGAGCCGCGCACTGCAGGCGGCCACCCGGCTGGCCGCGGCGATGATGCGGCTCTGCTCGGACACCACCCGGGAGGGCACCATCTGGCCGGTGGACGCCAATCTGCGCCCGGAAGGCCGCAACGGCCCGCTGGTGCGCACCCTGGCCAGCCATCTCGCCTACTACCAGCGCTGGGCCAAGACCTGGGAGTTCCAGGCGCTGCTCAAGGCCCGCCCGGTGGCCGGCGACGCCGAGCTGGGCGAGGCCTATGTGACGGCGCTGGCGCCGATGGTGTGGCAGGCGGCCGAGCGGGAGAACTTCGTCGCCGACGTCCAGCAGATGCGCCGCCGGGTGATCGACGCGATCCCGCTGACCGAAGTGGACCGGCAGCTCAAGCTCGGCCCGGGCGGCCTGCGCGACGTCGAGTTCTCGGTCCAGTTGCTGCAACTGGTCCACGGGCGCACCGACCCCGAGCTGCGCAGCGGCAACACCCTGACCGCGCTCCGGGCGCTCTCCGCCGGCGGCTACGTGGGCCGGGCCGACGCCGCCGCGCTGGACAGCGCCTACCGGTTCCTCCGCTCCCTGGAGCACCGGATCCAGCTGCACCGGCTGCGCCGCACCCATCTGATGCCGACCGACCCGGCCGATCTGCGCCTGCTGGCCCGCTCGCTGGCCCCGATGATCAACGACGACACCCGGGCCGACCCGGTGGCCGCGCTGAACCGGGAGTGGAAGCGCCATGCGCTGGAGGTCCGGCGGCTGCACGAGAAGCTCTTCTACCGTCCGCTGCTGACCGCGGTCGCCAACCTGTCCGGCGGGGAGGCGCTCACCCCGGGCACGCCCGCGATGACGCCCGAGGCGGCCAAGGCCCGGCTGGAGGCGCTGGGCTTCGCCGACCCGCCGGCCGCGCTGCGCCACCTGCAGGCGCTGGCCAGCGGGGTCAGCCGGAAGGCGGCGATCCAGCGGACCCTGCTGCCGGTGCTGCTGGCCAGGTTCAGCGACTCGGCCGACCCGGATGCCGGGCTGCTGGGGTTCCGCCAGGTCTCCGACGCGCTCGGCCGCACGCCCTGGTACCTGCGGCTGCTGCGGGACGAGAGCGCCGCGGCCGAGGACCTGGCCCGGGTGCTGTCGGCCGGCCGGCTGGCGCCCGACCTGCTGCTGCGGGCGCCGGAGGCGGTGGCGCTGCTGGGCGATCCGCGCGGTCTGGAGGCGCGCGGCCGCCAGGCGCTGGAGGGCGAGATCATGGCGGCGGTGGGGCGGGCGCCGAGCGCCGCCCAGGCGGTGGCGGCGGCCCGCTCGGTGCGCCGCCGCGAGCTGTTCCGCACCTCGGCCGGGGATCTGCTCGGCCGGTTCGGCGACGCAGCGACATCTGAGGGTGGGGCCGAGGCGCTGGAGCTGGCCTCCAACGCGCTCACCGATCTCAACGCGGCCACCCTGTCCGGCGCACTGGCCGGCTGCGTCGCGGACTGGGAGCGCAAGCACGGGGAGCCGCTGCCGGCCCGGATCGCGGTGATCGCGATGGGCCGGTTCGGCGGCCATGAGCTGGGCTACGGCTCGGACGCCGATGTGCTCTTCGTGCACGAGCCGCTGCCGGACACCGAGCACGACGCGGCTGCCGCGGCCCGCTCGGTCTGCAACGAGCTGCGCACCCTGCTGGCCGCCCCGGCCACCGAGCCGCCGCTGCTGGTCGACGCCGACCTGCGGCCGGAGGGGCGGCAGGGCGCCCTGGTCCGTACCCTCGGCTCCTACCGGGCGTACTACCAGCGCTGGTCGCACGTCTGGGAGAGCCAGGCGCTGCTGCGGGCCGAGCCGGTGGCCGGGGACCAGGAGCTGGGGGAGCGGTTCGTCGAGCTGATCGATCCGATGCGCTACCCGGCCGAGGGGGTGTCCGAGACCGATCTGCGGGAGATCCGGCGGATCAAGGCGCGGATCGAGAACGAGCGGCTGCCGCGCGGGGCGGATCCGACCACCCACACCAAGATCGGCCGGGGTGGTCTGGCCGACGTCGAGTGGACGGTGCAGCTGTTCCAGCTGCGGCACGGCCATGAGCTGCCCGGACTGCGCACCACCCGGACCAGGCAGGCGCTGCTGGCCGCCGTCCGGGCCGGGCTGCTGAACGCGGAGGACGGCGAGGTGCTGGACACCGCCTGGGTGCTGGCCTCCCGGGTGCGGTCCGCGGTGATGCTGGTGCGCGGCCGCCCGGGGGACAGTTTCCCCAGCGAACCGCGCGAGCTCGCGGGGGTGGCCCGCTACCTGGGGTACGGTGCGGGCCGCACCGGCGAGCTGGTGGACGACTACCGGCGGCTCACCCGACGGGCGCGCTCGGTGGTCGAGCGGGCCTTCTACGGGTGACGGCGCCTACGGGTGACGCGGCCCGCGGCTGATTACGGGTGACCCGCCTGCGGCTGGGCGGTCACGGGCGGCTCAGCGGGAGACCTTGGCCCGCACCGGGGTGGGCCGCTGCTCCGGCAGCGTGCCGGCCTCGGCCTGCCAGGAAGCCGGGATCTGCGGGAACTGGAAGGCCCAGCGGTGGTACACCAGCCGGGCGACCAGGAAGCCGATGGCCAGGCAGGTCGCGCCGCCGACCGCGTCCATCCAGAAGTGGTTGGCGGTGGCGATGATCACCACCAGGGTGGCGGCCGGGTAGGCCAGGCCCAGGGCCCGCACCCAGGTGCGCTCGGCCAGGAAGAAGATGCTCAGCCCGCACCACATCGACCAGCCGATGTGCATCGAGGGCATCGCCGCGTACTTGTTGGTGACGCTGGCCGCCGCGCCCGAGGCCAGGGAGCCCCAGGTGTGGTGGGTGATCACGGTGTCGACGAAGCCACCGCCGTTCATCAGCCGGGGCGGTGCCAGCGGGAAGAGGTAGAACCCGGCCAGGGCGATGATCGTGGTGACCGCTAGCACCAGGCGCGCGGCCGCGTACCGCCCGGGGTGGCTGCGGTAGAGCCAGATCAGCACCGCGAGGGTCACGATGAAGTGCAGCGTGGCGTAGTAGTAGTTCATCCCCGTGATCAGCCAGCCCACCTTGTCGAGGGTGTGGTTGACCCAGCGCTCGATGGAGATGCCGAAGTCCTGCTCGGTGTGCCACACCCAGGTGGCGTGCCGCTGGGCGATCGCGTCCTGCTGCGGGATCGCGTTGCGCACGATGTTGTACAGCCAGTACGTGATGCCCATCAGGGCGATCTCGAACCAGAGCCGGGGCCGCTTGGGGCGGCGGCGGGCGCGGGCGATCCGGTGGCGCAGCGAGCCGGCCGAACTGACGGCCGTGCTGCCGCCGGTTCCGTCCGCGGCCTCGGCGGCCGGGCCGCCCGGGGTCTGAACGGAATCGCCGTGACGGGCTGCGGCGGTGTGGTCGCCGCCTGGCACATGGATGGTCGATTCCCCCATGGGGGAAGAGTCTGCCAGACGTTCTGTGGCCGTCCGATCATCCTTTGGTCGTGGATTCGTCACCGGCTGTCCTCCCGCGGTACTAGGTGACCACCCCCAGTCGGGACGGGGGAGTCGGCACGCTACGCCCGATGGCGACGCGTCGGAGGAACACACATGGATTCCATTGTTACGCCGTCGCCGGGGGCCCGGCCAGGCAGGGTCCTTGCGGGGCAAGGGGCTTGGGGATTCCGGACAGGTGGCTGATTGTCCTTTCCGCATCTTGCTGAAAGATATTTCAGCCGCTAGCGTCCTCGCCACCCGAACGACGACGAGCCCGGCAAGGGAGCCGCTGTGCCCGCTGTTCCGCGCTACCCCAGGAGCGCCACCAGAAGGAGACGGAGCCGGACAGGGGTGCTGCTGGCCGTCGCACTCACCGCCGCCGCCCTGGGCGCGGTCTCCCCGCTGCCCGCGGCGGCCGCCGCCCCGGCCCCGCCGTCGGACCGCGCCGTGGCCGGCCAGGCCGACCGCCACGACCTCACCAGGGAGCAGTACTACTTCGTCCTCCCCGACCGGTTCGCCAACGGGGACCAGGGCAATGACACCGGCGGCATCACCGGCACCCGGATGCAGAACGGCTTCGACCCCACCGACAAGGGCTTCTACCACGGTGGCGACCTCGCCGGCGTGATCGACAAGCTCGACTACATCAAGGGGTTGGGCACCACCGCGATCTGGCTGGCGCCGATCTTCAAGAACAAGCCGGTGCAGGGCACGGGGGACACCGCCTCGGCCGGCTACCACGGCTACTGGATCACCGACTTCACCCAGGTCGACCCGCACTTCGGCACCAACGACCAGCTCAAGGAGCTGATAGCGAAGGCGCACCAGCGCGGGATCAAGGTTTTCTTCGACGTCATCACCAACCACACCGCGGACGTCATCGACTACGCCGAGGGCAGCCACGCCTACCGCTCCACCGGCGCCTACCCGGTGCTGGACAAGAACGGCGCCCCCGTCGACACCACCGCGATCGCGGATGCCAACGCGGCCAACCACACGGCCGGTTACCCGGATCTGACGCCAGACTCGTTCCCGTACACCCCGGTGGTGACCCAGCCCGGCGTGAAGAAGCCGGACTGGCTCAACGACCCCACGCTGTACCACAATCGCGGCGACTCCACCTTCGCCGGCGAGTCCGGCACCGAGGGCGACTTCTCCGGCCTGGACGACCTGGACACCCAGGATCCGCGCGTGGTGCGCGGCTTCGAGCAGGTCTACCAGGACTGGGTGCGCACCACCGGCGTCGACGGGTTCCGGATCGACACCGTCAAGAACGTCAACATGGCGTTCTGGCAGCAATGGGCGCCCGCGCTCAAGCAGTTCGCGGCCAAGCAGGGCAACAAGAACTTCTTCATGTTCGGCGAGGTCTACTCCGCCGACCCGGCCGTCACCTCGCCCTACGTGACCAAGGGCAAGTTGCAGGCCACCCTGGACTTCCCGTTCCAGGACGCGTCCCGGCGCTACGTCTCACAGGGCGGCTCGGCGCAGGCGCTGGCCGACCTGTACGCGCAGGACTACCGCTACACCACGGCCGACACCAACGCGTACGAGCTGCCGACCTTCACCGGCAACCACGACATGGGCCGGATCGGCTCGTTCCTGCTCGCCGACAACCCGGGTGCCGATCAGGGCACCCTGCTGGCCAAGGACCAACTGGCCGACCAGCTCCAATTCCTGACGCGCGGCCAGCCCGTCGTCTACTACGGCGACGAGCAGGGCTTCACCGGGCCGGGCGGTGACAAGGACGCCCGCCAGGACATGTTCGCCACCAAGACGGCCTCCTACGCGGCCGACCCGGTGATCGGCGCAACCTCCGGCTCGATGGACCGCTACGGCACCAACGGGCCGCTCTACCAGGGCATTTCCGACCTCGCCAAGTTGCGCGCCGCCAACCCGGCGCTGGCGGACGGCGCCCAGATCCAGCGGTACGCGGCCAACGGGCCCGGGGTGTACGCCTTCTCCCGGATCGACGCCAAGCAGCAGGTCGAGTACCTGGTGGCGGTGAACAACGCGACCACCCCGCAGACCGTCCAACTGGGCACCTACTCGGCCGACATGGGCTTCGACCGGATCTACCCGGCCACCGGACAGGGGTACCTCCCGGCCGGCGGCCGGGGGAGGCTCACTACCGGTGCGGACCGGCAGTTGACCGTCACGGTGCCGCCGCTCTCCTCGGTGGTGTACCAGGCCGACGCCAAGCTCGCGCCGTCCCCGGCCGCACCCGCGATCACGCCGGTCATGCCGGCCGACGGGAGCACCGGCCAGGTCACCCTGGGTGCGCAGGTGTCCGGCGACGGCTTCCACCGGGTCGGCTATGCCGCTCAAATCGGCAACGGCCCATGGCAGTTGCTCGGCACCTCGGACTCCGGCGCCGACAAGGTGACCCAGGACCTGTCCGGTGTGGCCCCCGGCACCGTGGTGCGCTTCAAGGCGGTGGTCGCGGACGACGCCGGCCATCTGCGCGCGGCCACCGGCAGCTTCACCACCGGCACCCCGGCCCCGCAGCCGCCGCCGACCGCCGGTTCGCATCCGTACGCGGTGGTGCACTACCAGCGCAAGGACGGCAACTATGACGGCTGGAACCTCTACGCCTGGGGTGACATCGCCGACGGCGAGCAGACCACCTGGCCCGCGGGGCACCCGTTCATCGGCCGCGACGCCTACGGCGCCTTCGCCTACGTCAAGTTGAACCCTTCCGCCTCCGACGTCGGCTTCATCGTGGAGAACAACGGCACCAAGGACGTCGCGGCCGACCGCCACATCGACGTCGGCAGCACCGGCGAGGTGTGGGTGAAGGAGGGCGATCCGACCGTCTACACGACCGATCCGGGGCCGACATCGACGCCGGCGGCCGGCACCGCGGTGATCCACTACCACCGGGCCGACGGAAACTACGCCGGCTGGGGCCTGCACGTCTGGACCGGTGCCGCCTCGCCCACCGACTGGACCCACCCGCTTCCGCCGGCCCGGCAGGACGCCTTCGGTGACGTCTTCGAGGTGCCACTGGCCGCCGGCGCCACCAGCCTGAGCTACATCCTGCACAACGGCGACACCAAGGACCTGCCCGACGACCAGTCGCTCAGCCTGGCCACCTATGGCAGCGAGGTCTGGGTGCTCGGTGGTCAGGAGGGCTATCTGCTGCCCGAAGTCGCCACCAGCAGCGCACAGTTGGATCTGAGCACGGCGAAGGCGCAGTGGCTGGACGCCTCGACGGTCGCGGTACCCGCCGGTTACGGCGCGGGTGACGCAGCGCTGCAGGGCGGCACCAGCGCCCAGCTGGTCTACGACCCGGAGGGAGGGATCACTCTGGACAAGGGCGTGCTCAGCAAGCCGGGTTACTGGCTGCGGCTCAACCCGGTGGCCGGTGGCCTGACCGACGCCCAGAAGAAGAAGTACCCCAACCTGGCCGGCTACCGCGCCTTCAGCGTCGACCCGCGGGACGCCAAGCGGATCCCGCAGGCGCTGCGCGGTCAGCTGGTCTTCACCGAGCACCTGCCGAACGGCGCCGTGCCGGCCGCCACCGGCGTGCAACTGCCAGGCGTGCTGGACGACTTGTACGGCGGCAAGGCCGCGCAGGCCAAGCTCGGCCCGGTCTACCAGGACAACCGGGTGACCCTCGCGCTCTGGGCGCCCACGGCGGCCGACGTCGCCGTGCAGCTCTACGACGGCCCGACCGGCGGCACTCCGAGGACGGTGGGGCTGAAGCGTGACGACGCCACCGGCATCTGGTCACTCACCGGCAGCCGGTCCGAACTGGCCGGCAAGTACTACCAGTACCAGGTGAAGGTCTGGGCGCCCAGCGTCCAGCAGCTGGTCACCAACCTGGTGACCGACCCCTACTCGGTGGCGCTCTCCCCGGACTCGCAGCGCAGCCTGGTCGCCGACCTGACCGACCGTTCGACCAAACCGGCCGGCTGGGACACCGACCGGGCTCCGGCGCCGGTGCCGCCCACCAAGCAGCAGATCCAGGAACTGCACGTGCGCGACTTCTCGGCGGCGGACGGCACCGTGCCGGCCGCCGAACGCGGCACCTACCTGGCCTTCACCGAGTCGCAGTCGGCCGGCATGCAGCATCTGCGCGAGCTGGCCAAGGCCGGCGTGACCACCATCCACCTGCTGCCCACCTTCGACATCGCCTCCATCCCGCCGGCCGCCGACCAGAAGCTGCCGCCGTGCGATCTGGCCGCGCTGCCCAAGGACAGCCCCAAGCAGCAGGAGTGCATCGCCACCGTCGCCGACCAGGACGCCTACAACTGGGGCTACGACCCGCTGCACTACACCGTCCCGGAGGGCGCCTACGCCACCGACCCGACCGGCGTCCAACGCACCGTGCAGTTCCGGCAGATGGTGCAGGCGATCCACCAGGCCGGCCTGCGGGTGGTGCTGGACGTGGTCTACAACCACACGGCGGCCGCCGGGCAGGACCCGCACTCGGTGCTGGACCGGATCGTGCCGGGCTACTACCAGCGGCTCAGCGACACCGGTGCCGTCACCACGGACAGCTGCTGCGCCGACACCGCGCCCGAGCACACCATGATGAACAAGCTGGTGGTCGACTCGGTGACCACCTGGGCCGGCCAGTACAAGGTGGACGGCTTCCGCTTCGACCTGATGGGCCTGGATCCCAAGTCGACCATGCTGGACGTGCAGTCGGCCCTGCACAAGCTGACCCCGCAGCACGACGGGGTGGACGGCGCCGCGGAGTTCCTCTACGGCGAGGGCTGGAACTTCGGCGTGGTGGCGAACAACTCCCGGTTCGAGCAGGCCACCCAGCTGAACATGGCCGGCACCGGGATCGCCACGTTCAACGACCGGATCCGCGACGCCGGGCGGGGCGGCACCTTCATGCTCTCCTCCGCGCCGCAGCAGGGCTTCGCCTCGGGGCTGTTCACCGACCCCAACGGCAATGCGGCGAACAGCACTTCGGATCAGCAGAAGTCGACGCTGCTGCACCAGATGGACCAGATCAAGGTCGGTCTGAGCGGCAACCTGGCCGGCTACGCGTTCACCGATAGCTCCGGCAAGGCGGTCACCGGCGCGCAGGTCGACTACAACGGCTCGCCCACCGGCTATGCGGCCAACCCCGGTGAGGCGGTGGAGTATCTGGACGCGCACGACAACACCGACCTGTTCGACGCGCTCGCCTACAAGCTGCCGACCGGCACCAGCCCCGCCGACCGGGCCCGGATGCAGGCGCTGGGCCTGTCGCTGACGGCGCTCACCCAGGGTCCCGGCTTCGCGGTGGCCGGCAGTGACCTGCTCCGCTCCAAGTCGCTGGACAGCAACTCCTTCAACTCAGGGGACTGGTTCAACGCGATCCACTGGCAGTGCGCCGACGGCAACGGCTGGGGCCACGGGCTGCCGCCGGCCGCCGACAACCGGTCGATGTGGCCCACCGATGCCGCGCTGCTGGACAACTCGGCGCTCACCATGGGCTGTTCGCAGATCAGCACGACCGCCGAGCAGTACCGCCAGTTCCTCCGGATCAAGCAGTCCTCCCCGCTGTTCGCCCTGCCCACCGCGGCGGACGTGCAGCGCCGGCTGAGCTTTCCGCTCTCCGGCACGGCGGGCGAGGTGCCGGGCGTGATCACCATGCACCTGGACGGCACCGGCCTGCCGGGCGCCGAGCGCGGCCTGACGGTGGTCTTCAACGCCACCCCGGTCACCCAGGCCCAGCGGGTGGACGCGCTGCGCGGCACCGCCGAGCAACTGCACCCGGTCCAGGCCGGCGGCGCCGATTCGGTGGTCAAGCAGGCCGTTTTCCAGTCGGATTCGGGGATCTTCACAGTTCCTGCACGCACGGTGGCGGTGTTCGTTCAGCAGTGAGTCAGTATCAAGTCGGCACCAGCCGAGTACCAAGTCGGCGACCGATCGCGAGCCGTCTCGGCAGGCGGCAGAACTGGAGTCGCCGCTGATCGGGCCGCTGATCAGCACTAATTGAGGAAGTCGGGTCCGGATAACGGGCCCGACTTTCTGTCAATTGATGCTCCGGCGGACTTGGAGTGGCGTTGTCAATCCTGTAAACAATGGAGTCAAGTTGGCTTCGGGTCGCCCCGCCGGCCGACGGCGAGTTGCGCGCACACCCGCCGCCGACGGGCCTACGCGCACGCGGTCGACCCGGCTTGTGACAACTCGAACGCAAGGACGCGCATGGAATCGGGGCAGGACGCCACCAGTGAGATCGGCCGCCGCCTTCGCGATCTGCGCCGCGAGCGCGGGCTCAAACAGAGCGACCTGGCCGGCGAGGGCCTCTCGGTCAGCTACCTGTCGCTGCTGGAGTCCGGCAAGCGGCCGCTCACCCCGGCGATCCTGCGCCGACTGGCCGGCGAACTAGGCTGCACAGTCGAGTACCTGCGCACCGGGCGGGAGAGCAGCCAGGAGCGGGAACGCCAACGGGAGTTGCTGCTCTGCGTCACGATGGGCGAGCTGGCCCTGCGGGAGGGCGACTACCAGCGGACGCTGACGGCCTGCGAGGCGGTGCTGGCCGAGGAGCCGCCCGCCGAGGGCCCCACCCTGCGGCGGGCCATGATCGCCCGGGCCGACGCGCTGGAGCGGCTCGGCCGGCCCGGCGAGGCGCTCGGCGAGCTGCACCGGCTCTACCGGGAGACCGTGCTGGGGCCCGGCTCGGTGGAGTGGCTGCGGCTGGCCATTTCGCTCTGCCGCTGCCACCTGCTGGCCGGCGAGCCCGACAGCGCGGTGGAGGCGGGCGAGCACGCCCTGGCCCGGCTGGACGCCGTGCTCAGCGAGCCCACCGAGGACCACCTGGGCCTCGGCGTGGTGCTGATCGAGGCGCACCACCGCAACGGCGACCTGCGGGCCGCCCGCTGCCTGGCCGACCGGCTGCTGCCGCAGGCCGAGCAGCCGGCCACCCCCGTGGTGCGCGCCACCGCCTTCGAAGCGGCCAGCCGCCGCGCCCAGTCGGTCGGCAACACCGCGCTCGCCCTCACCCTGGCGGAACGCGCCCTGGCGCTGCCCGCCGAGGACGACGTGGCCCGCTGCCTCGGGCTGCTCAAGGCGGGTTACGGCTCGCTACTGCTGGACGGGCCGATGCCGGAGCCGGACCGGGCCAAGAGCTACCTCGCCTCGGCCGGCCGCGAACTCGCCCTGCACGGCCGCCGACTGGACCGGGCCGGCTGCGAACTCAGCCTGGCCCGGGCCGACGTGATGCTCGGCGAGTACGCCCAGGGAGCCGCCCACGCCGAACGCGCGCTGCAGCTGGCCGGCACCGAGCCGACCGGCGTCTGCGTCTGGGCCTGGCTGCAACTGGCCGAGGCCCGCCGGCTGCAGGGCCGCCCGGATCAGGCGGCCGCCTCGCTGCGCACCGCCGAGCGGCTGCTGGACGGCCCCCAGCTGGCCGCCGGGCGCGATCTGGCCGAGGCCTGGCGGGCGCTCGGCGACCTGTGGCTGAACAACCAGGACTCCGAGGCGGCGATGCGGGCCTACCGCCAGGGACTCGCCGCGGCCGGGCTGTCCGGCGCCGCGCCGCTGCCCGCGGCGCTGCGCCCTGCCCTGCCGAGCGCTCACGAAGTTCACCGGTAGTCGGTCTTGACGCCCATGGTTGGAACGGGAGTTGACGGGTAGCCTGGGGCGGACCGCCGGTGCCCGCGGCGTCGGTGGCCCGTCACCTTGGGGGGAACCGTGTCACTTCGGCTGGACACCGCATTCGCCGAACTGGCGTTGCGCACCGGCGGGGACACGGCGGCGCTGGCGGTCTTCAGACGGGTGCTGGCCGCGGACCCGCCGCCCGACCCGGCCACCGCCTGGCGGGCCCACCGCGGACAGGCCTGGGCGCTGGAGAAGCTGGGACGCCTGGAGGAGGCGATCACCGAGTACCGGGAGCTGCTGGTCGCGCCCGAGGCCGTGCCGGGCAGCGCGGACTGGGCGCTGCTGACGGTGGCGCTGTGCCGCTGCTACCGGGACGTCGGGGACCATGCGATGAGCATCGACCTGGGGGAGCGGGCGCTGCGCGAGCTGGCCGCCGCCGAGGCCGAGCCGATCCACGAGCACCTGCAGCTCGGCTCCACCCTGATGGGGTGCTACGTGGTGCGCGGCGACCTGACCTCGGCCAAGCTGCTGGCCGAGCAACTGCTGCCGCTCGCCGAGCGCGCCGACTCGCGGGTGGCCCGGGGCGCGGTGGAGTGGAACCGCTCGGTGATCGCCCGGGAGCAGGGCCGCCTCGCGGATGCGCTCGAACTGGCCGAGCGGGCCCTGGTGTTGATGGCCGAGGCGGACAACGAGCGGCACCAGGGCATGCTCCGGGTGAACCTGGCGACGGTGCTGCTGGCCGGCGGCGAGCCGTGCCGCTCGGTCGAGCTGCTCGCCACCGCCCATCCGATCCTGGCGGACCACGCCCAGTTGCACGAGGCCGTGTTCGCGATGGCGCTGCACGCCGAGGCGCTGGTCCAACTCGGCGAGCCGGACGCGGCGCTGGACTGGGTGGCGCGCGGCCGCGCCCGGTTGGACGGGGGTGGGCAGCCGCACTGGTACTACCGTGCGCAACTCGCCCTGGCCGCGGCCAGGGCCCGGCTGCTGGCCGGCCAGGACGGGCCGGGGGAGGCGGAGCTGCGCGGCTGTGCGGCGCTGCTTGGGCGGGCGGCGTCGGCCCGCCCGGTCGCCGTGCTGTGGCGCCAGCTCGGCGACGTCTGGGCCGAACGGCAGCAGGCGGAGGAGGCGATGACGGCCTACCAGACCGCGCTGACCGTGCTGGGCCTGCCCGCCGCCCCCGTACCGGTGTCCGGACGGCGGCGGGCACTCTCCTGACCGCCGTCCGGCGATGTCAATCGGGGTCAAGTGAACTGTAAAGGGCCTGGGGGGCGGCCGAATCGAGCATCGAGCGCCTACCATCACGCGGTATGAAGCTGATCACCGCCGTCCTCAAGCCGTTCAAGCTGGAGGAGGTCAAGGCCGCGCTGCAGGAGCTGGGCGTGCACGGCCTGACCGTCACCGAAGCCACTGGTTACGGCCGCCAGCACGGCCACACCGAGGTCTACCGGGGCGCCGAGTACCGAGTCGACCTGGTGCCCAAGGTGCGCTTGGAGACCGTGGTGGAGGACGACGACGCCGAACGGGTGATGGCCACCATCGTGCAGGCCGCCCGCACCGGCCGGATCGGCGACGGCAAGGTCTGGGCCCTCCCGGTCGACACCCTGATCCGGGTCCGCACCGGGGAGCGCGGGCCGGACGCGATCTGAGCGCCGGCGGACGCCGTGAAGTGACCCAGTGGGACGACCAGTTGGACAGGGGCGGGATGAGCGCCGCGGGGCAGCAATAGAGTGCCGGGGAGGAGGGCGACCATCGTGACCGATCGCAGTGCGCAGCGGGAGCAGCGCAAGCAGCGGCCCCAGGGGCTGATCACCACCGGGCAGCGGGCCGAGTACATGCGGCAGGGGAACGCCTCGGCGGTGCTGCGTGCGGTGCTCGCCTACGGGCCGGTGTCGCGGGCGGAGATCGTCCGGCACACCGGGCTGTCGGCGCCCAGCGTCACCAAGCTGACCGCGGTGCTGATCGAGGCCGGCCTGCTGGCCGAGCTGGCGCCGGCCGAGCCGACCCAGGGGCGGCCACGGGTGCCGCTGCGGGTGGACGGCGAGCACACGGTGGCGCTCGGGGTGCACATCGACCTGCTGCGCACCACCTTCGGCCTGGTCGGCCTGGGCGGTCGGATCATCGCGGAGCGCGAGATCGTGCATCCGGCCGACCCCGCTCGGCTCGGCCCGCGCGAGCTGGTCGGGCGGGCGGCGGAGGCGATCGGGACGTTCCTGCGGGAGCGGCTGGGCGAGCGGCGGTTGGTCGGCACCGGGGTGAGCATCGGGGGCTGGGTGGACGGCGCCAGCGGGCTGGTGGTCGAGCACGGCCCGCTGGGCTGGCGCGATGTGCCGCTGCTCGCCGAGTTCGGCGACCGGCTGCCCGGTCCGGTGGTGCTGGAGCAGACCGTGCGGGCGATCGCGCGGGCCGAGCTGTGGTTCGGCGTCGGGCGCGAGGTCGACGACTTCGTGCTGGTGTTCCTGGGCAATGTGCTGGGCGCCGCGATCGTGGTGGACCGCACCGTGCACCGCGGTCCGGGGGCGGCGGCCGGCGGGATCGAGCACCTGCCGGCCACTGATGACCCGTCAGTTCGCTGCCCGAAGTGCGGGACCGGCTGCCTGAGCGTGGCGGCGAGCGACATCGCGCTGCTGGCCGAGGCCCGCGCGGCCGGTCTGCTGGATGCGGCGGGGCGGTCCGGCACCAGCGGCTCGCTGGACCTGGAGCGGCTGGTGGCGAACGCCCGCCCGGCCGGCTCCGGCAGCGGCGACGAGCGGGCCCAGGAGTTGCTGCGCCGCCGGGCCCGCCGGGCCGGGCGGGCGATCGCCACCCTGGTCGACCTGGTGAACCCGAGCCGGGTGGTGCTGGCCGGCGGGATCCTGGTCGCCGACGAGTACCTGGACGACCTGCGCGCCGAAGTCGCCCAGCGCAGCCATCGCGGCCCCTCGGTGGCCGCCGACATCGTGCCCGCCGACTTCGGCGCCCGGACCCTGGTGCGCTCCTCCGCCGTGCCGGTGCTGGAGCGGGTGATCACCGAGCCGTTCAGCTCGCTCGGACTGCTGTGACCCGAGCCGTCGTCCGAGGGTCCTGGGGGCGGTCGGACGAGGCGCGGCCGCGCTGCCAAGGCCGCACCGAAGATTGACTGATGGTCCGCTCGGTCGGAACCGCTGCGGGCCCCGGCGTCGTCATAAGATCTGCACAAGTCGCCGCCCGGTCTCGGGCCGGCGCGGCCCGGGCTCGTTCGGCCCGGGCATCCACCCACCAGCCGGAAGTCCGCCCACCGTGCAGCCGCGCCCCAGTCGTTCCCGTGTGTTTTCGTCCGCCGCCGTCGTCCTGGCCCTGGCCACCGCGCTCACGGCCTGCGGCGGTTCCGACGACGGCAAGAAGCCGGCGGCCGACGCGGCCAAGGGGGCCTCGGCGGCAGCGTCGCCGAACGGCTCGGCCGCACCGAGCGGTGCGGCCGGCGGCCGGCCGAGCGCCTCGCCGAGCGCGAGCGACTCCAAGGTGCTGATGCCCACCGGGCCCGCCACCCAGCTGACCAAGGCCCGCGACACCGCGGCCGGCCCGATCATGATGACCACGCTGGCCGGGCCCAAGTCCGGTGTGACGGCCAAGGTCTGGATCTGGCTGCCGCCGGAGTACAACGACCCCAAGTACGCCGACTACGGCTTCCCGGTGCTCACCCTCTACGCGGGCGGCCAGAGCAACGGCTACAACACCTGGACCGACGACCAGCTGCCGATCCAGGTCGAGGACGAGCAACTGGTCAAGCAGGGCAAGGCCGCCCCGTTCATCATGGTGATGCCGGTGCAGAACCTGGTGTCCAACGAGCACCAGACCCTGGACTGCAGCGACATCCCCGGCCAGCCGAAGATGGAGACCTGGATGACCCAGGACGTGCCGGATTTCGTGCATGCCAACTTCCGAACCCTGAAGAGCCGGGACGGCTGGGGGCTGATGGGCGCCTCCACCGGCGCGTTCTGCAGCGCCAAGCTGGCCATGCAGCACCCCGATCAGTACAAGGCCGCGGTGCCGATCGACGGCTACTTCGACCCGGACTCCTCGTTCTGGAAGGGCCACGAGGCCGAGCGGCTCGCCAACAGCCCGGATGTGCTGGTCAGCCAGTCCAAGGCAGACGTGCGGATGCTGGCCACCGCGGGCGGCGCCACCCCCGACGAGGTGAAGCTGGTCAAGAACTGGGTGGCCAAGGCCGCGCCGCCGCTGAAGATCGACTACTACGAGCAGCCCGGCGGCAAGCACCTCACCTCGCACTTCAAGAAGATGATCCCGGACACCCTGCAGTGGCTGACCAAGAACATGGCGGGGCCGTCCGCTCCCTGACCCTGGCCGCGACCGACGAACGGGCGGTGCTGACATCTCGTCAGCACCGCCCTATTTCGTCCCCGTATGGCCTCTGACCTGCACGGCAATCCAGCATTGATTCGGTTCTGATCGACTGCGGACACGCTGTGGGCCACGGCATCGCGCTTCCCGACCAGCGGGTGGGCGCCGACGCCAGGTCCCTCCAGAGTCCGCCCTGAGTGCCGAGAAGAGTGCCATGCAGCCGCATTTGCTTTCCGTCCCCGCCCAGCGCGGCGCCAGTGAGGCGGTTCCAGCCGTGCGTCCCGTCCGATTCGCCGGCCTCCGCCTGGTCCACGCCGCACTCCGCCGCGACCTGCAGCGGATCCCCACCGCGCTGCGCCTGCTGCAGCCCGATGACGAGGCGAGCGCCGAGGCGCTGCAGCGGCACTGGGACTTCCTCACCGCCATGCTCACCTGCCACCACGAGCAGCAGGACGGGCGGATCTGGCCGATGCTGCGCCGGTTCGCGCCGGAGCTGCGGCTGCTCATCAACTGGCTGGAGGACGACCACCACAACCTGGACCACTCCTTCACCCGGACCACCACGCTGATGCGGATCGGCACCCGGGACCCGGCCAGCGCCTGGCCGGTGGCCTACGCGGTCGAGGAGCTGGCCGCCCGGCTGGAGACCCATCTGCGGATCGAGGAGGAGCAGGTGCTGCCGGTGATGGCGCAGCTGCTCGCCCCGCAGTCCCGGGTCGGCACCCTGGGCGAGCTGCTGGACCTGCTGCGGCTGGCCGACGGGCCCGGCGCACCGGACGCGCTGGCCTGGCTGCTGGAGGGGGTGGCGCCGGAGCAGGTGGACGCGCTGCTCGCCGAGTGCGACGACCTCACCGCCCGCCAGTGGCCGCACTGGCAGGCTGTCTACGCGCGGTGCACCGAGGAGCTGTGGGGCACGGTGCCGTCCGGGGACTGAACCGGCGGAACCGACTTCCGGCGCCCGATCTGCCGCATCCGGAGCAGGAGTTGACGCACATTCGGGTCACCCGTGGTGCGAGCGGTGACCATGGGTGGACAAGGTGGGAACAGGCCGTCACCGGCCTGAGCCAACCTTGGAAGGAACACCACCCTCATGCAGAAGAAGTGGACATCGGTCCTCGTCACCGGCGCGCTGGCGGGCTCGCTCGCCGTCACCACGGGCATCGCCATCAGCCACGCCGCGGCTGACAACCACCCGATGATCAGCCCGGCGGCGGGGACCCCCACCGCGCCCAAGACCCTCGCGGCGATCGGCGACCTCGGCGCCGTGCTGCACCTGGTCGGCGACCTCGCCGCGACCAGCAGCCCGATGAACGGGGCCGCGGTCGACCCCGCCGCGCTGAAGGGCCAGCTGGCCAAGCTGACCGCCGCCGCCGACAAGCTCAAGGCGGAGCTGCCCGCCGAGACCACCACCACCACCGACGACCAGTCGGGCGTGCCCGGTGCGCCGGTCGACCCGGCGGGCTTCGCCTCCCCGGCCGGCGCCGCGCAGCCGGGTAGCGTCAACCCCGGCGGCCCCGAGCAGCCCGGCACGGCCGAGGACCCCGGCGGCCCGGTGCAGTTCGGTGGGCCGATCCAGCGGGACACCCAGCCGGCTGCCGCCAAGGGCGTGGCGGAACTGCTGACCGCCCTGCGGCAGCACGCCGGCGCCCTGGTCAGCGCCGCCTCCGCCAAGCAGCCCGACGCCGCGAAGGTGCAGAAGGCGATGGTGCCGCTCTCCACCGACGCGCTCCAGCTGAGCACGGCCGCGGTCAACCGGCTCAGCGCCAAGTGATCGGCCTTCGCGGCTGAGCGGCGTGCACCGCAAGGGCTGACCGGGTGCCGGTCAGCCCTTGCGGGCCGCCGCCAGGATCTTGGCGGTGGTGTGGAAGAAGCGGACGGTCGTCTCGCCGGTCCACTCCTTGCCGAAGACCGGGTCCGGAGCGCCGACCGGGCGCCCGCCGATGATCCGCCCGACGATGAAGGCCTCACCCTCGGTGGCGGCGATCACCTCGACGTCGCCCCGCGCCGACCGGGCCGGCAGCCCCAGCCCGGCGGGCAGCGGCTCGGTGAGGAAGGCCACGCAGAGCCGCACGTCCTCGGTGACCGGCACCCCGCGGAACGGGTCGGCCTCGACCACGGCGGCCAGCTCCTCGACGGTGCGCAGCAGCACCGGCACCCGAAAGCCGAGCGCCTCCCGCAGGTGTGCCGAGATCACCCGGGCGAGCTCCGCCCGGTCGCGGCCGGCCGGATCCTGGAAGAAGACGTTGCCGCTCTGGATGTAGCTGCGCACCCCGGCCAGCCCCAGCTCGGCGAAGAGCGCCCTCAACCGCTCCATCCGCACCTGTCGACCGGGCACGTTCACCGCGCGCAGCAGTGCCACCCAGGTGGTCACGAGGGCAGCACCGACCGCAGCGCCTCCTCGCTGCGGGCCACCACGGCGTGCCCGTCGTCGGCGGTGATGATCGGCCGCTGGATCAGGATCGGATGCTCCGCCAGCGCGGCGATCCAGCGCGCGCGGGCCGCGTCGCCGTGCTGCCACTCGCGCATGCCCAGCTCCTTGGCCACCGCCTCGTCGAGCCGGGTGATGTCCCACGGCTCCAGGTGCAGCCGGCCGAGCACCGCCTCCAGCTCGGCCACCGACGGCGGGTCCTCCAGGTAGCGGCGGACCGTGTAGTCGAGGCCGGCCGCGTCGAGCTCGGTGAGCGCGACCCGGCACTTGCCGCAGCGGGGGTTGATCCAGATCTCCATGGGCTCAGGGTATGTGGTGGACGTGACCGAACCGGGACCTTGGGCCCGCTCCGCAGGGCCGAACGCCCTCGGCCGGGCCGCGGGCCGTTACGCGACCATGGATGGCATGCCCACTCAGACCAGCACCCAGAGGAGCCCCGCCGTGCCCGCATCCGCCGAGCCGCGCCGTCCGGCCGGTCCGCGAGCGGTGGCCGAGCCCGGCTCACCGCCGCGCTGGGTGCGCTGGCTGCCGGTGCTGCTGCTCTTCACCGACCTGGTGATCCAGACGGTGTTCCCGCAGGCCACCGCGGCGGGCTTCCTGCTCACCGCGCTGCCGGTGCTGGTCGCCTTCGGCTTCGGGCCGTGGCTCACCGCCGCGTCCGGCGCCGGCGCCCTGGTGCTCCAGGTGCTGGTGGCCAGCCACGCCGGGCACCTCTACGAGCACCACCACGTCTGGGTCTACCTGTCCACCGGGCTGGCCGCCATGGCCGGTGTGATGCTCGCCCTGCAACGGGTCCGGCAGGCCCGCCACCTGGTGCTCGCGAGCACGGTGAGCGAGGCGCTGCGCCGCACCGTGCTGCACCCGGTGCCGGAGCAGGTCGGCGAACTGCGCACGGCCGGCCGCTACCAGGCCGCCCAGGCGGAGGTCGCGATCGGCGGCGACCTCTACGAGCTGTGCGACACCCCGTTCGGCACCCGGGTGCTGCTCGGCGATGTGCGGGGGAGCGGGCTGGAGGCGGTGCGGGCGGTGGCCGACCTGCTCGGCGCGTTCCGGGCCACCGCCCATGAGGTACGCGAACTGGGCGAACTGGCCGAGCTGTTGGACCGCCAGGTGCGCCGCGGGGCGCTGGAGAGCGGCGACGAGGAGCTGTTCGTCACCGCCGTGCTGCTGGAGCACCGGCCCGACGCGGACCGGCTGGACGTGGTCAACCGGGGCCATCTGGACCCGGTGCTGCTCGGGGGCGGCGCAGTGCGCACGGTGCACTGCCCGCAGGACCTGCCGCTGGGGCTCGGACACCTGCGCGGCCAGCCGGCCCCGGCGCCGACCAGCATTCCGTTCACCGCCGGCCAGACGCTGCTGCTGCACACCGACGGCGTCACCGAGGCCCGGGACCGGGCCGGCCGGTTCTACCCGCTGACCGCCCGGCTGGCCACCCGGTTCCACGGCCGCCCCTCGGTCGTGCCCGAGCAGCTGGTCTCGTTCGTCACCGAGGACCTGGCCCGGCACGCCGGCCCGGCCCGCGACGACCTGGCCCTGCTGGCACTCACCCCGGCGCCCGTTCGCGGGAAGGCGGCACACCCGGCGTGACGGCCTCTTCGGGGTGACGGCCCCTTCGGATCAGCCCTTGAGGCTCAGCCCTTGAACAGGTTGTGCCCGACGTCCGCCGGCACCACGTCCTGGACCGGCTTGCCGCCGGGCACCGGCACGTGCTCACCGGGAACGGGCTCGTTCTGCCACCGGTGCAGCAGCACGACGCCGTTGCTCCCCCACACCTGCTGGTAGCCGTGGGCCAGCAGCAGCCGGATCCGGTCCCGCTGCTGCTGGTCGGAGGCGAACGGGAACGAGCGCCCGATGGACCGGATGAGCACGTACTCGCAGCCGCGCGGCGTCTGGTCGACCAGGACCACGTGGTCTCGTGCGGTCAGCCGGGGCGCGATCTGGTTGTCCGCCTCCACCCAGGCGCCATCCGGGATCAGCGTGGTGGCCTTCAGCAGCGTGACCTGGCGGGGCCCCGGGGACCACTGCGACGGGATGGCCAGCTCGGCCAGCCCCAGCGGCACGGCGGTGGCCAGACTGACGCCCGCCAAGCCGACGCCGAGCCAGCGCACCCGCCGGGGCCGGCCCCGGCCGTGCAGGCGGCCCAGCACCTCGATGGTCGCGGTCAGCAGGATCGGCCACAGGAAGGCGTCGTAGTGCCGGGCGACCGACCAGTGGTTGGGGTTGCTGGAGAGGATCCGCTCGGCCAGCAGCGGCACCGCGCAGAGCGCCGTGGCGGACCGCAGCGGCAGCAGGAACAGGGTGCCGAACAGCCAGAGCAGCAGCAGCGGCTTCAGCGTCTGGTCGGTGGCGGCGCGCAGCAGCACCAGCGGGTCGGTGAGGACGTGCTGTGCCGCGGCGGGAGCGTTGGGGCCGACGGCGTCGTAATGCCAGTAGTAGCCGGGTTCCCCACCCATCGTCGGGATCGCCCACTGGACGGTGATCGCGGTGGCCGCGAGGCCGGAGACGAGCAGCCAGCCGCCGGTCTGCCGAGCGGTGCCGGCTGCAGCCGAGCCGCGGCCCCGCCACAGCAGCACCAGCCCGTAGGCGGCGACCACCAGGCCCATGTCCTCCTTGGTGCAGCAGAGCAGCACCGCGGCCAGGACCACCGTGCGGTACTCGCGGGCCATGCCGCGTTCCAGCATCAGCAGGGTCAGCGGCACGGCGAAGCCGACCTCGTGGAACCCGACCTGGGAGGCGACCAGCAGCGGCCAGCCCAGCCCGAAGACCAGTCCGGCCAGGTCGCGGGCCCGGCGCCGCACCACGGGCTCGGCGGCGGCGAAGGCGTGGTCGCTGATCCGCCGGACCAGCGGGACGCCGGCGGCGAACAGCAGCGCCTGGCCGAGCAGTAGCGAACGCGGGTCGTCCCAGATCCAGTACAGCGGGGCCAGCAGCGCCAGGATCGGCGAGAAGTGGTCGCCCAGCAGCGAGAAGCCGGGCGGGAACTCGTGGTGGAAGTACTTCAGCGTGGAGACCGGCAGCCCGAAGTGGGCGTAGCCGCGCACACCCTGGTCGAAGATGCCGAGGTCGAACCCGCCGAGCCCGACCGAGGACCAGGCCCGCAGGTCGGTGCCGAGCAGGGCGGCGAAGCACAGCCCGGTCAGCAGCAGGGTGCGCTGGACGTCCGACAGGCGTTGCGGACTGCGGCCCTTCCGGACGTCAGGCCTGACGGCGGTGGGCTGCGGCGGTGCGGTCTGGATGCTCACGTGGTTCCTTGCTGGCGGTTCACGAGTCGTGCCTCTGCCGGACCCGGCTGTCGGGCGGCTGCTTCTCGTAGCGGTTGTAGCGCCTGTCGTGACGCTGGTAGCGCTGGGAAGCGGCCATCCGGTCAAGGTCCAGCCGTTTGAGGGATGCCGTGGACGGCGGGGCAGGCACTGAGACGTTCAGTCCAGACGGCCCGTCATGAATGCGATGCCCCAGTCGACTTCGGGCATGGGGCCCGTACTTGAATGACCGGTGTGTGAGGTGGCTCACACCTGACGCTCTTTTAACTGCACGTACGTGCGGTTACTTTGTTCATGCTGGCCCTGGCCACCAGGACGCGTGGCAGTGCGATCAGACAGGGGTGGGACCATGAAGTCCATGCGCAAGGCGACCAAGACAGTCATCGCGGGCGCTGCGGCCGCGGCAGCCGTCGTCGGTCTGTCCGGCACCGCTTCGGCGAACGACGTGACCGCCTTGTACCAGGGCGACACCCTGTACGTCGGGGACTCGGTCGACGGCTATGGCGCCTCTGGTCAGACCTACCAGCTGACCATGCAGTCCGACGGCAACCTCGTCGAGTACCGCTGGGACAACGGCAGCCGCAGGGCGTGCTGGGCAACGAACACCATGGGGTCCACCGCCAACCGTGCGGTCTATCAGCCGGACGGTAACTTCGTGGTCTACACCCCGGGCAACTTCGCGCCGTGGTCCTCGCGCACCGTGGGCGACCAGGGCTCGACCATCAACATCAACTCGCACGGTGCCTTGTGGGTCGGCTACACGCAGATCTTCGGCGGATGCTGACCGATCTCCCGAGTCGATCGGCCGGTTGGTGCCGTCTCGCTACCGTGAGGCGGCTTTGGAAGCTGTCGTGGCATCAGTCTGATGATTCGTCAGAACTGCGATTCACCAGCTGACTTCGGGTGTGCTGCTGCGCGGTTCGAAGATCGAGGGCGGCGGGTGTCGCACATCTGATGCCCGTTTAACTGCACGTACGTGCGGTTACTTTGTTTATGCTGGCCACCAGGACGCGTGGCAGTGCGATCAGACAGGGGTGGGACCATGAAGTCCATGCGCAAGGCGACCAAGATACTCATCGCGGGCGCCGCGGCGGCGGCAGCCGTCGTCGGTACGTCTGGAACCGCCTCGGCGAACAATACGAGTGAGTTGTACCGCGGCCAGACCCTCAACGCCGGGGACTGGGTCTTCGCCGCTTCCGCCGCCAACAATGGCTCTTGGTTCCAGCTGATCATGCAGTCGGACGGCAACCTCGTCGAGTACCGCTGGGACGGCGACCCGACCGCCGGCCAGCAAAGCCGTTCGGTGTGCTGGTCATCGAACACCATGGGGTCCGGCGCCAACCACGCAACGTATCAGCAGGACGGCAACTTCGTGGTCTACACGCCGGGCGGCTATGCGGCATGGGCGTCGAACACCGCGGGCGGCGGGGGTTCGAGCGTCGACATCAACTCGGTGGGCGTGGTGTTCGTCGGCTACAAGGCGATCACCGGCTCCTGCTGACAAATCTCCCTAGCTGACTGGCCAGTTGGTGCCGCCTCGCGAGCCGTGGGGCGGCACCGACGTTTCGCCTTGGCACAGGTGCGCCTAGATCGGGTTCGCCCAGGGCGCGGTGTGGTGTGCCGCCAAGGAGTAGCAACTTCCCCGCATGCTCTGCGGCGCGTTGCACCGGCTAGTGGATCGACTCCAACTCCGCCTGCTGGAGGATCAGATCGGCCTCCGCGGCGACCGCGGGCAGCTGTCGGGCCTGACGTATCCTCACGCCAAGGTAGATCAGCACCGCGATCAGGACCGGTGCGTACGGCGCCGACGGCAGCTGCCAGGACCAGGGCACGCCGCGGCCGTCCTGGTTGGGTGCCAGCCACATGGCGTACGACAGGAAGGCCACCGACACCGCGGCGAGCAGGCCCCGGGCCGGCCAGCTGCGGGCCTCGGCGGCGAGCAGGACCAGCAGCGGCACGCACCAGACGAAGTGATGGGTCCAGCTGATCGGGGAGACGAGCAGGGCGGTTATCGCGGTGGCCATCGCCCCCCAGGCCTCGGCCCGGGGCAGCACGTTCGCCGAACGGCCGGCCGCCACGGCGACCGCCAGCCCCAGCAGTCCGACCAGCACGGCCACCGCCATGACCGCGGTCCCGGGCTGCTCGGTGTGCAGCAGCCGGGCCGCGACACCGCGCAGCGACTGGTTGTCGACCAGCTGGACCTCGCCGACCCGCCGGGTGTCCCAGAGGTAGCGGGTCCAGAAGCTGCCCGAGGCGCCCGGCAGCGCCAGCCAGCCGAGCAGCGCCGCCCCGAGGAAGGTGCCGACCGAGACCGCGGCGGTCCGGAACTGGCGGGTGAGCAGCAGATAGACCACGAACAGGCCCGGCGTGATCTTGATGGCGGTGGCCAGCCCGATGCCGACGCCCTTGTGGGCGCAGGATTCCGAGCGGGTCATGTCCCACAGGACCAGGCAGAGAATGGCCAGATTGACCTGGCCGTACTGCAGGGTGGTGAAGACCGGCTCCAGCCAGACCGCGAAACCGGTCCCGAGCAGCACCGCGGCCGCGTGGTACCGCCGACCCGACCAACCCGCCAGCTTCACCGAGAGGTGGACGGCGAGGGCCAGCAGGCCGATGTTGAGGACCATCACGATGATCCGCAGTGTCGCGGCGTGCACCCAGGCGCTCGGCGCGAAGAGCAGCGCCGCGAACGGCGGGTAGGTGGCGGCCAGGTCCCAGCCCGGCAGCCGCATCGCGTAGAGGTCCTGGCCGTGCACCACGGCCGCGCCCTCGGCCCGGTAGACCAGCATGTCCACCATGGAGTGGTGCTGGTGGTGCCGGAGCGCGATGAAGGCCACCAGGGACAGCAGCGACAGCACGGCGGCCGGCCAGACGAACGACTGCCCGGTACCGGGGGCGGCGGGTCTGTCGCGCATGCGATCTCGGCCCGGTTTGCCCCAGAATGGCCGATCGCTCGCGTGCACTGGGACGACCCCCCTGTTGAGACGACCCGGACCATCCCTCAGCCCGGACGAGATCTGCAACGATATCCGACCTGTGTGAGTACGCCCTGTGAGGCTGGATTCGCGTGCGATCTTCATAACCGCGAACAGCGCTTTGCGATCAGTTCCTTCGGGCCGAAACGGGCAGCTGACCGCAGGGCCCCCGCCCCCTCGGGCGAGGGGCGGAGGCCCTGGAACGGGTGCGGCCGCGAGACGGGGAGCGGACTCTCAGAGGTCGTAGTAGAGCTCAAACATGCCTCTGACCTGCGATGGAAGAGCCTGGGGGGGCCGGTGCACGACGGGTGCACATTCTGGAGCCCTCGGGTGCCGCTTGCCGGCCCGCCGGCGATCGGGTCAGGTCCAGGTGCCCCGCCGTTGCCGAACGCCGATCAGGCCGGCGCCTTCACGTCATGGGCAGGAGCCGTAGAACCTGGTTGGTCGCCGCGGGCGGGTGGTGGTGCGTCAGGTGGTGGCACTGGGGCGTTGGCGATGCCTGACCGCTCACCTTTGGCTCAGCGGTAGCGCGGGAAGTCGCCGGTGGCGAGGAGCCAGCGGCCGACGGGGATGGGTTGGCCGTAGTCGTAGGTGCGGGTCTTGCCGTAGCTCGTGCCGTTCGGCTCGGACATCACCTGGGCCGTGCCGCGGCCGGGATCAACGATGAGGTAGAGCGGGATGCCCATCGCCGAGTAGTCCGCGATCTTGTCGCGGTAGTCGTTCTCCGGATTGGACCTGGAGACGACCTCGACGACCAGCTCGACATCGCGGGGGTTGACGGCGTCCTGCGGTTGGGAGTCGATCACATCCATGGGAAGGACCATGAGATCGGGTACGCGCATCCGGCCCAGCTCGACGTCCTGCATGTCGGTGTCCGTGAACACAAGCGCATCCGGGGCCTGCTGCTCAAGCTGTCGGCGCAGGTAAATGGCCGTCAGGCCGTGCGGAGTCGTCGCCGACATCATCATGACCAAGCCCTGCGGGCCGATCTCCACGCGGGGCTTCATGGGCAGCTGGGACAGCTCGTCCGCGATCTCGCGCAGGCGGGCGAAAGTGGCGGCATCGATGCTCATGATCCCAAGCTACGCCACTGCACGGCTGCTCCGGAGCCGCGCGCACTCACCAGGTGGCGGCTGGAGGCGTCGCAGTCGACGGTGAGCCACCACCTGAAGAAGCTGTGCATGGCTGGGCTGCTGTCGTGGGGCCGGTCACCTCGTGCCACCGGACAGGAGGCCGTTCGTACCGTTTGGTGCAAGGCCAGGGCAGGGTTGAGCATCCGGTCGGAGCGCGGTGGTCAGGCCATCGTGTCAGCCTCGACTGGAATTGGTTACTGAGCGTTGTGGCATGAGAGGGAAGGAGGATGTCCCGGCGGAGTCTTCGATGGGCGGCAATCGAGTTCGATCTCGGTGCACCGGTGCACATCGCGGGCGGGTGACGAGGTAGAGGTTCTCACTCGTGCAGTATCGGTGCAGGTCAGCGAGTCGCTAATCTGCATTGATAACTGCGGCCCCTATCCGTATTTCCGCAGGTCGGAGGGCCTACTCGAACATGTATCCGACCCGCGGAGACGCCTAGTCCCAGGGAAGATCATTTCACAGCCAGTGCACACGTGGCGGCCGCTACAGGTGCGCAAAAGTCTCGGAGCATCGCTGGCGCTGTCTCCTGCCCCGAGTTCGTGCCCGCAGAATCGGCACACCTGGTATCCCTTGAGCCGCAGGGTCCGGTCTTCGGCGACCATCTTCGAGTACAGGCGCGGAGATGCAACGTCGCCTTCGACATAGTGCTGCTTGCCGTCAACTTCCACGACAATTCGTACCGTTCCGGGGAGGCCGACTGCAACGGCAGCAACAACCAGCGGTGGGACCTGCTCCGGATCAACAACTTCCAGTAGATGCCGACCTCTTGAGGCTGGCCCGGCAACCTGGCGGCGGTCCGTCCGGTTACCGGGCCGGGACGTGGCCGTCGATCCGGTGAAACGTCTTCGGTGCCGCGCGGCTCGTGAGAGGCTCATTCGTGTCGGACGGGCCTAACGCGTGCTGTGAGGAAGGACGTGAGCCGGGGATGACCGATCGAAGCGAGGCTGCTATCCGGGATGAGCTGGCCCAGAATCTCGCGCTCATCGAGCCTGGCCTCTCGCTTGTGGGAGTCGAGTTTCACCTCAAGAACGCGCACGGTGCGCGCGGATTCGTGGACATCCTGGCGCGCGACTCACTCGGAAACCTGGTCATCATCGAGCTGAAGCGCAGTGAATCCACGTCGAGACAAGCGATCCACGAGCTTTTCAAGTACACGATGCTGGTTCGGGCCGGGCACGGGATCAGTGTCGGGAAACTGCGCTGCCTCCTTCTGTCGACCTCGTGGTCAGAGCTCATGGTGCCGTTCTCCGATTTCGTTCGCAACGTCGAGTTCGCTGCAGAGGCGAAGCGGTTGGTATTGGACGACGCGGGGCGGGTGAACGCCGTCCTACCGGTGCCCCTGGTTGCTGATCCAACCGCTGCCGGGCTGTTGCCGTGGCACAACATTTATCTGTACGGCGACGCTGTTGCCAGATCCGCCGGGGCGATGGAACTCGCCGACGGGATGCGGCGTGCCGGAATCTCCGACTATGTCCTCGCACTACTCGACCACCGCGGGGAGGGCGGCAACGTGATCCACCGGAGTGCCATCTATGCTGCAGTCTCGATGCACTTCGCCGACGGACGTCACCTAGTGCCGTACACCTCACCCGAGTATGCCGAGTATGAGCGGCTCACTTACCGGGCATCCCGGCGGGTCGTCCCAGAGAGCGTCGAGATCGGATATCCGGACAAGCTCCGCCAGATCCTGCGTTCCTGGGAGGTCGGCCGAGTCGTCCGTGGTGGGCGTTTCTCGTCGGACGCCTTGTGGCCCGACGACGGATTGATCGGCCTGATGCTCTCTGAGGATGGCGAGTACTCCGGTTGGCTCGAAGTACTGGCGTCCCCGCGACACCTGCCTGGGTGGAAGAAATCGCTCGGGCGCATTGCGCAGTTCCTTGAGGGTAACTGCAATTGGAGTCGTGGCATCGAGGACATACTAAGCCACCTGGAGCACACGGCGACCGCCTCGCTGGAGATTTTCAATCCGCGGGATGTCATTGCAGCCGTCGGCCATGCTGTACGACACGAGAACACCTCGGCGTTTTCGGTCCTGGAACTGATCGTTGATGCCGAGGGCGAGGTAAGAGTCTTCAAGGGATTCGTCTGTTGGGACGGTACGACTCGGCCGGCGGATCCGGTGGAGGTGATGGGTCGAGTCCTGGCGGGCGGCGCGGCCGAATATAGCGACCTGTATCACTTCGATGGCGTGGGCCCCCACGACCCCGCATTGATGGCATGTCACGGACTCTCGCACGAGCTCTTCGAAGTCGCTGACGGCAGGTTCGTCCGGAGATTCGACGCGGTGGATGGCGGTTGGGTTGAGTTCGACGAAGGGCAGCGTCGCCTGTTCAGGCCGGCAGCGGAGTTCCTGTTGGCCAATCAAGCCTACTGTCGGGCACTGGAAGCGCTGACCCACGTCATCGAGGTACCTGGATGACGACTCGGTTACTGACTTCGGCCTGTCAGAGTGGGGTTGGGGCGTCGGGGGCAGGCCGGTGCTGGCTATGAAGCCATCGGGGGTGTCGGGTCGGTACTGCAGGCGTTTGAGCCGATTGCGTACGAGGTCCTCGAGTCGGTCGACGGCGACGTTGGCCGGACTGCGGTCCATAACTGGTCCTCCACCCAGCCGTGCGCGGCCGTGCCCGGCTGGCCACTGGCCTGGTCTGCGGGCTGGGCGGCCTGTGTGGCAACTACCTCTGGGCCCGTCTGCAGCACAGAGCCCGCCGGAGAAGGTGCTGAAACTTGAGCACCCAGAGTAGTGAAGGGATGTGTCGTGTTGCGGTGGTTCATATGTCGGGAGGTGCGCTGCGGACCTTCCGCTGAGTTGGATCTCCGTGCGCGCTCATTTCACACTCATTTCACATCGCGAGCCGGTGTCAGCCCTCCGATGGGCGTTTCCGCAGGTCAGGAAGGTCCTGGCCTGCGGAAACAATGAGAGATCGAACTGCGTCTCCGCAGGTCAAAGGCCCCTTACAGGTCGTAGTAATACATGAACAGGGCTCTGACCTGCATCGGAACCACCCTCCGGGATGCCCGGTGCACAACGGGGGCACACTCGGGAGGGCTCAGGTCACGCCGCTCGCCGGTCGCCGCAGCGGGTAGAGGGCGTGTCGATGTTTTTCAGACAGACCCCATGAAGCCGGGCGCTTGACTCAGTGGCCCTCCGGTAGGGGCACGGCGTTCCAGTCGACCGGGCTGGCTGTCGGTACTGAGGACGAGAGAGAGTGCTGGCTGGTCCGGATTGCCTCTTTGGGCTGGGGTGGTGCACATCCGGGCACAGCGTGCGCACGCGCTTGACGTAATGATTGCGTCATCCTATCGTCGATACATGCTCTTCCCTGCGCCTTCCCTTGCTGTCGACGACGAGCGGGTACTCGACGAGATCGAGCGCATGCGCCTCGCGCTGCGGCACCAGGTTCGTACGGCCCCGGCCAAGTGGACCGAGGGCCTGCGCAAATTCCTGACGGCCGATGCCGTGGCGGCTTCGAACTCCATCGAGGGCTTCAGGGTGTCCACCATCGATGTTGAGGATCTGCTGGAGGGCGAGCGCGATGTGGATGTGTCAGAAGAGAATCGCGAGGAGACGCTCGCTTACCAGCGGATGATGACGTACATCCAGACATTGCACGATGTTGACGACTTCTCCTACAGCAAGGGGTTGCTCAACGCGCTGCACTGGATGCTGCAGGGCCACCGCCACACTGTGCGGAAGCCGGCCGGCCAGTGGCGCCGTGGACCGGTGTACGTGACCGATGCCCGCGATCCGAGTATCGCCGCCTACACCGCACCTGACGCAGGGGATGTTCCTTCGCTGATGGAGGAGTTGGTGGACTGGCTGAATGACGGTGACGACGCGCATCCACTCGTGCGGGCTGCGATGGCGCACCTGCATCTGGTGTCGGTCCACCCTTGGGCCGATGGGAACGGTCGGATGTCGCGCTCGCTGCAGACTCTCATGATCGCCCGGGAGGGCGTTCTCGCCCCGGAGTTCTCCTCGATCGAGGCCTGGTTGGGGCGCCCGGGCAACACCTGGGAGTACTACCGGGAACTGGGACGCCGAGGCTCCGAATACCTGCCCGACCAGGATGTCTCCGGATGGGTTCGCTTCAACTTGACCGCCTACCACCAGCAGGCGCAGACCGTGCAAGGCCGCCTGGACAGGTCCGGGCAGGTCTGGGGCCTGCTTGCGGACTTTGTCGAGGCTGCCAGCATGGACGAGCGGGTGGTAACGGCTCTGCACGACGTGGCCATGGCCGGCCGGGTGCGACGCTCGCGTTACGAACACGCGGAGGGACTGAGCGTGCAGCAGGCACAGCGGGATCTGCGTGAGCTGGTCACCGCTCAAGTGCTTGAGCCAGTCGGCCGCACTCGGGCCAGGTACTACACGGCCGGACTGCGTTTCCCGGAACGGGCACTAGGCGTGGCACGAACTCCGATGCGCCTCGTCGACCCGTTCGTTGGCTGAGATCCTGCTGGTAGGTGGACGGCGGCGCTCCACTGCGCTCCGCGTGGGAGGTTACAGTACGTCGCCGCTCGCGTGGAGGGCGCCGTTTTCGATGTCATCGACGTGGACGATGGCGTCCGGAATATCAGTGAAGTGCATGAGGGCCCTGACTGAGACCTTGTAGCTTCGACCTGCCCTCGCCACAGGGAGGGGAAACTGCCCTGCTCTGATGAGCCGGTACGCAGTGGATTCAGCGACCCCCATCACGCCTGCTGCTTCTCGGAGCCCGATGAATGAGGGGTAGAGATCTGAGGTGTAGTAGTAGAGATTTGGGTTGGAAATCCGGGTTCGGGATAGGCCTGAGGCCTTCACCGCCTGGCTGATCGACCCCGAGCGGTGACCGGCGCGAATTTCCTCGTGAAAACCTCGCACGGCATCGAAGCAACCCAGCCCGTGAAGAAGCGCTCCGAGTCGCTCACCCCTGATCTGTTCTGCGACATCCGCGTCACGGATGTTGTTGACATCGATGACTGACGACGCCCTCAAGGGGGCGCCGTGGGCTGGTATCTCCGGCGAAAGCAATATCTCAATGTCGTCCGTCGATTGCTCCGGTGAGCGGGCCTTCCCTCGCTGGAAGGCTACTTCGAAGGCTGCCTTGACCATTCGGTCCCTGACGTGGCGCGGCGGAACGCCCTGGGAAGTGTCTGCCCAAACCTCCAGTGCGGTTGCCACCATGGCTGACCGGAGTTCTTCACGCTCGACCCGGAATTCACGGGCGATCCTCGTGGACAGTGAGCGGAAACATGGAACGATGCAGTCGAGGATTACCATTCGCCATGTGTCGTCGCCATCCAGGTCACATAGCCTCCCCATGGCAATCATGGACTCCCATAGACGGGAATTTGGAGCGGAGCGGACTCCCGCCAGGATCGCCTCGGCGCGAAACCTTGGATACGTGTGATGTCGCTTTATGTCGCAATGATTGACATTTCCAACATGTGCGCAAACCGGCTCGCTCCCGAAGATATTCCGGATGTTCAATTCAATCTGGTGAAAGATATCCGACATGTGTGGACTCCAATCCGTGATGGTCACTCGTGGTCAAGTATGGAGAACTGCTAAGGGTCTGGCGGCCCTCCTGTTCGTGCCAATTTAATGACGTGAGGAATATTCAGTCGGCCTGCAGATGCCCTCGGCGCGCTGGCGCAGTTGGCGTGGTGCAGGGCAACGGGGCGAATCCATGTAAGCGTAGAAAGTTTTTCCGAAATCTGGAGATAGTCTGTTGAGATGAACGATATTGCGGGAAATGTGATCGGATAGATCGTCGAAATCGCCAGAACTACTGCAACACTCTTGACCGTTTCGGGTTGAGTGCCACCCTCGCATCGGCCTACGGCCGGCACCCTGAGATGCGATGAAGGGGTGGGCGCCTCCGCTCCCTGCGGGCGCTCCCAGTGTTGGTCGACCCTGGGCTTGTCCGTACAAACCTGCACAACGATCGAGGTCCCGTATGGGCCGAGTGCGCCGGCGGGCGGCAGTGCGTCGGTATCGACCCGCACGGCCGCCACTCGTGATCGTGAGTCAGAGTGATCAAGGAGAACTGCTGGAGACCGCCCGGATCGACAACGGCCCCGTGGTGCGGGCCCTTTAGATCGCCACGGTGGGTCCCGATCTGGATGCGGTACTGGAGGTCACCTCTGGCTGGGTACTGGGCCGCCGACGTGCTTCAGGCTGCTGCTGCCACCGTCCATCTGGCGCACCCGCGCCGCTTGACAGCAGCTCTGAGCGCCGTGGCCAAGCCATGGTGTGAGTCTCCGCTGGAACTGGTTACCGAGCGTTGTGGTTGCAGGATGGCGGGCGATGCCGTGCCGGAGTCTCCGGTGGTCGGTCACCGGGTTCGATCTGGGTGCACCGCTGGTGCACATCACGACGGGCTGAAGCTGCGGGGGGCTCCCACCCGAACGGCGTCGGTGCAGGTCAGCGACTCGCTGACCTGCACCGACACAGCCGGCCCTTTCGCTATTTCCGCAGGTCAGCGATCCAGCGCACCTTCGGTGCGCGCCGGGGGCGTGGTAAATGCCGTGGCGTGCGCGGGAGGTGCGCTTCCGTCTGCCCTGACGTGGGCCGATGCCAGTTCCGGGATGCTTGAGGGGTTCGTTCCGGCCGAAACCGATGCCTCTGTGATGCCGGTGAGCTCGCAGGTCAGCGTGGTGCCGAGGGCCGTCCACGGGACCGTGGAGTGTTGCTGTGATCACGTGCGTCAGAATTCCTGATTCACCCTGGCCCTCCCGGAACGACGTACCGCTTGACCGTGCGTCAGGGAGGGAGCGGGAGCGTGGATGTGCTGCACGAACGCTGTGCCGGCCTGGACATCAGCAAGAAGGACGCCAAGGCGGGTGTCCGGACCCCGAGCACGAAGCGCCGGGGGTCGTTCACCAGCCAGACCACGACCTGGGGATCGACGACGAACGCCGTGCTCGCCCTGCGGGACCACCTGATCGCCGCCGAAGTCACCCTCGTGGTCATCGAAGCCACGTCGGACTACTGGAAGCCCTTCTACTACCTGCTGGCCGAGGACCTGAACGTGATCCTGGTCAACGCTCGGCAGGTCAAGAACCTGCCCGGCCGCAAGACCGATGTCTCCGATGCCGCCTGGCTGGCCCAGCTCGGCGCCCACGGCCTGGTCCGAGCCTCGTTCGTCCCGCCGCAACCGGTCCGCGAGCTGCGGGACCTGACCCGGGCCCGCACCACCGCGACGCGCGAACGCGGCCGGGTGATCCAACGCCTGGAGAAGCTGCTGGAAGACACCGGGCTCAAGCTCTCAGCGGTCGCCTCCGACATCATGGGCGTCTCCGGACGGGCCATGCTCACGGCCCTCGTGACCGGTGAACGCGACCCGCAGACCCTCGAGGACATGGCCAAGCGCAAGCTCCGCAACAAGATCCCCGAGCTCACCGAGGCGCTGACCGGCCACTTCCGTGAGCACCATGCCCCCTGATCCGCCTGTATCTCGACCAGTACGACCAGCTCACCCGCATGATCCAGGACCTGGACGACCGGATCGGAGAGGCGATGGCGCCCTTCCGCGACGCCCTCGACCTGCTCGACACCATCCCCGGAGTCAGCCGGGGAACCGCTGAGGTGATCATCGCGGAGACCGGCGGCGACATGGCCTGGTTCGCCTCCGCCAAGCACCTCGCCTCCTGGGCCGGAGTCTGCCCGGGCCACCATGAGTCGGCCGGC
This sequence comes from Kitasatospora sp. GP30, assembly GCF_029892145.1. Classification (NCBI taxonomy): domain Bacteria; kingdom Bacillati; phylum Actinomycetota; class Actinomycetes; order Kitasatosporales; family Streptomycetaceae; genus Kitasatospora; species Kitasatospora sp. GP30. Next base: position 416,140 of record NZ_JARZAH010000002.1, read on the forward strand.
CGTACCAAGAGCACCAAGGTCCGGCCGGGCAACCCCTACCTCAAAGGCGCCCTCGGCATCGCCGCGTTCGGTGCGGTCGGCAACAAGAACACCTATCTCCAGGCCAGGTACCGACGCCTCGCCGCCCGCCGCCGCCCGCCGTGGCCCGCTCAAGGCCCTGGTCGCCATCGAGCTCTCGATGATCACCGCGATCTGGCACATACTCACCGACCGCGTCCCCTACCACGAGCTCGGCGGCGACTACTTCGCCCGGCGAGACCCCGAACGCGCCACTCGCCAGGCCGTGGGCCGACTCAACCAGCTCGGCTACACCGTCACCCTCAACCCGATCGAGCACCCAGCCTGAACGACAGCAAGACAGAACCCGGCGACCGCTGACGGCCACCGGGTCCCGACCCTGCCCAAAACCACCCTGACTGCTGCTATTTACGCGTCAGAGGCCCCTTTACAGATCGTAGTAGAGCTCGAACTCGTGCGGGTGCGGGCGCAGGGCGATCGGGGCGATCTCGTTGGTGCGCTTGAAGTCGATCCAGGTCTCGATCAGGTCCGGGGTGAAGACGCCGCCGGCCAGCAGGTACTCGTGGTCGGCCTCCAGGGCCTCCAGTACCGCCGGGAGCGAGGACGGCACCTGTGGGACGCCGGCGTGCTCCTCGGGGGCCAGCTCGTAGAGGTCCTTGTCGACCGGCTGGAGCGGCTCGATCTTGTTCTTGATGCCGTCCAGGCCGGCCATCAGCATCGCGGAGAAGGCCAGGTACGGGTTGGAGGACGGGTCGGGCGCACGGAACTCGATGCGCTTGGCCTTGGCGTTGGAGCCGGTGATCGGGATCCGGATCGCCGCCGAGCGGTTGCGCTGCGAGTAGACCAGGTTGACCGGGGCCTCGAAGCCGGGCACCAGGCGGTGGTAGGAGTTCACCGAGGGGTTGGTGAAGGCGAGCAGCGAGGGGGCGTGCTTGAGCAGGCCGCCGATGTAGTAGCGGGCGGTGTCGGACAGGCCCGCGTAACCCTGCTCGTCGTAGAAGAGCGGCGCGCCCTCGGCCCAGAGCGACTGGTGCACGTGCATGCCGGAGCCGTTGTCACCGAAGATCGGCTTGGGCATGAAGGTGGCGGTCTTGCCGTTCCGCCAGGCCACGTTCTTGATGATGTACTTGAACAGCATCAGGTCGTCGGCGGCGTGCAGCAGGGTGTTGAAGCGGTAGTTGATCTCCGCTTGGCCGGCCGTGCCGACCTCGTGGTGCTGGCGCTCGACCTGCAGGCCGGCCTTGGCCAGCTCCAGGGACATCTCGGCGCGCAGGTCGGCGAAGTGGTCGACCGGCGGGGTGGGGAAGTAGCCGCCCTTGTACTTGACCTTGTAACCGCGCACGTCGCCCTCGGTGGAGCCGGTGTTCCAGGCGCCGGCCTCCGAGTCGATGTGGTAGTACGACGCGTTGGCGCTGGTGTCGAAGCGCACCGAGTCGAACACGTAGAACTCGGCCTCGGGACCGAAGAAGGCGGTGTCGGCGATGCCGGACGAGGCCAGGTAGGCCTCGGCCTTCTTGGCGATGTTGCGCGGGTCGCGGCTGTAGGCCTCGCCGGTGATCGGGTCCTGGATGAAGAAGTTGATGTTGAGGTGCTTCTCGCTTCGGAACGGGTCCAGTCTGGCGGTGGCCAGGTCGGGCACCAGGGCCATGTCCGACTCGTGGATCGCCTGGAACCCGCGGATCGACGAGCCGTCGAACATCAGCGTCTCGTCGGGGTCGAAGGTGGCTGCCGGGACTGCGAAGTGCTGCATGACGCCAGGCAGGTCACAGAACCGCACGTCGACGAACTTGACGTCGTTCTCCGCGATGAACTGCTTGACCTCGTCCGCGTTCTTGAACATCGGAGTCTCCTCTACCCGTCCGTCGGCCGGCCGTCCCAACCGGTTCGGGGTGGGCTCACGATAGGAACAGGCCGTTTCCTGGCGGTGACCCATTCGTTTCCCCCATGTTAAGCGGCCTCCTCCGAACGGATGGCAAAGCCGGGCGGGACGGGGCAAATCGTGTCCATGGCAGGGACGTTCCTGCTGAGTGGACTAGACCACTTGGGGTTGTCGGCGAAGCGGGATTCACTCGCAGGGGGAGTCGCCGCCGGTGCGCCCGGTAAGCCCGGCTACTGTTGATTCGTGGACAGCAGAGAAGCACTGGGATCGTGGCTGGAGGGCCCCAAGGCCGCAGCCGAGCGCATGGGGGCCGACTTCGGCTACCGCGGTGAGCGGCTGGGCCGCCCGCAGACCGGTTCCGGAGCCGTGGCCGGGCCGGGCCGGCGGATCGGCGCGTTGTTCGTCGACGGCTGGATCGCCAACATCATCGCCCTCGGCCTGCTCGCCCACGGCAACCTGGCCAAGGCCAACATCTACGGGCTGCCGGTCTTCTTCGCCGTCAACGCGGTGCTGCTGGCGACCGCCGGCACCACCTTCGGCAAGCGGCTCTTCGGGCTGCGGCTGGTCCGGCTGGACGGCAACCGGGCGACCGTTCCGCAGGTGCTGCTCCGCACCCTCCTGCTCTGCCTGGTGGTGCCGGCGCTGATCTGGGACCGGGACCAGCGCGGGCTGCACGACAAGGCGGTCGGCACCATCGAGGTCCGGATCTGAATCGCCGAGAGACCGCACGACATCGTCGAGATCGCACGACATCGTCGAGAACGTACGAGAGGGGCCCTGCTGCCGGCGGCAGCAGGGCCCCTCTCGTACGTGGTGCGGAGCCTCAGCGGGCCTGGCCGCCCTTGGGCATCCGGGCACCCTTGGGCATCGGGCCCTTGGGGATCGGCGCCCGGGAGAGCAGGTCGCCCAGCGCACGCAGCCGGTCGTTGGTCTCGGTCACCTGGGCCCCGGTGATCGCGCGGGGCAGTCGCATCAGGGTGATCTGCAGCTTCTTCAGCGGCACCTCGCCCTCGCCGTCGCCGACCATGATGTCGTGCACCGGCACATCGGCGACCACGCGGGCCATCTTCTTCTTCTCGGCGGCGAGCAGCGGGCGGACCCGATTCGGGTTGCCCTCGCCGATCAGCGCGATGCCGGCCCGGCCGACCGCACGGTAGACCGCGTCCTGGCTGCGGGTGACCGCGACCGGGGTCGGGTTGGCGGTCCAGCCGCGCCGCAGGTTGTTCAGCACTGCCGCGGCGGCACCCGGCTGGCCCTCCATCTGACCGAACGCGGCCCGCTCGGCCCGGCGGCCGAAGACGATCGCGGCGGCCAGGACGGCCACGATGAAGCCCAGGATCCCCAAGTAGATCGGGTGACCGATCAGGAAGCCGATGGCGAGGAACACGCCGAACGTCAGGAGGCCGATGCCCCCGAGGATCAGACCGATCTTGGTGTCGATCTGCTTGGTCATGATGTACGCCTGGCGGATCTGTGCGAGCCGCCCAGGAGTGTCGGATTTTTCCCTCGCCATGAAGGTCATGGTACGTGGCCGGACCTGCGGACGACGAAGCCCGGTCCCGATTCGGCCCGAACCGTAATCCGACGGCCCACCGCGCCCGCCGGGGAGAGCCGCGGCGCAAAGGCCGCGGGGCCCGGCCGTTCGCACGACCGGGCCCCGCGGGCCGTCAGGCCTGGGCCCCGCGGGCCGTCAGGCCTGGGCTACGTGGACCGTCAGGCCTGGGCTACGTGGACCGTCAGGCCTAGGCTACGTGGACCGTCAGGCCTGGGCGGCCGAGCGCCGCTCCAGCGCCTGCCGGTAGAGCCGGCCGGCCCGGTAGGAGGAGCGGACCAGCGGGCCGGACATCACACCGGCGAAGCCCAGCTCCTCGGCCTCCTCCTGCAGCTCCACGAACTCCTGCGGCTTGACCCAGCGCTCCACCGGGTGGTGGCGCAGCGACGGGCGCAGGTACTGGGTGATGGTGATCAGCTCGCAGCCGGCGCCGACCAGGTCGGCCAGCGCCTGGCTGACCTCCTCGCGGGTCTCGCCCATGCCCAGGATCAGGTTGGACTTGGTCACCAGGCCGGCCGCCCGGGCCTGGGTGATGACGTCCAGCGAGCGCTCGTAGCGGAACGCCGGGCGGATCCGCTTGAAGATCCGCGGCACCGTCTCGACGTTGTGCGCCAGCACCTCGGGGCGGGACGAGAAGACCTCGGCCAGCTGCTCCGGCACCGCGTTGAAGTCCGGGATCAGCAGCTCGACGCCGGTGCGGCCGGCCGCGCGCTCCGCGGTCATCGCGTGCACCTGGCGGACCGTCTCGGCGTACAGCCAGGCGCCGCCGTCCTCCAGGTCGTCGCGGGCGACGCCGGTGATGGTCGCGTAGTTGAGGTCCATGGTGACGATGGACTCGGCGACCCGGCGCGGCTCGTCACGGTCGAACTCGGCGGGCTTGCCGGTGTCGATCTGGCAGAAGTCGCAGCGCCGGGTGCACTGGTCGCCGCCGATCAGGAAGGTCGCCTCGCGGTCCTCCCAGCACTCGAAGATGTTGGGGCAGCCGGCCTCCTGGCAGACCGTGTGCAGCCCTTCCTTCTTCACCAGCGAGTGCAGCGCGTTGTACTCCGGGCCCATCTTGGCCCGAGTCTTGATCCACTCCGGCTTCCGCTCGATGGGGGTCTCGCTGTTGCGGACCTCCAGGCGGAGAAGCTTCCTGCCGTCGGGTGCGACAGCGGACACGTGCGGCTCCTAGAAGTAGACGGGGTACCCCCAGGGTACGCCTGTGCTTGTACGGTCGGCGCTGGGCCGGTGCCCAGCAATCGCAGGGCAACATCGCTACCGGTCGGTAGATTCCCGGGCGCCCTGGGCCTGGCTCAGCGAGCGGCGGCCGGCTCGGGCAGTTCGGCGAGCACCTCGGTGAGGCACCGCTCCACCGCCGGGATCACCTCGGGCACCGGAACGTCCCGGCTCAGCTCGGAACTGAGCGAGGCCACCCCGGCGTCCCGGATGCCGCACGGGATGATCCGGTCGAACCAGGTCATGTCGGGGTTGCAGTTGAGCGCGAAGCCGTGCATCGTCACGCCGCGCGCCACCCGGACGCCGATCGCGGCCAGCTTGCGGTCGTCGCCGCGCTGCCCCGCGTTGGACGGCGCGTACTCCGGGCCGGCCAGCCGCGGGTCGATGCCCAGCGGCAGGCCCATCCGCAGGGTCAGCTTGCCGATGTCCACCACCTGCGCCGGGTCCACCTGGGCGTCCGGAAGCTCGTCGCCGAGCACCCAGACCCCGCTGCGGCCCTCCACCCGGCTGGTCGTCACGGTGAAATCGGTGCAGGCCCGGATCAGCGCCTCCTCCAGCCGGCGCACGTAGGCCACCACGTCCATCGGCTCGGGCAGCTTGATGATCGGGTAGCCGACCAGCTGGCCGGGCCCGTGCCAGGTGCCCTCGCCACCGCGGTTCACCTGGACCACCGGGGTGTCGTCCAGCGGCAGGTCCTCCGGCTTGGTGCGCTTGCCGGCCGTGAACACCGGCGGGTGCTGGAGCAGCAGCACGGTGTCGGGGATCTCGTCGGCGAGCCGAAGGGCGTGCAGCCGCTGCTGCTCCTCCCAGGCGTCCTGGTACGGGACCAGCTCCTCGCCGTTGCCCAGCCGGACGAACCGCACGTTCTCGCTCACCACTGCTCCTAGCCCAGACGACGCGAGCGAGCGCGACCCGGGGCCGACCCGCCAACCTCGCCACTGTACGCCTGCTCGTTCAACCGTCCGAGAGCAGCGCCAGCCGCAGGGCCAGCTGGAGCTCCAGCGCGCGCTCCGGCCCGTTCCAGTCCCGCCCCAGCAGCGCCTCCACCCGGTCCAGCCGCTGCACCACCGTGTTCACGTGCACATGGAGCTCGTCCTTGGCCCGGGTCAGGCTGCCGCCGCAGGCGAAGTAGGCGCGCACGGTGCGGACCAGCTCGGTGCCGCGCCGGGCGTCGTACTCCAGCAGCGGCCCCAGGGTGTGCGCCACGAAGCCGGCCACGTCGTGCCCGTCGCCGAGCAGCACCCCGAGGAACCCGAGCGAGGCGGCCGAGGCGCCGTCGCCGGTGCGGCCCAGCGCGTGCAGGGCACGGACGCAGCGCGCCGCCTCCGCATGGGCGGCCGCCAGCGCGGCCGGGCCGGCGGCCGGGCGCCCCGCGCCGACCGTCACCGGCTGCCCGGCCAGCCGGGCCAACCGCTGCGCCGCGGCGGCCGCCGCCTCGTCCGCCGCCATGTCCGCACCGGCACCCGGATCGGCCGGCAGCAGCAGCACCACCGCGTCCTCGTGCTCCGCGCTGACCCCGCGGGCGCCGTCCCCCAGCCTTCGGCCGGTGGGGGCACCTCCCGGCCGCCAGGCTGGGGGAGGACCCCCCGGCCGGGCGGGCCGGCCGAACAGGTACTGGGCGGCGGCCCCGGCCAGCCGGGACCGCCCGTGCGGCCCGGTCTCGGCGACCAGCACCAGGTGCGGGCGGGACAGGTCGACGCCCAGCCGGCGGCCCCGGGCCAGCAGCGCGGCCGGATCGCGGTCCGGCGCGGTCAGCAGGTCGGTGAGCAGCTCGCCGCGCACCCGGTGCTCGGCCTCGGCGGCCGACCGGCGCAGCAGCAGGAGCAGCGCGGTGACCACGCCCGCCCGTTCGAAGAGCCGCCGGTCGGCGTCGTCCAGGTCGCCGCGCCCGGACAGCAGCAGCGAGCCCAGCAGCTCCTGCCCGGCCAGCACCGCGCAGACCCAGCCGTCACCGTGCCGCACCGCGCGGCCCTCGGCCCGGGACCGCTCCACCGCGCCGGCCAGGCCCGCCGTGGCGGCCCGCCCGGTATGGGGGTACCCCTCGGCGTCCTGCACCGCGATCCGGCCGCCCAGCAGGGTGGCGACCTCGCCGGCCACCTCGGCCAGGTCCGCGCCGCGCAGCACCAGGTCGGTCAGCCGGTCGTGGGCCTGCTCGGCCCGCTGCGCGGCGGCCGCGTTCGCCCGGATCACGGTGTCGGCGGCGTTCAGCTCGGCCAGCGCGGCCCGGGTGTCGGCCAGCGCCCCGGCGGTGTCCAGCGCGATCGCGGCGTGCGCGGCCAGCGAGCAGAGCAGCGCGACCTGGTCGGGGGCGAAGGCGCGCGGCTGCCGGTCGGCCGCGAACAGCACCCCGACCACCTGGCGCCCGAGCAGCAGCGGCACCCCGAGGATCGCCACCAGGCCCTCCTCCGCCACCCCGGCGTCGATCCGCCCGGTGTGCCGGAACCGCTCGTCGGTGCGGTAGTCGGGGGTGGCGTACGGGCGGGCGGTCTGCGCGACCAGGCCGCCGAGGCCGTCGCCCAGGTTGAGCCGGAGGTTCTGGAAGAGCGGCGAGACCGAGCCGTCGGTGACCCGCATGTAGGTGTCGCCGGCCGCCTCGTCCGGCAGCGTCAGATAGGCGGTGTCGGTGCCCAGCAGCAGCCGCGCCCGGTGCACGATCGCCCGCAGCACCTGGTCCAGGTCGCGGGAGGCGGCCAGGTCGGTCGCGGTGTCGAAGAGCGCGGTCAACTCGGCCTCGCGGCGGCGGTGCTGACCGAGCGTGCGATGGACGGTGAGGGCCAGCGCGGTGGCCTCCTCGATCTCGGCGAGCACCTCGGGCCCGGCGCCGTCGCGGCGGGCCCGGGCGGGCACGGCGGCGTAGTCCTCGGCGGCGGCGCCGGCGGCCAGCAGGTCGAGCAGGCGGCGCAGCGCGGGCGCGCCACCCGGAGCGGGGAGTGGTGCGGGGTGGCTCATGGTGCCCGACATGGTGTCAGAACGGCGGCCCGGTACGGAAGATCGCGGCATGTGGGTGGCCGCCACAGTGTCGCCGCTCGGCATGGTGTTCCCAGCCACCACGGGCTCGGCGCCGAGAACCCGCGCGAACCCAAACCACAAGCGCCCCGGGTTCAGCGGATCGGACGCGTGCCCTTCACCCGTTCGGAGGATTGCCCGGCCATAACCGCCCAGAGCGCCCGAATGCTCGCTACATTCACGCCGATTCCCGACAGGGGCGTCGCGAACGGCACCGGGGGCCCGGACTGCGGCGTCCGAGAGGTGTTGACTGATCATGCCCCAACGGCCTGCAACCGACAGCCCGGCCTACCGTCCGCTCGACCCGACGGACCCGCTGGACCCGCACGAGCGGCAGTCCGACCCGACGCCGCACGGCGCCGCCCTGCCCGGGCCGCGCCAGGACGCCGGACACCAACCGGACGGACCGGACGGGCCGGCCGCCGACGCCGCCGCGCACTCCGAGGCCGGCCGGGCCCAGAACCCGCTGCTGGCCGCGCTGATCGAGGAAGCCGGCTTCTCGCACGCGGGCCTGGCCCGCCGGGTCGACCAGCTGGGCCTGGAACACGGCCTCGACCTGCGCTACGACAAGACCTCGGTGACCCGCTGGCTGCGCGGCCAGCAGCCCCGGGGTGCCACGCCCGCGCTGATCGCCGAGGTGTTCACCCGCCGGCTCGGCCGCCGGCTCTCCGCCCAGGACATCGGCCTGGACGCCTGCGCCCCGGTCTACGCGGGCCTGGAGTTCGCCGAGACCCCGCAGGAGGCCGTCGACATCGTCTCCAGCATGTGGCGCAAGGACACCGGCCCGCAGTCCGAGCTGCGCCGGATCGCCTTCACCCCAGCCGGCCTCGTGGTGCCCAGCCGCGACTGGCTGATCGGGCGCAGCGACGAACAGGTCGCCAGGGACGGCTCGGCGGGCATCTACGTATCCGGACCCGACGGCCCGCTGGCCAAGCTGGACCCGGCGCTCGACCACCCCGACCCGGGCGGCCGCGGAGCGCGCGGCACCCCGGCGGGCCGGGTGCCCTCGCAGGCCCGCCGCCCGCTGGTCTCCGGCGCCCGCACGGTGCCGCTGCCCGGCCCGGCGCACGGCGGCGCGGCCGGCTCCGCCGGTCACGACGAGCGGCCGCGCTCGCAGCGGGCCGGGCTGCGGGTGGGCCGGGGCGACATCGCCGCGGTGCGCGCGGTCGGCGACCTGTTCCGGGCACTGGACAACGCCTACGGCGGCGGCCACGCCCGGCAGGCCCTGGTGCGCTACCTGGAGAGCGAGGCCGAGCCGATGCTGCGCGGCCGGTACGGCGAGCAGATCGGCCGGGCGCTGTTCGGCGCGGTCGCCGACCTGACCAGACTCGCCGGCTGGACCAGCTTCGACATCGCCGCGCACGGGCTGGCCCAGCGCTACTTCGTGCAAGCGCTGCGGCTCTCCCAGGCGGCCGGCGACCGGGTGCTGGGCGGCTACGTGCTGATCACCATGAGCCAGCAGGCGGTCCACCTGGGCCACGGCCGGGAGGCGGTGCAACTGGCCCGGGTCGCCCAGCAGGGCGTCGGCAGCACGGCGCCGGCCGCCGTGCAGGCGCTGATGCACGCGGCCGAGGCCCGCGGGCACGGGATACTGGGCGATGTCCGCTCCTGCACCGCCGCCCTGGTGCGGGCCGAGCGCTCGCTGGCGCTCGCCAGGACCGGCGACGACCTGCCTTCCTGGGCCAGGTTCTTCGACGAGGCCCAGCTCGCCGACGAGTTCGCGCACTGCTACCGGGACCTCCAGCAGTGGCGCCCGGCCATGCAGCACGCCGAGAAGTCGCTGCGGCTGCGCTCCTCCGGCTACGCCCGCAGCCGGGTGTTCTGCCGGATGGTGCTGGCCGCCGCCCGGCTCGGCATGGGCGAGGTGGACGAGTCCTGCCAGCTGGCCACCGAGGCGCTGCGGGCGGCCGGTGAGATGCGCTCCGCCCGCACCGTCGAGTACCTGCGGGACTTCCACCGCCGGCTGGCCCCCTACCGGGGCAGCCCGGCCGCCCGCGCCTTCGAGGAGGCGGCCCGGCAGGCGGGGGTGCTCTGACGGATCGTCAATTGCCGTCCGGGGCTGACGAGGTGTCGGGCCCACCGGCCCGACGCTCGGTCAGATGCCGCTCAGTGCGAGGACGGCGGCGGCGCGCGTAGCGCCTTCGCGGAATATCCGGGAGGTCGACACGGCGCCAGATCACGGCTCAGCTGCCGTGGCGCCGTCCGGCGGGTGTCGGGCCCGGTCCGGGCCCGGCACCCGCCGGGTGCCGTCAGGCCGCCGCGCGGTCCTGGCCGGGTTCGGTGGCGGCGATCCCCAGGTCGCGCAGCACGGCCAGCGCCGCCCGGCGGCCGGAGACCATCGCGCCGTGGGCGCTGCTGGTGTCCCGGTGGTCCCCGCAGACGTAGAGGCCGGCCAGTACCCGGACCGGGCGGTGGAAGTTGTGCGGGGGCGGCATCGCCGGTACGGCGTCCGGGAGGTGACGCACACTCAGGAACTCCCAGTCGCGGGTCGGCACCTGGTAGAGCTCGGCCAGCCGGGCCCGGACCAGCTGCTCGGCCGCGGCCGGCCCGCCCGCCCAGGCGCGCCGGCCCAGCACCGTGGTGGCGACCAGTGAGCGGCCGGCGGGTGCGTAGGAGGGGTGCACCTGGCTGAGCACCAGGGCGTGCGAGACCGGTGCCGGGCCGACCGTGTGGTCCGCGTCCAGGAGCAGCAGCGGCTCGGTCAACGGGGCGTCGGCGCAGCTGTGGTAGAAGGTCGTCACCGGTTGGAAGTCGGGCAGCCGCAGCCCCGGCAGCAGCTCCACGGCGGACCGGGCATCGGTGGCCAGCACCACCGCGCGGGCGCCGAGCCAGCCGTGCTCCTCGGTCTGCACCCCGTCGGCGCCGACCGAGGTCACCCGGGTGTTCAGCTGGACGGTCCCGACCGGCAGCGTGGCGGCCAGCTGCGCGGGCACCGCTCCGGTGCCGGCGGCGGGCAGCGCCAGCCGCCCGCGGGCGTAGCCGCGCAGCACCAGGTCGGCCACCCGGCTGCTGGTGCCGAGCGCCGGATCGCTGAGCAGCGCGGTCAGCAGTGGACGCAGGAAGCCGTCCACCACCCGGTTCGGCAGGCCGCGTTCGGCCAGCGCCCGGGCGGTGGTGGTCTCGGGCCGGGCCAGCAGCTTGGGGACCGGCGCCGCGGCCAGGCGGCTGAGGGTGGCACCGAGCCTGGCCTTCTCCAGCGGGCTGCCCAGCGGCGACCGGGCGGCGACCTGCCGGGTGCCGCCGAGCTGCGGGCTGCCGACCCGGTAGCGCCGGCCGGCGCTGTGCACCAGGACCCCGGGGGCCAGCGGGCTCAGCCGCAGGTCGGCCAGGTCGAGCCGGCGGGCCAGCTCGGGGAACCCGGTGTTGAGCAGCTGGCTGCCGTGCTCCAGCCGGTATCCGTCCAGCTGGTGGCCGGCCATCCGGCCGCCGATCCGGTCGGTCGCCTCCAGGATCCGCACCTGGAGTCCGGCCCGGTCCAGCGCCCGGGCGGCGGTGAGTCCGGCCAGTCCGGCGCCGACCACCACCACATCGGGGTCGTCGGACCGGCTGCGGCGGGTGAAGTCGTGTGGGGTCACGGGTGAGCTCCCTCCCTGGTCCCGGGTCTCCGGCCGGCGGACGGCTGCGGGCATGCCGGGATGGTCCAGGGGGTGATGCCCCGTCAGTTGCTTGATCAGGCGGGCAGACCGCTCCGGATCGCCGGCCTCCGCACGGTGGCGGTGGCACGGGCTGGGGGCACGCGATTGCGCCGTGCGCCGTCGCGTGCGCCCCTGCGCCGGGGGTGGCTGGTGCGCGCGCGGTGCTGCGGTCGGGGCCGCGCGCCGCGGGTCGTCAGCGTCCCAACCGTCCGCGTCTCACCGGCCCGCGTCCCAACCGCCCGCGTCCCGACTCTCCGCGTCTCACCCGTGCGCACCGCGGGTCACGGCCGCCCGCAGGGCGTCGGCCACCTGCGGGTGGGCGAACCGGAAGCCCGCGGTGAGCAGCTTGTGCGGCAGCACCCGATGGCTGCCCACCACCTCGATCGCCATGTCGCCCAGCACCAGCCGCAGCGCCCACTCCGGCACCGGCAGCACCGTGGGCCGGCCGAGCACCCGGCCGAGCGCCCGGGTCAGCTCGGCGTTGGTCACCGGCTGGGGTGCCGTCAGATTGACCGGACCGCTCAACTCCTCGCAGTCGATCAGGAAGCGCAGCGCGGCGACCTGGTCGGCCAGCGAGATGAAGCTCCAGTACTGCTCGCCGCTGCCCAGCCGGCCGCCCAGGCCCAGTCGGAAGAGCGGGAAGAGCCGGGCGCCCGCCCCGCCGTCGGCGCTCAGCACCAGCCCGGTGCGCGGGTGCACCACCCGGATGCCGGCTTCCGCCGCCGGGCGGGCCGCACCCTCCCACTCCACGCAGACCCCGGCCAGGAAGTCGTCCCCGGGCGGCGCGGTCTCGTCGATCACCCGGTCGCCGGTCTGCCCGTAGTAGCCCACTGCCGAGGCGCTGACCAGGACGGACGGCGGGGTGTCCAGCCGGGTCAGCGCATTGGCCAGGGTGAGCGTGCCCTGCACCCGGCTGTCGCGGATCCGCTGCCGGTAGGCGTCCGTCCAGCGGTGGTCGGCCACCCCGGCGCCGGCCAGGTGCACCACGGCCCCGGTCCCGGCCAGACCGGCCAGGTCGACCTCGCCGCGGACCGGGTTCCACCCCACGCCCACCGACCCGTCGGGCTGCACCCCCAGCCCGGTCCGGTGGCGGACCAGCCGCAGCACGTCATGTCCGTCGGCCAGCAGGGAACGGACGAGGGCGGAGCCGATCAGCCCCGAGGAACCGGTGACAGCGATACGCATGGGGCCATCCTGGCAGCCGGCACCGGGCGGGCGGTGGCTGACCCGCCCTCAGGTCGCCCGCCCTGTCTGCGAGTGGACCCGGCCCGATACGGTGAACCGGTGAGCACCTCCACCCCTCCCGGTTGGTACCCGGACCCGCGGGCCGCCGGGCACGAGCGCTACTGGGACGGCCGCGACTGGACCGGGCAGAGCCGGCCGCCGACCGTACCGGCCGCGGGCCCGGTCCCCGACGCCACCCCTGCGTACGGCCAGCCGGCGATCCCGGAACCGCTGGTGCTCCCCGGCCCGGTCTCCGACGCCTCCCCGGCGTACGGCCATCCGGCCATCCCGGAGTCGCTCGTGCTCTCCGAGCCGCCGGAGCCCGGGGGGTACGCCGGCCCGCCGCCCGTCCCAGAGCCCGGCGGCCACCCGCTCGACCCGCCGCCGCAGAAGCGCACCGGGCTGGTCATCGGCCTCACGGCGGGCGCGCTGCTGCTGGTGACGCTCGTGGGCGGGCTCGCCATGATGCTGTCCGCAGGGGGTGCCGCCCGCAGCAGCGACGTGGCGGGCGCCCCCGCACCGGCTCCGGGCGCCGCCCGGCCCACCGATCAGCCGGACGGCGTCCGACCGTTGACCCCCGCGCCGCCCCTGCCGACCAGCGGCGGGCTCCAGGACCAGCAGCACGGCTGGAACGTCCCGCTGCCGGAGGGCTGGCAGGTGGCCGACCCTGACGACAGCCACACCCTGATGATGGTCACCAGCCACTACGAGTGCGGCACCCCGGGCGGGTGCGTGCGCGGCAACTTCGCGATCGACGCCAAGCCCTCGCGCGGCAGCGACGCCGAGACGGTGGCCCGGCTGACCATGGCCTCGTACGCGCAGCAGACCTACGGCACCCCCGTCGACCACCAGGAGCTGACCTGCGCCCCGATCACCGTGGCCGGCCAGACCGGCTTCGCGGTCCGCTGGCGGGTGGTGCCGCAGCAGGGCACCCCGGCCTATCTGCTGCTGGTCGCCGTCCCCGCCGCCGACGGTGACTTCACCACCATGGTCGGCTCGGTCGACGACAGTTCGAAGTCGCCCGACCGCGCCATCCTGGACCGGATCGCCGCCGGCATCACCGCCGTGGTCCCGGCCAACGCCTCGTAGCCGCCATGACCCGCAACGTCCGCCGGGTCCGACGCCTGCTGGTGGGGGACGCCGCCTACCGCTGGACGGTGGGCCACCAGCGCCGCGTCCGCTCGGCACCGTGGCCTCCCGGGGAGTGCCATGTGCTCACGCTGCGGCGGGAGGGAGCGCACGGGCGGCTCCAGATCGGCTTCCAGAAGCGGCCCGGACACCTGGTGCCCGACGGCTACCTGCCGTCCGGAGCAGTCGGCAGGGCGGGCGGGGCCTGCCTCAACCTGCACCAGCCCGGAACCGTCCGGGCCCTCCTGGACGAGGCGCTCGCCCACGGCTGGCGGCCCGACCGGCCGGAGCCCGTCCACCTCGACGGCTGGCTCCTCTTCGACGCCGTGGCCGCGCGGCGGCCGGGCTAGTCCCCGAACCGCTCCCAGAGCCTGGGGAAGCGCTCGGCCAGGGTGGCGGGGTCGTCGAAGTCGAACGGCTGCCCCGCGGGCCGGCGCGGTTGGCCGGTGCCGAGGTCGGGCAGCGGAAGGCCGGTGAGCTGCTCGTGCGCCTCGTCGGCGGCGTAGCCGATCTCCTCGGCGTCGCCGTCCTCCTCCTCGTCGAAGTCGGGCACCAGCTCCGCCAGGTCGTCCGGGTTGTGCACCGCGCCCTCGAAGACCTCCCGGCCCTGGGCGATCAGCCAGCAGCGGAAGTAGTCGAACGCGTCATCCGAGGCTCCGTCCAGCAGCAGCACCGCGGCACCCCACAGCTCCCAGGTGTACGCGCGCTGGAACCGCGCCTCGAACAGCCGGGCGAAGTCGATCACCTCGTCCGGCGTCAACTGCACCAGCCGCTCCACCAGCAGATCGGCCTGGTCCTGCGGATCACCGTCCGCGGCGTCCCGGGACTCGTCGATCAGCTGCCAGAAGTCGGTCTCGTACATCACGCCCACCAGCATCGCCGCTAGGGGGTGCGAATGCATGCGCACGCGCCGGGGTAGCGGGGCGCGCGCTCGCTGGGTTGGGGGAACGCCCTCGCTTCTACGCGCTCCACGGGGCACGGTCACTCGGAAACGGAACGCCGCCGGCCGGTGCCCGCGAGGGACACCGGCCGGCGGCGTTGACAGCAGACCCTTACAGGCCGAGCTCGACCTCGAACTCGCCCGCCTCCAGGATCTCCTTGACGGCCACCAGGTAGCGGGCGGCGTCGGCGCCGTCCACCAGGCGGTGGTCGTAGGAGAGCGACAGGTAGGTCATGTCGCGGATGCCGATGGCGGTGCCGCCGTCGGCCTCGATGACGACCGGGCGCTTCACGGTGGCGCCGATGCCCAGGATGGCGGCCTGGGTCGGCGGCACGATGACGGTGTCGAAGAGGGCGCCGCGCGAGCCGGTGTTGCTGATGGTGAAGGTGGCGCCGGACAGCTCGTCCGGGGTGATCTTGCTCTCGCGCACCTTGCCGGCCAGCTCGGCGGTCTTCTTGGAGATGCCGGCGATGTTGAGGTCACCCGCGGCCTTGATGACCGGGGTCATCAGGCCCTTCTCGGAGTCCACCGCGATACCGATGTTCTCGGTGTCGAAGTAGGTGATGGTGCCCTCGGCCTCGTTGATCCGGGCGTTGATCGCCGGGTGGCTCTTCAGCGCCTGGGCGGCGGCCTTGACGAAGAACGGCATCGGCGACAGCTTCACGCCCTCGCGGGCCAGGAACGAGTCCTTGGCCTTGCCGCGCAGCGACATGATCTTGGTGACGTCCACCTCGACCACGCTGGTCAGCTGGGCCTGCTCGTGCAGGGCCTTCATCATGTTGTCGCCGATGACCTTGCGCATCCGGCTCATCTTGACCGTCTGGCCGCGCAGCGGGGACGGCGCGGCGGCGGCCTTCGGAGCGGCCGCAGCGGCGGGAGCGGTGGCCGGGACGGCGACAGCGGCGGCCTTCGCGGCCTCAGCGGCGGCCAGCACGTCCTGCTTGCGGATCCGGCCGCCGACGCCGGAGCCGGTGATCGCGGAGAGCGCGATGCCCTGCTCGGCGGCGAGCTTGCGGACCAGCGGGGTCACGTAGGCGTCACCCGAGTCGGCGACCGGCGCGGCGGCGACCGGAGCGGCCGGGGCGGCAACCGGGGCCGGGGCGGCGGGAGCCGCGGGGGCGACCGGAGCCGGAGCGGGGGCCGGGGCGACCGGAGCCGAGGCAACCGGAGCCGGGGCCGGAGCAGCGGCAACCGGGGCCGGGGCGGCCGGAGCAGCCGGGGCCGGAGCGGCAACCGGAGCCGGAGCAGCCGGGGCGGCCGGAGCAGCCGCAGCCGCACCCGCGGCGCCGATCAGCGCGAGCTGGGCGCCGACCTCGGCGGTCTCGTCCTCGCCGACCAGGATCTTCACCAGGGTGCCGGCGACCGGCGACGGGATCTCGGTGTCGACCTTGTCCGTCGACACCTCGAGCAGCGGCTCGTCGACCTCGACGGTGTCACCCTCGGCCTTCAGCCAGCGGGTGACGGTGCCCTCGGTGACCGACTCGCCCAGCGCGGGCAGCAGCACCGGGGTGGCGTCGCCGGCGGGGGCGGCCGGGGCCGGGGCAGCGGCGGCCGGAGCCGGAGCGGCCGGGGCCTCGGCAACCGGAGCCGGAGCGGCCGGAGCGGCGGCGACCGGGGCCGGAGCGGCCTCGGCGGCGGGGGCCGGGGCGGCGGCCGGGGCACCGGAGCCGTCCTCGATGATCGCCAGCTCGGCACCGACCTCGACGGTCTCGTCCTCGGCGACCTTGATCGAGGCCAGGATGCCGGAGGCCGGCGCGGGGATCTCGGTGTCGACCTTGTCGGTCGACACCTCGAGCAGCGGCTCGTCGGCCTCCACTCGCTCACCCTCGGCCTTCAGCCAGCGGGTGACAGTACCTTCGGACACACTCTCGCCCAGCGCGGGCAGCGTTACTGAGACCGCCATGGTTTCAGCGACTCCTATCAAGTCTTGCGTTCAGGGAAGTCCGTATGAATGGACCGGATAAGTGGTGCGGGGCGAGAGGGCTCAGTCGTGCGCGTGCAGCGGCTTGCCGGCCAGCGCCAGGTGGGCCTCGCCGAGCGCCTCGGACTGGGTCGGGTGCGCGTGGATCAGCTGGGCGACCTCGGCGGGCAGCGCCTCCCAGTTGTAGATGAGCTGGGCCTCGCCGACCTGCTCACCCATCCGGGCGCCGACCATGTGGACGCCGACCACGGCGCCGTCCTTGACCTGGACCAGCTTGATCTCACCGGCGGTCTTGAGGATCTTGCTCTTGCCGTTGCCGGCCAGGTTGTACTTGAGGGTGACGACCTTCTCCTTGCCGTACAGCTCGACCGCCTTGGCCTCGCTGATACCCACCGAGGCGACCTCGGGGTTGGAGTAGGTCACGCGCGGCACGCCGTCGTAGTCGATCGGCACGGCCTTGAGGCCGGCCAGCCGCTCGGCGACCAGGATGCCC
Organism: Kitasatospora sp. GP30; assembly: GCF_029892145.1. NCBI lineage: Bacteria > Bacillati > Actinomycetota > Actinomycetes > Kitasatosporales > Streptomycetaceae > Kitasatospora > Kitasatospora sp. GP30. Next base: position 433,154 of record NZ_JARZAH010000002.1, read on the forward strand.
TCGGCGAAGCCGACGTGGGCCAGCTGCAGGGTCGGGACCAGGTCGCCGACGGCCGAGATGGTGGGCACGTTGGTGCGCATGTACTCGTCGACCAGGACGTAGCCGCGGTCCATCGCGACCCCGGCCTCCTCGTAGCCCAGGCCCTGCGAGACCGGGCCGCGGCCGATCGCGACCAGCAGCAGGTCGGCGTCGATCTGCTTGCCGTTCTCGGTGGAGACCCGCACACCGGTCTCGGTGTACTCCACGCCCGAGAAGCGGGCCTTGAGCTCGAACTTGATGCCCCGCTTGCGGAAGGCGCGCTCCAGCAGCTTGGAGGAGTTCTCGTCCTCCAGCGGGACCAGGTGCGGCAGGGCCTCGACGATGGTGACGTCGACGCCGAAGGACTTCCAGACGGAGGCGAACTCGACACCGATCACACCGCCGCCGAGGATGACGGCCGACTTCGGGATCCGGTCGAGCTTGAGGGCGTGGTCGGAAGAGATGATCCGGTCGCCGTCGATGGTCAGGCCGGGCAGCGACTTCGGGACCGAGCCGGTGGCCAGCACGATGTGGCGGCCCTCGACCCGCTGGCCGTTGACATCCACCGAGGTGGCCGAGGAGAGCCGGCCCTCGCCCTGGATGAAGGTGACCTTGCGGGAGGCGACCAGGCCCTGGAGGCCCTTGTACAGGCCGGCGATCACGTCGTCCTTGTACTTGTGGACGCCGTTGATGTCGATGCCCTGGAAGGTCGCCAGCACACCGAAGTCGGCGGCTTCCTTGGTCTCGTCCGCGATCTCGGCCGCGTGCAGCAGCGCCTTGGTCGGGATGCAGCCGCGGTGCAGGCAGGTGCCGCCCAGCTCGCCCTTCTCGATCAGGGCCACGCTCAGCCCGAGCTGGGCGGCGCGGAGCGCCGCGGCGTAGCCGCCGCTTCCGCCTCCGAGGATGACTACGTCGAAAACGGTGCTGGCGTCGTTCGCCACGTCACGTCCTCCATGCAATGGGTGTGGATCGTCCGGGCCGGTGCTGGTTCCGCCAGTACTGGTTGTCCAGGTGTCGGAAGCCCTTGTGAGGCGCCCAGTCGTGCCGGAAATACATCTTCGCACTTGTTCACCGCGACTGATGTCCGGGTCCGTGCCCCGGGGGGTCGGACGGCCCGGTCCGCACCCCGCCGGGACCCGGGATGACCCCCGTCTGCGCAGGTCAAGGCCGTGATCAGGCGGTTCTGGCGGGCCGCCGCGCCAGACCCGCCCCGGCACGATTCCACTGTGTGGAACAAAGTTTCGCCGGAGGCGAACAGAGAGATGAACGGGACTCGGCGGGCTACCAACCGGTAACCAGGCGCAAAAGTCAACAGGGCCCGGTGCGAGAAGCACCGGGCCCTGTTCGAGGGGGCGGGTCAGCCCGCGGTCTCGACCGCCAGCTGCACCAGGGTGCGCACCGCGCTGCCGGTGCCGCCCTTCGGGGTGTAGCCGTACGGGGCGCTCTCGTGGAACGCCGGGCCGGCGATGTCCAGGTGCGCCCACTCGATGCCGTCGGCCACGAACTCCTTCAGGAACAGGCCGGCCACCAGGCCGCCGCCCATCCGCTCGCCCATGTTGGCGATGTCGGCGATCGGGGAGTCCATGCCCTTGCGCAGCTCAGCCGGCATCGGCATCGGCCAGGACTGCTCACCGGCCCGGCCGGCGATCGCGTGCAGCCGGTCGCGGAACTCGTCGCTGCTGCTCAGCACACCGAAGGTGCGGTTGCCCAGGGCCAGCACCATGGCGCCGGTCAGGGTGGCCACGTCGACGATGGTGTCCGGGTTCTCCTCGCCGGCCCGCACGATCGCGTCGGCCAGCACCAGGCGGCCCTCGGCGTCGGTGTTGAGCACCTCGACGGTCTTGCCGCCGTACATGCGCAGCACGTCACCCGGGCGGGTGGCGGAGCCGGACGGCATGTTCTCGGCCAGCGCCAGCCAGCCGGTGACGTTGACGGCCAGGCCCAGCCGCTTGGCGGCGACCACGGCGGCGAACACGGCGGCGGCGCCGGACATGTCGCACTTCATGGTCTCGTTGTGGCCGGCCGGCTTCAGCGAGATGCCGCCCGAGTCGTAGGTGATGCCCTTGCCGACGAAGGCGAGGGTGGCCTTGGCCTTCGGGTGGGTGTAGGCGATCTTCACCAGCCGGGGCGGGTTGGTCGAGCCGTTGCCCACGCCCAGCAGGCCGCCGAAGCCGCCCTTGGTCAGCGCCTTCTCGTCCAGCACCTCGACCTTGAGCCCGTACTCCTTGCCGACGGTCTGCGCGATGGTCGCGAAGATCTTCGGGTTGAGGTCGTTCGGCGGGGTGTTGATCAGGTCGCGGGCGCGGTTCATCTCCTCGCCCAGCACGGTGGCGCGCTCGATCGCGGCCTTGGCGTCCTTGCTGCCCTTGCGGCTGGTCAGCACGGTGAGCTCGCCGACCGGCTCCTTGCCGCCCTCCGAGGTGCGGTAGACGGTGAAGTCGTACGCACCCAGCAGGCCGCCGAGCGCCACGGCCTCGACCTCCTCGGCCGAGTCGGCCGGCAGCAGCAGGCCCGCCTTCTTGGCCCCGGCCAGGGTGCGCGCGGCGACACCGGCGGCGCGGCGCAGCGCCTCGCCGTCGAAGCCGTCCTCGGAGGCGTCACCGAGGCCGACGGCCAGCACGAAACCGGCCTTGACACCGGCCGGAGCCGGCAGCTTGGTGGTCTCGCCCTCGGCGCCGGTGGCACCCAGGGTGGTGAGCAGATCGGTCAGCTTGCCTTCGAACGCCTCCGCCACGGCCTCTGCGCCGGCGGCGACCACCAGGCCCTTGGGGCCCTTGGCCACGCCGATCACCAGGGCGTCCGCGCGCAGCGCGGTGGCGGAGGAGGTGCTCACAGACAGTGCAGTCACGTATTGTGTCCTGTTCTTTCGCGGTCCACGGCCGGATTTGCGGCATGGCTACAGCCCAAGCATGCTCCGTCGTGGCGGCGCAGGGCTACGGTGCGCATGGTAGTCCGCGGGTTGGGATGCCGTGCCCCCTGGGATGCAGACGGTTCTTCAGGGACCCAGTGCGAGAGCGGCCAGCGCGGCCATGGCGGCCGTCTCCACCAGCGCACCCAGCACGTCCCCGGTGATCCCGCCGAACCGCCGCACGCAGCGCCGCAGCAGGACGACCGCCACCAGCTGACCGAGGATCAGGGCCAGCGCATACCGAGGGTGACGGCCGGCCAGCGCCACCGCACCCGCCGTCAGCACGGTCACCGCGAGTGCCGCCCGGGTCGACACGGTCGCGGCCACCATGGCGCCCAGCCCGCCCGGCCGGGCGGCCGGCACCTGCTCCCGGCAGCCCCAGAGCAGCGCACACCGGCCGGCCGCCCCGGCGGTCAGCGCGGCGAGCAGGCCGCGCCCCGCCGAGTGCCCGAACTGCTGGGCCAGCACCGCGATCTGACCGGCCATCAGCAGGACGAGGGTGAGCACGCCGAACGGGCCGATGTCGGACTGCTTCATGATCCGCAGCGCGTCCTCGGCGGGCTTGCCGCTGCCCAGGCCGTCGGCCACGTCGGCCAGCCCGTCCAGGTGCAGCCCGCGGGTGAGCACGGCCGGCAGCGCCACCGCGGCGACCGCGCCGAGCAGCGGCCCGGCGCGCCAGCAGAGCAGCGCGCCGACGGCCCCGGCCAGCGCCCCGACCAGCAGGCCGACCAGCGGCGCGGCCAGCATCGCCCGGCCGCCCGCCGCCCGGTCCCAGCGCTCGACCCGGACCGGAAAGACCGTCAGGGTGCCGAACGCGAACCGCAGTCCGGCCAGCCGCTGTCCGGGCGACGGCTCCGCGTCCGGCGTGCTCAGAGCTTGCCCAGCAACTCGGCGGCGGTCGGCAGCGGGCGCGGCCGGCGGGGCGTGGACGGCAGCGCCGGCTCGAACAGCTCCTCGGCGAGGGTGTCGGAGGCGGCCTGCAGCAGCGGCAGCGCCAGAGTCGCGCCGACGCCCTCGCCCATCCGGGTGTCCTGCTCGTGCAGCGGGGTCAGGGTGAGCCGGTCGTAGGCCTTGGCGAGCGCCGGCTCGCCGGTCAGCACGGCGCCCCGCCACCACTCCGGGGCCCGGAACGCCACCCGCTGCGCGACGAGCGCGCAGGCGGCCGACACCACGCCGTCCAGCACCACCGGCAGCCGGCGCACCGCGGCCTGCAGCAGGAACCCGGTGATCGCCGCGAAGTCGGCGCCGCCGGTGGCCGCCAGCAGCGCCAGCTGGTCGCCGAGCACCGGGCGGGCGCGGCGCAGCGAGTCGCGGATCGCGGCGCACTTGACCATCCAGACCTGGTCGTCGATGCCGGAGCCGCGGCCGCAGACCGCGGCCGCGTCGGTGCCGCAGAGCGCGCCGATCAGCACCGCCGCGACCGTGGTGGAGCCGACCCCGAGGTCGCCGAGCAGCACCAGGTCGGTGCCGAGTTCGGCCTCCTCGTCGGCCAGCGCGGTGCCGACCGCGAACGCCGCGGCGGCCTCCTCGCGGCTGATCGCGTCCATCCGGTCGATCCGGCCGGAGCCGCGGCGCACCCGGTGCGCGGTGACGTCCTCGGGGAACTCCTCGAGCGGGGCGTCCACCGCCACGTCGACCACCCGCAGGCCGGCGCCGTAGCGGCGGGCCAGCCGGGCCACCGGGGCGGTGCCGTCCAGCACCGCGTGCACCCGGCGGGCGGTGCCGCCGGTCGCGGGCAGCCGGGAGACGCCCAGCTCGGCGATGCCGTGGTCACCGGCGAACAGCAGCACCTTGGGTGCGGTGACCGGTCGCACGGGGGAGGCGCCCTGGACCGAGGCGAGCCAGTTGCCCAACTCCTCCAGGCGTCCCAGCCCGCCGCGCGGCTGCTCCAGCTCCTGCCAGCGCTGCTCCGCGGCCCGGCGGGCGGCGTCGTCCGGCCGCTCGACCTGGGCGGCGAACATGTCGAGATCCACGGTGGTGTCCATCGCGGGGAACCTTACCAATCAGCCCCGGAGGGGCCGCCAGTAGTGGGGCGGACCCTCCGGGCGTCCTTCACCGTCATCACCTGACCGGCCACCACCAGCAGGACCTGGTCGGCGGCCTCGGCGACGGCCATGTTGAGCCGCCCCAGGGTGTCCCGGAACCGCCGGCCGGCCGCGGTGGCGGGCACCACGCCCAGCCCGACCTCGTTGCTGACCAGCACCACCCGACGCGAGGTCAGCCGGACCGCCTCGGCCAGCTCGGCGCACCGCTCGGCCACCGACGCCTCGGCGGACCGGACCCAGTCGCCGTCGTCCCAGGCGCCGGCCCGGTCCATCACATGGGTCAGCCACAGGCCCAGGCAGTCGATCAGCACCGGGGCCGGGTCGGATTCGTCGGCCAGCACCGCCTCCAGGTCCCAGGTCTCCGCGGTGCGCCAGCCGGCCGGCCGGCGCCGCCGGTGCAGCGCGACCCGGGCCGCCCACTCGGCGTCGCCCTCGCGGCTGCCGCCGGTGGCCACGTAGAGGACGTCGGGGTGCTCGCCGAGCAGCTGTTCGGCCCGGGTCGACTTGCCGGACCGGGCCCCGCCGAGGATCAGGGTGCGTGTCATACGCTCCATCCTGGCCCACCGGGGTTGACCGGTGGCAGGGCGGGCAGCCTGCCTGTCTGGAGCTCGCACGACAGAGACGACAGAGACGGAGTGGACCCATGGCGTGGACGTGGCAGTACCTGGGGGCGGACGGCGCGCAGCTGAACCCGGCGAGCGGCTCGGGCGAGGAGTTCTCCAGCCAGGGCGACGCGGAGAGCTGGATCGGCGAGGAGTGGAAGGGCCTCAAGGAGGACGGCGTCGACACGGTGGTGCTGCTGGAGGACGGCGCGAAGATCTACGGGATGAGCCTGCAGGAGGGCTGACGGTCCGCCGGGGCGGGCACTACTTGGTGCCCACCAGGTGCAGCAGCGCGGCGACCTGGCGGTACGGGTCCTCGCGCCCGGCCCGCTCCTCGGCGTCCAGCAGCTGACCGAGCTGGCGCCCGTCCACCGGGGCGGCGTGGTCCGGCGTCGCGTCGGTGAAGACCCGCACGCCGTACCAGTGCCGCAGCGGCACGGACACCTCGCGCAGGGTGGTGGCCAGATCGGCGAGCCGGTCGGCGCGGGCGCTCAGGCCGAGCCGGTTGGTGTAGTGGTCGGAGTCGAAGGCCTGCACGGCGGCACGCCAGTCGCCGGTGAGGCCGGCCCGCATGGCCAGCGCGTCCCGGTTGCGGGCGAGCAGCGAGAGCAGGCCGCCGGGGGCGATCATCCGGGCCAGCGAGGCGATCAGCGGGCCGGGGTCGGGCAGGTACATCAGCACCCCGTGGCAGAGCACCACGTCGAAGCTGCCCGGGTCGAACCAGCGCCCGCAGTGGTGGCCGTCGCCGCTGAGCAGCCGGACCCGGTCGCGCACCTCGGGCGACTCGGCGCCGAGCAGCGCCTGGGCGGCGCCCAGGGTGACCGGGTCGGAGTCCAGGCCGGTGACCCAGTGGCCGGCCCGGGCCAGCCGGATGGCCTGGGTGCCCTGGCCGCAGCCGACGTCCAGCACCCGCAGCGGCTCCTGGACCACCCGCATCCCGAAGTGCTGCAGCAGCTGCTCGGCCAGCTGGCGGCCCACCATCTCCTGGCGGACCAGGTTGTGCAGCCCGCCCTGCCGTTCCAGCCAGGCTCCGGCGCCGCCGGCGAACGAGCCGCTGCGGGCGGGCAGGCCGTGCTGCGGGTAGCCGTTGCCCGCGGCGCGCTCGTGCCCGCCGTCGGTCTGGCCGGGCAGCGCGTACAGGCCGGGCCCGGTGCCCGTGGCGGCGGGGGCCCAGTCGTACGGCAGCGGTTCCGCGGTCAGGGGTGCTCGCCCCGCTTCACCTGCGGCTTGGGAAGCCGCAGTCGGCGCAGCTGGAGGTTGCGCATCAGGCCGTACATCACGGTGCCGCGGCTGTCGGTGTCCGGGAACCGGTTGGCCAGCGCCCGGCGCAGGCCCAGGCCGAGCCGCACGAAGTCGACGATCACCAGGATCAGGAAGATCAGGAAGAGCAGCGTGGAGAGCAGCTGCAGGGCCGGCACCCGCACGATGCTGAGGATCAGGATCAGCACGGCGAACGGGAGGAAGAACTCGGCCACCGACCAGCGGGAGTCCATGTAGTCGCGGGCGAACTTGCGCACCGGGCCCTTGTCACGGGCCGGCAGGGCGCGCTCGTCACCGTTGATCAGGGCCTCGCGCTGCTTCTCGCGCTCGGCTCGAAGCCGCTCCCGGGACTGCCGGGACGCCTCCTTGCGGTCCTTGGGCACGCTCACCCGGACGCGGCGGTTGGCCTGGGCCTCGCTGCGCTTGGGGGTGGGGCGGCCCTTCTTCGCCTGCGGGTCGCGGGTCTGGGCGTCGTCCTGCTCGGCCAGCGCGGTGGCGGAGGAGGTGGCTTCATCTGAACGGCGTCGGAACACGATGACAAGGGTACGGGGTGGTGGTCCCGTACGGTTGCCCCCGTCCGGGCGGGCCGCGAGTAGGGGGTGCAGATCCACCCAGGGGATGAGGCCGGGGCATGGCCGGTCGTAGCAGTCTTGTTGCAGCAGAGGGCACTGCGGTGATGGCCCCGCTGCACCTACACTCGCAGTAGATAATTCGGTACGAGATAGCAATCCGCAGCCCGGAGAAGGGGGCACCCGAGGCCCATGAGCGACGGAATCATGAAGCGTATGGGGTTGATCTTCCGCTCCAAGGCGAACAAGGCCCTGGACCGGGCGGAGGATCCCCGCGAGACGCTGGACTACTCGTACCAGAAGCAGCTCGAGCTGCTGCAGAAGGTCCGCCGGGGTGTCGCCGACGTCGCCACCTCGCGCAAGCGGCTGGAGCTCCAGCTGACCCAGCTCCAGCAGCAGTCGGCCAAGTACGAGGACCAGGGCCGCAAGGCGCTGTCCCTGGGCCGTGAGGACCTGGCTCGGGAGGCGCTGACCCGCAAGTCGTCGATGCAGTCCCAGATCAACGACCTCCAGGTCCAGTACCAGCAGCTGCAGGCCGAGGAGGAGAAGCTCACGCTCGCCTCCCAGCGGCTGCAGGCCAAGGTGGACGCCTTCCGTACCAAGAAGGAGACCATCAAGGCCACCTACACCGCTGCCCAGGCGCAGACCCGGATCGCCGAGTCGTTCTCCGGCATCTCCGAGGAGATGGGCGACGTCGGCCTGGCGATCCAGCGGGCCGAGGACAAGACGGCGCAGATGCAGGCCCGGGCCGGCGCGATCGACGAGCTGCTCGCCTCCGGCGCGCTGGACGACTCCTCCGGGCTCGGCCGCAAGGACGACATCGAGGCCGAGCTGGAGCGGGTGGCCGGCGGTAGCGACGTGGAGCTGGAGCTGGCCCGGATGAAGGCCGAGCTGAGCGGCGGTTCCACCGGCCCGGCGGCGCTGGAGCAGGGCAACGGCGGCGGCGCGCAGCAGCACCAGAACGGGCACGGCCAGCAGGACACCCCGCCGCCCACCATCAACTACCAGAAGTAAGTCCACCGGCTCGAACAGCAGGGAGAAACACCGGCATGATCATGCGGATCATGGCTGAGGGCCAGTTCGAGGTGGCGGACGAGCACCTGAACCGGCTCAACCAGCTCGACGACGAGCTGCTCAAGGCGCTGGACTCGGGCGACGAGGGCAAGTTCCGGACCGCTCTGGACAACCTGCTCGGTGCGGTGCGCGAGGCGGCCGTCCCGGTGGCGGCGGACTACCTGGGCCCGTCCGACTCGATCCTGCCGCGCGACGGCGCCACGATCGAGGAGGTCCGGGAGTTGCTGCGGGCCGAGGGCGACGGCCTGATTCCGGGCATCCCGGAGTAGCGGCCGACCGACGTCGAAGGGGCGGCACCCGCACTGCGGGTGCCGCCCCTTCGACGTGAGGCGACGTGAGGAATCGTTACGGCAGGGCCAGCATCCGGTCCAGGGCGGCCTTGGCGAACTTCTCGGTCTCCGGGTCCACCGTGATCACGTTCGGCACCCGGCCCTCGACCAGCGACTCCAGCGCCCACACCAGGTGCGGCAGGTCGATCCGGTTCATCGTGGAGCAGAAGCAGACCGAGCGGTCCAGGAAGACGACCTCCTTGTCCGGGTGCGCCTTGGCGAGCCGGCGGACCAGGTTGAGCTCGGTGCCGATGGCCCACTTGGAGCCGGGCTCGGCGGCGTCCAGCGCCTTGATGATGTACTCGGTGGAGCCCACCAGGTCGGCGGCGGCGACCACCTCGTGGCGGCACTCGGGGTGCACCATCACGGTGACGCCCGGGATCCGCTCCCGGACCTCGGCCACCGAGTCCAGGGTGAAGCGGCCGTGCACCGAGCAGTGCCCGCGCCAGAGGATCATCTTGGCGTTCCGCAGCTCCTCGGCGGTCAGGCCGCCGTTCGGCTTGTGCGGGTTGTAGAGCACGCAGTCGTCCAGCGAGAAGCCCATGTCCCGCACCGCGGTGTTGCGGCCCAGGTGCTGGTCCGGCAGGAACAGCACCTTCTCCCCCTGCTCGAAGGCCCACTCCAGGGCCCGCTTGGCGTTGGAGGAGGTGCAGATGGTGCCGCCGTGCTTGCCGGTGAACGCCTTGATGTCGGCGGAGGAGTTCATGTAGGAGACCGGCACGGTCACGTCGGCGATGTCGGCGTCCCGCAGCACGTCCCAGCACTCGGCGACCTGCTCGGCGGTGGCCATGTCGGCCATCGAGCAGCCGGCCGCCAGGTCCGGCAGCACGACCCGCTGCGCGTCGCCGGTCAGGATGTCCGCCGACTCGGCCATGAAGTGCACACCGCAGAAGACGATGTACTCGGCCTCCGGACGGGCCGCCGCGTCGCGGGCCAGCTTGAAGGAGTCACCGGTGACGTCGGCGAACTCGATGACCTCGTCGCGCTGGTAGTGGTGGCCCAGGATGAAGACGCGGTCACCGAGCTTGGCCTTGGCGGCGCGGGCGCGCTCGATCAGCTCCGGGTCGGAGGCGGGCGGCAGATCGCCGGGGCACTCGACGCCGCGCTCGCTGTTCGGGTCGGCCTGGCGGCCGAGCAGCAGCAGGGCCAGCGGCGTGGCCGTCGGCTCGGTGAAGGTGCTGTCAACGATGGTGGTCACGGGCGGCTGCCCTCCTGTGGGGCCGGACACTACCAGCCTTCTCGTCTATCTGACGCTATCTATCATAACCCTGTTAGCGTCACTCTGACGATGGACATCGTGTCGATGTGACGCGATCGTCTCGACGGATCGGCGTGACGTCAGGTCGACTCGACTCAGTGCGCACGCGTCCCGGCGATCGTGGCCGGGAGCGTGTTTGCTGGGCTCTATGAAGGCAATCGCGATCCAACGCTACGGCGGCCCCGAAGTCGTCGAGTTCATGGAGCTGCCCGACCCCAAGCTGGATCCCGACGCGGTGCTGGTCCGGGTCAAGGCGGCCGGCGTCAACCCGGCCGACCGGCACATCCGGGAGGGCACCGCAGACGCCGTGCTGGAGGTGCGGTTCCCGCTGGTCATGGGCTGGGACGTGGCCGGCGTGGTGGAGCGGGTCGGCCCTGCGGTGACCGAGTACCAGGTGGGCGACAAGGTGATCGGCTACGTCCACAAGGACTGGGTGCAGAACGGCACCTTCGCCGAGCTGGTCGCGTGCCCGGTGCGCACCCTGGCCCGCAAGCCCGCCTCGCTGGACTGGGCGCAGGCCGGCGGGCTGCCACTGGCCGGGCTGACCGCCTACCAGGGACTGCACGGGGCGCTGGCCGTCAAGCCGGGCGAGACGGTGCTGATCCACTCGGCGGCCGGCGGGGTGGGCAGCATGGCCACCCAGATCGCCGTCGCCCTCGGCGCCCGGGTGATCGGCACCGCGAGCGAGCACAACCACGGCTATCTGCGCTCGCTCGGCGCCGAGCCGGTCGCCTACGGGGAGGGGCTGGCCGACCGGGTCCGGGAGCTCGCCCCGCAGGGTGTGGACGCCGCCTTCGACCTGGTCGGCGGCTCGGCGCCGGAGGTGTCCCGGGAGCTGGTCGCCGACCCGGGGCGGATCGCCTCGATCGTCGACACCGCCGTGGTCGACCACGGCGGCCGCTACGTCTGGACGCGCCCCGACCCGGCCGACCTCGCCGCCCTCGGGGAACTCGCCGACAGCGGCCGGCTCACCGTCAACGTGGCCGCCACCTTCCCGCTGGCCCAGGCCGCCTCCGCCCAGGAACTGCTGGCCGAGCGCCGCACCCGCGGCAAGATCGTGCTGACCGTGGACTGATCACCGGATGGTGGACTGATCAGCAGGGTTCGGGAGAATGGGGGCGGCGGTAACCGCCGTCCGCAATCCGAACCCTCTGGGAGACCGGCCAGCCATGAGCACCAGCAGACCCCCGTCCGAGCTGGGCGGAGTCTCCCTGGACGAGACCGACCGCCTGCTGCTGGCCCACCTGGGCCGGGACGGCCGGGCCTCGTACGCCGAGATCGGCCTGCTCGCCAATCTCTCGGCGACCGCCGTGCGCCGCCGGATCGACCGGCTGCGGGCCCGCGGCGTGGTGCGCGGCTTCACCGTGGTGCTCGACCCGGAGCTGCTCGGCTGGCAGACCGAGGCCTTCGTCGAGGTCTACTGCCGCGAGCGGACCGCGCCAGAGGAGATCCTGGCCAGCCTGCGCCAGTTCCCCGAGGTGGTCGCGGCCTGGACGGTCACCGGCGACCCGGACGCCCTGGTCCACCTGCGGGCCGCCGACACCCGCCACCTGGAGGCGGTGATCGAGCGGATCCGCAAGGAGCCCGGCGTCCAGCGCAGCCGCAGCTCGGTGGTGCTCTCCCGGTTGATCGGCTGACCCGCGAGCCGCTGGGACCGGGGCACGCAGGAATCCTGCGCCAGGGCCGCCGAAGACGCTCGAAAGCTGCCTGGACCGGCGCATTCGGACGCGCGGGTGACACCCCGCGCTGCCTACGCTGATCCGAGTTGTTCAGCCGAAGGAGTACCCCTGTGAGCACCGCACCCAACCGCATGCACCGGCCCGACAACGAGCTGGTCGACCTGGTCTTCGGCTACATGCGCGAGCGGCTGCAGTACGACCCGGTGCCGCTCGACCACCCCGGGGACGGCGAGCAGCTGCGCGCGCACCTGGCCGGCCTGCTGAACGAGCACGGCAACAACCCGGCCGACGTGCTCAAGCTCTACGACCACGAGCTGTCCCGCGCGGTGATCTCCGCCGACAGCCCGCGCTACCTCTCCTTCATCCCGTGCGCGCCGACCAAGGCCGCGCTGCTCTTCGACATGGTGGTCTCCTGCGCCTCGCTGCAGGGCATCTCCTGGCTGGAGGCGGCCGGTGCGATCGCCGCCGAGAACCAGGTGCTGCGCCTGATAGCCGACCGGGCCGGGCTGCCCGAGACGGCCGGCGGCACCTTCGTCTCCGGCGGCTCGGCCGGCAACCTCTCGGCGCTGGTGGTGGCCCGCGACACGGCCCGCCGCAAGCTCGCCAGTAGGAATCAGCACAGTGGCCCGGAGGCCCGGCTGCGGATCGCGGTGGCCGACCAGGTGCACTCCTCGGTGAAGAACACCTTCAACATCATCGGCGTGGAGGCCTTCAAGGTCCCGACCGTGGACCGCCGGTTCACCGGCGAGGCGCTGCGGGCCGCGCTGGCCGCCGACCCCAACCCCGAAACCGTCATCGCCGTGGTCGGCACCGCCGGCACCACCAACGAGGGCATCATCGACGACCTGCAGGGCCTGTCCGAGGTCACCCGGGAGCGCGGCCTGTGGTTCCACGTGGACGGCGCGTACGGCGGCGCAGGCCTGTTCGCCCCCTCGATCCGGGAGCGCTACAACGGCATCGAGCACGCCGACTCCTTCGTCGTCGACCCGCACAAGTGGCTGTTCGCGCCCTTCGACTGCGCCGCGCTGCTCTACCGCGAGCCGCGCCTGGCCAAGGCCGTGCACACCCAGGACGCCGGCTACCTGGACGTGCTGCACCACGAGGGCGACGAGTGGAACCCCACCGACTACGCCTACCACCTGACCCGCCGGGCCCGCGGCCTGCCGCTCTGGTTCTCGCTCGCGGTGCACGGCACCCAGGCCTACACCGACGCGATCGAGGAGGGCCTCACACTGGCCCGGGACACCGCCCAGCTGATCCGCCAGACCGAGCACCTGGAACTGCTGCACGACCCGCAGCTCTCCGCGGTCTGCTTCCGCCGCACCGGCTGGACCGAGCAGCAGTACTACGACTGGTCGCACCGGCTGCTCGCCGACCAGATCGGCTTCGTCACCCCCACCGGCTGGGACGGCGAGACGGTGGCCCGGTTCGCGTTCCTGCACCCGGGCACCACCATGGAGATGGTCCGGGAGATCCTGGACACCATGGCCTGACCAGGACTTGAAGGACTTACAAGAAGGCGCCGCTGGGCAGGTAGGCGGTCGGCGGGCGCATCCCGCGCAGCGCCAGGTAGCCGGCGTTCTCCAGGGCCAGCCCGAGGTCCAGGCCGACGTCCACCGCCCACTCCTGCTCCGCGGTGGCGTGCTCCACCTTGGCCCGGGCGCCCTGCGGCACCCGGGCCAGCGCCTCGCGCAGCAGCCGGGCCGCCAGCCGGCGCGAGGTGGCCGCCAGCAGTTTGACCGTCCCGCCGTCCCGGTAGCAGTAGCCGCTGCCGGCCAGGGTGTCGACCACCAGCAGTTCCTCGTAGTGCGCCAGCATCAGCCGGTGGTCGACCCCGTGCGCGGCGCCGCGCACCCGGCGGTCGATGGAGTCCAGCAGGTCCAGCTGGCGTTCGGTGCCGCGGTGCACCGGCAGCTCGCCCACCTCCCGCAGCGCCGACCGGTCTATGTCGCCGGTCAGCCGCATGGCCGGGTACAGGCTGAAGCCGGCCCGGCGGTAGCGGCGGGCGGCGGCCGGGTCGGTCGAGACGGTCATCATGCCGCGCAGGCAGCCGCGCCCGTGCTCGGCGGCCCGGTCCAGCAGCAGCCGCCCGATGCCCTTGCCCTGGAAGTCGGGCAGCACCGCCGTGAGCGCCAGCACCCACACGCCCTCGCGGCGCAGCGAGAGCGCGAACCCCACCGGCCGCCCGTCCACCACCGCCAGCCAGCAGCCCTGCGGGTCGTGGGCGACCAGATGCCTGGTCCGGGCCCGGTGGAAGACGTTCTCCGCCTCGGTCGGCCGGTGCGCCGGCCCGGGGGAGAGCGGGCTGAAGGCGGCCAGCGCGATCTCCCGGACGGTCTCGGCCTCGGCATTCGAGTCATGCAGCTGACGCAGGATCATCCGACCATCCTGGCGGCTCGGCCCCGACCCGCGTCGGCGATTACGCGCATGTGCGAGCATGGAACGGACAACGGGAACGGGCGGCGCCCGGCACCGTGCAATCCACAAGACGCCGGATCCACTGCCCGGAATCAAATCGGGCAGCCGCTGGTTGGCACTGGCGGCACTACGTCGTCATAGACCGGGAGTAAGCAGATGACCGTCCAGGACGAGACCACCGTCGAGAGTGGTCTGCTCCTTACCGATGCCGCTGCGGCCAAGGTGAAGGCCCTGCTGGACCAGGAAGGCCGCGACGACCTCGCGCTGCGCGTCGCCGTGCAGCCGGGCGGCTGCTCGGGCCTGCGGTACCAGCTCTTCTTCGACGAGCGCTCGCTCGACGGCGACGTCGTCAAGGAGTTCGGTGGCGTCAAGGTCGTCACCGACCGGATGAGCGCCCCTTACCTCGGCGGTGCCACGGTCGACTTCGTCGACACCATCGAGAAGCAGGGCTTCACCATCGACAACCCGAACGCCACCGGCTCCTGCGCCTGCGGCGACTCGTTCAGCTAAGTCGCTGAGCCGATCGGAAAGGGGCGGCCCCCGGAGCACTCCGGGGGCCGCCCCTTCGTCCTGCGCGCGGTGCGGTCAGTTGCCGGCGCTGACCGGGCCGCCGCCCGGCGCCGACTCCAGCGGCACCGGGGAGCTGTCCCGCAGGCTCACCACCGAGCGGCCGTTCAGCGGCTGGGCGAGGGTGCCCACCACGGACTGGCGCTTGGACAGCGCCGGGCACTGCTGGCCGGCCGGCGCGGGCTCGGCGATCACCACGTCCACCCCGACCACGCCGCCCGGCTTCTCGTTGATCTTCAGGCCGTACTTGTCGCAGATGCCGCCGGTGAAGAAGACGGTCAGCTGGTTGCCGTTGGAGAGGTAGCTCTCCGGCTTGAACGCGGTGGCGGGGTGGATCGGGTCGACCGGGAGCGGTGAGCCGGGGGCCTGGGTCTTGAGCGGAGCCGAGGGGTTGCCCCCGGGCAGGGCGCCGCTGCTGCCCCCGGAGGCGCCGGCCTTGCCGGTGGCCGGGGCGCCGGACGGGGCGGCCGAGGAACCGGCGGACGGCGCGCCGGAGGCCGAGCCGCTCGGCGCGGGGGAGGCACCGGTCGACACCGAGGCGCTCGTGCCACTCGCGGCGGTCTTGCCGCCGCTGCTGCCGCACGCGCTGACCGCCGCCGAAACCGAGAGCAGCAGCGCGGCGGCCGCCAGTGCCCGCCGGCGGCGGGTCGGCCGACCGGTCGGTGCGGCCGGGTGGGGAGCGGTGGTCTTGTCGTCCATGGTGCGACGTCCTCCAGTGTTCGGCGGATCCCTTTCACAGCGTTGGCTGCGCGGATCTGACGTGGCACGGAGGAAACGGGTTCCCGACCGGGCGGGAGAATTTTCAGCCCGGGTTCACAGCCCGTACTCCGCCATCCCGGCGACGAGCTCCCTGGTCCTGGCCGGCACCGTGATCGCGCCGCCGGGCGCACTGCCCGGCTCCGCAGCGCCCTCCAGCAGCGGCCAGAAGACGCCGAGCCGCCGTGAGGAGTCCAGCAGGGCGTCGAGGGTGTCCGGGTCGGCCTCGCCGGGCAGCTGGACGGGGGAGTGACTGGGCAGCATGGAGTGCGCTCCGATCGCCGGCCGCGGCACCGTCGCCGCGGCGTCCGGAGCCCGGGTGGGCCCCGCTGATCGCGACCCTAGGCCGCGCCGCCGGGAGCGGCCAGACCTACCCGCAGGTAGTCGCTCGGACGGTTGGCGGGATGCGGCCGCACCCCGGCCGGTACCGTAGGGGGGTTGGCCAGCCGTCCCCCGATGAGGAGACCCTTCCGTGCGCATCGCCGTCGCCGCCTCGATCGCCACCGATCATCTGATGACCTTCCCGGGTCGGTTCGCCGACCAGCTGGTCCCGGAGCAGCTGCACACCGTCTCGCTCTCGTTCCTGGTCGACTCGCTGGAGATCCGCCGCGGCGGCGTCGGGCCGAACATCGCCTTCGGCATGGGCCTGCTGGGCCTGCGGCCGGTCCTGGTCGGCGCGGCCGGCGCCGACTTCGCCGAGTACCGCTCCTGGCTGCAGCGGCACAACGTGGACACCGACTCGGTGCACATCTCCGAGACCCGGCACACCGCGCGCTTCATGTGCACCACCGACGAGGACCACAACCAGATCGCGTCCTTCTACACCGGCGCGATGGCCGAGGCCCGCAACATCGAGCTGCAGCCGGTCGCCGAGCGGGTCGGCGGGCTCGACCTGGTGCTGATCGGCGCCGACG
This sequence comes from Kitasatospora sp. GP30, assembly GCF_029892145.1. Lineage (NCBI taxonomy): Bacteria > Bacillati > Actinomycetota > Actinomycetes > Kitasatosporales > Streptomycetaceae > Kitasatospora > Kitasatospora sp. GP30. The sequence goes on from NZ_JARZAH010000002.1 coordinate 449,551, forward strand.
ACCCGCAGGCGATGGTGCGCCACACCCAGGAGTGCCGCACCCGCGGCTACGCCTTCGCCGCCGACCCCTCGCAGCAGCTGGCCCGGCTGGACGGCGACGACATCCGCGAGCTGGTGGACGGCGCCGCCTACCTGTTCACCAACGAGTACGAGGCCGCGCTGATCGAGTCCAAGACCGGCTGGACCGGCGAGGAGATCCTGACCCGGGTCGGCACCCGGGTCACCACGCTGGGTGCCAAGGGTGTGCGGATCCAGCGCCAGGGCGAGCCGGACCTCACCGTGACGTGCCCGCCGGAGCTGGTCAAGGCCGACCCGACCGGTGTCGGCGACGGCTTCCGGGCCGGTTTCGTGGCCGGCCTCGCCTGGGGCCTGGGCCTGGAGCGGGCCGCCCAGATCGGCTGCATGCTGGCCACCCTGGTGATCGAGACCGTCGGCACCCAGGAGTACGAGCTGCGCACCGGCCACTTCCTGGAGCGCTTCGGCGCCGCCTACGGCGAGCCGGCCGCCGCCGAGCTTTCGGCCAAGCTCGGCTGATCAGCCGGCTGAATGGTCGCTTGGTGAGCTGCTCCTCCGCCGCGGGCAGGTGCCCGCCGCTCCCCGCAGCCGGAGGCTGGGGGTCCCGGCGGACCCCTACCCTCCGCTGCGTCGCAGCTCAGTCGCTCAGCTGACCCGCCGCACCAGGTACGCGAAGCCCCGGTCCGCCCCGTAGGCGTCGGCCGGGGCTTCGCCCTCGTAGGCCTGCCCGCGCATCTCGCACCAGGCCGGGATGTCGAGGCGGGCGGCCTCGTCGTCGGCCAGCACCACCACCAGCCCGCCCACCGGCACCTCGCCGATCCGCTTGGCCAGCTCGATCACCGGCAGCGGACAGCGCTTGCCCAGCTGATCGACCACCAGCTCGGAACCGGCCGCAGCCGTGGGTGCCGGCAGGTCCAGCCCCAGCGGTTCGCGGACCCGGGCGACCAGCTCGGGCAGCACCGTGAGGAACCGCTCCACCTGCTCGGCGGTGGTCCCGGTGGGCAGCGAGAGGCGCACGTTGCCCTCCGTCAGTACTCCCATCGCGGCCAGCACATGGCTCGGAGTCAGGGTGCTCGACGTGCAGGAGGAGCCGGAGGAGACCGCGAAGCCGGCCCGGTCCAGCTCGCCGAGCAGCACCTCGCCGTCCACGTAGAGGCAGGAGAAGGTGACGATGTGCGGCAGCCGGCCGACCGGATCGCCGACCACCTCCACCTCCGGCACCAACCGCGGCACCGCGGCCCGGATCCGCTCCACCAGGGCGTGCAGCCGGGCGTTCTCGGCCGCCGCCTCGGCCTGGACGGCGCGCAGCGAGGCGGCCGCGGCCACGATCGCGGGCACATTGACGAAGCCGGGCACCCGGCCGCCCTCCCGCTCGTCGGCCGGCAGCGCGGAGTTGAACCGGCTGCCCTTGCGCACCGCCAGCACCCCGACCCCGGGCGGCCCGCCCCACTTGTGCGCACTGGCCGTCAGCAGCGACCAGCCGGCCGGGACCGGCAGCCGCCCGGCGCTCTGCGCGGCGTCCACCAGCAGCGGGACGTCCTGGAGCAGCGCGGCGGTCTCGGCCACCGGCTGCACCGTGCCCACCTCGTGGTTGGCCGACTGCAGCACGGCGAGCGCGGTGTCCGGCCGCACCGCGGCGGCGAACTCGGCGGGGGAGACCCGGCCCTGCCGGTCCACCGGCACCGCCGCCACCTCCCCGCCGTCCGCCTCGAACCGCTCCGCGGTGTGCAGCACGCTGGAGTGCTCCACCGCCGAGTGCACCAGGTGACGGCCCGTCCGGCGGCGCCCGCGCAGCGCGCCGAGCATGCCCAGCTGGACGGCCTGGGTGCCGCTGGCGGTGAAGGAGACCTCGTCGGGGCGGGCGCCCAGCGCCTCGGCCACGGTCTCGCGGGCGGCGTCGAGCAGCATCCGGGCCTGCCGCCCGGAGCGGTAGAGCCGGGCCGGGTCGGCCCAGCCCTCGTCCAGGGCGGCGGTCAGCGCCTGCCGGGCGACGGGGTGCAGTGGGGAGGTGCTGGCGGTGTCGAAGTAGACGTTCTCAGTGGGCGGCACATCCGACACGCTATCCGGCCCTCACGGCCCGTCAGCCGAGCCCCGCGACGGTGAGGATTTTGTCCGCTTCGTCCCCACCCGACGGACCGTCACCCGGTCGGCTCTGCGGCATCACTCGATGGGGTGTACGGGCCCGGAAAGCCCGCGATGACCTGGGAGTCCGCACCTGCCGGGGCTGATCGGGTAGGCGGGCGGCGCGTTACCGGGACCTGCTCGTCAGGTCCACATAAGCCTGGAGTAGGGTTTGGCCCGCATAAGCATTCAAACCGTGCCCGTGGGCGGGTCGCCGGGGAGGCTCAGCGTACTCCCGGGGCGGCGCGATCGCGGGCGAGACTTCGGGAAGGCGCTACGTGAGTCCCAACGGCTCCGACCGCTCGCCGCGGCGCACGATGCGGCGGAAGCTGCCTCAGGCGCTGGCACTGGGCCTCGTCATCGCGACCGCTACTGGCTGCTCGTCCAACGACCTGCCCAGGCTTGGCATGCCGAGCCCCGTCACCTCCACTGGACACCTCGTCCTTCAGATGTGGCAGGGGTCCTGGATCGCGGCGCTGGCAGTCGGCGTACTGATGTGGGGTCTGATCCTCTGGAGCGTGATCTTCCACCGGCGCAGCCGCACCGGTATCGAGATCCCGCCGCAGACCCGGTACAACGTGCCGATCGAGGCGCTGTACACGGCGGTCCCCATCGTCATCGTCTCGGTCCTCTTCTACTTCGTCGCCCGCGACGAGGCGAAGCTGACCTCGGTCTCCGCCAAGCCGCAGCACTACGTCAACGTGGTGGGCTTCCAGTGGAGCTGGGCGTTCAACTACGAGAACACCGAGAACCCTGACCCCAACAGCCAGACCGCCGCTTACGACGTGGGCACTCCCAAGGACGTGCCCGTGCTCTGGCTGCCCGTCAACGAGTCGGTGCAGTTCCGGCTGACCTCCCGCGATGTGATCCACGACTTCTGGCCCGTCAACTTCCTCATGAAGATGGACGTCGTGCCGGGCGTGGTGAACAAGTTCGAGGTCACCCCGACCCAGATCGGCGAGTTCGACGGGAAGTGCGCTGAGCTCTGCGGCGTGGACCACTCCCGGATGCTCTTCAAGGTGAAGGTCGTTTCGCACGACGACTACGTGAAGCACCTGCAGGACCTGCGCGCCCTGGGCCAGGCCGGCGCGGTGCCCTCGGGTATCACGAGCATGGGAAGTGAAGAGAAGTGACCCTCCTCAACGAACCCGCCGCGGCCGGCGGGGCCGGGGGCACCGTCGCGGCGGGCAAGGTCAAGCGCCCCCGTACGCCCGGCGCCACCATCATCAAGTGGCTGACCACCACCGACCACAAGACGATCGGCACGCTGTACCTCGGTACCTCGTTCGCGTTCTTCCTGATCGGTGGCATCCTGGCGCTGGTGATGCGCGCCGAGCTGGCTCGTCCCGGGACTCAGATCCTGTCGAACGAGCAGTTCAACCAGGCGTTCACCATGCACGGCACGATCATGCTGCTGATGTTCGCCACCCCGCTCTTCGCGGGCTTCGCGAACTGGATCATGCCGCTCCAGATCGGTGCGCCCGACGTCGCGTTCCCGCGGCTGAACATGTTCGCCTACTGGCTCTACCTGTTCGGCTCGCTGATCGCGGTCGGCGGCTTCCTCACCCCGCAGGGTGCGGCCGACTTCGGTTGGTTCGCCTACTCGCCGCTGTCGGACGCGGTCCGCTCGCCGGGTGTCGGCGCCGACATGTGGATCATGGGTCTGGCCTTCTCCGGCTTCGGCACCATCCTCGGTGCGGTCAACTTCATCACCACCATCATCTGCATGCGCGCCCCCGGCATGACGATGTTCCGGATGTCGATCTTCGTCTGGAACGTCCTGCTGACCGCCGTGCTGGTGCTGCTGGCCTTCCCGGTGCTCGCCGCCGCGCTGTTCGCCCTGGAGGCGGACCGCAAATTCGGGGCACACGTATTCGATCCGGCCAACGGTGGAGCCTTGCTATGGCAACACCTGTTCTGGTTCTTCGGTCACCCTGAGGTGTACATCATCGCGCTGCCGTTCTTCGGCATCGTGTCGGAGATCATCCCGGTCTTCAGCCGCAAGCCGATGTTCGGCTACTCCGGCCTGATCGCCGCGACCATCGGCATCGCCGGCCTCTCGGTGACGGTGTGGGCACACCACATGTACGTCACCGGCCAGGTGCTGCTGCCGTTCTTCTCCTTCATGACCTTCCTGATCGCGGTCCCGACCGGTGTGAAGTTCTTCAACTGGGTCGGCACCATGTGGAAGGGCTCGCTGAGCTTCGAGACCCCGATGCTCTGGACGGTCGGCTTCCTGGTCACCTTCCTCTTCGGTGGTCTGACCGGTGTGCTGCTCGCCTCGCCGCCGATCGACTTCCACGTCTCGGACTCGTACTTCGTCGTCGCCCACTTCCACTACGTGGTCTTCGGCACCGTCGTCTTCGCGATGTTCGCCGGCTTCCACTTCTGGTGGCCGAAGATGACCGGCAAGATGCTGGACGAGCGCCTCGGCAAGATCACCTTCTGGACGCTGTTCATCGGCTTCCACACCACCTTCCTGGTGCAGCACTGGCTCGGCGCCGAGGGCATGCCCCGCCGCTACGCCGACTACCTGGCCTCGGACGGCTTCACCACCCTGAACACCGTCTCGACCATCGGTTCGTTCCTGCTCGGTATGTCGATCCTGCCGTTCCTCTACAACGTCTGGAAGACCGCCAAGTACGGCGAGAAGGTCGAGGTCGACGACCCGTGGGGTTACGGCCGTTCGCTGGAGTGGGCGACCTCGTGCCCGCCGCCGCGGCACAACTTCCTCACCCTGCCGCGGATCCGCTCCGAATCCCCGGCGTTCGACCTGCACCACCCGGACATCGCCCAGCTGGACTACCTGGAGCTGCACGGCCACACGGCCAAGCACCTGGAGGGCGTCATTCCGGCCGAGTACGACAAGCCGGGCAAGAAGGAGGGCGGTGCCTGATGAAGGAACAAGGCAAGATCTTCGCGGGCTTCGCCGCCTTCATCCTGATCATGGCGATCGTGTACGGCGTCTGGACCGACTCGAGCAAGGGCCACCCCGAGGCAGCCGGCACCACGGCACTCTTCCTGGCCTTCGGCCTGTGCGCCTTCATCGCCTTCTACCTGGGCTTCACGGCCCGCCGGGTGGACCTGGGCGCGGGCGACAACCCCGAGGCCGAGGTCTCGGACGACGCCGGTGAGATGGGCTTCTTCGCCCCGCACAGCTGGCAGCCGCTCTCCCTGGCGATCGGTGGCGCCCTCGCTTTCTGCGGCGTCATCTTCGGCTGGTGGCTGATGTTCTGGGCCGTCCCGATTATCCTGATCGGCCTGTACGGCTGGGTCTTCGAGTTCTACCGCGGCGAGAACCGGAACCAGTAAGGTCCGGCATCCGACGCACCGGCGGGACCCCTCTTCGGAGGGGTCCCGCCTCTTTTGTTGCTCCGCCCAGGTGGCAGATTCACCCCGGCGGGTGCAGCGGCGTGCGGGCAGCGGATCGAGGTGCGGTGATGTTCCTACGATCTGATGCATCGTCCGAGCCTCAGGAGGATCCGGTGGCCGTCAGATGGGCAGGAGACCGGGGGAGCAGTACCGCGCGGGGCCGTCGTGGGGCGGTCTGGCTGGCACTCACCCCGCTGCTGGCCGGGCCGCTCGCGGCCTGCTCCGGCAGCGGCGACGGAATAGCCACGCCGCACACGATCGACGCCGGCCGCCTGGTGCACACCTCGGCCGGGGCCGACGCCGACCCGGGCAAGCCGTTCACGGTGACCGCACAGGGCGGCACCGTCACCGACGTGACGCTGAGCGGTCCGGACGGCAAGCAGGTGACCGGCGCGCTGGACCCCGACGGGCACGGCTGGCACAGCACCGCCCCGCTGCTGCCGGCCACCCACTACCGCGCTCGGATCGCGGCCGCCGACCGCCGCGGCGGCCGCGGCCAGACCACCGCGGAGTTCACCACCAAGGCGGCCGACATCACGCTCACCGTGGCGCTCGGCCCCGACCTGGGCCGGGACACCTACGGCGTGGGCGAGCCGCTGACCGCGGAGCTGTCCGAGCCGATCACCGACCCCGCCGACCGCCAGCGGGTCGAGCAGGCCCTCACGGTGACCTCCACGCCCGCGGTGACCGGCGCCTGGTACTGGGTGGACGCCAAGAACCTGCACTTCCGCCCGAAGGACTACTGGCCCACCGGCGCCAAGGTGAAGCTCGGCTGGGCCGGCCAGGGCATGGCGATCGACGACCACGGGATGTACGGCGGCCCGGCCACCGGCGTCGCCTTCACCGTCGGCGACCGGGTGGAGGCCGTCGTGGACGCCGCCAGCGACGAGCTCACCTTCAAGCGCAACGGCGAGGTGGTGAGCATCATCCCGGTGACCACCGGCAAGCCCGGCTTCGACACCCGCAACGGCATCAAGGTGGTGCTCGGCCAGGAGCGCTCGGTGCAGATGAAGAGCGAGACCATCGGCATCGCCGAGGGCAGCAGCGAGGCCTACGACCTCCATGTCGAGTGGGCCACCCGGGTGACCTGGAGCGGCGAGTACGTGCACGCCGCACCCTGGTCGGTGGGCTCCCAGGGCGTCGCGAACGTCAGCCACGGCTGCACCGGCATGAGCACCGAGCACGCCAAGTGGTTCTACGAGAACACCCGGGTCGGCGACATCGTCCAGGTGGTCAACAGCAAGGGGCACCAGATGGAGCCGTTCGGCAACGGCTTCGGGGACTGGAACCTGAGCTGGGACGACTGGCTGAAGGGCAGCGCGCTGGGCAAGCCGGTCAGCACCGATGCCCCGCCGGCGGCCGCGCAGGCCGCCGCCACCCTGAAGCCGCAGTTCTAGCCGCTCCCATGGATCAAGGGCGCTGCTAGGCCCTAGGAGCGCCCCAGCCCCCCGTAGACGAGGTCCAGTGCGCCGGTGACGGTCGCCTGGGCCTCGTCGCGGTCCAGGCCCAGTCGGTGCACCCGCTCGGCGTACTCGTTGGCCGCCGTGCTGGCCAGCCGGTGCGCGGTGTCGCCCACCGCGGCCACCAGGGTGCCGCGCCGGCCGTGGGTCTCCACCACGCCGTCCGCCTCCAGCTCCCGGTAGGCGCGGGCCACCGTGTTGGCCGCCAGGCCCAGTTGCTCGGCCAGCGCCCGCACGGTGGGGAGCTTCAGCCCGGCCGGCAGGGCGCCGGCCCTGGCCTGCTCGGCGATCTGCGCGCGCAGCTGCTCGTACGGGGGAGTGGGGCCGGCGTGGTCGATGCTCAGCTGCACTTGCTGCGGCTCCTTCTGCGGGGGCTGACGAGGCGTCACCATATTGTGCACCCGCGACCGGGCGGCCCGAATATGCCAAGGGCCCCTGCCCGGCGGATGCCGGGCAGGGGCCCTCAGGTGGCTGACGCTGTGCTCTCTGCCGAGAGCGGAGATCAGTGGTGGCCGTGGCCGCTGGTGATCTCCTGGTGCTCCTCGGCGGTCGGCTTGGCGATCTGGCCCTGCTCGCCGAAGTAGCCCTCGGACAGCTTGGCCCGGGTCTTGGTGAGCAGGCCGACCTTGCGGGCGACACCGTTCTCGTCGACCTCGGCGGGCAGCTCGACGGGCTCGTACTGCTCGTGCGAGGTGAGCGTGTGCAGCTTGTCCTGCGGGAGCTGGGCGTGCACCTCGATGAACTCACCGTGCGGCAGCCGCTTGATGACACCGGTCTCGCGACCGTGCAGCACCTTCTCCTTGTCACGGCGCTGCAGGCCGAGGCACCAGCGCTTGGTGACGAAGTAGGTGATGACCGGGACGATGAACGAGCCGGCACGCACGAAGTACGTGATGTCGTTCAGCGACAGGTGGAAGTGCGTCGCGATCAGGTCGTTGCCACCGCCGGAGAGCAGCACCAGGTAGAGGCTGATCCAGGCGGCACCGAGAGCGGTGCGGACCGGGGCGTTGCGCGGGCGGTCCAGGATGTGGTGCTCGCGCTTGTCGCCGGTGATCCAGGACTCGATGAACGGGTAGACCGCGATCATCAGCAGGACCAGCGGGAAGAGCATCAGCGGGATGAAGACACCCAGGTTCAGGGTGTGTCCCCAAGCCCGGATCTCCCAACCCGGCATGACACGGATCAGACCCTCGGCGAAGCCCATGTACCAGTCGGGCTGGGCGTCGGTGGAGACCTGGTCCGGACGGTACGGGCCGTAGGCCCAGACCGGGTTGACCGAGGCGATCGCGGACATCGCCGCGATGATGCCGAAGACCAGGAAGAAGAAGCCACCGGCCTTGGCCATGTAGACCGGCATCAGCGGCATGCCGACGACGTTCTTCTCGGTCCGGCCCGGGCCCGCCCACTGGGTGTGCTTGTGGTAGAAGACCAGGATCAGGTGCGCCACCAGCAGGCCGAGCATGACGCCCGGGATCAGCAGCACGTGGATGGTGAAGAACCGCGGCACGATGTCGGTGCCGGGGAACTCCCCGCCGAACAGGAAGAACGAGATGTAGGTGCCCACCAGCGGGACGGCCAGGATGGCGCCCTCCATGAACCGGATACCGGTACCGGAGAGCAGGTCGTCGGGGAGCGAGTACCCGAGGAAGCCGTCGAAGAAGCCCAGGAAGAGCAGCAGGAAGCCGAAGATCCAGTTGATCTCACGGGGCTTGCGGAACGCGCCGGTGAAGAAGACGCGCATCATGTGTACGAACATCGCCGCGACGAACACGATGGCGGCCCAGTGGTGGATCTGGCGGATCAGCAGACCACCGCGGACCTCGAAGCTGATGTTCAGAGTCGAGGCGTAGGCCTCCGACATCCTGATGCCGTTGAGCGGGGCGTAGGAGCCGTTGTAGACGACCTCACCCATGCTCGGCTTGAAGAAGAGCGTCAGGTAGACACCCGTCAGGATGATGATGATGAAGGTGTAGAGGCAGATCTCACCGAGCATGAAGGACCAGTGGTCCGGGAAGATCTTGCGCAGGTTGGACTTGGCGAGGGAGTAGATCCCCAGCCGGCCGTCCAGGTAGTCCGCGGCGGCCTCGGCCTTGTTGGCGGGCTTGGCGCGGGTGCTGGCCGGTGCGGCCGTCTTGGCGCTGGCCGAGGAACTCATGCGTTGCGCTCCCAGAAGCTCGGGCCGACGGGCAGATCGAAGTCCTGGGTGGCGATCAGGTAGCCCGAGGCATCGGTGGTGATCTTCAGCTGCGGCAGCGGGTGGCCGGCCGGGCCGAAGATGACGCGGGCGCCGTCCGACAGGTCGAAGGTCGACTGGTGGCACGGGCAGAGCGCGTGGTGGGTCTGCTGCTCGTACAGCGAGATCGGGCAACCGACGTGGGTGCAGATCTTGGAGTAGGCGAGCACGCCCTCGAAGCCGAGGCCCGCGGACTTGGCGTCCTTGATGTCGCTCGGCTGGATGCGAATCAGCATCAGCGCGGACTTGGCGATGACCTGCTGGAAGTCCTCGTCGGACTCCTGCAGACCGTCCGGACGCAGCGCCGAGGGGCCGGGCTTGGCGAAGGTCAGCGAGCCGACCGCGATGTCCTCGGCCTTCATCGGCAGGTTGGTGTTCACGTTGATCAGGCGGATCGGGTCGGTCGGAGTGGCCTCCTTCCAAGCCGTGGTGTCCAGGCTCGTCCCCGGCAGCGGGCCGAGGTCGCGCAGCAGCACCACACCGGAGAGCGGGACCAGCGCCATCGAGCCGATCAGCGTGTTGCGGATCATCTTGCGGCGGCCGAAGCCGGACTCGCCGGCACCGGTCTTGAACTGCTGGATGACGTCCGCGCGGACCTCGTCGTCGGCCTCGATCGGGTGGCGCTCGGCCGGCAGCTCGACGTCCGACATCAGGGTGCGGGCCCAGTGCACGGCGCCGGCGCCGATGCAGAAGAGCGCCACGCCCAGGGTCATGCCGAGCGCGAAGTTCAGGGCGCTGATGTGACCCAGCGGGAAGATGTAGACGATCTTCGCCGGGTCGATGGCCACGTACGAGGCGATGAAGCCGACGGTGGCCAGCATCGAGACGATGAACAGCAGCGACACCTGGCGCTCGGCCCGCTTGGCGGCCCGCTCGTCGATGTCGGTCCGCCGCGGCTCGTGGGGCGGCAGGCCCGGGTCCGCGAACGGGTTGTCGGCAGCGGCTACCTCGCCGTGCCCTTCGCCGGCGCCGTGCGCCTGCGGCAGCTTGTCGTCTGACATGTCCTGGCTCATGACTTCTTGGCCTTGGTGGTGTGGGCGGCAACCCAGATCGCGACGGCGATCAGGACGCCGAGGCCGAAGATCCAACCGAACAGGCCCTCGGTGACCGGGCCGAGGCTACCCAGCGAGAGACCACCGGGGTTCGGCGCCTCGTTGGCCTGGTAGCGGACGAAGGCCACGATCTCCTGCTTCTGCTTCTCCGGCATGGTGGTGTCCGGGAAGGAGGGCATGTTCTGCGGGCCGGTCTGCATGGCCTCGTAGATGTGCTTGGGGTCGACGTTCTCCAGCGACGGGGCGAACTTACCCTGCGTCAGCGCACCACCCGCACCGGCGAAGTTGTGGCACTGCGAGCAGTTGGTGCGGAAGAGCTCGCCACCCTTGGAGATGGCGTCCGTCTCGGTCGCGGTGTACTGGTCCTGGGTCGGCGTCACCGGGCCGGGACCCAGCGAGGCGACGAAGGCGGCCAGCTGGTCGATCTCGGGCTGGCTGTAGATGCCCTTCTTACGGGGGACCTGGGCGCCGGGCTGCTGGGCGGGCATCCGGCCGGTGCCGACCTGGAAGTCGACGGCGGCGGAACCCACGCCGACCAGGCTCGGGCCCATGCTGGAGCCCTGGCCGTTCAGGCCGTGGCAGGAGGAGCAGCCGACGGCGAAGAGCCGCTTGCCCTCGTCGATCGCAAGCGACTGCGCGGAGCTGTCAGCCTGGGCCTTCTCGGCGGGCGCGAACGCGGCGTACAGCCCCCCGGAGGCCACGAGGGCGAAGAGTAGGACGACCAGCGCCGCCAGTGGGTGGCGCCGTCGTGCGGAGAGCTTTTTCACGGATTAACCCCGGTGTCAGGATCTGGTCGTCTGGTGGTGGTGGCCCGGTGCCGGTGACGGTACCGGCAGGGGCGTGGGGCACGGGCAAAGGACCCGTCGCCGCTCGGGCATTCGGGTCCGGCCGGCGAGCCAGCGACCTGATCGGTTACTTGATCAGGTAGATGGTCGCGAAGAGGCCGATCCAGACCACGTCGACGAAGTGCCAGTAGTACGACACGACGATCGCCGCGGTGGCCTGCTCATGCGTGAACCGCTTGGCGGCGTAGGTCCGCCCCAGCACCAGCAGGAAGGCGATCAGACCGCCCGTCACGTGGAGCCCGTGGAAGCCGGTGGTCAGGTAGAACACCGTGCCGTACGGGTCGGAGGACAACGAGAGGTGGTCCTTCTTCACCAGCGAGGTGTACTCGTAGATCTGGCCGCCGATGAAGATCGCGCCCATCACGAAGGTGACCGTGAACCACGAGCGGAGCTTCTTGACGTCACCGCGCTCGGCGGCGAACACGCCGAGCTGGCAGGTGAGCGAGGAGAGCACCAGGATCGTGGTGTTCACGGAGGAGAAGGGGACGTTGAGGGCATGCGCCTTCTCGGCCCAGAAGTCTGGTCCCTTCACGGAACGCGCCGTGAAGTACATCGCGAAGAGGGCCGCGAAGAACATCAGCTCGGAACTCAGCCAGACGATGGTTCCGACACTGGTCATGTTCGGTCGGTTGACCGATCCATGCGCGTGCCCGGTTTCTGTTGCTGTTGCTGTCGCCACGACCGACATTATGTCGGTCCCTTATTCCGTCTTCACGCCGGGGGGTCTTCCTCGGAGTGTCCGGTGCGTGCGGTATGCCCGGATGCCCGTACCAGCTGCTTTGCTCCCCTCGGGTGCCCTCGGACGGGCTGTCAGGGCCATCCGCTGACGCTCCATCGCCCGCACGGGTGACGGTGACTCACGCAAGTGGCTCCAGCCGGATCCCGGTGCCGGCGAGGAGATCGTGCCGGATGCTCACCGGGACGGGGGAAGCGGGAGTAGCATCCGGAGGTGGTGGACGTGGTCTGGATCACATTCGTCTGACACATGGGAGCAGGTCCGATGACGTACGGCAGCGACGAGACGCTCACCGTCCTCGTCTACAGCGACGACCGCAACACCCGGGCGCAGGTGACCGCGGCCCTCGGCCGGCGCCCGGCCGCCGACCTGCCGGAGCTGGAGTACCTGGAGTGCGCCACCACTCCGGCGGTGCTGCGGGCGCTGGAGAAGGGCGGCGTGGACCTCTGCGTCTTCGACGGCGAGGCGGTGCCGGCCGGCGGGCTCGGCCTGGCCCGGCAGGTGAAGGACGAGATCTACGGCTGCCCGCCGGTGCTGGTGCTGATCGGTCGTCCGCAGGACAGCTGGCTGGCCGCCTGGAGCCGGGCGGACGCGGCGATCTCCCAGCCGGTGGACCCGGTGGCGCTGGCCGAGGCCGCCGCCACCCTGCTGCGCACCCGGCTGGGCGCCCGCACCCTGTCCAGCTGAGCCGACCGCGTCCGATCCCGCCGGTCAAGACGGTCGGGGCAGCGCAGAGCGCGGCGCCGTCTCAGAGGAAGAGAAGGGCCGCCGTCCACCGGACGGCGGCCCTGCCGCGCTCGTTAGGCTGGCGACGACCTGTTTTGTCCGCACCGGATGCGAGCTGGAGAGTCGGCCATGGTGAACGTGAAGCCTGTGAGTGGCGGTAACCACCCCACGCAGGTGAGCCGCACCTGGCCGGACGTCCTGACGGTGCTGCTCGGCGGCGGCGACCTGAGCCGGGCCGACACCGCCTGGGCGATGGACCGGATCATGAGCGGCGAGGCCAGCCCCGTCCAGGTGGCCGGCTTCATGGTGGCGCTGCGGGCCAAGGGCGAGACGGTCGACGAGATCTCCGGCCTGGTCGAGGCGATGTACGAGCACGCCAGGCCGCTGATCATCCCCGGGCCCGCGGTGGACATCGTCGGCACCGGCGGCGACCGGGCGAAGACCGTCAACATCTCCACCATGTCGGCGATCGTCGCGGCGGCGGCCGGCGCCAAGGTGGTCAAGCACGGCAACCGGGCGTCCTCCTCGGCCAGCGGCTCCTCCGACGTGCTGGAGCGGCTCGGCGTGCGGCTGGACCTGACCCCGCGCCGGGTCGCCGAGGTGGCCGAGGAGATCGGCCTCACCTTCTGCAACGCCGCCACCTTCCACCCCGCGATGCGGCACACCGCCGCCGCCCGGCGCGACCTCGGGGTGCCGACCGCCTTCAACATCCTCGGCCCGCTCACCAACCCCGCCAGGGTGACGGCCCATGCGGTCGGCTGCTTCGACACCCGGCTGGCCGGCCTGATCGCCGGAGTGCTGGCCGAGCGCGGCTCCACCGCCCTGGTCTTCCGCGGCGACGACGGACTGGACGAGCTGACCATCTGCGACAGCTCCCGGGTCTGGCTGGTGCGCGACGGGCAGGTGACCGAGACCGTGCTCGACCCGCGCGAGCTCGGCATCGAGCGGGTGCCGATCGAGGCGCTGCGCGGCGCCGACCCCGAGTACAACGCCCAGGTGGCCCGCCGGGTGCTGGGCGGCGAGCACGGCCCGGTGCGCGATGCCGTGGTGCTCAACTCGGCGGCCGCGCTGGTCGCCCTGGACCTCACCGACGCGCCGCTGGCCGAGCAGCTGGCCGCCGCGATGAAGCGCACCGCCGCCGCCGTGGACTCCGGCGCGGCGATCGGGCTGCTGGACCGGTGGGCGGCGGCCACCGACCGCTGACGCCCCGTCGGCCGACCGGTCGTCCGGATGGTGGAAGCGCGGTTGACCGCGTCTCGACGGTGTGCCTAAGGTCTGCGTCAGGTCATGAGTGACAGCGCGACAAGCCCCAGCTTGCTGTCCGGCAACCCTCCGTCCGTGGCGGGGTGCCCTGGGTGAAGACCGGGCTCGGCGGCGACAGGTCCGCAGGGCAAGCGCGGACCACCGGACGACACGCACCCCCGGGGTCCTGACCCCAGGAGGAGTGCGTTCCCATGACGTCCACCCAGCTGATCGCCGACTGCGCCGCCCCGCTCGCCGTGCTCGGCGCCGACGTCCAGGTGCCGCTGGTCTCCGGTGAGAAGGTCGGCTACGCCGCGCTCGACTACGCCGCCAGTGCCCCCGCCCTGCAGCGGGTCTGGGACGACGTGGCCGGCTACGCCCCGTATTACGGCAGCGTGCACCGCGGCGCCGGCTACCTCTCGCAGCTCTCCACCGACCTGTTCGAGCAGAGCCGGCGGACCGTCGCCGACTTCCTCGACCTGCGCGACGGCGACCAGGTGGTGTTCACCCGGGCCACCACCGACTCGCTCAACCTGCTGGCCGCCGCGGTGCCGCCCGGCACCCGGGTGTTCGCCTTCGAGACCGAGCACCACGCCTCGCTGCTGCCCTGGCGGCAGGCCGGACTGGCCGTCAGCTACCTTCGGGCGCCGCGCTCGCACGCCGAGGCGGTGGCCGCACTGGACGCCGCGCTGGCCGAACACCCCGATGGCCCCCGGCTGCTCTGCGTCACCGGCGCCTCCAACGTCACCGGCGAGCTGTGGCCGGTGGCCGAGCTGACCGAGACGGCCCACCGGCACGGCGCCCGGGTGGTGCTGGACGCCGCGCAGCTGGCCCCGCACCACCGCGTCTCGGTGCGCGAGCTGGACGTCGACTGGGTCGCCTTCTCCGGCCACAAGCTCTACGCCCCGTTCGGCGCCGGTGTGCTGGCCGGCCGCGCCGACTGGCTGGACGCGGCCGAGCCCTACCTGGCCGGCGGTGGCGCCTCGCGGACCGTGGCGCGGCAGGCGGACGGCGCGGTCGCCGTCGAGTGGCACCGCGGCCCGGCCCGGCACGAGGCCGGCTCACCCAATGTGATCGGGGCCTATGCCGTCGCCTCGGCCTGCCGGGCGCTCGCCGAGACCGGCTTCGACCGGCTGCGGGCCCATGAGCAGCTGCTGATCGACCGCCTCACCGCCGGCCTCGCCGAGATCCCCGAGGTCCGGGTGCTCAACCTCTTCGGGGACGGCGCGCCGCGGGTCGGGGTGCTCTCCTTCGTGGTGAGCGGCTGGAACAGCTCGCACTTCGCGGCAGCGCTCTCCGCCGAGTACGGGATCGGGGTGCGGGACGGGCTGTTCTGCGCGCACCCGCTGGTGCGCACGCTGCTGGGGTCCCAGGATGCGGCCCCCTCGGCGTGCGGGGCGCCCGAGCCCTCGCTGCCGGGGGAGGGCAGCCTCAACGCGATCCGGGTCAGCTTCGGGGCCGGCACGCCGGGGGAGCACGTGGACCGGTTCCTGGCCGCGGTGCGCGAGCTGGTCACCGACGGGGCGCGCTGGACCTACCGCAACGAGGGCGGCCGCTGCGTCGCGGACACCCGGCGCTGAGCAGCGGGCACCCGGCGTCGAGTAGCGGACACCCGCCGCCGGGCCGTCAGCTGTCCAGGCCGATGGCGAACGCCGCCTCCAGGTCGTGCTGGGAGTAGGTGCGGAAGGCGATGTGGGTCTCGGTGCTCACCACGCCCGGCACCTTGTTCAGCCGGCCCGGGATCACATCGGCCAGATCGTCGTGCCGGCGCACCCGGACCATCGCCACCAGGTCGCACCCGCCGGTCACCGAGTACACCTCGCTCACCCCGTCGATCGCCGCGATGGCCTCGGCGATCTCGGGGGTCCGGTCGATGCTGGTCTTGATGAGCACAATGGCTGTGATCACGGCGTGGCTCCTGGTTGGGGGATGGGGTCAGGGTATCGGGCCCGGCGGCCCAGGGCCCAGAGGGCCAGGAACCCGCCGGCGAACCCGATCACATGTGCCAGGTAGGCGACCCCGGGCTCGCCCTGGCGCGCCGACCACCACTGCATGGCGAACCAGAGGCCCAGTACCAGCCAGGCCGGAAACCGCAGCGGCAGGAAGAACAGCACCGGCACCAGCGCGGTCACCCGGGCCTTCGGATAGAGCCGCAGGTACCCGCCCAGCACCCCGGCGATCGCCCCCGAGGCGCCGACCAGCGGCCGCAGCGCCTGCGCCCCCGAGTGCGCGGTGACCGCGTAGCCGTAGGTCGCCAGCAGTCCGGCGGCCAGGTAGAAGAGGAGGAACCTGGCCCGCCCGAGCCGCTGCTCCACCGCCGGGCCGAAGACGAAGAGGAAGAGCATGTTGCCCAGCAGGTGCAGCCAGCCGCCGTGCACGAAGAGCGCGCTGACCGCGGAGACCGCGGGCAGCTTGTCCGGGGTGGGCTGCGGTGGGCAGCCCGGCAGCACCGGTGCCAGCCGGGTCAGCTGGGCGGGCGTCAGCGGACGGTCGGTCAGCAGCTCCGCCGGGATGGCACCCCAGCGCTGCTGGTAGCGCTGGGCCGCGCAGGCCCGGGCGGCGGGCTGGGTGCCGTAGGCCGGGTTGACCCCGCTCGGCCCGGCCAGGAAGACCAGGCAGTTCACCGCGATCAGCACGTAGCAGACCAGCGGCACCGGCTGCGCTCGGGTCGGGAGCATGAGCCGATCCATTCCGCGCCGCACCAGTGGTGACACCCCGGTGTACGGCGAGCGGGTGAGCCGTCCAGCAGGTGGACGGTCCGCTGTCCGGCGGCCGGCGCCGGCAGCTCAGGCCCTAGGCTTGGGGCCCTGGCCGGAACCCGCTCCGGACCAGCGATCGAGAGGACCCCCATGCCTGTCCCCGTGCCCACGGCCGAGACCCGCTGGCGCTGCACGCTCTGCGGCAATCTGACCCGATTCGACGTGACCAAGTCCTCCCGGGTCGTCGAGTTCGTCCACCTCGACCTGGCCGGCGAGCCGCAGGTGGAGGAGCGCGAGGTGCTCACCGAGACCCTGGAGTCGGTGCGCTGCCGCTGGTGCAACGCGGTCGACCAGGTGGAGCTGGTGCCCCGGCCGGACGCCGCCGAGGAAGCCTGACACCCTGGACCCGCGAGGGTGCCGTGTCGTGCGTGGTGTTCGTGGCATGCCGCACACGAGACAATTGCACCGAGCGGTGTGTCAGGAGACCAGGGATCGGAGCCGAGGACGCGATGGACGCAGCGAGTCAGGCCGCCGAGCCCGAGGGGCCCCAGCCCGCCGGCGGTGAGCCGCTGCCGGCCGACGTCCCCAGCGAGGCCGGGGCCGGGCCGGCCGAGCAACTGGACCGCCCGCTCCCCGAGGGCGTGCGCCGCCGGGTGGTGGGGCTGGCCGCCGACGCGCTCGGCGGGCTGCCGCTCACCGAACTGCCGGCCACCCTGCGCCCGTACGCCAAGTTCACCGCCGCCCGCCGCGCCCGGTACGCCGGCACCGCGGTGGCCGCGGCGCTGGAGGCGGACCCGGTGTTCCGGACCCGGATAGCGGACCGCCTGCGGGCCGGCCAGCCGGACCTGGTGGCGGCCCTGGAGGCCGGCCAGGTGCCGGGCGCCGCCGAGCCGCTGGACGTGGCCGCCGCCGCCTACCTGCTGCGCACCCGCGGCTGGACCCGCCTGGTGGCCGAGGCCGGCGAGCAGGCGGAGCGGGCCGAGGTGGCCGACGCGGCCGCCGAGGCCGCCCGGCTGCTGGAGAAGCTCCAGGAGGAGCTGGCCGCGACCAAGGCGCTGGCCCGGGCCGACCTGGAGCGCCAGCGCGCCGAGGGGGAGGGGGTGCGCCGGGAGCTGGAGGCGCTGCGCAAGAAGGTGCGCAGTCTGGAGAGCGACACCCGCCGGGCCCAGGCGGAGAGCCGCAAGCTGCAGGGCGAGCTGGACAGCGCCAAGGCGGTGGCCGCCACCGAGCGGACCGGCCTGGAGAGCGAGAACCGCCGGCTGCGCCACCGGGTGGCCGAGCTGGAGAGCACCCTGGAGTCCGGCCGCCGGTCGGCCCGGGAGGGGCGCAGCGTGGCCGACATGCGACTGCGGCTGCTGCTGGACACGGTGCTGCAGTCGGCTCAGGGGTTGCAGCGCGAGCTGGCGCTCCCGGTCACCCAGCTGCATCCGGCCGACCTGGTGGACGCGGTGGTGCCGGGCACCGCCTCGCCGCACGATGTGGCCCGGCGCGGGCTGGCCGAGGACGATCCGGCGCTGCTGGACCAGCTGCTGGCGATTCCTCAGGTCCACCTGGTGGTGGACGGCTACAACGTGACCAAAACCGGCTACCCGACGCTGCCGCTGGAGCAGCAGCGGCTGCGGCTGCTCGGCGGCCTGGCGATGCTGGCGCAGCGCACCCAGGCCGAGGTGACCTGCGTCTTCGACGGGCAGGACCTGGACGTGCCGGTGATCATGGCGCCGCCGCGCGGGGTGCGGGTGCGGTTCAGCCGGACCGGGCAGACCGCGGACGAGCTGATCCGCCAGCTGGTCCGGGCCGAGCCGCAGGGCCGTCCGGTAGTGGTGGTCTCGGCCGACCGCGAGGTGGCCGACGGCGTGCGGAAGGCCGGCGCGCGCCCCGTCTCGTCGGTCCTGCTGCTCAACCGCTTGGCGCGCAGCTGAGCCGCTGTGCGCCTACCGCCGGTTCGACCGTCGCCAGTCGAGCGCCGGTGAAGGCCCGGTAAAGGCCGTTCGACCGAAGGTGGTTCGCGGCCGGGGGAGTAGCGCAGGGTTCTGATGTTCAGTAGGGTCCGGCGTCAAACCTATTTTTCCGGCCACTCACCCGATCAGGTAGGCGGTCGGCAGAAGAAGGAGCGGTCCAGTGGCGTCCCACCGCCGTCCCAAGCAGCCGAGTCGTGCGCGGGTCTACGTGTTCACCGCCGCTGCGGCGACGGCGGTCGCCCTCTCCGCGCAGCCCGGCGCCTGGGCCGACCCCAAGCCGTCGGTGGACGACGTCAAGACGCAGATCGACGGGCTGAACCAGCAGGTCGAGGCGGCGTCCGAGAAGTACGACGGGGCCAACGAGCGCGCCACCCAGCTGCGCCAGCAGGCCACCCAGCTGCAGGACCAGGTGGCCCGCACCCAGCAGCAGGTGACGGACCTGGAGTCCGGCCTGGCGGCGGTGGCCGGCGACCAGTACCGCAGCGGCGGGATCGACCCCGCGGTCCAGGTGATGCTCAACTCCAACCCGCAGACCTACCTGGACCAGACGGCCAGCATGCAGATGGCCACCACCTCCGAGACCGACGCGCTGAAGTCGCTCATGGACCAGCAGCGCAAGCTGGACCAGGAGAAGAAGGAAGCCGCCGACACGCTGGCCGAGCTGGACCGCTCGACCCAGGAGCTGAACGCGGCCAAGACCGATGTGCAGGGCAAGTTGGCGGCGGCGCAGCAGCTGCTGGCCTCGCTGAGCGCGGCCGACCGGGCGGCGGTCACCGCCGGCGACCACGCCTCGCGCAGCGACGTCCGCACGCCGATCGGCCTGCCGCAGGCCGGCGGTTACGCGGGCAGCGCGGTGCAGCAGGCGCTGACCCGGCTGGGCGACTACTACGTCTGGGGCGCCACCGGCCCGACCACCTTCGACTGCTCGGGCCTGATGGAGTGGTCCTACGCGCAGGCCGGCGTCTCGCTGCCGCGCACCTCGCAGGAGCAGGCCACGGTCGGCACCGCCGTGCCCAGCCTGGCCGACGCGCAGCCCGGCGACCTGGTGATCTACGGTGCCGACGCGCACCACGTCGGGATGTACATCGGCAACGGCAAGGTGGTGCACGCCCCGCACACCGGTGACGTGGTGCGGATCGCCGACGCTGCCTCGATCGGCCCGATCAAGACCATCCGCCGGGTCTGATCCGACCCGCTGACTCCCCGTCGATCCGTCTGGCCGGCCCTCCTGCTGAGGGTCGGTCAGCGCGGGTCCGGGCCCGCGTGGTCCGTGCTGTGAGCTGGGACACCTGTTCGTCTGCGTCTTGGTCACCACTGGGTGATGCGCTTATCACGGACAGTCAAAGTTCGTAAGTAATTCCGACAAGGATTTGAACACATCACGGACCTGTTACTAGGGTCGGCTCCAGACCGATGCGATGGCGATCACCCGACCCGGGTGGCAGCGGAGGTCCCGCCGAGTTCGGAAAGCAGCCCGGGCAGTTGACGGCCCGAGGGGAGTCCCTGCGGGGGTGCTGTGGACCGGAGCCGGGGAACCACATGTTCCTCCGGGGTGAATCGGCGCCAGGTCGGCCCGCGGGCCGGTGAGGCGTCGTAGGGCATGCTTCCGGCCCGAACCCGTCAGCTCACCCGGTAGGCGGCCCGAGGAAGAAGGATTCGTGGCGTCCCACCGTCGTCCCAAGCCCGTCGGCCGAACTCGCGCGTCGATCCTGACCGCTGCTGCGGCGACCGCCGTCGCCCTGTCCACCCAGACCAGCGCGCACGCCGACCCGGCGCCGACGCTGGACCAGGTGAAGACCCAGGTCGACGACCTCAACCAGAAGGCCGAGGCGGCCAACCAGGCCTACATGACGGCCCAGTCCAAGCAGCAGACGCTGCAGAAGCAGGTCAGCGACCTGCAGGACCAGGTGGCCCGGCAGCAGGACCAGGTGACCAACCTGCAGAACGGCCTGGCCGGTGTGGCCGCCGACCAGTACGCCAACGACGGGATATCCCCGACGGTTCAGCTGATGCTGAACGCGAATCCGGACAGCTTCCTCAATCAGGCCGGCTCGATCAACCAGCTGAACACCAGCCAGGGTGAGACGCTGAAGGAGCTCCAGCAGGAGCAGCGCAAGCTCGACCAGGACAAGGCCGACGCGAGCGGCAAGCTGGCCGAGCTGGACTCCACCACCGCCCAGCTGAAGTCCGCCAAGGATGACGCCCAGGCCAAGCTGAAGGCCGCCCAGGACCTGCTCAACTCGCTGACCGAGCAGCAGAAGCAGGCCATCGCCGCGCAGGAGGCCCAGGCCGCCGCCGCTGCCAAGGCCGCCGCCGCCAAGGCCCAGGACCAGGCGAGCCAGCAGGACGCCGCCTCCCGCGGCAGCTCCCGCACCGACCTGAGCAGCATCCCGGCCGGCTCGCACGCGCAGGCCGCGATCGCCGCCGCCGAGTCCGCGCTGGGCTCGCCGTACGTCTACGGTGCCGCCGGTCCGTCCTCGTTCGACTGCTCGGGCCTGATGCAGTGGGCCTACGCGAAGGCCGGCGTCTCGCTGCCGCGCACCTCCGAGGAGCAGGCCACGATCGGCACCAACGTGGGCACGGACATCGCCAACGCGCAGCCCGGCGACCTGATCATCTACTTCGCCGACGAGCACCACGTCGGCATGTACGTGGGTGGCGGGCAGATCATCCACGCCCCGCACACCGGCGCGGTCGTGCACTACGAGAACGCCACGGTGATGCCGATCGCGGCCATCATCCGCGTCTGACGCGTCCCTGACGGTTCGTCAGGAAAGAGCCCGGTCCCCGCTTCGGGGGCCGGGCTCTTTCGGCTGAATGTCCGATTCTTGGTCAAATATTCGTATCGGCGGGGGTTTGGACTCGTCCGTCCCGACTCGCTAACGTCGGCGCGGATCTGTTCCGCCGCCGATTGGAGTCGTCAGCCCATGACGATGCCGCAACGCCCGGTGCTCCCGGGCCGCACTCCCCAGCAGGGCGCCGAGCGTCGGCTCTCCCGAGTGCTGGCGGTCACCGCCGCCGCGACCACGGCGCTGGCGATAGCGGCGGGCGGCGCGGCGCAGGCGGCGCCCGGCGGCCCCGGACCGGACCGGGCCGGCGTCAAGGCGCAGGTCGACCAGCTCTACACGGAGGCCGAGCAGGCGTCGGAGCGCTCCACCGCCGCCGAGGACGATGCCAAGCGGCTGCAGCGCGAAGCGACCGAGCTGCAGACGGCGGTGGCCCGGGACCAGGAGGCGGTCACCGAGACCCGCACCGCGCTCGCCGAGATCGCCGCCGCCCAGTACCGCTCCGGCGGGATGGACCCGGCCGTGCAGCTGATGCTCTCCGGCGACCCGACCCGCTACCTGGCCGAGGCCCGCAGCCTCGGTCAGGCGGGTGAGCAGCGGGCCGACTCGCTGCGCACGCTCCAGCAGCAGCAGCGCGCCCTGGACCAGCGCCGCGCCGAGGCGACCGCCCGGCTGGCCCAGCTGGAGGCGGTCCGCAGCACGCTGGCGCAGAGCAGGCAGCAGCTGCAGGACCGGCTGAAGAGCGCCCAGGCCCTGCTCGGCACCCTGACCGCCGACGACCGGGCGCAGCTGGCCGCACAGGACGAGCGGGAGGCCGAGCAGCGCGCCACCCGCGGCACCGACCGGCTCGACCTGGGCAGTGCGCCGCCCTCCTCGGACCGCGCCGGCATCGCGCTGGCCGCCGCGCTGGGCAAGCTCGGGTCGCCCTACGTCTACGGAGCCACCGGGCCCGATGCCTTCGACTGCTCCGGTCTGATGTACTGGGCCTGGCGGCAGGCCGGAGTGACCCTGCCGCGCACCTCCCAGGCGCAGGCGTTCGGGGGGCGGCGGATCAGCCTGGCCGAGGCGCAACCGGGAGACTTGGTGATCTTCTTCAAGGACATGCACCACGTCGGCATGTACGTCGGCGGTGGCACGGTGATCCATGCCCCGCACCCCGGAGCCCAGGTGCGGTACGAGAGTGTCTCGGCGATGCCGGTCGCGGCGGTGGTGCGGGTCTGAGCGCCGTCGAGAGGCTGCCGCTGAAGAGCGCGGCACACCCCGGCGCGGCCAGTGGCACCGGGGTGTCGCGGCGTACCGCGCTGCTGCTGGTGGCGGGGGCGCTCACCCAGCTCTCGCTGCCGGCGACCGCCGCGCCGGGCACCGACCGGCGGTCGACGGACGGCCGGCTCGCCGCCGACCGGCTGACCGCGCTGCTCGCCCGCCGCGCCGACCGGCTGCGGACCGGCGAGCTGGCCGCGCTGCCGCTGGCCGAGCTCGACTACCGGCCGGTCGGCTGGGACGCCGGCACGGTCACCGCCGAGCTGCGGTACCGGCTGCTCGGCTACGACGACTACCCCGCGGTGCTGCAGCGCCGGCTCACCCTGGCCGGCGCGGCGGTGACGGGAGAGGGCGTGGCCCCGGACGCGGCCGCGGCGCCCTGGGACCTGGGCGCGCCCGACCCGGTGCGCGGGGCGCACTGCCTGGTGCTCGGCCCCGCCGGGCCGGCCGAGCTCGGCGCGCTGGCGGCGATCGGCGACCGCGCGGTGCCGGCCGTCAGCGCCGTCTGGGGGACTGGCTGGGCGCAGCGGCTGGTGCTGCAACTGCCCGGCAGCGAGCCGCAGTTCGCCCGGCTGCTGGGGGTCGACCCGGGCTCCTACCAGGACATAGCCGCGGTGACCAGCGCGGCGGCCGGTGCGCCGCTGCACACCCCCGCCGACCGGGTGATGGTCAATCCGGACGCCTTCCGGCAGCTCAGTGAGGTCGGCAAGCAGGTGGTGATCACCCATGAGACCACCCATGTGGCGACCCGCGGCGACACCCACCCCTGGACCCCGCTCTGGCTCTCCGAGGGGGTGGCGGACTGGACCGCCTACCTGACCACCGGCCGCACCGCCCGGCAGATCGCGCCCGAGCTGACCCAGGACGTGGCGGCCGGCAAGCTGCCCACCGCGCTGCCCGCGGACAGCGACTTCACGGCCGGCGCCCAGGGCATAGCGCAGGCCTATGAGCTCGCCTGGCTGGCCTGCGACCTGATCGCCCGGCGGCACGGCCGACCGGCGCTGGTCGACCTCTACCGCGCGGTGGGCGCGGCCGGGCCGGGCGCGGTGCGGGACCAGCGGCTCGACCAGGTGTTCCAGCGGCAACTGGGCTACGGGCTGGCGCAGTTCACCCGTGACTGGATCGGCGAGGTGGAGCGGCAGCTGTCGCCGCAGGCCTGAGGTGGCCCCGGCGGTCAGTCGTCCAGCAGGCTCTGCTCGTAGGCGATGCCCGGGCGCACCGGGTAGGAGGACTGCTCGGGGCCGGGAAGCACCGAGGTGACCGCGGTCGGCTCGGGCCGATCGCCCCGGGTGCTGAGCCAGAGGCGGCGGCAGGAGACCACGGTGGCGGCGACCAGCAGCAGGTTGCGCGCGGTGATGGTGGCCACGCCCAGCGGGTGGCTGTTCACCGTGTCGCCGAAGTTCAGCGGGAACTCCAGGGTGGTCAGCAGCGTGGTGATCAGGATCATGACGGCCACCGGGCGCTGGCTGGTGCCGCGCACGGTCAGGCAGACCGCGGCCAGGCCGACCAGCCACACCATGTACTGCGGGCTGATCACCCGGCTGGTCGCGGTGAAGATCAGCAGCGCGGCCAGCGCGGCGTCGTAGGTGGTGGCCGCCTGCCAGCGGCGGGCCCGCAGCCGCCAGTAGAGCAGCCAGCCGAAGCCGACCGCGGTGCCGGCCAGCGCGACCTTGGAGATGACGCTGACCCAGGGGCCGAGCATCTCCACCGAGCCGTAGTTCATCTGCACCTGGCCGTGCCAGGCGCCGAACAGCCGCGCGAAGTGGATCGGCAGCGCGCCCACCGACTCCACCTCGATGCCGCGGTTGGCCTGGAAGGTGAGGAACTGGAAGGCACCGTTCATGCCGGCGGCGAGCAGGAAGGCCAGCGAGGAGAGTGCGGCCAGTGCGCCGGTCCAGGAGCGGGTGGTGCGGCGCCCGCGCGGGGTGCCGGCCAGGGCGACCAGCGGCCAGAGCTTGAGCAGGCCGCCGAGGCCCAGCAGCATGCCGCCGAGCACCGGGCGGCGCAGCAGCACCAGCAGGCCGATCACCGCGATGGCGGTCACCAGGATGTCGTAGCGGTTGTAGACGGTGGGGCCGAGCAGCGGCACGCCGACCACCCACATCCACCCGCCGGCCAGGCTGCGGCCGCGGCGGGCGCCGGAGCGGACCAGCAGCACCATGGCCGCCGCGTCGAAGATGCCGCAGCACACCCAGAACGAGACCAGGTACGACCACGGCAGCAGGCCCGGCAGCAGTATCACCAGGGCGGCGCCCGGCGGGTACTGCCAGGTCACGTCGTCCATCGGGAAGGTGCCGGTCTGCAGCACCTCGTACCAGGCGTGGTAGATCAACGTGATGTCGGTGCTCACGTCCAGGCCGATCTTGATCACGCCGGTGATCATCAGTACGACCAGGGTCCTGCTGACCACCCAGCCGGCGCTCACGGCCCACAGTGCGCCCCGGGCCGGGGTCGTCGAGCTGATGGCGGTGGCGCCTTCGGCGGGCGGAGCGGTCAGTGCGACGGTGCTACTGCCAACGCTGCCGGCCCGATCGTCCGGGCCGTCCTCCGCCAACACCACTGAGCTCCCTCATTCATCTCGCCATACGTCCGCGCCGGACCAGACCGACGCTGACTGGTCGTACGTCTGTCCGTACGCCTGTCGCCCTGCCTGTCTTCTGCATCTGTCTACCGGTTAGGACTGGCCCGGCAGGAAAACGGTTGCGGCCTGCACGTCCGTTCCCGCCGCGACGGCATGGTGACCTATCGTACGGACCGGTGGGGGAGAACCGTGCACCCCCCGACCGTGCGAGGCGTGGCCAGTATGCCGAAAACCCTCATCGTCACCAACGACTTTCCCCCGCGCCCAGGCGGAATCCAGCGCTTTGTCCACAGCATGGCGGTGCGCCAGCCGGCCGATGAGATTGTGGTGTATGCCTCATCATGGCGCGGCTCGGGCGACGCTCCCGATCGGGTGACCCGGCGGTTTGACGCGGAGCAGCCCTTTCAGGTGATCCGGGACCGGGCCACCATGCTGCTGCCGACCCCGCGCGCGGCCCGGCGGGCGGCGCAGATCCTGCGGGCCGAAGGCTGCGACTCGGTGTGGTTCGGCGCGGCCGCCCCGCTCGGCCTGATGGCGCCCGCGCTGCGCCGGGCCGGCGCCCGGCGGCTGGTCGGCATGACGCACGGTCATGAGGCGGCCTGGGCCCAGCTCCCCGGCTCGCGGCAGATGCTGCGGCGGGTCGCCGAGGGCACCGACACGCTGACCTACCTGGGGGAGTACACCCGGCTGCGGATCGCGGGCGCGGTCGGCCCCGGACCGGCGGCGCGGATGGCGCGGCTGCCGCCGGGGGTGGACGAGCGGGCCTTCCACCCCGGCTCGGGAGGCGAGGCGGTGCGGGCCGCGCTCGGGCTGACGGACCGGCCGGTGGTGGTCTGCGTCTCCCGGCTGGTGCGGCGCAAGGGGCAGGACACGCTGATCGCCGCGCTGCCGCGGATCCTGGCGGCCGAACCGGAGACGGTGCTGCTGATCGTCGGGGGCGGGCCCTATCTGCCCCGGCTGCGCAGGCTCGCCGAGTCGCTCGGGGTGGCCGACTCGGTGCGGTTCACCGGAGAGGTGCCGTGGCCGGAGCTGCCGGCGCACTACGGGGCCGGGGACGTGTTCGCGATGCCGTGCCGGACCAGGCGCGGCGGGCTGGACGTGGAGGGGCTCGGGATGGTCTACCTGGAGGCCTCGGCGACCGGGCTGCCGGTGATCGCCGGGGACTCCGGTGGGGCGCCGGACGCGGTGCGGGAGGGCGAGACCGGGTACGTGGTGCCGGGGCGGGCGCCGGAGGAGCTCGCCGAGCGGGTGGTGCGGCTGCTGCGGGACCCGGCCCTGCGGCGCAAGCTCGGCGAGGCCGGGCGCGCCTGGGTGGAGGCGGAGTGGCGGTGGGAGCTGCTCGCGGGGCGGCTGCGGGGGTTGCTGGTGGCTGACTGAGCGCTTGCTCGGCGCAACGCGCCAGGCGCCTGGATACGACTGAGCGCTTGCTTAGCGCATACCGCTGAGCAAGCGCTCGTCACACCACTACTTCTGGTACAGCGCCTCGACCTCCGCCGCGAAGTCCTTCAGCACCACATTGCGCTTCAGCTTCAGCGACGGCGTCAGATAGCCGTTCTCCTCGGAGAAGACGGTGTCCAGGATGCGGAACTTCTTCACCGCCTCGGCGTGCGAGACGGCCTTGTTGCCCTCGTCCACCGCCTCCTGGAGGGCGGCCAGCAGCTGCGGGTCCTCGCGCAGCTCGGCCACCGTGGCGGGCTGCCGGTCGTTCAGCTCCAGCCACTTGGGCAGGAACTCCTCGTCGACGGTGATCAGGCAGCCGATGAATGGCCTGCGGTCGCCGACCACCATCACCTCGCCGACCAGCGGGTGGGCCCGGATCCGGTCCTCGATCACCGCCGGGGCGACGTTCTTGCCGCCCGCGGTGATGATGATCTCCTTCTTCCGGCCGGTGATGGTCAGGTAGCCGTCGTCGTCGATGCTGCCGATGTCGCCGGTGGCGAACCAGCCGTCCTGCAGCGCCTCGGCGGTGGCGGCCGGGTTGTTCCAGTAGCCGGTGAACACCTGCGGGCCCTTGAAGAGCACCTCGCCGTCCTCGGCGATCCGGCACGCCGAGCCGGGCACCGGCTGGCCGACCGTGCCGATCTTCGGCTTGTCGGCCGGGTTGAAGGCGGTGGCAGCGGCCGTCTCGGTCAGCCCGTAGCCCTCCAGCACCGTGAAGCCGATGCCCCGGTAGAAGTGGCCGAGCCGCTCGCCGAGCGGTGCGCCGCCGGAGATCGCGTGGGTGGCCCGGCCGCCGAGCGCGGCCCGCAGCTTGCTGTAGACCAGCTTGTCGAAGAGTGCGTGCTTCAGTCTGAGCACCAGCCCCGCGCCGCCCTGGTCCTGCGCCCGGCTGTAGGCGATCGCCACATCGGCGGCCTGGTCGAAGATCTTGCCCTTGCCCTCGGACTGGGCCTTGGCCCGCGCCGTGTTGAAGACCTTCTCGAAGACCCGCGGCACGCCCAGGATCAGCGTCGGGCGGAACGAGGCCAGCTCGGCGGTGACGTTCTTGATGTCGCTGACGTGTCCGACCTTGGTGCCGGAGATCGCGGTGGCGATCGGGGCGATCCGGCCGAGCACGTGGGCCAGCGGCAGGAAGAGCAGCACCGACCCCTCGCCCTGGACGAACAGCTGGGGCATCCGGGCCGTCACATTGCCCAGCTCGTGCAGGAAGTTGCGGTGGGTCAGCTGACACCCCTTCGGGCGCCCGGTGGTGCCCGAGGTGTAGACGATGGAGGCGATCGAGTCGGGGTTCAGCGTGGCCCGGCGCTCGGTCACGGTGGCGTCGGCCACCTCGGCGCCCGCCGCGGCCAGCTCCGCCAGCCCGCCGCGCTCGATCTGCCAGGTCTGCCGGAGCTCGGGCAGCCGCTCCCGGACCGACTCGACCACGGCCGCGTGGCCGTCGGTCTCGGTCAGCACCGCGACCGCGCCGGAGTCGCCGAGGATCCACTGCACCTGCTCCGCGGAGGAGGTCTCGTAGACCGGCACGGTGATCGCGCCGGCGCACCAGATCGCGAAGTCGAGCAGCGTCCACTCGTACCGGGTCCGCGACATGATCGCGACCCGGTCGCCCGGCTGGACGCCGGAGGCGATCAGGCCCTTGGCCGCCTGGTGCACCTCGGCCAGGAACGCGGCCGCGGAGACGTCCTGCCAGCGGCCGTCCACCTTGCGGGCGAGCACCGCGTTCTGGGGGCTGCGCTCGGCGTTCTGGTGGATCAGGTCCGAGAGGTTGCCACCGCTTGGTACCTGGTAGAGGGCCGGAAGGCGGAACTCGTCGAGCACTGCTGCTCCTCGTCTGCGACGCTGCGGGACGGCAGGACGTTACTGCCCAGTAGTCGGATTCCGATAGAGGGTCAGGGCGGGTGTTCGAAGTGTCACATCCACGGACGAACCCTGACCGAACGTCGACCGTTGTAATTTGCACGATACGGCAGCGACCGGATGACCTCGGACGGCGGCGGCGCGGTGGCCGTCGGCCGCCCACCGGTGGTGACTCCTCGGTAACCCCCGCAGGCACAGGGGCCCAGCCCGCGCGCGATAGCCTTCGGGTGCATTGACCGGCACTGACGACCGGCCCGGGACACACGCGGGATACACGGAGGCCCACCCATGGCGGAACACACCAGGTCGAGCATCGTCATCGCGGCGACCCCGGCCGAGGTGATGGCGGTGATCGCCGATTTCGAGGCGTACCCCGCCTGGACGGGTGAGGTCAAGGAGGTCGAGGTGCTCGGCTCCACCGAGCAGGGCCGCGCCGAGCAGGTCCGGCTGCTGCTGGACGCCGGCGCGATCCGGGACGAGCACGTGCTCGCCTACACCTGGGACGACGACCGCGAGGTCTCCTGGACCCTGGTGAAGAGCCAGATGCTGCGCTCCCTGGACGGCTCCTACACGCTGGCCCCGGTGGCCGGCGGCACCGAGGTGACCTACCAGCTGGCCGTGGACGTCAAGATCCCGATGCTCGGCATGATCAAGCGCAAGGCCGAGAAGGTGATCATCGACCGCGCCCTGGCCGGTCTGAAGAAGCGCGTCGAGAACCCCTGATGCCGCGTCTGGTGCTGGTCACCGGGGACGCCGCGGCGATCCCCGCGGTGGCCGCCGCGAGTGCCGTGCACGCCGCAGGCCGGGGTGAGCGCACCCTGCTGCTGGCCGCCGACGACCCGCACCGGCTGCTGGACGAGCACCTCGGCACCCGGCTGAGCACCGCCGACACGGAGGTCAGGCCCGGCCTGTGCGCGCGCCGCCTCGACGAGCAGCAGGCGTTCCGGCAGGCCGTGGCCGGCCTGGACGGGCGCCTGCGCACCGGCTACGACCTGCTCGGCGTCGACCCGCTGGAGCCCGACGAGCTGACCGCGCTCCCCGGCACCCGCGCGCTCGCCCTGCTGCACGCCCTGCGCGGCCCGGCCGACGGCCGGGCGTACGACCAGGTGGTGGTCGCCGCCCCGCCGCCCGCCGAACTGACCGCCGCCCTCGCCCTCCCCGAGCAGCTCGACCGCTACCTGGCCCGGCTGCTGCCCGAGCAGCGCCAGGCCGCCCGCGCGCTGCGCCCGCTGCTGGCCGCGGTGGCGGGGATGCCGGCGCCCGCCGAGTGGCTGCACGCCGCCCGCGGCTGGGCGGCCGCCGAGCTGGCCGCCACCCGGTCCGTGATCGAGTCGCCGCACACCTCGGTGCGGCTCGCGGTGAGCGCCGCCGACTGCTCGGTGCGGGGCCTGCGCCGGGCCGCCGCGGGGCTGGCGCTGTTCGGGCACCGGCTGGACTCGGTGGCCGTGCACGGCGCGCTGCCCCGGCGGGCGGCCGACTCCGCCGACCCGTGGCTGGCCGAGCAGGCGGCGGCCGAACGCGACCGGCTGGCCGCCATCGATCTGGGTGTGCCGCTGCTGACCGCCGACCGCAGCGCGCACCAGGTGGACGGGCTGGCGGCCCAGCTGTTCGGCGACCGGCCCGCGCCGGAGCCCGCCGAGCGCTGGCCGTGGACCGCGCAGGACCGCCGCGCCGAGGACGGCGTGCTGGTCTGGCGGCTGGCCGCGCCCGGCGCCGACCGCGCCGACCTGGAGCTGGTGCGCCGCGGTGACGAACTGGTGGTCGGCCTCGGCCCGTACCGGCGGATCCTGCCGCTGCCCGGCGCGCTGCGCCGCTGCACGGTGGCGGGCGCCGCGCTGCGTGACGGCGAGTTGACGTTGCGCTTCGCACCGGACCCGGCCCTCTGGCCCGAGCGCGGGTAGCCGGTAGCGTCGAACTCGAGGATCGCTGGAGAACGATCACTGGAGAGAGACGCGTCATGAACGATTCAAGCCCTGTCGACAACCCTCTGGTCGACGAGGTGCGCAAGCTGGTGTCGGCCGCCGGAGAGCAGGCCCAGCAGGTCCTGGGCCGCTTCCGGGACGACAACCCCGAGGTCTACCAGCACCTGGCGGCCGCCGGGAACGAGTTGCTGGCCGCCTACCGGGCGGTTCTCGACGGCCAGGAGCGCCGCTGGTCGCAGCCCGCGCCGGCGGATTCCGAGCGGATCGACCTGGATGGCGAACCGGACGCCGGGCCGGGCAGTCGAGACGTCTAGACCTTATGACCGTGCGGCATCCGGCGGCTACTGACCGGATCGAATCGTACGACTTTTGAAGCCTCTCGGCGGGGTTCCCAGGACGTTGGCTTCGGATAATGTATGGCGAAGTGTGTACTGGAGCACGGCCGGGCGGTACCGTTTCCGCTCATCGGGCACGAGCGAATGACTGAGGGACA
This sequence comes from Kitasatospora sp. GP30, assembly GCF_029892145.1. Taxonomy (NCBI): domain Bacteria; kingdom Bacillati; phylum Actinomycetota; class Actinomycetes; order Kitasatosporales; family Streptomycetaceae; genus Kitasatospora; species Kitasatospora sp. GP30. The sequence continues at coordinate 480,348 of NZ_JARZAH010000002.1, forward strand.
CATGGCTCTGACCATCGGCGTCGACGTCGGCGGGACCAAGATCGCGGCCGGTGTGGTCGACGAGAGCGGCGAGATCCTGGCGCGCACCCGGGTGCCCACTCCGGCCGACCCGCAGTGGGCGGTCGACGCCATCGCCCAGGCGGTCCGCGAGCTCAAGGAGGAGTTCCCCGAGGTCGTCGCGGTGGGCGTGGGCGCCCCCGGCTTCGTCGACCGGGACCGCTCCACGGTGATCTTCGCGCCCAACATCGCCTGGGAGAACGAGCCGCTGCGCGGCCGGATCGAGGAGCTCACCGGTCTCGACGCGGTGGTGGAGAACGACGCCAACAGCGCGGCCTGGGCCGAGTTCAAGTTCGGCGCGGCCGCCGACCACTCCGACATGGTGCTGATCACCGTCGGCACCGGCATCGGCGGCGGCATCGTGCTCGACGGCCGTCTGCACCGCGGCCGGTTCGGCGTGGCCGGCGAGATCGGCCACCTCAACATGGTCCCGGACGGCCTGCCCTGCGGCTGCGGCGGCAAGGGCTGCTGGGAGCAGTACGCCTCCGGGCGGGCGCTGCGCCGCTACGGCCGGGAGAAGGCCGCCGCCGACCCGGTGGCCGGCAAGAGGATGCTGGAGCTCAACGAGGGCGTCGCCGAGACCCTGCGCGGCATCCACATCACCGAGGCGGCCGAGGACGGCGACCCGCTCGCCCTGGAGGTCTACGAGGAGGTCGCCGACTGGCTCGGCCGCGGCATGGCCGACCTCGCCGCCCTCTTCGACCCGGGCGTCTTCGTGCTCGGCGGCGGGGTCTCGGACTCCGGCCGGCTGCTGCTCGACCCGGTCGCCAAGGCGTTCGAGCGCTATCTGACGGGCGGCGCGCTGCGCCCGCGCGCCGAGGTGGTGCTGGCCTCGATGGGCTCCGCCGCCGGCATCGTGGGCGCCGCCGACCTGGCCCGCACGCGCTGACGCGCCATCAACACGCCGCTGCCCCCGGGAGGTTCCTCCCGGGAGCAGCGGCGTTCGGGCGTCACACCACCGCGCCGCCGTTCGGGGGCTCGGGGTCGTCGGGGTCGCGGTCCTTGAGGCGGGCGATCAGGGTGACGAAGCCGGCGAGGAAGGCCGGCAGGCCGACCCAGGCCGGCCAGCCGGCGACCTCGTGCCAGAAGAAGACGTCGAACAGCAGCAGGGCCGGACCGCCGAGGACGCCGATCCAGGCGAGCTTGGCGGTGGTGTCGCCGGTCGGCAGCGGAGGCGGCTCGGGCGGGACGAAGTGGCCCTCGTCCGGATCCTCGGCGGCCGCCCAGTCGCGCGGGCCGGCGGCCGGGGTGCGGGGACGCGGCTGCGGCGTGAAGCCGGCCACGTCGGTGCGGCTGCGGATGTTCTCGATCTCGGGCCAGTCCGGGCGGCTCAGGTCGACGGGGTCGTCGAACTGCGCCACCAGGGCGGCGAAGATCGCGTCCTGCTCGGCCTGACTGGGGGTCGGCCGCGGCTCGGTGTCCTTCGGGCGCTCCTCGCCGTCGCCCGCGGGGGTGTTCTCCTGCTCGTGCTCGTGCACTGCCGGCCCTTCGGTCCTGGTGGGCCCTCAGCCCCGCTGGTCGGTGGCCTCGGTGGGCTTCGTCGCCCTGGACAACCGCCGGACGAACCCGAGGGATTCCCCGAAGATCAGTTCGGCGTCGTGGTCCAGGGTCGCCACGTGGAAGCTCTGCTCGCAGAGCCGCTCCGTCACATCGACCGAGGATATCCGGGCGAGGACCAGAGCGGAGTTGGCCGGCGAGACCACGTGGTCCTGCGGGCTGCGCAGCAGCAGCACCGGTTGGCTCACCGCCGGCAGCGCCTGCTGGACCTCGCGCCAGAACCGGCTCAGCGACCAGGCCGCGTGCAGCGGGACCCGGTCGTAGCCGAGCTCCACGGTGCCCGGGCGGGCGATGTCACTGGCGATTCCCGGGCGGCTCGGGATCAGATGGCGCAGCACCGGCAGCAGCGCCGTCGCCGGGTTGTCGGACCGCACCGAGGGGTTGACCACCACCACGCCGCTGACCCGGTCGCCGTGGTCGGCGGCCAGCTTCAGCGCCAGGCCGCCGCCCATCGACAGCCCGAAGACGAAGACCTGCTCGCACTCCTCGGCGAGCAGCAGCAGCTCCCGCACGGCCTCGGCGTACCAGTCCTGCCAGCGGGTGACCTGCAGGTCCTGCCAGCGGGTGCCGTGACCGGGCAGCAGCGGCAGCGAGACGGTCAGACCGGCCGCGGCCAGCCGCTCGGCCCACGGCCGCAGCGACTGCGGGCTGCCGGTGAAGCCGTGGCAGAGGAGCACGCCGACCGGACCGGCGCGGTGGTGGAAGGGCTCGGCACCGGGCAGCAGGGGCATCCGGGGCTCCTCGGCGAGGGATCGGGTAGATCCAGATCGTCCCACGGCACGGGGCGGGCGTACAGACCTCGTGGACGCCGCACCCCCTCGGGTGCGTCCGACGCGCGATCGGGGCATTAGGATCGACCGGTCTGCAACACAGGAGGTCCGGGTTGTTCTACCGACTGATGAAGATGATCGTCGCGCCGATGCTGCGGATCTTCTTCCGGCCGTGGACGGAAGGAATGGAGAACATCCCGGACGAGGGGCCGGCGATCATCGCGAGCAACCACCTGTCGTTCTCGGACTCCTTCTTCCTGCCTGCACTGATGAAGCGTCGAGTTACCTTCATCGCCAAGGCCGAGTACTTCAACACGCCGGGCCTCAAGGGCCGGCTGACCGCGGCGTTCTTCAAGGGCGTCGGCCAGCTGCCGGTGGACCGCTCCGGGGTGCGCGGTGCCGGTGAGGCCGCGATCCGCAGCGCCATCGCGGTGATCGACAGCGGCGAGCTGTTCGGGGTGTACCCCGAGGGCACCCGTTCGCCCGACGGCAAGCTCTACCGCGGCAAGGTCGGCGGCCTGGCCCGGGTCGCGCTGCAGACCGGCGCGCCGGTGATCCCGGTCGCGATGATCGACACCGAGAAGGTGCAGCCGCCCGGCCAGGTGATCCCCAACTTCGGGGTCCGCCCGGGCATCCGGATCGGCCGCCCGATGGACTTCTCCCGCTACCAGGGCATGGAGAACGACCGGTTCATCCTGCGCTCGGTCACCGACGAGGTGATGTACGAGATCATGCGGCTGTCCGGCCAGGAGTACGTGGACATCTACGCGACCGCCGCCAAGCGGCAGATCGCGGACGAGAAGAAGCGCGCCGAGGCCGAGCGCCGGGCCGAGCAGCGGGCCGAGCGGGCCGCCGAGAAGGAGCGCCAGGCGGCCGAGAAGGCGGCCCAGGCCGAGGCCGAGAAGGCCCAGGATTCAGAGCAGGACGGCAAGGGCTAGGTCCGCGATCGGGGGACGGGGACGGGGGCGGGGCGGCGATGGCCGAGCTGCGCAGTGGCGCGAGCGGGGCGGTGGCGGCCGGCGGGATGTCGGTGGAGCTGCCGCTGTGGCGGGCGATCAGCGTCTTCCGGGTGCTCGCGCTCGGCTATGCGCTGGCCCGGTACGGCGCCTCCTACCGCCACTTCGCCCACCCGGTCCCCGGCTGGATCTACCTGGGCGGCCTGGTGGTCTGGACGCTGGCCACGCTGCGCGCGTTCGGCAGCCCGACCCGGCTGTTCTGGCCGGTGCTCGCCGTCGACCTGGGGATCGCGGTCTACGGCGTGGTGCTGAGCGGGCAGATCGACACCCCGCAGCGGATCGCGGCCGGCTCCCTCACCCTGCCCACCATCTGGGCGGCCGGCACCGTGCTCGGCTGCGCGGCCAAGGGCGGCTGGCGCCCGGCGGTGACCGCGGGCCTGGTGATCGGCGCCGCCAACCTGCTCGGCCACGGCGGGATCACCGGCGACAACGTGCACAACTGCGTGCTGCTGCTGGTGGCCGGCTGCGCGATCGGCTACGTCATCGAGCTGGCCCGGGCCAGCGAGGCCACCCTCACCAAGGCGCTCAAGCTGGAGGCCGCGACCAGGGAGCGGGAGCGGCTTTCCCGGGACATCCACGACGGCGTGCTCCAGGTGCTGGCCCTGACCCAGCGCCAAGTGCCCGGCGAGCTGGGCCGGCTGGCGGGCGAGCAGGAGCGGGCGCTGCGCGCACTGATGACGGGCGGGCCGCTGCCCGGGCAGCGCGACGGCGAGCCGGCGGACGGGCCGCGTGATCTGCGGGAGCTGCTGACGCCGTTCGGCGACGAGCGGATCACCGTCGCCGCGCCGGCCACCGAGGTGCTGCTGCCCGCCCAGGCGGCCGCGGAGCTGGCCGCTGCGGTCGGCGCGGCCGTCGACAACGTGCGGCGGCACGCGGGGGACGCGGCCCGGGCCTGGATCCTGCTGGAGGACGAGCCCGAGGCGGTGACCGTCTCGATCCGCGACGACGGCCCGGGGTTCGCGCCGGGCCGCCTCGCCGAGGCGCGCGCGGCCGGGCGGCTCGGGGTGGTCCAGTCGATCGAGGGCCGGCTGCGCGATCTGGGCGGCACGGCGAGCTTTCACTCGGCGCCCGGCGAGGGCGTGGAGGTCGAGTTGACGGTGCCCAGGGAGGGCTGACGGCGATGGACGGGCTGCGGGTGATGGTGGTCGACGACCACCCGATGTGGCGCGAGGCGGTGGCCCGCGACCTGGCGGACGCCGGGTTCGAGGTGGTGGCGACCGCGGCGGACGGGCCGGAGGCGGTGCGCCGGGCCAAGGCGGCGGCGCCGCAGGTGCTGGTCCTCGACCTCAACCTGCCCGGGCTGCCCGGGGTCGAGGTCTGCCGCCAGGTGGTGGCCGCCGACCCGGCGGTGCGGGTGCTGGTGCTCTCCGCCAGCGGGGAGCACGCGGACGTGCTGGAGGCGGTGAAGGCCGGGGCCACCGGCTACCTGGTGAAATCGGCCGGCCGGGACGAACTGCTGGACGCGGTGCGGCGCACGGCGGTCGGCGACCCGGTCTTCACGCCCGGCCTGGCCGGCCTGGTGCTGGGCGAGTTCCGCCGACTGGCCGCCGCGCCGGCCCCCGCCGGTCCGGACCGGGGGGAGCCGCCGGTGCCCCGGCTGACGGCGCGGGAGACCGAGGTGCTGCGGATGGTGGCCAAGGGCCTGTCCTACCGCCAGATCGCCGAGCGGCTGGTGCTCTCGCACCGCACGGTGCAGAACCACGTCCAGAACACCCTGGGCAAGCTGCAGTTGCACAACCGGGTGGAGCTGGTCCGCTATGCCATCGAGCAGGGACTGGACGAGGCCTGACGCGAGCTCAGCAGGTCGGCGACGATCTGCGGGCCCTGAAGGGTGAGCACCGACTCCGGGTGGAACTGCAGCCCGGCGAAGCCCGGGCCGCGCACCGCGACCACATCGCCGGTGGCCGGGTCGTGGGCCACCTCGATGCCGCCGGCGGCCAGTCGGGCCAGGCCGTCGGCGGTGCAGCGGGCGGTGAAGGTGTTGTAGAAGCCGACCGTGCGCGGCGTGCCGAACAGGTCGACCTGCTCCTGGGTGCCCTGGTAGACCTGGGCCTTGCGGTGCAGGTCGAGGCCCAGGGCGGCGCAGAGCAGCTGGTGGCTGAGGCAGACCGCGAGCAGCGGCGCCTGCCGGCTGCCGGAGAGCGCGGCCGCCAGCGCCTCGGCGACGACCGGCCGCAGCACCGCCATCTTCGGGTCCGCCGCGTCGGCCGGGTCGCCGGGGCCGGGCCCCAGCACCAGCGGCCCGGTGTGGGCGGCCACCCGCTCGCGCAGGCCGGGGGCGTCGAACCGGACCACCTCCACCCGGTGGCCGAGCGAGCGCAGCAGATGGGCCAGCATGGTGGTGAAGGTGTCCTCGCCGTCCACCACCAGGGTCGGCTCGGGCTGCGCCGGCGGCAGCGGCTGCTGCATCCGCAGCCAGAACGGGGCCAGCCCGGCCCGTCGGGCGTCCAGCGCGGCCTGCACCCGGTGGTTCTCGGCGAGCCGGGGGGCGGTGCCGTGGCCGGGCAGCCGGGTCGGGGCCGGCCGGGCGCCGAGCGCGGCCAGCACCCCGGCGGCCTTGGCGTGCGTCTCGGCCACCTCGGAGGCCGGGTCGGAGTGCCGCACCAGGGTGGCGCCGACCCGCACCACCAGCGAGCCGTCGGCCGGGTCGATGTCGGCGGTGCGGATGCAGATCGGCGAGTCCAACTGCTGGCCGCCGCCCGCCGAGCGCCCGATCAGCGCCAGCGCGCCCGCGTAGTAGCCGCGGCCCGAGGTCTCGTAGCGGCGGATCACCCGGGCGGCGTTCTGCACCGGGCTGCCGGTGACGGTCGCCGCGAACATGCTCTCGCGCAGCACCTCGCGGACGTCCAGCGAGGTGCGGCCGCGCAACTCGTACTCGGTGTGGGCGAGATGGGCCATTTCCTTGAGCCGGGGGCCGAGCACCTGGCCGCCGAGGTCGCCGACCGCGCACATCATCTTGAGCTCCTCGTCGACCACCATGGTGAGCTCCTCCAACTCCTTGGGGTCGTGCAGGAATTGGAGCAGCGTGTCGAGGGTCGGGCCGCCGGCCGGATAGCGGTAGGTACCGGAGATCGGGTTCATCACCACGGTGCCGCCGCTCTGCCGGACGTGGACCTCGGGGGAGGCGCCGACCAGCAGCCTCTCGCCGGTCGAGACCAGGAATGTCCAGTAGGCGCCGCGCTCCTGGGAGAGCAGCCGGCGCAGCAGGCTCAGCCCCAACTGGGGGGACCAGTCCCGGAGCGTGGCGCGGAAGTCGCGCCGGATCACGAAGTTGGCGCCCTCACCGCGCCCGATCTCGTCCTCGATGACCCGCCGGACGATCCCGGCGTACTCCTCGTCGTCGATGTCGAAGGCGCCGTCGGTCAGCGCCACCGGCAGGTCCGGCAGCGCGGCCAGCACCTCGGCCAGCGGCAGCGCGTACTGCTCGGTCACCGCCAGCGCCTGCAGCGGGGTGCCGTCGTCGTGCACCTCGAAGCCGCGCTCGCTCAGCTGCCGGTACGGGACCAGCGCCAGCAGGTCGTGGCGCGGCCGGCCGTCGGCCGGGGCGCCGGTCGGCAGCGGCAGCTCGGCCAGCGTCTGGTACCGGCCGACCTCGCCGATCAGCAGCTCCACGGTGTCGGGCGCCAGCCGCGGGGTGCGGCGGTGCAGCAGGGCGAAGGCGGGCGCGCCGGGGGCGGTCAGGCGGGCGAGCAGGGCAGCGGCGGAGTTGTTCATCTGCAACCTCTTTCCGAGGATCAAGGTCGCTCCACCGGGCGGGCCGCAGGTGCCGGAAAAACCGACGGCCGCCCGAGGGCGGCCGTCGTGTCGTCTACTGGGAACGCGCGATCCGTGGGCCACCTCGGGGGATGGTCCACCACCAGGAGAAGGTGTGCGGCGCGGTCATGGAAAGGACCATAGCGGATCGGCTCCCCAGGTGAGCCGTGCGGGAGGAATCGTCCACATCGCGTCTCACTACGTGGTTGGGCGACGTAAATCGGTCGACGCACCCCGTAGCCTTGGCTGCGTGACCGTGACAACTGAGACATCTAGGACAGCCTTCCCCTGGCAGTCCCTGCCCGCGGCGCAGCAGCCTGAGTGGCCGGACCCGGAGGCGCTGCGCAACGCCCTTACGGAACTCGCCTCGTATCCGCCGCTGGTGTTCGCCGGCGAGTGTGACCAGCTGCGCGCCCGGCTCGGTGCCGTCGCGCGTGGCGAAGCCTTCCTGCTGCAGGGCGGTGACTGCGCGGAGGCCTTCGACGGGGTCTCGGCGGAGCACATCCGCAACAAGCTCAAGACCCTGCTGCAGATGGCCGCCGTGCTCACCTACGCGGCCTCGGTCCCGGTGGTCAAGGTGGGCCGGATCGCCGGCCAGTACTCCAAGCCGCGCTCCAAGGCGACCGAGACCCGCGACGGCGTGACCCTGCCGGTCTACCGCGGTGACTCGGTGAACGGCTTCGAGTTCACCCCCGAGGCCCGCCGCCCGGACCCGGAGCGGCTGAAGCGGATGTACCACGCCTCCGCCGCCACCCTGAACCTGGTCCGCGCCTTCACCACCGGTGGTTACGCCGACCTGCGCCAGGTGCACGCCTGGAACCAGGACTTCGTGCGCAACTCGCCGGCCGGTCAGCGCTACGAGCGGCTGGCCAAGGAGATCGACAACGCGCTGAACTTCATGCAGGCCTGCGGGGTCACCCCGGAGGAGTTCCGCACCGTCGAGTTCTACTCCTCGCACGAGGCGCTGGTGCTGGACTACGAGACCGCCCTGACCCGGGTGGACTCGCGCACCGGCGAGCTCTACGACGTCTCGGGCCACATGGTCTGGATCGGCGAGCGGACCCGCCAGCTGGACCACGCGCACATCGAGTTCGCGTCCAGGATCCGCAACCCGATCGGCGTCAAGCTGGGCCCGACCACCTCGGTCGACGAGGCGCTGACCCTGATCGAGCGGCTCGACCCGGACCGCGAGCCGGGCCGGCTCACCTTCATCACCCGGATGGGCGCGGGCAAGGTCCGCGACCGCCTGCCGGAGCTGGTGGAGAAGGTCACGGCCAGCGGGGCGCAGCCGGTGTGGATCTGCGATCCGATGCACGGCAACACCTTCGAGGCGGAGACCGGGCACAAGACCCGCCGCTTCGACGACGTGCTGGACGAGGTCAAGGGCTTCTTCGAGGTGCACCGCGCGCTCGGCACCCACCCGGGCGGCATCCATGTGGAGCTGACCGGTGACGACGTGACCGAGTGCGTCGGCGGCGGCGACGAGGTGCTGGTCGACGACCTGCACCAGCGCTACGAGACGGCCTGCGACCCGCGGCTCAACCGCAGCCAGTCGCTGGACCTGGCCTTCCTGGTCGCGGAGATGTACCGCGAGCACTGAGGCACCCGGAGTGTGACGAAGGCCCTGTCCCCGTTCGGGGGCAGGGCCTTCTCGTACCGTCCAGCAGTTCGGTAAGGTAAGCCTTAGCTCACCGGCGCCACGGCGCCCCGCACCACCTGGGAGAGACCGCGATGTATGTGTGCATGTGCCATGCGGTCACCGAGGACCAGGTGAAGCGCGCCATCGATGCCGGCGCCAACTCGCCGCGCCAGATCGTCGCCCAGGGCTGCAAGGCCGGCACCGACTGCGGCTCCTGCGTCCGCCGGATCCAGGCCCTGCTGGGCGAGCACGGCGCCCGCCCGTGCCCGACCGCCCGGCTGGCCGCCAAGCTCGGGCTGGCCGATCCCGGACTCGACCCGCGCAACGCCCCCGAGCCGATCCCGACCCGCGAGCCGATCCCGACCCCCGAGGCGATCCCGACGGCCGAGCCGGTCCGGGCGGCCGGCTCGCGGGCCGCCTGACCGGTCAGCTCTCCTCGGGCTGCTCGATCAGCGTCGACAGGTAGAGTGCCTCGCCGAGCTTCTCCACCAGCTCCAGCTGGGTGTCCAGGTAGTCGATGTGGTCCTCCTCGTCGGCCAGGATCGACTCGAAGATGTTGGCCGAGGTGACGTCGTTCTTGGCCCGCATCACCACGATGCCGCGGCGCAGCCGGTCGATCGCCTCGACCTCCACCTGCCGGTCGGCCTCGAACATCTCCTTGACCGTCTGGCCGATCCGGACGTGGAAGAGCCGCTGGTAGTTGGGCAGTCCGTCGAGCAGCAGGATCCGGTCGGTGAGCACCTCGGCGTGCTTCATCTCGTCGAAGGACTCGTGCCGGGTGAAGGCGGCGAGCTTGGTCCAGCCGAAGTGGTCCTGCATCTTCGAGTGCAGGAAGTACTGGTTGATGGCGGTCAGCTCGGCGGTGAGCTGTTCGTTGAGGAACTCGATGACCTCGGGGTCGCCCTTCATGGTGTGCCTTCCTGCCCTCGATGGGTGCACGCAGCGCCGGACGCGGTGGTGGGACGCATCGTGGCATCGCCATGAGTGGTTTTTCCAGTAAGTTCACACTCACTCGGGTCTGTGTCGGATTGCCCGATTTCGTGGCTATTGCGGCAGCCGCGGGGGCGCGCAGGGCCGGGAAGGGGCGCGCGTCGATCGGCGCCCGCCGTCTGTCACCATGGAGCCATGGGTCGGTCCGAGCAAGCAGCAGCGCAGCCGCCTGACCCGAGGCTCCCGCCCGGACAGCGCCTGCAACGCGGCTGGCCGGTGCTGCACTACGGCCCGATCCCCCGGTTCAAGCCGCTGACCTGGGACCTCCAGGTGTTCGGGGCGACCGCCTCCGGTGCCAAGCACAGCTGGAACCACGAGGAGTTCCACCGGCTGCCCCGCGCCACCGTGCGCGCCGACTTCCACTGCGTGACCCGCTTCTCGATGCTTGACAACGAGTGGAGCGGAGTCGCCGGCGCCACCCTCCTGGACCTGGTGCCGCCGGCCGCCGATGTCACCCATGTGATGGTGTGGGCCGAGTACGGCTACAGCGCCAACCTGCGGCTGGCCGCGTTCGCCGACCCGCGGACCCTGCTGGCCACCCACCACGACGGCGAGCCGCTCACCGCCGAGCACGGTTTCCCGGTCCGGCTGATCGTCCCCGGGCTGTACGCCTGGAAGGGTCCCAAGTGGGTGCGGGCCGTGGAGTACATGACGGCCGACCGGCGCGGCTTCTGGGAGGAGCGCGGCTACCACAACCTGGCCGACCCCTGGCGCGAGCAGCGCTACACCTACCAGGAGGAGCCGGGGGACGGCCCGCTCAGCTGAACGGCCGGCCGCCCCCGCGTCCCGCCAGACATCAGGACGTCAGAACGTCCGAACGTCAAACGTCAGAAGATGATGGTCACCGTGCTGCCCTTGGGCGTCATGGTGCCGGCCGTCGGGGACTGCGAGGAGACGCTGCTCAGCCCGAAGAAGTTCAGGCCGCTGGTCTTCACCTTGAACCCGGCCGCGGCCAGCGCCTTGGTGGCGTCCGACTGGCTCATGCCGCTCACATCGGGCACCGGCACCGGCTGCGGGCCCTTGGACAGCGTCAGCGTCACCGTGGTGCCGGGCGAGGCGGTGCCCGTGACGTCCTGGGAGGCGACGGACCCGGCGGGCGCGGTGTCCGAGTACGCCTGGTCGGCGGCGAGGGCCACCTTGAAGCCGGCCCCGGTGAGCAGCGACTGCGCCTGGTCCACCGGCTTCCCGGTGGCGTCCGGCACCGGCACCGGCGGGGCGCCCTTGCTGACCAGCAGCGAGACCGCCGCGTTCACCGCCAGCTGCTGTCCGGCGGCCGGCGTGGTGGAGATCACCGAGCCCTGCGGCACGGTCGGGCTGTAGTCCTCGGTGGTGCTGCCCGGGGTGAGCCGGGCCTGAGTGAGCGCTTGCTTGGCCTGGTCGAGCGGCTTGCCGGTGACGTCCGGCACGGATATCCGCTCCGGACCCTTGGAGATCACGACCTTCACCGCGTCGCTCTTGCGGATCTTCTGACCCACCCCGGGGTCGCTGCTGATCGCCTGCCCGGTCGGCACCGTCTCGCTGTACGCCTGGCTGAAGCTGCCCCGCAGGCCGGCCCCGCCGAGGGTGGCGGCGGCCTGCGTCTGGGTCTGGCCGAGCACGCTCGGCACCACGGCGTAGACCGCCCCGGAGAGCAGATAGGTGAGGACGGCGACCACCGCGACCACGGCGGCCAGCACCCCGCCCCAGACCACCGAGCGCCGGGACCGCGGCGACATCGGCTTGCGGACCGGCGGCGGCTCGTTGTACGGCCGCTTCGGCAGCAGCGGGGGCGGCCCCGGCCGCTGCGGGGTGAGCACGGCGGTGTGCTCGGCCGCTGGCGGTGCTGGGGGTACCCCCGGCCGGAGGCTGGGGGAGGGCAGCACCGAGGTGGCCTCGGTGGCGGCGAACCGCGGCGCCTGGTGGGTGGAGGCCGGCGGCTCGGCGTCCAGCTGCGCCGGCGTCAGGCCCCGGCGCAGCCGCTGCAGCGCGGCCAGCAGCTCGACCGCGTCCCACGGCCGGGCATCCCGGTTCCGTGCGGTGGCGGCGGCCACTATCGCGTCCAGCTCCGGCGGCAGGCCCGGCACCGCGTGGGACGGCGGCGGTACGTCCTCCTGCAGGTGACGGTAGATCACCTGCATCGGGGTCTCGCCGACATACGGCTTACTGCCCGTCAGCAGCTCGTAGAGCATGATCCCGGCCGCGTAGACGTCCACCCGCTGGTCGGTCGGGCCGGTCGGCTGGATCTGCTCCGGCGCCAGGTAGGAGACCGTGCCCATGATGAGGCCGGGCGTGGTGGTGCTGGAGTCCGAGGGCTCCGACTGGGTGGTCATCCGGACCAGTCCGAAGTCGGCCACCTTGACCAGGCCGCCGTCGGTGATCAGCACGTTCTCCGGCTTGACGTCCCGGTGCACCAGGTGCGCCCGGTGCGCGGCGCCCAGCGCGGCCAGCACCGGCTCCATCACGTCCAGCGCCGCCCGCACCGAGAACGCGCCCCGGTCGGCCAGCACCTCGCGCAGCGTGCGGCCCGGCACGTACTCCATCGCCAGGAACGCGTTGCCGCCGTCCGCGCTCTGGTCGAAGACGTTGACCACATTGGGGTGCGAGAGCCGGGCCACCGCCTTGGCCTCGCGGATGAACCGCTCGGCGAACGCCGGATCCCCCGCGAACTGCGGGTGCATCACCTTGAGCGCCACCACCCGGTCCAGCCGGGTGTCGGTGCCCTTGTAGACCGTGGCCATGCCGCCCACCGCGATTCGCTCCTCGACCCGGTACCGGCCGTCGAGGAGCGATCCGATCAAGGAATCGTTCAGCGTCATGTCCACCCGAGGAGTCTAGGGGCGGCCAGGGCACGGTTGGGTGACCCTGACGTCATCGTTCGGTACGGCCGCGCCCCGGCCGCCCCGACCCGTCGTCAGAACGCCGGCCGCTCCCGGTGGTCCAGGTCGGCGCGCCCGGCCATCGCCGAGGAGGCCTCCGCGTGGAACCTGCGCGGGATCCGCCCGGCCCGGTGGGCGAGCCGCCCGGCCTCGACGGCCCGGCGCATTCCCTCCGCCATCAGCACCGGCTGCTGCGCCCGGGTGACCGCGGACGCCAGCATCACCGCCGAGCAGCCCAGCTCCATGGCCAGCGCCACGTCGGAGGCGGTGCCCGCACCGGCGTCCAGGATCACCGGCACCCCGGCGCCCTCCACGATCAGCTGGAAGTTGTGCGGATTGCGGATGCCGAGGCCGGAGCCGATCGGCGAGCCCAGCGGCATGATCGCCGCACAGCCCACGTCCTCCAGCTTGCGGGCCAGCACCGGGTCGTCATTGGTGTACGGCAGCACCGTGAAGCCGTCGTCCACCAGGGTCTCGGCGGCGTCCAGCAGCTCGATCGGGTCGGGCAGCAGGGTCCGCTCGTCGGCGATCACCTCCAGCTTCACCCAGTCGGTGCCGAGCGCCTCGCGGGCCAGCCGGGCGGTCAGCACGGCCTCCCCGGCGGTGAAGCAGCCGGCCGTGTTGGGCAGCACCCGGATGCCGTTGCGGACCAGGACGTCCAGCACCGAGCCCTGGGTGTCGGCGTTCACCCGGCGCATCGCCACCGTGGTCAGCTCGGTGCCGGAGACGATCAGCGCCTGCTCCAGCACCTCCAGACTGGGCGCGCCGCCGGTGCCCATGATCAGCCGGGAGCTGAAGGTGGTGTCACCGATGATCAGACCGTCTTCCAGCGTGACAAGCGCAGTGTCGGCCATGTCGTCAGCCTCCCTGCACGGCGGTGAGGATCTCCACCCGGTCCCCGGCGGCCAGCCGGGTACCGGGCCAGGCGCCGCGCGGCACCACCGTCTCGTTGACGGCGGCGGCCACCCCGGTGGGGGCCGTGCTCAGCTCGGCGACCAGCTCGGCGAGGGTCGCGAGGTCGGAGACCTCGCGCGGCTCGCCGTTGACGGTCAGGGGGATCTGGTTCATCGGGGGCTCCTGGCGAAGCGACTGGGCGAGAAGGGGGCGGCGAGGGCGGGGACGGTGCCGGTGGCCAGGTACTCGGCGATCAGGTCGGCGGTCACCGGGGCGAGCAGCACGCCGTTGCGGTAGTGGCCGGTGGCGGCCACCAGGCCGGGCAGCGCGGTGGGGCCGAGCAGCGGGGCGTTGTCCGGGGAGCCGGGTCGCAGACCGGCGGAGCTCTCCACCAGCGGCAGCTCGGTGATCCCGGGGACCAGCTCGTGGGCGTCGCGCAGCAGCTCGTAGACACCGCCGGCGGTCACCGTGGTGTCGTAGCCCTGCTCCTCGACGGTGGCGCCGATCACCAGCTCGCCGTCGGCCCGCGGCACCAGGTACAGGTGGCCGCCGCGGACCACGGCGCGCACGTTGCGGGACAGGAACGGGCCGTAGGCGGGCGGGATCCGCAGCCGCAGGATCTGGCCCTTGACCGGGCGGATCGCGGGCAGCACGCCGTCGGGCAGGCCGGGCAGCTGGTGGCTGCGCGCGCCGGCCGCCAGCACCAGCTGTTCGCCGGTCACCCGCTCGCCGGTGCTCAACCGGACGCCGTGCGCCCGGTCGCCCTCGACCAGCAGTTCCACCGCTTCAGCCCGGTGCAGGGTGACGCCGGCCAGCTCGCAGGCGCGCAGCAGCGCGGTCGACAGGCGCCGCCCGTCCACCTGGTGGTCGTCGGCCACGTGCAGGCCGCCGCGCACGCCGGGGGCCAGCATCGGTTCGAGCTTGCGGGCCTCCCGGCCGGTCAGCCAGCGCGAGTCCAGGCCGAGCCGCTGGTGGAAGGCGTGCAGCTCGCTCAGCTCGGCCTTGTCGTCGGCGTCCAGCGCGACCGCCAGGGTGCCGGTGGCGCGGTAGCCGGTGTCCAGGCCGGTGGCCGCGGTGAGCTCCTTGCAGAAGTCCGCGTAGCGGGTGTTGGAGGCGATCCCGAGGTGCAGCAGCGGCTCCTCGCCGTACTGCAGCTCGGTGACCGGGGCCAGCATGCCGGCCGCCACCCGGGCCGCGCCGCCGCCGGGGGCGGGATCGACCACGGTGACCGACAGGCCGCGCTGGGCCGCGCGCCAGGCCAGGCCGAGACCGATGATGCCGCCGCCGATCACCACGACGTCGTCATGGGATTTCGAGCACGCCAAGACCATGTCTCCCTTCGCCGGAATGACCCGGATCAGGTTCGGACGGTCGCAGGCCGCCGCAGCCCGCCTCTCAGCCCGGTGCGCCGGGCTCCCGTGAGGATGACCCCACCATAACGCCGGGTGAGCGCCGGGCTGAAGGCCGACCGTGGGCCGGGCGCCGCCCGCTCGCTACAGTGGCCCGGTGACGGATGAGCGGGTGGTGATCGTCGGCGCCGGAATGGCGGGGGCGCAGTGCGCGATCGCGCTGCGGGAGGGCGGCTGGCGCGGGCCGGTCAGCCTGGTCGGCGCGGAACCGCACCGGCCCTACGACCGCCCGCCGCTCTCCAAGGACGTGCTGCTCGGCCAGGCCGACACCACCGCCTTCGACCTGGACTGGGACCAGCTCGGCGTGGAGCTGCTGCCCGGCCGCACCGCCACCGGACTGGCCGACGGAGCCCTGCACACCGACGCCGGACCGGTCGGCTACGACCACCTGGTGATCGCCACCGGCGCCCGGGCCGCGTCGCTGCCCGGCGCGGCCGACGCCCACCTGCTGCGCACCATCGACGATTCGCTGGCACTGCGTGCGGTGCTGCGGCCCGGAACCAGGCTGGTGCTGATCGGCGCCGGCTGGATCGGCGCCGAGACCGCCACCGCGGCCCGCAAGCTCGGCTGCGAGGTGACCGTGCTGGAGGCCGCCACCACGCCGCTGCCCGGTGCGCTGCCCGCCGCACTGACCGAGCCGATGCTCGACTGGTACCGGGAGGCCGGCGTTCAGCTGCGGCTCGGCGCGGCGGTGGCCGCCGTCGAACCGGGCGCGGTGCGGCTCGCCGACGGCACCGAGCTCGCCGCCGACCAGGTGGTGGTGGGCATCGGCGCCCGCCCCGACACCGCCTGGCTGGCCGGCAGCGGAATCGCGCTGGACGCGGCCGGCGCGGTGCTCGCCGACGACCGGCTGCGCACCTCGCTGCCCGGCGTCTGGGCGGCCGGCGACTGCGCGAGCTACCCGTCGGCGCGGTTCGGCGAGCGGATCACCGTGCAGCACTGGGACCACGCGCTGCACTCCGGACGGGCCGTGGCCGCGGGCCTGCTCGGCGGCGACGCGCCCTACGACCCGGTGCCGTACTTCTGGTCCGAGCAGTTCGGGCGGATGGTGCAGTACGCCGGCCGGCACGCGGCGGGCGACCGGCTGCTCTGGCGCGGCTCGCCCGCCGAGGCGTCCTGGAGCGCGCTCTGGCTGCGCGACGGGGTGCCGACCGCGCTGCTGGCGGTGGACCGGCCGCGCGACCTGGCGCAGGGGCGGCGGCTGATCGAGCGGGCGGTGGCGGTCGACCCCGCACTGGCGGGCGACCCCGAGGTGCCGCTGAAGGCGGCGATCGCCGCCTGACGTGTGGGGTTGGTGCGAGCGCGGCCGGATAGATGGCAGGCTGGTGCCGTGAGTAGTGAGACGGAATCCATGATTGAGCGGCTCGTTCCCGAGTGGCTGTACCTGCCCGACATCTCCGAGCGCTGGGGTGTGGCGGTCACCGAGGTCCGCCAGATGGTCAAGGACCACAAGCTGATCGCGGTCCGCCGCGGCCCCAACAACGCGCTGCAGGTGCCGGCCGCGTTCATCGAGGACGACGGCCTGGTCAAGCACCTGGCCGGCACCCTGACGGTGCTGCGCGACGGGCGCTTCAACGACGAGGAGATCCTCGAGTGGCTCTTCACCGAGGACCCGTCGCTGCCCGGCAGCCCGATCCAGGCGCTGCGCGAGAACCGCGGGACCGAGGTGAAGCGCCGCGCCCAGGCGCTCTCACTGTGACCCCGGACCTGCGTGCCCGACTGGCCGACGCGCGGCTCTACCTGTGCACCGACGCCCGGCGCGAGCAGGGCGACCTGGCCGAGTTCCTGGACGCGGCGCTGGCCGGCGGCGTGGACATCGTTCAGTTGCGGGACAAGGGTCTGGAGGCCCGCCAGGAGCTGGCCGCCCTGGAGGTGTTCGCGGACGCCGCGGCCCGGCACGGCAAGCTGCTCGCCGTCAACGACCGGGCGGATGTGGCGCACGCCGCTCGCCCCCAGGCGCTGCACCTGGGGCAGGACGACCTGCCGGTGCCGGCCGCCCGGGCGATCGTCGGCGACGAGATGCTGATCGGCCGGTCCTGCCACGCCGAGTCGGAGGTGGCCGCCGCGATCGCCGAGCCGGGTGTGGACTACTTCTGCACCGGCCCGACCTGGCCGACCCCGACCAAGCCGGGCCGCCCGGCCCCCGGGCTGGGCCTGGTGGAGTACGCGGCCCGGCAGCGGAGTGACCGGCCGTGGTTCGCGATCGGCGGGATCGACCTGGGCAACCTGGACCAGGTGCTGGCCGCCGGCGCTCGGCGGGTGGTGGTGGTCCGCGCGATCACGGCCGCCGAGGACCCGGGAGCCGCGGCCGCCGAGCTGGCCCGGCGACTGCGCGCGGCAGGCTGAACGTTTCTGTGAACTGGCGGGCCGTTCACGATAGTTGACGGCCCGCCAGGTCACTCTCCGGGAGGCGGCTGGTCAGTACCGCCGCACGGTGGCGGCCTCGGCCAGCGCCCGCAGCGCCTGCCGGGCCGTCTCGTCCGCCAGCGGAGCCGCCTCCAGCGCGCCCAGCGACTCGGCCATCAGCTGCTCGATCCGCTGCTCCACCTGCTCGGCGGCGCCGCTGCGCGCCACCAGGGCGCTCAGCTCGGCGATCTCCTCGCCGGTCAGCCCGGGGGCGCCCAGCCGGCTGTCCAGCTCCTTGGCGTCCACCTGGTCCAGGCCGCGCAGCGCCAGCGCCACCAGCAGGGTGCGCTTGCCCTCGCGCAGATCGTCGCCGGCGGGCTTGCCGGTGACCGCCGGGTCGCCGAAGACACCGAGCAGGTCGTCCCGCAGCTGGAACGCCTCGCCCAGTGGCAGCCCGAACGCCCCGTAGGCGGCGACCAGTTCGTCGGACGCACCGGCCAGCCGGGCGCCCACCTGCAGCGGCCGCTCGATGGTGTACTTCGCCGACTTGTAGTGCAGCACGGTCTGCGCCCGGGTGAGCGCCAGCTCGTCCATGGAGTCGCCGGCCACCGGCTCCAGCACGTCCAGGTACTGGCCGGCCATCACCTCGGTGCGCATCAGGTCGAAGACCGGCTTGGCGGCCAGCACCGCCGCCGGCTCCAGGCCGCAGCGCACGAACAGCTCGTCGCACCAGATCAGCAGCAGGTCGCCGAGCAGCACCGCGGCGCCGGCCCCGTACTGCTCGCGGTCGCCGCGCCAGCCGCTGGCGCGGTGCCGGGCCTCGAACCGGCGGTGCATCGACGGCAGGCCGCGGCGGGTGTCGCTGCGGTCCATCAGGTCGTCGTGCACCAGGGCGCTGGCCTGCAGCAGCTCCAGCGCCGCGGCGGCCCCGGCGATCCCCTCGCTGTCCGCCGCGCCGCCCGCACCCCGCCAGCCCCAGTAGCAGAAGGCCGGCCGCAGCCGCTTGCCGCCGTCCAGCAGGAAGTCGCGCAGTGCCTCGGCGACCGGCAGCAGGTCCGGGGATATCGAGCTCAGCAGTGCGTGCTGCTCGGCCATGAAGCGGGCGAGCGCGGAGTTCACCCGGTCGCGGACCGCCTCCAGGTCGAGCGGCAGCACGGGGGCGGGGCTGGGCGAGGTCAAGAGGCGCTCCGGGGGTGAATGGGGATCCTGAAAAGACTAGCCGAACCCGGGTTCGGACTATTCGGTCTCAGCTGCTGGACCGGGTTTGTTTGCCGTCCACCTGTGACGGCTAACCTGCGGACATGGCACTCGGCGTCTCCTCGACCAGAACCGATCACGCGGCGACCGTCCGCGACCTCCTGGCGGCCGGCCGGCGTTCCTTCTCGTTCGAGTTCATGCCCCCGCGCAGCGAGGCCGCCGAGCAGAAGCTGTGGTCCGCGATCCGCCGGCTGGAGCCGCTGAACCCCAACTTCGTCTGCGTGACCTACGGTGCGGGCGGCTCGACCCGCGGCCGCACCGTCAACATGGTCGGCCGGATCGCCGGCGAGACCACCCTGACGCCGGTGGCCCACCTCACCGCCGTCGACCACTCGGTGGCCGAACTGCGCAACATCATCGGCCAGTACGCGGACCAGGGCGTGCGCAACGTCCTCGCGGTGCGCGGCGACCCGCCGGGCGACCCGATGGGGGAGTGGGTGACCCACCCGCGGGGCGTCACCTACGCGTACGAGCTGGTCGAACTGATCAAGGGGATCGGCGACTTCTGCGTGGGCGTGGCCGCCTCGCCGAACATGCATCCGCGCTCCACCGACTGGGACCAGGACATCCGGCACTTCGTCGCCAAGGTGCGGGCCGGCGCCGACTACGCGATCACCCAGATGTTCTTCGAGGTCGAGGACTACCTGCGGCTGCGCGACCGGGTGCAGGCGGCCGGCTGCGAGGTGCCGATCATCCCGGAGATCATGCCGGTCACCAACGCCAAGCAGCTGGTGCGCTTTCCGCAGCTCAGCGGCTCGGAGTTCCCGCCCGAGCTGGCGGCCCGGCTGGAGGCCGTGAAGGACGACCCGAAGGCGCTGCGCGAGGTGGGCATGGAGCACGCCACCGCGATGAGCGAGCAACTGCTCTCCGAGGGCGCGCCCGGCCTGCACTTCATCACGCTCAACGGCTCCACTGCGACCCTGCAGATCTACCAGAACCTGGGCCTGCACAGCAGCTGACCGGGATGTGGGACGGCGAGCGGATACCCGGTACAGTCGCGACACGCGCCGCGCACGTGCTGGAGGACGCCGATGGGCATCGGGATGCTGGTGTTGTACGCGGCCCTCGCCGTGGTCGGACTGTGGCTGACCGCCGAGCTGCTGCTGCAGGGCCGGGCGCCGCTGCACTGGCGAGCACTCGCGCTGGGCGGGTTCCTGCTGGTGGTGGCCGGGATGGCGGTGCACTCGGTCCCGGTGATCGGCGGCGGGGCGGTCGGCTTCGCGGTCGGGCAGGTACTGGTCACCACCGCGGTCAAGCGCGGCGGCAAGCCCGCCTGGTCGCTGCGCCGCAGCAACGGCGAACTGCCCGGGGCGCTGGCCAAGGTGCCGCTGCTGGCCGCCGCGACCAGCGGCACCGAGGCGGTGCTGGCGGCGGAGCCGCCGCGGGTCGGCGAGGTCGGCCCGATCGAGGTGACCGAGCCCGAGGCCGAGCTGCTGCCGGAGCCGGAGCTGGCCCAACTGCCGGTCGATGACGGCGACTTCGGCATCTACGAGACCGGCTACCCGCAGACCGAACAGCAACAGCCGTACGAACAGCAGCAGTTCGCCTACGGGTACTACCAGCAGGAGCCGTACGAGCAGCAGCAGCCCGCCTACGGCTACTACGAGCAGCAGCCGCAGTACCAGGGCTACCAGGGTCACGACGGCTACCAGGGCTACGACCAGCAGCAGTGGCAGCCGCAGGCGCCGGCCTACGATCCGGGCTCCTACCAGCCCGAGTACGGCGGCCAGCCCGAGTACGGCATGCCCGGCATCCCGCAGCAGCAGCCCCCGGAGTACTACCAGCAGTACCAGCCCCAGCCCCAGTACCAACCCCAGTACCAGGAGCAGCCGCAGGAGCAGGGCAGCTGGCAGGGCTGGCAGTAGCCCGGCCGTCGCTACGCCGGCCCGATCAGCCCCGCCACCACGCAGGCGGACATCCCGGCCCGGGCCAGCCCGCCGCCCGGGTGGGCGGCCTGCCCGAGCAGGTAGTGCCCCCGCCGGTCGGTGGTGTTGGCGGGCTGCAGGAAGCCGCCGCCGGCGCCGGGCAGCGCCGGGCGGGCCACCGCGCCGCCGGGGGAGAGGGTCTCCCGTTCGGTGTCGGCCGGGGTGCGCGCCACCTGCCACAGGATCCGGTCCGCCAGGTCGAGCCCGGCGGCCTCGACGTGGGCCAGCATCGTGTCGGCGAACGCGTCGGCGACCCCGGGGGCCGTCCAGTCGACCACGGCCTGCGAAGGGACGGTGCAGGTCAGCACCACCGCCTCGTGCTGGTCGTCGGGCGTAAGTGACGGGTCGTCAGGTCGCAGCACCTGGACGGTCGGGAAGCCCGGCGGCGCCGGCTCGTCGAACAGCGCGGCCAACTCGTCCCGCCGGGACGGCGTGTGCACCACGGTCCGCTGCGCGGCACCGGTCGGGCGCGGCCCCGCCAGCGCCAGCAGCAGGCTGAACCGGCCCGGCAGCTCGGCGTCCGGCGGTTCGGGGCGCAGCACCAGGTCGGCCTCGGGGAAGTCGTCCGGATGGACCCGGGCGCCGAACCGGAACTCCACCCCGCGCTGCTCGCAGCGCTCGACCACCGCGGCCACCAGGGCGTGCAGACCACCCCGCACCGACCAGACGCCGAAGGTCTGCTCCACGTACGGCAGCACGGTCGCGCTCGCCGGAGTGGTCCGCGGGTCGAAACCGAACCGCAGCACCGACTCGGTGAGCAGCGCGGTCAGCGCCGGATGGCCGCCCAGCTCGCGCTGCGCCACCTCGTCGACGGTGAGCTGCCGGGAGCCGCCGAACAGCCGGGCCAGGCCGCGCCGCGGTGCGGCCGGATACGGGTCGGTGCCCAGCGGCCCCGGGTCGGCAGGCAGCGGCTCCTCCAGCAGCGGGCGGCGGGTGGCCTCCCAGACCGTGCGGCCGCGGTTCATCACCTCGCCCCAGAGCCGCCCGGTGTCCGCGCCGAGCGCCTGGTCCAGCGCCTTGGCGACGCCGCCCCGGGAGGCGTTGGGCAGGGTCAGCTCGGTGCCGTCGGCGAACAGGTGCCGGCTTTCCGGGTCCACCGGGGCCAGCTCCAGCAGCTGCTCCAGCGGCTCGCGGCCGGTCTTCAGCGCCAGGTCCCGGTAGACGGCCGGCAGTGTCAGCAGGGTCGGCCCGGTGTCGAAGGCGAAGCCGTCGCGGCGGTACTGCCCGAGCATCCCGCCCGGGCCCGGCGCGGCCTCGCAGACCGTCACCCGGTGACCGAGGGTGGCCAGCCGCGCCGCGGCGGCCAGGCCGCTGATTCCCGCTCCGATGATGACGATCCGTGCCATGGGGCGTGATCTTACTTTTCGCGGCCCGGTGGTCCGTCCCCGGACGGCTGTCCCGGTCGATTGTCAGTGCCGGGCGCGAGCATGGCCTCAGCGGGCGGCCGACCGGCCCGCCCGATGCCTGCCGAAGGATCCGGGGGTACCGACCATGACCGTCACCGACCTCCCGCACCGACCCTGCGACGATCACTCCGACCAGATCCCGCTGCGCTCCGTCGACGTCCATCCGGTGCTGCTGCGCGCCGGCACCCCGCCGGCCGCCCGGGACCTGCTGGCACAGGCCGAGCGCACCCTGCTGGCCGCCGACGCCGCCGAGGACCCGCTGGAGCGGTACGCCACCGCGCACCTGGCCGCGCTGCGCACCACAGCCGCCGTGCTGGCCGTCCGGGGCCGCCCGGAGAAGAACCCCCGCCGCCGCAAGGCGATCCGCAGCGCCTGGGAGGTGCTGCCCGAGGTGGCGCCCGAACTGGCCGAGTGGGCGGTCTACTTCGCGGCCGGCGCGAGCAAGCGGGCGGCCGCCGAGGCCGGGGTGCGGGGCGCCGCCTCGGCCCGCGACGCGGACGACCTGGTCCGCAACACCGCCGTCTTCCTGCGGCTGGTGGCCCGGGTGCTCCGGCTCGACGGCAACAGGAGGCAATAGGGTGGGAGGGTCCGGCCAGCCCGCCGCCCCCTGAGGAGCCCGCTCGTGTACCCCTCGCGTCCCCGCAGCGCCCTGCGCACCGCCGTGGTCTGGGAGGTGGTCCGGACGGCCCTGGAGCGCCGGGTCGCCGAGCTGGACCAGCCGGTGCTGGACGTGCTCGACACCGGCGGCGGCACCGGCAACTTCGCGGTGCCGGTGGCCAAGCTGGGCCACCGGGTGACCGTCGTGGACCCCAGCCCCGACGCGCTGTTCGCCCTGGAGCGCCGGGCCGCCGAGGCCGGGGTGACCGAGCTGGTCCGCGCCGTGCAGGGGGACACCCAGACGCTGCCCGAGCTGATCACCCCCGACTCGGTGGACGCGGTGCTCTGCCACGGCGTCCTGGAGGTCGTGGACGACCCGGCGGAGTCGCTCGGCCACCTCGCCGGCACCCTGCGCAAGGGCGGCCTGGTCAGCCTGCTGGCCGCCAACCGCAACGGCGCCGTGCTGGCCCGGGCGCTGGCCGGCCACTTCGAGGAGGCCCGCACCGTGCTGGGCGCGCCCGACGGCCGCTGGGGCGCCGGCGACCCGATGCCGCGCCGCTTCACCACCGAGGAGCTGCACGGCCTGGCCCGAGCCGCCGGCCTGCGGGTCGAGTCGGTGCACGGGGTGCGGGTCTTCGCCGACCTGGTGCCCGGGGTGCTGGTGGACACCGAGCCCGGCGCGATGGAGGCGCTGCTCAAGCTGGAAGAGGCGGCCGCCGCCGAGCCCGCCTTCCACGCGGTCGCCACCCAGCTGCACCTGCTGGCCGCGCTCGACTGACGGCGGCGGGCCCGCCGTACCGACCAGGACGGGCCCACCGTACTGACGGAAACTTCACAGCCACCGGGAGCGTTGCACGGGTGCGGGGGCCGGCGTGATGTGTCGGACACGACGGAACGCGGCCCCCTCCGGATCCCCTCGTCGGACCGTATGATCTGGGTAAAGCCAGAACGCATGACGGCCAGACGCATGGGGCATATGGACCACGACAGGGCCAGGTGGCGGACCGGTCGCCCCGCGACCGACGAGTAGGAGGACTCCGTGCCGCTCTCGGAGCACGAGCAGCGACTGCTCGACCAGATGGAGCGAGCGCTGTACGCCGAAGATCCCAAGTTCGCGTCGGCGCTTGAGGGAACCGGCCTGCGCACCTACACCCGGCGACGGGTGTACCTCGCGGCGGCGGGATTCGTGCTGGGAGTGGGCCTCCTGATGGGAGGCATGATCGCCCAGCCGCAATTCATCTGGCTGAGTGTGGTCGGCTTCCTGGTGATGCTCGGCTGCGCCGTGCTGGCGGTGGCCGGCTGGCGGCGGCATCCGGTGGCGGGCCCCGGCAGCGGGCTGGGCGCCGCCCAGCCGGTGCGGCGCAAGGCCGGCGTGATGGACCGGATGGAGCAGCGCTGGCAGCGCCGGCGCGATGAACAAGACGGCTTCTGACGGAGCTCGTCGCCCCGCACGGACTTCTTGACGGACCGGCCCCATCGACCTCGGCGGGCGGGTGATCCACCAGGATCACCCGCCCGCCGCCGTTTTGTGCCGCTACCGTGCCGTTCTGTGCCGCTACCGCCGGCGCCGCAGCCGGCCCACGGTCCGCTCGCCGAGCCGGGCCAGCCGAGCGTGCAGCCCGTCCCGCAGCGCCCGCCTGCGGTCCCCGGCCCGCCACAGCACCCGGGCCGCCGACGGCGGCAGCAGCACCGCGCGCAGCCGCCGCCGACGCCCCGCGCCGGCCCGCAGGCCGTCCCGCGCGGCGCGCACATCGCCGGCCAGCGGCGCGGACAGCCCCGGTTCGCGGGCGTACAGCACCCGTTCGGTGGCCAGCGCCACCCGTCCGGCCGCGGCCGAGCCCTGCTCGTCCAGCCCGCCGGCCTCGCTGATCCGGCGCGCCGTGTGCCGCGGGCTGAGCGCCTCGTCCGGCGGGATGCCCAGATCCCAGGCGCTGTCGATCAGCTCCTGCCAGGCGGCCAGCACCTGAGCCTCGGTCAGCTCGCCGCCGCCCGGGCCACCGGGCCGCCGCCGCCCGCCGCCGAGCCGGCGTCGCCGCACCCGGTCGCGCCACAGCATCGGGCTCAGCAGCAGCAGGACCACCACGGCGATCGCCGCCAGCAGCGCCGGCAGTTGCCACGCCATCCCGTTCGTGGTCGGTGCCACCGCCACCGCCGCCGCCGACTGCTGGGACTGGCAGCCGCCCTGCTTGCGCAGCGCCGCCGGGCAGTTGGCCGCGGACGAGGCGGTCGGGCCGTCCTGGGCGGTGGGCTGGGCGCTCGCCTGGGTGGGGGCGCTGGTCGGCTGCGGGGCCGTCTGCTGGGTGCTGTAGCTCGGGGCCACGCCGACGCTCGGGGTCGGCTCGAAGCGCAGCCAGCCGACGCCGGAGAAGTAGAGCTCCGGCCAGGCGTGGTAGTTCTTGGTGGTGACCTGGAAGTCGCCGCCGCCCAGCGGGTCACCCGGGGCGAAGCCGACCGCGACCCGGGCCGGGATGTGCAGGGTGCGCGCCATCGCCGCCATGGTGGCCGCGAAGTGCACGCAGAAGCCCTGCTTGTCCTGCAGGAACTTGGCGATCGCCTGCGGCCCGGTACCCGCGTCCACGTTGGTGTTGTAGCGGAAGCCGCCGGTGCTGGTGAACCAGTCCTGCAGGGCCACCGCCTGGTCGTAGGCGGTCTCCTTGCCGGCCGTCACCTGGCGGGCGAGGTCGGTCACCATGGACGGCAGGTCGTCGGGCAGCTTGGTGTAGCGATCGGTGATCGCGGTGGGCGCGGGCGCGGCCTGCCGCAGCTGGTCCGGGGTGGGACTGACGTTGTACGAGGTCACGCTGTAGGTGAGCCCGCCGGCCTGCTGGCCGCTGCCGGTGATCACCGAGCGGGTGTCCGGCTCGAAGCGCCAGCCGTCGCCGCTCAGCTTGATCCGGCTGATCGGGTACGGCGCCGGCAGCCACTGGGTGCTCAGATCGCTCTCGAGGCTGATGCTGGTGGTCATCTCCGGCGCGCTGACCGACGGGTCGAGACCGTCCGGCGCCGGGAAGGCGGCCTGCGGCACCGGCTTGAGGTCCTCGTTGCCGGGCTTCCACTCGACGCCGTCGAAATCGTCCAGCGCGGTGACCCGCAGATACGCGTCGCGCAGCACCGGGTCGGTGCCGTGGTAGTGGAGCAGCGGCTGGTTGGTCGGCCGGCGCAGCCCGTCGGCCAGCGAGACCAGAGGGCTGAGCGCGTTGATGCTGTGGCCGCCCGGCCCGCTGCCGTCGCCGCCGCCCAGGCCGCCGCCCAGCAGGTCCAGCCCCTCGGTGGCGGGCAGCGCCGCGCCCAGCACGGTGGCGCAGACCAGCGCCAGCACGCCGATCCGGTGGCCGCCGGTGGGCAGCCCGCCGCGGCTGTCGGAGGTGCCGGAGCCGCGGAAGACCCGGCCCCAGCGGGACAGCCGGTCCCGCCCCTCGGCGAACAGCAGCGCCAGGTAGCCGCCGCCGGCCAGCAGGAACCAGAGCCAGGGCACGCCGCCTTGGCCGGTGGGGTTCAGCCCGCTGCCCACGCAGTAGAGCGCCAGCAGCGGCAGCCCGGCCAGCGCCGCCTTGCGGAAGGTCACCGCCAGGGTGTCGACCAGCACCGCGATCAGCGCGGTCGAGCCGACCAGCACGAACCGCAGGCCGGGGGTGGCCGGGGCCGGGATGGTGTAGGTGCCGATGTCGCTGCCGGCGCTGGTCAGCAGGTCGGAGAGGGCCTGGACGGCATGCGGCCCGGGCAGCACCCCGAAGGTCAGCGCCGACCGCACCGAGCCGAGCATCAGCAGGTAGACCACCAGCAGCAGCTGGATGAGCGGCACCAGGGCGCGGGGCATCGGGAGCCGGCGCAGCCCGGCGCCGGCCGCCGCCACCACGGTGATCTGCAGCGTCGCGGGTATCACCCAGTTGTTGGGCTCCAGCAGCGGGGTCAGGGTGGCCATCGCCAGCAGGGTGGCGAGCGCCGCGTAGACCGTCAGTCGGGTCTGTGTGGTCATCGGCCGGCCGTCCCCTTCGGGCCCGGCGCCGTCGCGGCCGCCTGGGCATGTACATCCGCCATCCGCCACAGATCGGGCACCGAGTCGCCGGCCTGGGCCGCCAGCACCGTCCAGCCGGCCTCGCGGAGCAGCCGCAGCTGGCGCTGCACGCCCTCGTCCGGTCCGGCCGGCGCCGGCTGGCGCAGGCCGCTCCAGCTGGCGGTGTCCAGCACGAACGCCACCGCCGCGCCCGCGCTGCGCCGCAGCCGGCCCAGCCCTGCCACCTGCTCGTCGTCCAGCGTGCCGACGACCGCCACCAGCAGGCCCTCGCCGCCGTGGCGCAGCACCTCCTCGGCGCGGTTCAGCCCGCCGCCGCTGGAGTACTGGACCACCGCGAGTTCGTCCAGCAGCAGGCCGATCGACTCGCTGACCGAGCTGTTCGCGCCGGTCACCACCGGCGGCACCTGGCTGCCGTTGTCGGTGAGCAGCCGGGTCTGGTAGCCGCGCTCCAGGAGGTGGTGCCCGACCGAGGCGGCGCAGCCCACCGCCCATTCGAAGGAGGAGGCCGGGCCGGCGCCGCGGTGCCCGATCTCCCGGGTGTCCAGCAGTACGGTGGCCCGCGACTTGAGCGGCTGCTCCTCGCGGCGGACCATCAGCTCGCCGTATTTGGCGGTGGACTTCCAGTGCACCCGACGCAGGTCGTCGCCGTGCCGGTACTCGCGCGGCACCGCGTCGTCGTCGCCGGCCAGGGCGACCGCGCGGGAGTGGCTGTCGCCGTAGCCGGCCCACCCGCCGGCCAGCTTGACCGGCGGCAGCGGCTGCACCAGCGGCACCACGGTCAGGGTGTCGGCGGCGCTGAACGAGCGGGTCAGCTCGCACATGCCGAACGGGTCGGTCAGCCGCAGTTGCAGCGGGCCGAGCGGGTAGCGCCCGCGCAGGTCGGAGCGGACCCGGTAGGACACCTCGCGGTAGCCGCGCGGCTCGACCCGGTCCAGCACGAACCGCGGGCGCGGCCCCAGCACGTACGGGACCTTGTCCTCCAGCATCAGCAGCCCGGTCGGCACCCGGGAGATGTTGTCCACCCGCAGGTGCACCCGGGCCTCCTGGCCGGCCGGCGCCCGGTGCGGGGCGAGCCTGCGCCCGCCGGCCACCTGGTAGCGGGTGCGCAGCACCAGCGCGGCGGCCAGCAGCGGCAGCGCGGCCAGCAGCACCCCCACCTGCAGCAGGGCGCCCTGGCCCAGCAGGTAGGAGCAGAGCACCGCGGTGATGCCGGCCGCGAGGAAGGAACGCCCGCGGGTGGTCAGGCCGCGCAGCCCCGTCCGGAATCCGGTCGGGGCACCGTCGGAGGCCACCTCAGCGGCCCTGCGGAACGGGCAGTCGGCGGACCAGCTCCAGCACGATCTGCTCGGCGCTGCGCCGGCTCAACTGGGCTTCCGCGGTGGGCAGCAGACGGTGCGCCAGGACCGGCACGGCGAGCGCCTGGATGTCGTCGGGCACCACGTAGTCCCGGCCGGCCAGCGCGGCGGCGGCCCGGGCGGCGCGGATCAGGTGCAGGGTGGCCCGGGGCGAGGCGCCGAGCCGCAGCTCGGGGGAGGTGCGGGTGGCGGTGACGAGGTCGACCGCGTACCGGCGGACGCTGTCGGCCACGTGCACGGTGCGCACCAGCTCGATCAGCTTGAGGATGTCTTGGGCGTGCGCGACCGGCTGCAGGTCGTCCAGCGGTGAGGCGCCGCCGTGCACGTCGAGCATCGCCAACTCGGCCTCGGGGCTGGGGTAGCCGATCGAGATCCGGGCCATGAAGCGGTCCCGCTGGGCCTCCGGCAGCGGGTAGGTGCCCTCCATCTCCACCGGGTTCTGGGTGGCGATCACCATGAACGGGGAGGGCAGCTCGTAGGTGGTGCCGTCGATGGTGACCTGGCGCTCGGCCATCGACTCCAGCAGCGCGGACTGGGTCTTGGGGGAGGCCCGGTTGATCTCGTCGCCGACCACGATCTGCGCGAAGATCGCGCCGGGCCGGAACTCGAAGTCCAGTCGCTGCTGGTCGAAGACGTTGGTGCCGGTGACGTCGGAGGGCAGCAGGTCGGGCGTGAACTGGATCCGGCGGACCGAGCAGTCGACCGACTTGGCCAGGGCCTTGGCGAGCATGGTCTTGCCGACGCCGGGAACGTCCTCCAGGAGCAGGTGGCCCTCGGCCAGCATCACGGTGAGCGCGATCC
This sequence comes from Kitasatospora sp. GP30, assembly GCF_029892145.1. Taxonomy (NCBI): domain Bacteria; kingdom Bacillati; phylum Actinomycetota; class Actinomycetes; order Kitasatosporales; family Streptomycetaceae; genus Kitasatospora; species Kitasatospora sp. GP30. Next base: position 508,990 of record NZ_JARZAH010000002.1, read on the forward strand.
GGACGGCCTCCGGCTTGCCCTCGATCACGCTCTCCACCGAAGCGCGGACCCGCTCGATGACCGCGTTCAGCTCGGGCAGACCCGTTGTACCGGTCTGCTCGTTGTAGGTCGTCACCCTGACTGCTCCTCGCCCCTCCTCGCGCCGGCCCCGCCTGTCCGGGGACCGGCCGTAGGCGCATTCTTCCCTGAGCGGTGGCCGAAAGTCACCCGATGGGGCGACGCGTGGCTCGGACGACGCCGGCCGAGCCGGGGGCGACGGTCAGTGGATCTCGCGGAGCAGGCCGGTGTGCACGTCGAAGACAAAACCGCGCACGTCGTCCGTGTGCGGCAGGAACGGCGAGGTGCGGACCCGTTGCATGGACTGGCGGACGTCGCCGTCCAGGTCGACGAAGGCCTCCACGGCCCACTGCGGGCGCTGGCCGACCTCGAGCTCCAGCTCGTGGCGGAAGTCCTCGGTGAGCCCGAGCAGACCGCAGCCGGTGTGGTGGATCAGCACGACCGAGCTGGTGCCCAGGGCGCGCTGGCTGATGGTCAGGGAGCGGATGGTGTCGTCGGTGACCACGCCGCCCGCGTTGCGGATGATGTGGGAATCGCCGAGCTCCAGGCCGAGCGCGGCGAACAGGTCGAGGCGGGCGTCCATGCAGGCGACCACGGCGACCTTCTGGACCGGGCGGGCGTCCATGCCGCCGTCCTTGAAGGTGACCGCGTATTCACGGTTGGCCTCGACGAGCCGGTCGGTGATGGTCTTGGCGGCCGGGGCCTGTGCGGAGGTGGGAACCGAAGAGTCAGGCATAGGTACGACCGTAGTAGGAAAGCGCTGGCCACGGGGAGTCCACACCCGGCTTACCACGCGGTTGTGACGGAGCGCATATGGCTCGCGTGGCGCCGCCGGGTGGCACCTGGGCGGAGGGTAGTCTGACGGTCCGTACGCAGCCTGCGGCCTCCTCCCGCTCCGTGCCACCCGACGCACCTTCCCCGGCGCCTGGCGGTATCGCCTTCCCCTTCCGAGCGGGCGGGGACCACGGGCGGCGTCGGATCCTTGCGGCCCGGTGGGCGAGAATGGTCCGATCCACCGCAGCCGGCCACCCCTCGGGCAGGCCTGACAGCGGCTCCGCACCGACGAAAGGCGCCCCACGCGCATGCCCACTGGCACCCCGGACCCCAAGCACGTCCCGGTCATGCTGCAGCGCTGCATGGACGCGCTGGCCCCGGCGATCTCCGAGCCCGGTGCCGTGGTGGTGGACGCCACCCTGGGCCTCGGCGGCCACAGCGAGGCGCTGCTCACCCAGTTCCCCGAGGTCCGGCTGGTCGCCGTGGACCGCGATCCGGTGGCGCTGCGGATGGCCGGCGAGCGGCTGGCGCCGTTCGGCGACCGGGCCACCCTGGTGCACGCGGTCTACGACGAGATCCCCGAGGTGCTCCAGGAGTTGGGCATCGACCGGGTGCAGGGGCTGCTCTTCGACCTCGGCGTCTCCTCGATGCAGTTGGACGAGGCCGAGCGCGGCTTCGCCTACGCCCAGGACGCGCCGCTGGACATGCGGATGGACCAGAGCCGCGGAATCAGCGCCGCCGAGGTGCTCAACACCTACAGCCACGGCCAACTGGCCCGGATCCTCAAGGTCTACGGCGAGGAGCGGTTCGCCGGGAAGATCGCCTCGGTCATCGTCCGGGAACGCGAGAAGGAACCGTTCAGCAACAGCGCGCGTCTGGTGGAGTTGGTGCGCAACGCCATCCCGGCGGCCACCCGGCGCACCGGCGGCAACCCGGCCAAGCGGACCTTCCAGGCGCTGCGGATCGAGGTCAACGGCGAGCTGGAGGTGCTGGACCGGGCGATCCCCGGCGCGCTGGACGTGCTGGCGGTCGGCGGCCGGATCGCCGTGATGTCCTACCAGTCGCTGGAGGACCGCCTGGTCAAGCAGTACTTCGCGGCCGGCGCGACCAGCACCGCGCCGCCCGGGCTGCCGTTCGTCCCCGAAGAACACCAGCCCTGGCTGAAGCTGATCACCCGTGGTGCCGAACTGGCCACGGAGGCGGAGATCGAGGAGAACCGGCGCGCCGCGCCCGTCCGGCTGCGGGTGGCGGAGAGGATCAGGGACCGGAAGCAGTAGGGCACCCTCCGGGGGGCGACGGCGGGGCGACAGTGAGGGAGAAGACGGTGCGGGCCGGCGAGGGCATCCAGCAGGGCCGGCTGCTGCCGGGGCAGTTGGGGCGGGCGCGGATCACCGTGCGCCCCGGCCGGTCGCCGCGCGGCAGCGTCCAGGGGCGGACGCCGTTCGTGGTGCTGGTGGTGGTGCTGCTGGCGCTCGGCCTGCTGGGGCTGCTGATGCTCAACACCGCGCTGAACGAGAACTCCTTCGAGCTGGCCAAGCTGCAGAAGCAGACCAGCACGCTGACCGACCAGCAGCAGGCGCTGCAGCAGGAGATCGACCGCCGGTCGGCCCCGGACGCGCTCGAGAACGCGGCCCGCCAGCTCGGCATGGTGCCCGGCGGCGACCCGGCCTTCCTGCTGGACGGCGGCAAGGTGATCGGATCCCCGGGGCCGGCCAAGGACAGCCCGCCGGTCAAGCGCTCCGACACCGGCCTGTGGCCGGGCGCCGGCCAGCCGGCCGCCCCGCCGGCGCCGTCGCCCGCGCCGCCCGGCTCGCCCGCCGCCCCCGACCCGGCGGCCACCGGCGAGGGCGCGCTGCGGTTCGACTCCGTGAGCCCGTCGACCAGCCCGAGCGGAAGCCCCAGCCGATGACCACGCCCCGCCGTCCCCGCACCCCCGGCGAGCAGCCGCGCCGCGACCGCCCGGCCACCCCGCAGCAGCGCCGCACCGGTGACCGGGCCGCGGCCGGCGACCGCCCGCGCCCGGCCGCGGCCCGCCGGCCCGAGGCGTCCGGCAAGTCGGGCGCGGCCAGACCGTCCGGCTCGGCCAAGGCGACCAAGGCCGCCGGCCCGGCCCGCCCCGCCGCCAAGCGCCCGTCGGCCCGCCCGCAGCCCAAGCGGCTCAAGCTGGCCGACCCCAAGCGCCGGCTGCGGGTGGTCACGGTGGCGCTCGCCACCGTCTTCTCGCTGTTCGCGGCCCGCCTGGTCCAGATCCAGCTGGTGGACTCCTCGAACCTGGCCGCCGACGCCAGCACCTACCGCTACGTGGACGTCCCGCTGCCCGCCGCCCGCGGCTCGATAACGACGGCGGACGGGGTGGCGCTGGCCACCACCGTGGACGCCTACGACGTCACCGCCGACCCGACGATGTTCACCCAGGACGCGCTCTACGTGCCGGACGGCCCCGAGCAGGCCGCCGACCTGCTGGCCCCGATCCTGAACATGCCGCGGGACAAGGTGGTGGCCAAGCTGCGCACCAGGACCAGGGGCCTCACGGTGGCGCCCCGGCAGACCCCGCAGGCCCGCAGCCAGATCACCGACCTGCGCAACGCGCTGATCAAGAAGACCGACACCGCCACCTGCCGCACCCAGAAGGCCAAGGCCGCCAAGATCGTCGCCCAGGGCGGCCACAGCACCATCGACTCCGCCTGCGTGAACCCGCTGGAGGGGATCTTCTTCAACGAGACCACCGCCCGGGTCTACCCCGGCGACGGGCTGGCGTCCAACCTGGTCGGCTTCGTCAACGCGGAGGACGCCGGCGCCGGCGGCCTGGAACTGCAGTACCAGCAGCTGCTGGCCGGCAAGGACGGCCGGCGCACCGGCGCGGTCTCCGGCACCCAGCCGATCCCCACCAGCGGCGGCTCCCAGCAGGACCCGGTGCCCGGCAGCGACGTCCGGCTGACCATCAACCGGGACATCCAGTGGGCCGCCCAGCGGGCTATCACCGACCAGGTGGCCGCGGCCGGCGCGGACAAGGGCTACGTGATCGTCCAGGACGTGAAGACCGGCCAGGTCCTGGCGATGGCCACCTCGCCCACCTTCAACCCCAACGACCTGTCCAGCGCCCGCCCCGAGGACCTCGGCAACACCGCCGTGCAGGACGCCTTCGAGCCGGGCTCCACCGCCAAGCTGATGACCATGGCGGCGGTGCTGGACACCGGCACCGCCAACTGGGACGCGCACGTCACGGTGCCCGGCACGCTGCAGCGCGGCGACCACGTCTTCCACGACGACGTCGACCACGGCACCTGGTACCTGACCCTGGCCGGGGTGCTGGCCAAGTCGTCCAACATCGGCACCATCGAGGCGGCCGGCCGGCTCGGCCCGACCCAGCAGCAGGCCAACCAGGTGCTCGGCGGCTACCTGCAGAAGTTCGGCATCGGACAGCCCACCGGCCTGAACTTCCCCGGCGAGACCCGGGGCCTGCTGGCCGACCCCAAGAACTGGCAGGGCTCCCAGCAGTACACCATCCCGTTCGGCCAGGGCCTGTCGGTCAGCGCGCTGCAGGCCACCTCGGTCTACTCCACCATCGCCAACGGCGGGGTGCGGGTGGCGCCGAGCGTGGTGGCCGGCGTCACCGGCCCGGACGGCCGCTACACCCCGGCCGCGCCGGGCGCGCAGAGCCGGGTGGTGAAGCCGGAGACCGCCAAGACCCTGGAGCAGATGCTGGAGTCCGTCGTCAGCGACGAGCAGGGCACCGGGAATACCGCCCAGATCCCCGGCTACCGGGTCGCCGGCAAGACCGGAACCGCAAACCGGGTCGACCCGCAAACCGGGAAGTACAACGGTTACACCGCCTCGTTCATCGGCTTCGCCCCGGCCGACGCGCCCCGGGTGACCGTCTCCTGCGTCATCCAGAACCCGCAGAACGGCCACTTCGGCGGCCAGCTGTGCGGGCCGGTGTTCAAGCAGGTGATGGAGTTCGCCCTGAAGACCCTGCAGGTGCCGCCGAGCGGCAGCGAACCTCCGAACCTGCCCGTCGAGTGGAAGCCCTGAACCTGTGAACCCTGTCACACCCCTGTCCGCCGAGTCCCCGGTGCCCCAAGGGACGCCGGTCGACTCACTTGGCTTCCAGCGCCCCGCGCCCGATACCCTGCCCGCCGTGCCGAAATCAGACCAAACCAGTGTGAGCCCGCCCCGACCGACCGGGACGGTGCCCACCCCGCTCGCCGAGCTGGCCGATCTGCTGGGCCTCGCCCCGGTCCAGGGCGCGCCGGCGACCGGCATCACGCACGACTCCCGCGCGGTGCGCCCGGGCGACCTGTACGTGGCCTTCGGCGGCGCCAACCACCACGGTGCGGCCTTCGCCGCCGCCGCGGTGGCCGCCGGCGCCGTCGCGGTGCTGACCGACCCGGTCGGCGCCGAACAGGCCGGGCCGCTGGCCGTGCCGGTGCTGGTGGTCGAGCAGCCGCGGGCCTGGATGGGCCGGCTGGCCGCGCGGATCTACGGCGACCCGTCGCGCGCCCTGCTGACCATCGGGATCACCGGGACCAACGGCAAGACCACCACCTCGTACCTGGTCGAGGCCGGCCTCAAGGGCGCGCTGCGGATCCCCGGCGTGATCGGCACCGTGGAGATGCGGGTCGGCGACGAGCGGATCAAGAGCGAGCGCACCACCCCGGAGGCCACCGACCTGCACGCGATCCTCGCGGTGATGCGCGAGCGCGGCGCCGACTCGGTGGTGATGGAGGTCTCCAGCCACGCGCTGGTCTTCGGCCGGGTCGACGGGGTCCGCTACGACGTGGCGGTCTTCAACAACCTGACGCCCGAGCACCTCGACTTCCACCCGGACATGGAGGACTACTACCGGGCCAAGGCCCGGCTGTTCGAGTCCGACCGGGCGGCTGCCGCCGTGATCAACCTGGACGAGGAGTACGGCCGCCGGCTGGCCGGCGAGACCGCGCTGCCGGTCACCACCTTCTCCGCGACCGGCCACCCGGACGCCGACTGGCGCGCGGTGGACGTGCAGCTGGGCCCGGCGAGCTCCACCTTCACGGTGAGCGGACCCGGTGGAGAGTCGGCGCAGGCCGAGGTGCCGCTGCCCGGCCCGTTCAACGTCTCCAACGCGCTGGCCGCGATCACCGCCCTGGTCACCGCCGGGCTGCCGCTGGCCGCGGCGGTCGCCGGAGTGGCCGCCGCCCCCGGCGTGCCGGGCCGGCTGGAGCGGGTGGACGCCGGACAGGAGTACGTCGCGGTGGTGGACTACGCGCACAAGCCGGACGCCCTGCAGGCGGTGCTCGCATCGCTGCGCGAGGTGACCAAGGGCCGGCTGCACGTGGTGATCGGCTGCGGCGGCGACCGCGACCCGTTCAAGCGCGGCCCGATGGGCGCCATCGCCGCCCGGCTCGCCGACACCGCGGTGCTGACCAGCGACAACCCGCGCTCCGAGGATCCGCTGACGATCCTGGCCAGCATGCTGGCCGGCGCCGCCGAGGTGCCCGAGGCGGAGCGCGGCGAGGTGCTGGTGGTCCCGGACCGGGCCGAGGCGATCGCCGACGCGGTGGCCCGGGCGCACCCGGGGGACACCGTGCTGGTGGCCGGCAAGGGCCACGAGCTGGGCCAGTACGTCAAGGGCGAGGTACGCCCGTTCGACGACCGGGAGGTGCTGCGCGCGGCCGTTGCCCGGCACACCGATCCCGAGCAGCGAGGAGTGGAGCAGTCGTGATCGCACTGACCCTGGCGGAGCTGGCCGCCGTGACGGGCGGTGAGCTGTCCGAGGTGGCGGACCCGCAGGCGCGGGTCACCGGCCCGGTGGTGATCGACTCCCGCAAGGTCGAGACGGGCAGTCTGTTCGCCGCCTTCCGCGGTGAGCAGGTGGACGGCCACGACTACGCCGAGCGCGCGGTGGCGGCCGGTGCCGTCGCGGTGCTGGCGGAGCGCCCGGTCGGGGTGCCCGCCGTGGTGGTGCCGGACGCGCAGCGGGCGCTGGGCCTGATCGGCCGCGCCGTCGTGGAGCGGGCCAAGGGCGCCCGGCTGGTGGCGCTGACCGGCTCGGCCGGCAAGACCAGCACCAAGGACCTGATCGCCCAGCTGCTGGTCAGGCTCGGCCCCACGGTGGCCACCGAGGGCTCGCTCAACAACGAGCTGGGCTTCCCGCTGACCGCCACCCGGGCCGAGGAGGACACCCGGCACCTGGTGCTGGAGATGGGTGCCCGGCACAAGGGCGACATCGCCTACCTGTGCGAGCTGGCCCGCCCGTCGATCGGCCTGGTGCTGAACGTCGGTTCGGCGCACCTGGGCGAGTTCGGCTCCAAGGAGGGCATCGCGCAGGCCAAGGGCGAACTGGTCGAGTCGCTGCCGGCGGACGGCACCGCGGTGCTCAACGCCGACGACCCGCTGGTGCGCGCGATGGCAGACCGTACCAGGGCGAAGGTGGTGCTGTTCGGCGAGAGCCCGAAGGCCGACGTCCGGGCACAGGACGTTCGCTTGGACTCCACCGGCCGTCCATCGTTCACGCTGACCACCCCGGCCGGTTCCGCTCCGGTACGACTGCGCCTGTACGGTGAGCACCACGTCTCGAACGCCCTCGCCGCCGCCGCGGTGGCGATGGAGCTCGGGCTGTCCGTCGATGACACCGCCGCCGCCTTGGGCGAGGCCGGTGCGCTGTCCCGCTGGCGCATGGAAGTCGTCGACCGGGCCGATGGTGTGACCGTCGTGAACGACGCGTACAACGCGAACCCGGAGTCGATGCGGGCCGCGCTGCGCGCGCTCGCCACGATGGGCGGCCGCGGTCCGGAGCGCCGCCGTACCTGGGCGGTGCTCGGCGAGATGCGGGAGCTCGGCGAGGAGAGCCTCGACGAGCATGACGCCATCGGCCGGCTCGCGGTCCGACTCGACGTCACCAAACTGGTGGCGGTGGGCGGACGGGAGGCGGCCTGCATGGAACTGGGCGCGAGGAACGAAGGTTCGTGGGGTGAGGAGTCGGTGCTGGTGTCCGACGCGGACGCGGCGGTCGAGCTGCTGCGCGATCAGCTGCGGCCAGGGGACGTGGTGCTGGTGAAGGCCAGCCGTTCGGTGGGACTGGAGAGGGTGGCCGAGGCCCTCCTCGCGGATGGTGCCGCCCAGTGAAGCAGATCCTCTTCTCCGGCATGATCGGCCTGGTGCTGTCGCTGCTCGGCACGCCGGCCCTGATCAAGCTGCTGGCCCGGCAGGGCTACGGCCAGTACATCCGGGACGACGGGCCCAAGGCCCACCACAGCAAGAAGGGCACGCCCACCATGGGCGGCATCGCCTTCATCCTGGCGACCGTGATCGCGTACTTCGCGACCAAGGCGATCGTCGGGTCGGCGCCGCGGGCCTCCGGCCTGCTGGTGCTCTTCCTGATGGCGGGGCTCGGCCTGGTCGGCTTCCTGGACGACTACATCAAGGTGGTCAAGCGCCGCTCGCTGGGCCTGCGGGCCAAGGCGAAGCTGGCCGGCCAGTCGATCGTGGGCCTCGGCTTCGCGATCCTGGCGCTGCAGTTCAAGGACAGCCGCGGGATCACCCCGGCGTCCATGCACCTGTCGTTCACCCAGGACTTCGGGTGGCAGATCGGCCCGGTGCTGTTCGTGATGTTCGCGTACTTCATGATCGCGGCGATGTCGAACGGCGTGAACCTGACGGACGGTCTGGACGGCCTGGCCACCGGCGCCTCGGTGCTGGTCTTCGGCGCCTACACCTTCATCTGCGTGTGGGAGTACAACCAGAGCTGCGCCAACGTGATCACCGCCACGGCCAAGTGCTACGAGGTGCGCGATCCGCTGGACCTCGCGGTGGTCGCCGCCGGCCTGATGGGCTCCTGCTTCGGCTTCCTGTGGTGGAACACCTCGCCGGCCAAGATCTTCATGGGTGACACCGGCTCGCTGGCCCTCGGTGGCGCGCTCGCCGGTCTGGCGATCTGCTCGCGCACCGAACTGCTGTTGGCGCTGCTCGGCGGTCTCTTCGTGATCATCACCCTGTCGGTGATCATCCAGGTCGGCTCGTTCCGGCTGACCGGCAAGCGCGTCTTCAAGATGGCACCACTCCAGCACCACTTCGAACTGAAGGGCTGGAGCGAAGTCCTGATCGTGGTCCGGTTCTGGATCATCCAGGGGCTCTGCGTCGCCGTCGGCCTCGGACTCTTCTACGCGGGTTGGATGACGAACTGATGGACTGGCAGGACCTTCCGGTCACCGTGGCGGGCCTGGGCGTCTCCGGGGTCAGCGCGGCCCGGGTGCTGCGCGACCTGGGCGCCCGGGTCACCGTGGTGGACGGCGGCGACAGCCCGGTGCTGCGGGACCGGGCCGCCGAGCTCACCGCCTATTACAATTCAGGCTTCACCGTGCGGCTCGGCGACGCGGACACGCTGCCCGAGGGCACCCGACTGGTCGTCACCTCGCCCGGCTGGCCGCCGAGCAGCCCGCTGTTCCTGGCCGCCGCGGCGGCCGGGGTGGAGGTCTGGGGCGACGTCGAGCTGGCCTGGCGGCTGCGCAAGCCGCTGCCGGCCACCGGCGAGCCGGCCCCCTGGCTGGCCGTCACCGGCACCAACGGCAAGACCACCACGGTCCAGATGCTCGCCTCGATCCTCACCGCCGCCGGCAAGCGCACCGCCGCGGTCGGCAACGTGGGCGTCTCGGTGCTGGACGCGGTGCTCGCCGAGGAGCCGTACGACGTGCTCGCCGTCGAGCTCTCCAGCTACCAGCTGCACTGGGCGCCGTCCCTGCGGGTGCACTCGGCGGCCGTGCTCAACCTGGCCCCCGACCACCTGGACTGGCACGGCTCGATGGAGGCCTACGCGGCCGACAAGGGCCGGATCTACCAGGGCAACCAGGTGGCCTGCGTCTACAACCTGGCCGACCCGGCCACCGAGGAACTGGTCCGCGAGGCCGACGTCGAGGAGGGCTGCCGGGCCATCGGCTTCGGCCTGGGCACCCCGGCGCTCTCGAACTTCGGCGTGGTCGACGAACTGCTGGTGGACCGCGCCTTCGTACCGGGCCGGGACAAGAACGCGGCCGAGATCGGTTCGATCGCCGACGTCAACCCGCCGGCCCCGCACAACATCGCCAACGCGCTCGCGGCCGCCGCACTGGCCCGCGCCTACGGCGTGGACGCCAAGGCGGTCCGGGACGGCCTGCGGGCCTTTCGCCCGGACGCGCACCGGATCGCGAAGGTCGCGGAGGTCGGCGGCGTCACGTACGTCGACGACTCCAAGGCCACCAACACCCACGCCGCCGCCGCCTCGCTGCGCGCCTACGACCCGATCGTCTGGATCGCCGGCGGACTGGCCAAGGGCGCCGAGTTCGACGACCTGGCCAGGGAGGCGGCAGGCCGGCTGCGGGCCGCCGTGCTGATCGGCGCCGACCGCGCGCTGATCCGCGAGGCGCTGGCGCGACACGCCCCGGATGTACCGGTGATCGAAGCGGCCGAGGGCCAGACTGGCGCGGTGGCGATGGCCGCGGTGGTCCGGGCGGCCGCCGAGCTCGCCCGACCAGGGGATACCGTGCTCCTCGCCCCCGCCTGCGCCTCGATGGACATGTTCACCAACTACGGCGAGCGGGGCGACCTCTTCGCCGAGGCGGTGCGGGGGCTGACGGACTAGAAGGTCTTAGGGCCCGCCGGTGTCGGCAGTGCTTGATCAGCCGCTCCGCGGCGGGGATGAGCGACCGAGGAGTGTCGACACCGGGGCAGAGGGCCCGGAGGCGAGTGGCGACTAACACAGAGGGACGGCGCGGTGGCGGGTCAGAGCAAGGCGGACACGACCGCGCCGTCCTCGTCGGGTCCGGCGCTGATCTCCGCCACCAGCACGGTCTTCAAGGCCCAGGGGGCGGTGGGCCGGCTGCGGGCCCTGCGGGAGCGGCTGCGCTACACCCTGAGCCGCCCGCTGACGCCCTACTACCTGCTGCTCGGCTCGGCCTCGCTGCTGCTGGTGCTGGGCCTGGTCATGGTCTTCTCCTCGTCCAACATCACCGCGATCCGCGACGGCCTGCCCGGCCAGTTCTTCTTCCGCAAGCAGCTGGTCGCGGTGGTGCTGGGCAGCGTCCTGCTGGTGGCTGCCGCCCGGGTGCCGGTCGCGGTGCACCGGGTGCTGGCCTATCCGGTGCTGCTCGGCTCGATCGGCGCGATGGTGCTGGTGGCCATCCCCGGCATCGGGATGAAGGTCAACGGCAACCGGAACTGGCTGAACTTCGGCTTCTTCCAGGTGCAGCCCTCGGAGTTCGCCAAGCTGGCGCTGCTGCTCTGGGCGGCCGACCTGCTGGCCCGCAAGCAGAAGGCCGGCACCCTGACCCAGTGGAAGCACCTGCTGGTGCCGCTGGTGCCGGGCGCACTGGTGCTGCTGATGCTGATCATGCTCGGTGGCGACATGGGCACCTCGATGATCCTGGTGGCCATGGTCTTCGCGCTGCTCTGGATGGTCGGCGCGCCGCTGCGGCTGTTCGTCGCCACCCTGGGCATCGCGGTGGTGGCCTGCACCGCGCTGATCATCACCGTGCCGCACCGGCTTGACCGGCTGTCCTGCATCGGCATCACCAAGCCGGTCGCCAATCACGACTGCTTCCAGGCACTGCACGGCCTCTACGCCTTCGGGCTGGGCGGCACCTTCGGCACCGGCCTGGGCGCCGGCTACGAGAAGTGGGGCCAGCTGCCCGAGGCGCACACCGACTTCATCTTCGCCGCGACCGGTGAGGAACTCGGTCTGGTGGGGACGCTGTCGGTTATCGGTCTCTTCGCGGCACTAGGGTATGCGGGTATCCGAGTGGCCGTCGGCACGAAGGACTCCTTCGTCAGGTATGCCGCGGGAGCCGCCACCACGTGGATCATGGCCCAGGCCATGATCAACCTGGGGTCGGCGCTGGGACTGCTGCCCATCGCGGGCGTGCCCCTCCCGCTGTTCTCCTACGGGGGATCCGCGATGCTGTCGGCCATGACGGCGATCGGGATGCTGCTCTGCTTCGCACGCAGCCTCCCCGGAGCCAAGGCGGCGCTCGCCGCCCGGAGCTCGAAGTCCCGGTTCAGGACAGGTCTGCGCCGGGTGCTGCCACGACGACGAACCACAGCGCGGCCGGCTCCCCGGCTACCGCGCAGGGAGCGGTGAATTTCGGTGCATGTCGTACTCGCCGGCGGAGGCACCGCCGGCCACATCGAGCCGGCCATGGCGCTCGCGGACGCGCTGCGCAGGCACGACCCCAGCATCGGCATCACCGCGCTCGGCACCGAGCGCGGCCTGGAGACCCGGTTGGTACCCGAGCGCGGCTACCAGCTGGAACTGATTCCGGCCGTTCCGCTGCCCCGCAAGCCCACCCCCGAGCTGATCACCGTTCCCGGTCGGCTGCGCGGTACCGTCCGGGCGGCGCAGGAGATCATCGAGCGGGTCAACGCCGATGCGGTGGTGGGCTTCGGCGGCTACGTCGCGATGCCGGCCTACCTTGCCGCCAAGCGGGCCGGGGTGCCGATCGTGGTGCACGAGGCCAACGCCCGCCCGGGCCTGGCCAACAAGATCGGCGCCCGCTACAGCGACTTCGTCGCGGTCTCCACCCCGGACAGCAAGCTGCGCGACTCGCGCTACATCGGCATCCCGCTGCGCCGGACCATCGCCACCCTGGACCGCAACGCGGTGCGCCCCGAGGCCCGGGCCTACTTCGGCCTGGACCAGCGGCTGCCCACCCTGCTGGTCTCGGGCGGTTCGCAGGGCGCCCGCCGGCTCAACGAGACCGTCCAGGCGATCGCGCCGCGGCTGCAGCAGTACGGCGTGCAGATCCTGCACGCGGTCGGCCCGAAGAACGAGCTGCCGCAGATCGACGACATCCCGGGCATGCCGCCGTACCGGGCGCTGCCCTACGTGGACCGGATGGATCTGGCCTACGCCGCCGCCGATCTGATGCTCTGCCGGGCCGGCGCGATGACGGTGGCCGAGCTGGCGGCGGTCGGCCTGCCGGCCGCCTTCGTGCCGCTGCCGATCGGCAACGGCGAGCAGCGGCTGAACGCCCAGCCGATGGTCAAGGCCGGCGGTGGCCTGCTGGTGGACGACGCCGAGCTGACCCCGGACTGGGTGATGGCCAATGTGCTCCCGGTGCTCACCGACCCGCAGCGGCTGTGGGACATGAGCCGGGCCGCCGCCGAGTTCGGCCGCCGGGACGCCGACGAGCTGCTGGTCGGCATGGTCTACGAAGCGATCGACGCGGCGCGCGGCGGCCGGCGACGTGGCTGACCGGTTGGTCGGCGAACGGCGGGCCCGGGCTGCCGAGGCGGACGAGGACCCGGACGAGCCGGTCCGGGTCCCGCTGCGGCTCTCCCGGCGCGGCATCGTGGTGCTCAGCTCGCTGGGCGCCCTGGTGCTGGCCCTGATCGGCTGGGTGATCTTCTTCTCCTCGGCGCTGGACGTGCGCACGGTCGCCATCCAGGGCCTGCAGAACGACCAGCTGACGGTGGATGAGGTGCGCCAGGCCGTCGGGCCGCTGCAGCACGGTCCGCTCGCCCGGGTCGACCTGGACGCGGTGCAGCGCCGCGTCCAAGCCATTCCCAGGGTGGCCCGGGCCGAGGTCTGGCGCGGCTGGCCGCACACCCTGCGCATCAAGGTGATCGAGCGTCAGCCAGTGGCAGCTGTCAAGCGTGCTGACGGTAAGTTCACTCAAATGGATGCATCCGGGGTGAGTTTCGCCACCGCGGACACACCACCGGCGGGGGTTCCGGTGGTCCAGCTGCAGCTCAGTCAGCCCGCCCAGGACGCCGCCGCGGTGCTGCCGCAGGCCGAGCTGGTGCAGGGCGCGGTCAAGGTCGCGGCCGGTCTGCCGGCCGAAGTGGCCAAGCAGGGACCGTCATTGCTGGTCCGTTCGTATGACGACATCGAGATCGGACTGCCGAGCGGGGTGACGATCCGCTGGGGGAGCCCCGAGCAGATCGACCGCAAGGCGGTCGTGCTGCGGGCGCTGCTGAAGCAGTCCGCCAAGGTCTATGACGTGACCGCTCCTGATGCCCCGGCGATCTCGAGTTGACCGAAATCCGGTAGGTTCTGACGGTGGGGAGTCATTGACGATCTGTCGATGCGTCCCCGACCCTGGGTGGTCTCGAATCTTCGTCAGCTCCAGGGCTGAGCCTGGTGCTTGTCATTGGGCGATGATCACATAGGCTCAAAAGAAAAAAGGGAAGCTCGGCGTGTTCGTTGAACACGGACCCGCCCGGCACTTAGTGTCCTGTGTCACCAGGCTGTGCCTCGCGGCTCGTTGACGTAGGCGCGGCGTGAACCCTAAACGTCAAGTTCAGGGTTCGGGTCGGCGGTCTCCATTTCGGACAATCAGTCAGGAACCGGGCTCCCCACCCATCGACATCCGTCGGCTCTCCCAGACCCAGGAAGCCGACCCGGACATCCGAGGCGAGAGGCCTTCGACGTGGCAGCACCGCAGAACTACCTCGCAGTCATCAAGGTCGTCGGTATCGGCGGCGGCGGTGTCAACGCCATCAACCGGATGATCGAGGTCGGTCTGAAGGGCGTCGAGTTCATCGCGATCAACACCGACGCGCAGGCCCTGCTGATGAGCGACGCCGACGTCAAGCTCGACGTCGGCCGGGAGCTCACCCGCGGCCTCGGCGCCGGGGCCAACCCGGAGGTCGGCCGCAAGGCCGCCGAGGACCACCGCGAGGAGATCGAGGAGGTCCTCAAGGGGGCCGACATGGTCTTCGTCACGGCCGGCGAGGGCGGCGGCACCGGCACCGGCGGCGCGCCGGTGGTGGCCAACATCGCCCGCTCGCTCGGCGCGCTGACCATCGGCGTGGTCACCCGCCCGTTCACCTTCGAGGGCCGCCGCCGGGCCAACCAGGCCGAGGACGGCATCGCCTCGCTGCGCGAGGAGGTGGACACCCTGATCGTCATCCCGAACGACCGGCTGCTCTCCATCTCCGACCGCCAGGTCAGCGTGCTGGACGCGTTCCGCTCGGCCGACCAGGTGCTGCTCTCCGGTGTCCAGGGCATCACCGACCTGATCACCACTCCGGGTCTGATCAACCTGGACTTCGCCGACGTCAAGTCGGTCATGTCGGACGCGGGCTCGGCGCTGATGGGGATCGGCTCGGCGCGCGGCGAGGACCGCGCCAAGGCGGCCGCCGTGATGGCGATCTCCTCACCGCTGCTGGAGGCCTCGATCGACGGCGCCCGCGGCGTGCTGCTCTCCATCTCCGGCGGCTCCGACCTCGGCCTGTTCGAGATCAACGAGTCGGCGCAGCTGGTCAGCGAGGCGGCGCACCCCGAGGCCAACATCATCTTCGGTGCGGTGATCGACGACGCACTGGGCGACGAGGTCCGGGTCACCGTGATCGCGGCCGGCTTCGACGGCGGCCAGCCGCCGGCCATCGTGCGCGACCCGGTGGTGAAGGCCACCCCGGCCCCGCCCGCCGAGCGTCCGACCAGCCGACCCTACGGCGGCGTCGGCTCGGTGACGGGTCGTTCGACCGAGGACAGCGCCCCGGCCCCGGTCAAGCCGGAGCCCCCGGTGGTCCCGCCGGTGCCGCCGCAGGTGCAGCCGACCCGGCTGCCCTACGTGGAGAGCCCGGCCGAGGAGCTCGACGTGCCGGATTTCTTGAAATAGGGCACAGCTTGACGTAGGGCACGGCCTGAAGTGAGGCTCTGCTCGAAGTAATTTGTAGGATCTTCCGCAGGCTTCGATGCCCATCCCGCCACTGGCCGGGGTGGGCATCGTCGTGTGAGCGGGCAGTGTGAACAAGAGGAAGGACAGGAGATATGACGGAAGGACAGTCGGCCGGGGTCCCGGCCGCGCGCCTTGAGCAGCTCCGCGCCGGCCTCGCCACGGTCGAACGGCGGATCGACGCCGCCTGCGCGGCGGCCGGCCGGCCCCGCTCCGAGGTGACCCTGGTGGTGGTCACCAAGACCTACCCCGCCTCGGACACCCGGCTGCTCGCCTCGCTGGGGGTGCGGCACGTCGCCGAGAACCGCGACCAGGACGCCGCGCCCAAGGCGGCCGACTGCGCCGACCTGCCGCTGATCTGGCACTTCGTCGGACAGTTGCAGACCAACAAGGCGCGCTCGGTGGTGCGCTACGCGCACCACGTTCACTCGGTCGACCGGTCGCGGCTGGTCAGCGCCCTCTCCGAGGCGGTGCTGAAGGCCGAACGCCCGGAGCTGGGCTGCCTGGTGCAGGTCGCCTTCGACGGCGGCACGGCGCAGGGCCGGGCCGGGGTGCCCCCGGAGCAGGTGCTGGAAATGGCCGATCTGATCGCCGACACGCCCGGGCTGCGGCTGGACGGTGTGATGACGGTCGCTCCGCTCACCGGTCCGCTGACCGGCGACCCGGTCGCCGCCTTTACGCGTCTGGCGGAAATCTCAACCGCCGTACGCGCGAGCCATCCGGCTGCCACGATGGTGTCGGCAGGGATGAGCGGCGACCTCGAGCAGGCGATTGCCGCCGGGGCGACACATGTACGCGTCGGTACGGCGGTGCTCGGTGCGAGGTCACCCCTCGGGTAACGTCACCGGGTAGTAGATCAGACTGCAGGACAAATCAGGACAAAGCACGGATTAGTCCTGCTGAACCGACAGCACATCGTGGATCGTAAGGCCGCGGCCACGCACACGGACTGACGGATCGTCGGCTCACCGTAGTCGGGATCTGACGGAAGGTGAGCGGACCGCGGTCCTGGACACCTGGCTCCCTGGGTCACCGTACTCGACGGAGCCGGGTTTCGCGGGCCAGGCCAGTGACCGAGCCGATCCACCACAGAGCGGAGGACAGGAGCATGGCCGGCGCAATGCGCAAGATGGCGGTCTACCTCGGCCTCGTGGAGGACGAGACGTACGACGGCCAGGGTTACGACCCGGACGACGACTACGACACGGACCCCGAGCCGATCAGGACCGGACGGACCGAGGACATCCCGCGCCCGGCGGCGCCCGCCGCCGCCCCCACGGCGCAGGTCGCCTCGATCGCGCCCCAATCCCAGCCGGTGGCGGCCGCCGTGCCGATCCGGCAGGAGCAGCCCCGGATGGCCCCCGTGTCGTCCATCACACCCGAACGCCGTCAGAATCTGGAGAAGAGTGCCCCGGTGATCATGCCCAAGGTCGTGAACGAGCGGGAGTCGTACCGCATCACCACGCTGCACCCGAGGACCTACAACGAGGCCCGTACCATCGGGGAACAGTTCCGTGGCGGCACCCCGGTGATCATGAATCTGACCGAGATGGACGACACCGACGCGAAGCGGCTCGTAGACTTCGCGGCTGGACTCGTCTTCGGTCTGCACGGCAGCATTGAGCGCGTGACTCAGAAGGTGTTCCTGCTGTCTCCTGCTAACGTCGATGTCACGGCGGAGGACAAGGCTCGGATCGCCGAGGGTGGGTTCTTCAACCAGAGCTGACCCGGCCACGACGACATGTGTGGACCTGATGGACAGTGAGTGACCAAGCGGTAGCGGAAGAAACCGGGAGAGGGATACCCGATGGGGATCGTGGGGGCAGTGCTCTACTACGCACTGACCGTCTTCCTGGTGATTCTGCTGTTCCGCCTGGTCATGGACTGGGTCTTCCAGTTCGCCCGCTCTTGGCGACCGGGCAAGGCCATGGTGGTGCTGTTGGAGGCCACGTACACTGTCACGGATCCGCCACTCAAGCTTCTTCGGCGGTTTATCCCGCCGTTGCGTCTCGGGGGCGTGGCGCTCGACCTGTCCTTCTTCGTACTGATGATCATTGTGTATGCCCTGATCTCGCTCGTGCAGCGTCTGCCGTGGTGAGCGATGCGGCAGGATGCCATCTGTGCCGACGATCACGTTGAGGTGAAGAGATGCCGTTGACCCCCGAGGACGTTCGGAACAAGCAGTTCACGACCGTCCGCTTGCGCGAAGGCTATGACGAGGACGAGGTCGATGCCTTCCTCGACGAGGTCGAAGCCGAGCTGACCCGCCTGCTGCGCGAGAACGAGGACCTGCGGGCCAAGCTCGCCGCCGCGACCCGGGCTGCCGCGCAGAACCAGGCGAACATGCGCAAGGAGCCTCCGCAGGACGCGCAGCGGCCCGGTGCCCCGGTGCCCGCCGCCATATCCGGTCCGCCGGTCCCTGGTCAGCAGGGTCCCGGCCAGCAGCAGCCCCAGCCTCAGCAGCAGATGGGCGGCCAGCCGCTGGGTCTGCCGTCCGGCGCTCCGCAGCTGCCGGCCGGTCAGGGCATGCCGCAGCAGCAGGGCCAGATGCCCGGCCAGGGCATGCCGCCGCAGCAGCAGGGCATGGGCACCATGGGCGGCCAGCAGCAGCTGGTGCAGCAGCAGGGTATGCCGCAGCAGCAGGGCATGGGCACCATGGGCGGCCAGCAGCAGCTGGTGCAGCCGATGGGCGGTCAGATGCTGCAGCCGATGCCGTCGCCGATGCAGCAGGGCGGCCCGATGGGCGGCCAGATGCCGCAGCAGATGGGCCAGACCATGGGCGGTCAGCAGCAGCTGGCGCCGATGGGCGGTCCGCTCGGTGGTGGTCCGCTCGGCGGCCCGATGCAGCAGCAGGGTCCCGGTGGCGACAGCGCCGCCCGGGTACTGGCGCTCGCTCAGCAGACCGCCGACCAGGCGATCTCCGAGGCGCGCTCCGAGGCCAACAAGATCGTCGGCGAGGCCCGCAGCCGTGCCGAGGGCTTGGAGCGGGACGCCCGCGCCAAGGCCGACGCGCTGGAGCGGGACGCTCAGGAGAAGCACCGGGTCGCGATGGGCTCCCTGGAGTCCGCCCGCGCCACCCTGGAGCGCAAGGTCGAGGACCTGCGCGCCTTCGAGCGCGAGTACCGCACCCGCCTGAAGTCCTACCTGGAGACCCAGCTGCGCCAGCTGGAGTCGCAGGCGGACGACTCGCTGGCTCCGCCGCGGATCCCGGCCACCGCCTCGCTGCCGCCGGCGGCCTCCTCGATGGCCTCCACCGGTGCCCCGTCGTTCGGCGGTCAGTCCTCCTTCGGCGGCTCCAGCCCGTCGTTCGGTGGCAGCTCCCCGTCCTTCGGCGGCGGCAACGGCCAGCCGTCCTTCGGCGGCGGTCAGCCCTCGGGCAGCGGCGCGCCGCAGATGGCCCCGGCCGGCATGACCCAGCCGATGGCCGCGGTCCGTCCGCAGCCGCCCCAGCCGATGCAGCCCATGCAGCAGGCCCCGGCCCCGATGCGCGGCTTCCTCATCGACGAGGACGGCGACAACTAAGCCGGGTCACACCTACGAGGGCGCCCCTACCGCGATGGCGGATTCTTGGGGTCCTCGCAACACCTGATGGCCTACGTGGTCGTCAGTAGATCACGCAGGCGCTCGGCTGGGGTTCTCCAGCCGAGCGT